>JAGXFQ010000012.1 GCA_024637145.1 Desulfobulbaceae bacterium
CTGCCGGAGACGAGGCCGGTTATAAGTGCCGCCTCATCACCGTCGCCACCTTCAGGTCAGCATGCAGCGAGAAACTATACATTTTGTCACGACCATAATATTTTGCCAACCGGCTTACCCATTCGAAACAGCGAGGAGCCTTAAATGTCGGCCTTGATCATATCAATTGAAAAAGTCTGAATTTGCGGACCTTCAACAAATATTCTGATGGTTTTAGTACGATTAGACGGCCAATCTTCAGCAACATTCCAAAAAAGATTATACCCCTGAGGAACATTCACAGGTACGGCAATACAATCATCCGTATCTGTCGATGTTGGGTGTGGGAGGTCTCGATCATCAAAGGAATCATCTAAACCTGAATCACCATCTGCTGTTGTATCAACCAAACAGGCATCGGCATATTCACGTGCCAGCAGGTTCTCCATCAAAGCACTGGCAACACTCGTTGCTTCACTAATTTGACGACCGTGACTGTTCCCCCTGATGGCGGAAATCTGCATAGAAGCAATACCCAAAATACCGATAGTCAAAATCACAAGGGCTATCATAACTTCCAGTAGGGTAAAACCCGAGATCTCTTTTTTAACCGAAAGCATCCTGTTCATTCACATCCCTGTATTGCGGAGTTGAACCGTAATAATTTGAAAACGGCGGCGGAATTGATCATTAAAGGGGCCCCAAACAGCGCCTGATGCGGTGGAATACGCACTAACATTATTAAAATTACGATCAGGTTGTCGTGCCCGTGCAAGAATTGATATTTCAACAGATCTGACTTGAGGTAATTGATTGGCACCGGGGGTGGTTGTTTCTGTCCCGTCGAATAGTACGTAGTTAAACTCTATGGCCTGAAGTTCTTCTGCTACAGCCTGAAAGCCTCCACCCCCAACTCCGATAGCTGTACCGAGGTTTTTCCCTAGTGGCGAAGTACCAGCGTCAACTACCCCATCAAAATCAGCGTCAAGAACGGCAGAAAAACCGTACGTCATTGCTTCATTTGCTGTAAGCGAGCCGTCTTGATCTTCATCAAAAGTAAAACCAAAGCGCCCGGCAGTTGCTGTTACTATTCCAGCATTCGCTGAACTGTAGGGATCAAAACCCGCCATACGAATATCTCTTGTCATTAAGTCCAGGGCAGCCCGGATATTCTGTTGCATTTCTGCAACCTGTTCTTGAGCCAGATAACTATCCTGTTGTGAAATAAACACCCTATATACTCCCGCCATGAGAATTCCGGACACAGCGAGAGTGATCATAATTTCGACCAGCGTAAATCCCCTACATGAACGAAGCAATGGGCTATTCATTGCCAGCTTCCTCCTTGCCATTTCAGAATTCTTATGGCACCACTTGTCAAACTGCCAATGGCATAGGTATTTGTATTTGACTGATGATCGAGATAAACATAGCCTGCATTTCCAAGGCCACGAGGATTGAATACAGCAGTATTTGTGTTATAGCTCACATTATTGGCTGGAAAAACAGCGGGGGAATCAGGCACAGGGCTCGCCGCATTGCCATGACCAAATTTAATGCCGCTTCCTAAATTACTGAGGCCGATAGTTTGAGAAGTACCAACACACGCACCAGCTAACCAGTCATCACACAAGCTACATCTGTTATTTGCCACATCAAAAACAACTGCTGTGTCTCTATTAAATTTAACTGCCATCGATCTGGCCTTCTGCAAATTCGAATAAACATCTCTCGCCGCAGACTTGAGCCGATAATTCGGAACCCAAGTAATGATTGTCGGAATCGAAATCGCGCTCAAAATGCCGATAATTGCCACGACTACAATGACCTCAGTCAAGGTAAAACCCTTCGCTTGCATTTTAGGAATTTTTTTGTTTTTACTCGTTCTTTGATTCATAAGAGCCTCGGCAAAAAATACGGGGTCAAAAAAAAATACTGAGTCAAGTCTTGCAATCACGCAAACATCTATGGCCACATTACCACGACAATAATTATTTCAACCAAGGGTGAAACCCTTGGTCTGTTTTCATAAATACCGCTTATCAACTTATTTGTTCGGCTTGAATATCTTTCTGCAAAAAATGACCCAACTGACAATGGTGACGATACTATTTTACATAAGTTCATTGTTTCAATATGTTAGACATGTGGATGTGCTTCGTTTGTGGGGAGGGAGTTTTGCTGCAACTTCAAAAAAAAAGCGAAAAAAGTTTATAATTTCAAAATTATGGGAAAAAAGTTTATATTATTGGGGCAAAAACTGCGAAAACGGGATCAGACCAAGTCAACTAGCTGATAATTCATTTATTTATTCAAAAAAGCGCTCTCTTTTCATCTTAACCCTGGATCCGCGAAAAAGTTGCTTAAAAAAACAGCTCATTTACGGTTAACTTATTGATTTTTTTTATGCAAACATAATGCAATACACACCCGTCTGAATAAAAACCGTACGGAGCCAGTCAAGTCTTGCACTAGCAAACCTCTTCTGCCCGTTTAATCGCCCGACTCACTGTCGCATAGTGAAAAAACACCCAAAAAGTCGACGATGTCTTTCTGGGTGTTTCCATGATCTTTGGAGGCTCTAGAAAGCCTATTGTTCTTTTCTTGGTAGGATAGAGCTGTGCATCTCTCAATAAGCAATCCAGGGAGGGTATGGCTGCAAACCACTCCCCTTTGGGTATCTCCAGCACTTCTTTCACATCGTCAAGGCGCAATTTAGCCGGGGGCCCTCTCCTTGATCATCTGCATAATCAAGAAGACCATCAAGGTGGATTGAAAATTTCAGCCAAACAGCTCAGGCCATCCCTGCTCAACTAAAGCGGCATGCGGCTTTAACAGAGGCACCCTCGCGCAGGGCTGAAAACTACTTATGGTAGCCGGAACCGGCATTGATGGCGTAGGCCCGATAGAGCTGCTCGGCCAGAAGGAGGCGGGCCATGTCGTGGGTGAAGGTCATCTTCGACAGGGAAAGGACCAGAGAGGCCTGGTTGAGGATCTTGTCGCTGAGGCCGGTGGGGCCGCCGATGACAAAGGACATGGAGTCGGTTCCCTGGTTTTCCAGGTCCTGAATGGTATGGGCCAGCTGCTCTGAGGAGAGGGCGCGGCCGTGGGGAGCAAGGGCAACCAGATAGGTGGCAGGGGGCAGCCGTGCCAAAAGAAAATCCGCCTCCAGATCCCTGTCGCCACTGGCGGCCGCCCTGCCCTTTATCTTGACCTCGGTGAGGACGGCCTTGGTGTAGCGATTAAGGCGGTTGAGGAAATCATCCACTCCCTGCTGAATATAACTCTCCTTAATTTTTCCTGGGGCCAGGATGGTAATGTGCATGAAACGAACGCCTTATAGGGGGGGATCTTTTTTTTCACCACAGAGACACAGAGACACAAAGAAAAAAAAACCTCTGTGCCTTTGTGTCTCTGTGTTTAACAGGAATCATGCATTACATAGGACATCTTATTTTGTGCAGGTGAAGGCTTTTATCAGGTGCAAGATGCAAGGCGCAAGGGAAAGACGGCGGCAAAACGGTGAGGCGTTAAAATTTCTGCTTCGCCACCACCTGCTGCAGCATCTCACGGAAGCGCTTATAGCCCAGCTCTTTTTTTATACCCGGGCAGGAACTGCTGATGGCGCTGAAATTGGCCTCATCGGCCAGCATGCTGGGATGAATGGGCCACTGGCTGCAACGCCAAGGTTTACCCGGGTGGATGGTGCAGCCGTTATCATAGAAAATACAGTGGCCATCACGGATTTTCATCTGGATAACCTTGCCGGTGACGCGCAGATACTTTTCACGCACCGCGGCAAAGTCCATACCCAGATGGGTGCACATCCTGTCGACATCCCGGGCATCAAGAGAGACAGTGGTTTCGCCATGACAGCAATAGCCACATTGTTGGCAATCAAAAATATCTACATCATCCGCCATTATATCTTCCATCTGAAAAAATTATCTTTCTGAAACAACAAAAAAATGCCCGTGGCCTCAACCCCAAAAGCCCCTGGAAAAACCAAAAGGTTTCTGTTGTGGGTTGCCTTTATGATAAAAAAAGGGGGGTCTGGTTATTCTTTACCTAAGATCCGGTGCGCCGGGTTAGTAAGAGTGATTACCACAAAGTGCGGTTGAGCTCAAAGGAATTATGGGCGGGATGAGCCTGGGTTGGAGCCGGAATAGGGGCACCACAAAGAGTCTCCAGGCCATCTGGGCCCCCTGGGGCCGGATAACGAGGTTGAGCAGAAAAGCCCTCCTAGTCGTTAGTAAGAGAGGGAAACCCTTTTTTGAGATTTCTCCCCTTGCCCACCTGTAATGAGAATAATCCAGATTTTTTCCAGGAGATTGTGACCGGCAAGCCAAGGGGAACAAAAGCAGCCTCCTCACAGCTGTTCCCTGTGCCGAAGGGGGTAAAGGTCGCTGCCGGGCCATGCAGGGCCAACATGTAAATTTAATTAGATATTCACCCGGCAAATATGCTATCCTCTGTTTCGTGAAGAATCTTTTAAACAAAGGGGTGGCAGAGAACTTCAGAGAAGACTCTCTGCCCATCCCTTTGGGCACCCCAATACCGCACTTAATGAATGGCAAAATAGATCTTTTTAAGGTGAAAAAATGACCTTTGATGTTACCGAGGAACTTGACAGAGTAATCGCGTCAGACCACCATGACCCCTCCCAAGTTCTGGGCCTGCACGTTCTTGAACATGACCCGACAACAGCCGTGATCCGCGCCTTTCTGCCCCTGGCCGAGTCTGTCCGCCTGGTTGTGGGCGATAACAAAATAGACATGTACAAGATGCGGGCCGAGGGACTTTTTGAGATCGTCTACCCTGGTTACAGCGAGCCCTTTGCCTATCATTTTGAAGCGACCTCCCATAATAATACCAGCCTGATCCTGCATGACCCGTACCGATTTCCGGTCCAGCTCAGCGAATTTGACCGCCATCTCTTCAACAACGGCACCCATTACGAAATCTACAACAAGCTTGGCGCCCATCCCACCACCATTGACGGGGTGGCCGGCACCATTTTCAGGGTATGGGCCCCCTCAGCCCGCCGGGTCAGCGTTATCGGCGACTTCAACTACTGGGACGGCCGTGTCCACCAGATGAGGGCCTTGGGCGCCTCCGGCATTTGGGAGCTTTTCATTCCCGGCATTGACAAGGGCGAGATTTATAAATTTGAGCTGCGCAGTGCCCATGGCGAGATTATAGAAAAATCTGATCCTTTCCAGTTTTTTTCCGAGATCCGCCCCCGGACCGCATCCGTAATCTGGGAGCTGGAGGGCTATGAGTGGGATGATGCCACCTGGCTCAGCAAAAGAAAAGAGCAGCCTCTTTATGACCGGCCTGTTTCCATCTACGAAGTGCATCTGACTTCCTGGCAACGTGACCCTGCCGACCCGGAGCGCTTCCTGAGCTACCGTGAGCTGGCCCAATATCTGATTCCCTATGTTGTCAAAATGGGTTTCACCCATATCGAGCTCATGCCCATCACCGAGCATCCCTATGACGAGTCGTGGGGCTATCAGGTGACCGGTTATTTTGCCGCCACCAGCAGAATGGGCACCCCCCAGGATTTCATGTATTTTATCGACCAATGCCATAAACAGGATATCGGTGTCCTCCTCGACTGGGTTCCTTCCCATTTTCCCTCTGACGGCCACAGCCTGCGCCGCTTTGACGGCACTGCCCTTTATGAACATGAAGACCCCCGTCAGGGCGAGCATCCTGACTGGAAGACGCTGATCTTCAATTTCGGCCGCAAAGAGGTGGAAAATTTTCTGATGGCCAGCGCCTTTTTCTGGCTGGACAAATTCCACATTGATGGCCTGCGGGTGGATGCCGTGGCCTCCATGCTCTATCTCGATTATGGCCGCACTGCCGCGGAATGGATACCCAATCAATATGGCGGCAAGGAAAATATCGAGGCCATTGAATTTATTCGCCACCTCAACTCCATTGTCTACCAGCGCCATCCGGATGTCTCCATGATCGCTGAAGAATCAACGAGTTTCTACGGGGTCTCCAAGCCCGCAGACAGTGGCGGTCTTGGTTTCGGCTTCAAGTGGAATATGGGCTGGATGAACGACATGCTCAATTATTTCAGCAAAGATCCCCTCTTTCGGAAATACCACCACAACGCCCTCACCTTTTCCTTGCTCTACGCCTTTTCCGAGAATTTCATTCTGCCCCTCTCCCATGACGAGGTGGTGCACGGCAAGAAATCTCTGCTGGCCAAAATGCCCGGGGACCGCTGGCAACAATTTGCCAACCTCCGCCTGCTCTTTCTTTTTCTCTGGACCCATCCCGGCAAGAAACTCCTCTTCATGGGCGGCGAATTCGGTCAGATTTCCGAATGGTACTGCAAGGTCAGCCTGGACTGGCATCTCCCGGAACAGGAAGAGGCCCACAGCCAGCTGCAAAATTTCGTGGCCAAACTGAACCAATTCTATAAAGAAACCCCTGCTCTCTGGGAAAAGGATTTCTCCTATGACGGTTTCCGCTGGATGGACTTCAAGGATGTCAATCGCTCCATTATCTCCTTTGCCCGTTTCGGCAAGGACCCCAAAGATCATGTGGTCTGTCTTCTCAACATGACCCCGGAAGTCGCCTACGACTACAAGGTGGGCGTGCCGGAAAAGGTGGCCTATCAAGAGGCGCTCTGCTCTGATGATGGCGTTTATGGCGGCAGCAACATGATCAACCACAACACCAAGCTGCCCATCCTGGAACCCTTTGGCGAGGCGGAGCAGCACATACTTGTCTCTGTGCCGCCCCTGGCAGGCATTATTTTCCGACCGGTAAGAACTTAAATTCAGAGGAATATACCGTGGAACCTGGCGCCATCAACAAGGATAAAATGAAGAAAGTCCTGCAGTGGCTTTCTGAGAATGTCCGGAACCATCCGGATAAAAGCAGAATAGATATTCTCAGAGAAGCGGAAATACAGTATGATCTTTCCCCCAGGGAGTGCGCCTTCCTGGATGAGCAGTTTGGTGAGCCTCCCAGCAAAAGCTGTCATTAACCCCTGGAGGGGACTCCCCCTTCACATGCACAAAAGATGGCCTATGTAGTGCGTGGTTCCTGTTCAACACAGAGACACAAAGGCACAGAGGTTTTTTTTCCTTTGTGTCTCTGTGTCTTTGTGGTGAAAAAAAGGATCTCCCCCTGCGTCAGGATAGATGTCGCCTCTGGACTGCCGCGTCGCTAGATGCCACAGCCCCGCAATCTGCCTCGTCTTTCCCTTGAACCTTGGGCCTTGCATCTTGCACCTGATAAACGGTAAATATCTGTTTTCTTGGTCTGGCCCTGCCAGCCCCCAATCTCTTCTCCCCTTGCGTATCTCTTATGGAAATTTTTTCACAAAAAAAGCAGTTTAGCAAGACCACGGAGGATGGCGGCAAGGAGAGCTGGAACGTCATTCTGCAGATGGCCACCAAGGCCATCCGCTTTTCGCTTTCTGAGGAGGAGTGCCGGGAAAGAAGAACCATCTCCTGGTTGAACAGCCCTCCCAAAAAAGCCCTGGTGGTGGAAAAGCAGCTGCCCACCTACAACGGCTTCCGTGAAATCCTGGAGGCCGACATCATCATGGCGGGACAGGAGCTTCTCCACTACAAGAGCTTCTTCCTTGACATGCAAGGGGTCATCTTCGCCCACGATGAGTTCCAGAAAATGGGCAGCAAAAAGCGCGCCTCCTATCCTGAACACCAACGCCTGACTGCAGACGGTATCGATATAATCACCAAATCCGCCGGGTCCCCGATCTATCACATCAACTGCCATGTCTATAATTTCAGCGCCTCTCTGGCCAAATATCAATTTATTCCCATGACCAATGTGCTCCTGAAGCAACTCAATGCGCCGTCCGGCGCCAAGCAGCCCCAGGCGCCCATCTTTTTCCCTTTCCTGGCCCTAAACAGAGACTATATAGACAGTTTCTCCGTCCTCTTCAGGGGCAGCAGGATACGGCTCTAAAAAACCTCCGCCCTCCCCTGACCCAAGAAAAATTTTCCGGGCCTGCCGTGGCTCTTGTGGCGAAGCCACAGAAGTCAGGCGCTGCCATGCGCCTGACTTAACATCTATCGCCTTTCAACTTGCCGCTGAAACGGGTATATTGAGCCCTTTCACGGAACAAAGCGCTGCCGCCCCGCTCTTTCATTTGTACCTCTGATCAATTAAACGCAAGGATTGTCATGAGTTCCTGCCTCACCAGCCAAAAACCTGAAATCGCCTACCCCTGCCTCTGGCAGTACAAGGTTATCGGTACGGCACGATCTGAAATTCTCAACGCCATCCGCTCCGTGATCGGCGACAAGGACCACAGCATTGGTGATTCCAACCAGAGCAGCGGCGGCAAATACATCTCCCTCAATGTCGAACTGGAGGTGGATTCAGAGGATATGCGCAACCGGATCTTCATGGCCCTCCAGGGCCACTCCGCCCTCAGGATGATTATTTAGGCCATGGATCCCCACGAGATCCTCAAGAAGATCCCGCCCAAGAATTGCGGGGAATGCGGCTACCCGACCTGCCTGGCCTTTGCCGCCCATGTGGCCCGGTGCGGCGAAGATCCCCACCAATGCCCCTATATTGATCTCACAGGTATGGAGCAGCAAGACTCCCCCCCTACTTCCCTTGACGGCCTGGCCCAAAAGCGCGACCTGGAGCTGATCCGCCATCTCAAAAGCAGACTGAGTGACCGCAACCTGGCCGGCCTGGCTCTGCCCCTGGGGGCCTCCTTCAGCCATGACCACCTCTGCTTTTTTTACCTGGGCCAGGAGGTGACCATCAGCAAAGAGCAGCTCCTCATTGACAACCAGCCCCCCAAAGACCCGCGTGATCAGATACTGCTCTACAATTATGTCCATGGCGGCGGCGGCGCTCTCCCTGCTGATGAGTGGGTGGGCCTGGAGAGTCTGCCCAACAGTATCTCCAAAGTCCGGACCCTGGCCACCTATTGTGAGGATAAACTGGCCCTCTTTTTCCAGGGCCGTTCCCCGGCCGCTATTGTTGCCCTGTGCCGCCCCCTGGGGGGCAAAGCCCTGGCCGGCACCACCGCCTCCGTGGCCCTCACCATCCCTGTGCTGCCCAGGGTGCCTCTCCAGCTTTTCTTTTGGGACGCGGAACCAGAGGATGGTTTTGAAGCCCGGGTCAAGATATTGTTCACCGCCAATGTCCTTAAATTCCTTGATATCGAATCCCTGATTTTTACGGCAGAACGGTTGGCCGAACATATCATGAACCCTTCGTAACCCCATGCCTCGCCAGATGATGTCCGGACCAGCAAGCCTTTTCAGTGATACCCGCCCCTTAGCGGAACGACTGCGGCCCCAATCCCTGCAGGAGTTTATCGGCCAGCAGCATCTCCTGGGCCCTGGAAAATTCCTGGAAAGACTGCTGGCCGCCCGAAAACTCCCCTCCCTCATTCTCTGGGGCCCCCCCGGAACCGGCAAGACCACCCTGGCCCGGTTGTTGGCCCGCAACTCAAGCTCTGAATTTATTTTCTTTTCCGCCGTCCTCACCGGGGTCAAGGAGATCCGCAACATCATCAGCCAGGCCGAAGAGTTCCGGCGCCAGTCAAAATCCACCCTGCTCTTTGTCGATGAGATCCACCGCTTCAACAAAAGCCAGCAGGACGGCTTTCTGCCCTATGTGGAAAACGGCCTGATCACCCTCATCGGGGCCACCACCGAGAACCCCTCCTTTCAGGTGATTGCCCCCCTGCTCTCCCGGTGCCGCGTTCTCACCCTGAATGCCCTCACCGACGATGACCTTCTCGCCATTGCCCACCGGGCAGTGAGCCATCCTGTCCACGGCCTGGAGCGGGAAGGGGTCACCTTTTCAGAAGATGGCCTGCACGCCCTCATTTCCCTGGCCGACGGTGATGCCCGCCGCCTCCTGAACAGTCTGGAAATCGCCTCCTCCCTGGTCACAGAGAGTGAAGAGGGCGAGAAAATCGTCACCAGGGAAATCATAGTCGCCTCTTTCAGCAGAAAAACCCTCCAGTATGATAAGGGCGGCGAGGAACATTACAACCAGATCTCCGCCCTCCACAAAAGCCTCAGGGACAGCGACCCTGACGGTGCCCTCTACTGGCTGTGCAGGATGCTGGAAGCCGGAGAAGAACCGCTTTATGCGGCCCGGCGCCTCATCCGTTTCGCCTCCGAAGATATCGGCAATGCGGATCCCACGGCCCTGCAGGTGGCCCTCCAGGCCCGCGACAGCTATCAGATGCTTGGTTCCCCGGAAGGAGAACTCGCCCTGGCCCAGGCCGTCTTGTATCTGGCCACGGCACCCAAGAGTAATGCCGTCTACAAGGCCTATAATCAGGTGCGGCAGGTTATCGCTGACACGGGCAGCCTGCCCGTCCCCCACCACATCCGCAACGCCCCCACCAAATTAATGAAGGGCCTGGGCTACGGCAAGGGGTACAAGTATGCCCACGACGACCCCCTGGCCCTGGTGGACCAGGATCATTTACCGGAAAAACTGGCCGGCCAGAGATATTATGTGCCCACGGACAGGGGCCATGAGAAAATAATCAAAGAACGGCTGGAAAGATGGCATGTCATTCTGGCTAACCGTTCAAAAAGCAGGGGAAAATAATGGCTCCCTCCAAGCGCAGCATCTCCATTTGTTTTTTTATCGCCGCCACCCTCCTCCTCACCCCCTGGCCGGGCGCCGCTGCCACCCCCCTGGAGATCTTCTACTCAAACGATGTCAGCGGCCAGACTGAACCCTGCGGCTGAAAATCAAGCCAATTGGGCGGTCTGTCCAAGAAAGCAACCCTGCTCCAAGAGCTGGCCCCTCCGGCAGCAGCCCTGAAGATCGATGCCGGCACCCTTTTTTTTGATGATGCCTTCACCGGCCAGCCAGAGCGGCTGGCCCAGGCGCTTATTACTGCGGGCGCCCTGGTGGAGGCCTATAATCATATGGGCTATGACACCGTTGCCCTGGGTCACCATGACCTGGCGGCCGGAGAAGCGGCCTTAAAAAGCCTGGCGGCGCAGGCGGACTTTCCTTTTTTAAGCGCCAACCTGGCGGACATGGAGGGCAGCCTGCTCTTTGAGCCGGTTGCCCATGTGGAGCGGGCCGGAATGCGCATCACCCTCATCGGCCTCACCGGCGGACCCCAGACTGCTGCCTTTGCCGGCTGGGCAAAGATCTTACCCTGGCAGGAGGTACTGCCGCCTCTCCTGGCCCGGCACAGCGCCGCCAGTGACCTGATCATCCTGCTCTCCAACCTGCCCGCTAGTGACAACAGGGCGATTGCCGAGAAGATGGCTGATATCCATCTCATCATCCAGTCCGGCAGCAGTAAGCAAAACATGCGGCCCCAGCTCATCAACAACACCCTTATCAGCCAGGTGGGCCATGACGGCAAATATCAGGGCCAGCTCACCGTGGAGTGGCCGGCTTCCCGCAGGTGGCAGGCACAGGAGCGACCCATCCTGGCCCTGCAAAAGGAGTATGATCGCCTGGGCTGGATGCTTGACAAGATAGCGAAAAAAGGCGGAGCAGAGGTGGTCTACAAGGAGAATAAGGCCGCCTACCAGGCCTTCCAGCAGAAAGAAGAACGCCACCGGCAGCTGGCTGCGGAAATAGCAAAGATGGCAACAGCTGACAAGAAGGAGCATCCCCCTGCCGCCACCTACACCAATCATTTCCACCCCCTGCATCCGTCTTTGGCTGATGACGTCACCATAAGCAAACTCCTGCAGCGAGCCCGCAAAAAGGCCAACCAGGTACAAAGAGCTGGGGCCGCCCCCAACAGGGACTCACAATACCTGGGCAGCAGGGCCTGTGGGAGCTGCCATGAAGCCATTTACCTGGCCTGGGACAAGACACCCCACGCCACGGCCTACCAGACCCTGGTGGCACAAGACCAAAACCACAACCCCAACTGCGTCTACTGCCATGTCACCGGCCTGGCTGAAGAGAACGCCCATCTCGGGGCAGCCCTGCCGGAGAGTCTGCAAGGGGTGGGCTGCGAGGCCTGCCATGGCCCGGGCAGAAATCACCGTGCCACTGCCGGCCTGGTGCCGCTGCCGCTGAAACCTGCCCCCTCTCTCTGTACAAGCTGTCATAGTGCCGAACGGGACGACAATTTCAACTACCAGCTGGACAAGGGGAAGGTGCACGGGCCATAAAAGATCCCCTTATCTCCCTGCTCTCCCAGCCAGGAGCGGAGCGACGCGGCAGTCCGCAGGGGGAGATCTTTTTTTTTCACCACAGAGACACAAAGACACAGAGAGTATAAGGGCTCAAAATCTTTGTGCCTTTGTGCCTTTGTGTTGAACAGGAACCATGCATTACATAGGACATCTTATTTTGTGCAGGTGAAGGCAAAAAAAATCCCCGCGCCAATAAAGGCGCGGGGATTTTTCAAAAAAAAGCTCTTGCGGCTGAAAAAAAATGCTTAGCAGCCGAAGGCCTTCTGCAGATTGGGAACAGTCTGCTTTTTACGGCTCATCATGCCATCAACCCAAAAAGAGGTGCCTTCGATTTTACCACCAAAGGCGGACTCAATAAGGGCAGGCTCATCAGAGACCACAACCAGCTCAGTACCTTCCTTGACAACATCGGTGAGCATCAGCAGCACGGAGTGGCGGCCTTCTGCCTTGGTATTCTGCATGGCCTTAAGAAGGTCCTCGCGGATATCAGCAACCTGGTCCAGGGTGGCGAGCTCAAGCTGGCCAACACCAACCTTCTTGCCTTTCATATCAAAGTCCTTGTAATCACGGAAGAGAAGATCCTGGGCAGGCACACCGGCAACAGCAGACTTGGCCTTCAGCATATCCATGAAAAGGCCTTCCGTGTCGGTAATCCCGGCAAGGGGAGCAAGCTCAGCAACAGCGGCCTTATCCTTATCGGTGCAGGTGGGGGACTTGAAGTTAACGGTATCGCTCAGGATAGCAGCGGTCATGGCGCCGGCAACATCTTTGGGGATAGCAACATTGTTCAACTTGAACATTTCATTGAGAACGGTGCAGGTGCAACCCACGGGCTGATTGTTGACCAGAATAGGGGTATTAGTGGTAATGTCACCAACCTTGTGATGGTCAACGATGGCCACTACTTCCGCCTTGTCAATATTAGCAGGAGCCTGACCGATATCACTATGATCCACCAGGGCTATCTGCTTGCCGGTGGCATCGGTGATTTCCGCGGGGGCAGCGAGGCCGAAGCGCTCAAGAACAACCTTTGATTCCGGGTTCAGGGCAGCGGCTGAAGACTGCATCACAGCAACAGCATCTTCACCAAGGCCTTTTGCCAGGGTGGCATAGGCGATGGCAGCTGCAACTGAGTCCGTATCAGGATTACTATGTCCACACACATAAATTGTCATAAAATCACTCCTCCATTTTTTTGAAATAAGATATATACAACACCAAAGACCTCAGCTAAACTATCGAGCTCTAGCCCTCAGGATCCGGCCGCCATATGGGCAGGACCATGAGCGGTCAAAATTTTGCATAAGAAGACACCGGGGACTGAAACCTGTAAAAAGTCCTTACAAAAACCAATGAAAGATAGTGCCATTAAGATGCGCCGTCAAGCACAAAAACCTTTTTAGACAAACCTTGTAGAACCTTTTTTATAAAAAGAAAGCGCGGTTTTAGCCCTGCGCCAAAAGGATATTCACCATGTCGGAAAATGACGCCTCCCCGCAGACCTTTCAGGCCACCAAGGTCCTGGTGGCAGAAGATAATCCCGTGGTCCGCAAAGGGCTGGTCAATTTTCTCCGGAAATGGGGCTATGAACCTATTGAAGCAGAAAACGGCGATAAGGCCTGGCACCATATCGAATCAGACCCCTCCATCCGGCTGGCCATTGTTGACTGGAATCTGCCCGGCATAAGCGGCATGCAGGTTTGTCAGCGTCTGCGGATACGTAAAGACGCCCCCTATGTCTATGCCATCATGTTCAGCAGCCGGGACTCCAAGGAGGAACAGCTCCTGGCCCTGGACGGCGGGGCCGACGACTACCTGGTCAAACCATGCAAACCCTCGGAATTGCGGGCCCGCCTTGGGGTTGGCCGCCGCATCATGGAAATGGCCTTTCACGCCACCTGACCGTCCCGGATCAGCAGAAATAAAAAAAAGCCGGCTGGCCGTGGCGCTGCGGCAGGAGAAAATGCAGAGGGGCTAGGAGAGGGTTTTGCCGCCTTTTACTTCGGCAACCTGCTCGGTACGTCCCCCCCAGTTGAGCTTATTGCGCAAGATATCAAAATAGCCTTCCCACGGTGAACAGACCAGCAGCAGTTTCTTTTCAGCAACCCTCATCTCCAGACGATCCTCCTTCCCCATGTTCCAGGCGGGCTGGCCATCCACGATCACCTGCACACCCGTGGCCTGGCCGGTGAGACGGGTGGTCAAGCAAAGATCAGCAGGCAGCAGAAGCGGTCTGCTCTCCAGCATAAAGGGGCAAATGGGGGTAACAAGGATGGAGGCGAGGCCCGGATGGACAATGGGGCCGCCGGCGGAAAGATTATAGGCGGTGGAACCAGTGGGGGTGGAAAAGATAAGGCCATCCGCCTTATAGGAGGCCACAAAATGATTATCTGCCCAGGTGGAGAGATGGACCAGGCGATCAATGGCGCCTCTGCTGATCACCACATCGTTTAAGGCGTATCGACACTCTGTGGTCCCGGCCGCTCCGTCGATACGGGCCTTGAACATCATACGCTGCTCAATGGCCACCTCACCGGCCAACACCACCTCCAGGGCGGCCTGGCGATCGGTGACGGCGATCTCGGTGAGAAATCCCAGGCTCCCCAGATTGATCCCCAGCACCGGGATCTCATGCCTGGCGGCAGCAGCGGCCACATGCAGCAGGGTGCCGTCACCACCGAGAATAATCAGCAGGTCGAGATCAGGGGTAATGCAATCCTGAACCGCCTTGATTCCCTGCTGCGTAAACCAGGCCTTGAACTCAGCAGCAATAATCAGGGCCTCAGCGGAATCCCTTTTGACGATTATGCCTACCTTTTGAATTTTCAGCATGGCGGCGGGCTAGAGAAGCTTGCCCAGTTCGCGGGAACGATTGGTGGCCGCTTCAACCGCATTCATGATTGCCGCTTTGAATCCGGCTTTTTCCAGTTCATGGAGGCCGGCAATGGTGGTTCCCCCCGGCGAGGTAACCATGGCCTTGAGCTGGGCGGGATGCTCACCTGTTTCCATGGCCAGCCGTATCGAGCCCAAGATGGTCTGCTGGGCCAGTTTCTCGGCATCGTCTCTGGCCAGACCAACCTTGAGCCCTGCCTCGATCAGGGAATCAAGAAAGGCGAAGACATAGGCAGGGCCACTGCCGCTCAGGCCGGTGACGGCATCAAGAGAGGATTCAGCCATCATCACGGTGATGCCAACGGTGTCAAAGATTTTGCGGGCAACAGCGAGATCCTCAGGGCCAACCTCTTTGCCGGGACTGAGGGCGGAGGCGCCGGCCATGACCAGGGCCGGGGTATTGGGCATCACCCGCACCACCCGACAGCCCTTGCCAAGCTTCTGTTCCATGAATTCCAGCGGGATGCCGGCGGCAATGGAAATGAGCAGGTGGTGAGGCTTAATATCAGCAGAACACTCCTCCAGCAACCTGCCCATAATCTGCGGCTTGACCGCCAGGATAATGATGTCACATTGCCAGACCGGGGTATATTGCGTGGAGACCGCCACCTTGTAGGTCTCGGCCATCAGGGCACACCGGCCCGGATCAGGATCAACAACATGGATATGGTCCGCAGCCACCAGACCACCCTCTAACATTCCCCTGATCAGGGCCTCGGCCATGCGGCCGCCGCCCAGAAAGCCAATCTTTCCCATAACATTCATATAGAGTAACCGCTCCTTGGTGAGCCTGCGCTACAAACAGAAAATAATAATTGTCCCCGGCATGCCGCCATCCATGGCGGCCTGAGGACACGATTTTAAGGTATGAGCCAAGGTAGTATATACCTCTTTTTAGTCAAGCCCCAACCCCAAATAAAAAAACCGGCTCTTAAAGAGCCGGTTTTTTTATTAAAACAGGGGGCTGCTGCTTTTTCTGACAACCCTTACTGGTTTAAACGTTGTGCTTCTTTTTGCTGACGGATTTCGCAGGCGCGCTTGAAGGCAGACTCCTTGCCATGCTTACGGACCGACACCGAGGTCTTGCCCTGCTTTCCTTCATTATTCACCCAGCTCACCTCATAGCGGCTCAGGATATCGTTGAGCCGAACACCAACCACGCCGGTGGAGGTATTGCTCACCGTGACGATATGCTTATCACTCCGTACCTTGCCGAGTTTCTTCTCGGTTTGATCACGCCAGGCCACCGCCGCCAGCAGACTGGAATAGCGGCCACCGCACTTGCCATCAGAAAAGAATTTGGAATGGGTCTTGCCATGAAAACGCACCCGCACATACCAGCCATGCGTCCGCTTGATTTCCTGATCGATTCGGGCGATATCCTTATGCTTTTCAAGCAGCATTTTCTGTTCTTTTTTTTCTTCAGCCATGGTCTACACCTCCAATAAAAATAAAATAAAAAAATTCCCATCAATTTTTAGTCCGATTCAGGCAGGCAAGCTTCCTTGCCTGGCATCCCTAAGAGAGTGACACCTATCCATCAGCCCCTGTTCCGGGTACCGATAAATATGTTCACTAATCAACGAAGAGCGAAAAGAAACATCGTATCGCAACGGAGATGAGCAAGAACCAATAGGAATAAAGTAACAACTACCTGGAGAAAACCCTTTCCCCTAAATTTTTGTTTACAGAAATCTAAACTAATGACGCATACATAACACAGCTCAATGCGTTTGACAAGATGCCAGGCAATAATTTACTTCTTTTTATACTATGATTAAAAAAGTCGTGCGGTTAGACTGCAAACATTTCTGTCATCCCCTCCCCCAAATCCTTGCAACCCTGTTCCCCGGAATCCCCACATCATGAAAGAACAAGCTGAACTTTTTGTAGAACTTATTGAGATCATCAAGCAGTTGCGGGCCCCTGACGGTTGTCCCTGGGACAAGAAACAGACCCCGGAAAGCCTCAAACCCTATGTGCTGGAAGAGACCCATGAACTTTGTGAAGCCATTGATTCAGGGGACGCACTTCACATCAAAGAAGAGTTAGGAGATGTTTTCTTCCAGCTCACCTTTCTGGCCTGCATGCATGAAGAAAAAAATCTCTTCACCATGGCCGATGCCCTCCAAGCCATTATCGACAAGATGATCCGCCGCCATCCCCACGTATTCACCGATGAAATATTTGAATCAGAAGAGGCGATCCGCAAAAATTGGCAGAAGATCAAGGCGGCTGAAAAAAAGCCTGAAAAAACCGACCTCCTTGATGTGCCCAGATCCCTGCCCGCCCTGAACCGGGCCCAGCGCGTCTCCAGCCGGGCTGCCGCCCATGGCTTTGAATGGCCTGACAACCAAACGCTTCTTGAAAAATTCCAGGAAGAATCCCGGGAACTTGTGGAGGCCGTGCAGAGTGGCGACACAAAAGATATCGCCGAAGAAGCGGGGGATCTTTTTTTCATGCTCATCAATATCTGCCGCCGCCACAACCTCTACGGGGAAGACATCATGCATCAGGCCACGGATAAATTCATCCGCCGCTACACAGGGATGGACAGCCTGATCCAAAAAGATGGCAAGAATATCACCCGGCTCAGCAGCAAGGAGCACCTGCACTACTGGCAGCAGACCAAGGCAGATGAGCGGGGCTGACCGGCAGCTCCGCCACCGGCACGCCCCCCACTTCCTCGGAACATTTCCCTACCTGCCGGGCAGGGTTGCCATAGCCTCCTTAAAGGCCGGGGCGGAGCGGGCAATCACCCCGTCTTCCACACAGAAGGCCAGCCTGAAATAGCCGGGCATGCCAAAACCGCGGCCGGGCACGGCCAGGATCTTGTATTTCTGGAGATGGGCGACAAAGGCGGCATCATCCTCCAAGGGAGATTTGGGGAAGATATAAAAGGCACCCTTGGGAGGGGTGAATTCCAGGCCGGCATCCGCAAGAATCTTACAGAAGACCTCCCGCCGCCGGGTATAGATATCGGTGTCCACGGTGACGCCCTGGAGGGTGGCCACCACCCGCTGCATCAGGGCCGGGGCATTGACAAAGCCCAGAATACGGTTAGCCAGGACCATGGCGCTCAGCAGCTCCTGCTTGTCCGAGATAGCGGGATGGATGGCGATATAACCGATCCGTTCACCGGGCAGGGACAAGTCCTTGGAGGAGGAGGAGACCACCACGCTGTTCTGGTAGGCCTTGAAGATGGAGGGCACCTGATACTCTTCAAAAATAATTTTGCGGTACGGCTCATCAGAAAGGAGGAAGATGGAAGATCCGAATTTCTCTTCACAGCGGCTCAGCAAAGCGCCAAGGGCGGCCAGGTCGGCGGCCGGATAGATCTGGCCGGTGGGATTATTGGGTGAGTTGATGATAAGGGCCTTGGTTTTGGCGCTTATTGCCGCTTCAATGGCGGCCAGATCAAGGTTGAAATCTTCGGTGGTCTTGACGATCTTGGCCACCCCGCCCTGATTGTCGATATAGAAATTGTATTCGACAAAGAAGGGGGCCAGGATGATGACCTCTTCCCCGGGGTTGAGGATCGATTTCAAGACCACGTTCAGGGCGCCGGCCGCCCCGCAGGTCATGAGGATCTCCTCACCGGTGACGGGCACCTCCTGTTCCTTGGAGATCTGTGCGGCAACGGCCTCGCGGACAAAGGGATAACCGCCGTTTGGCATATAACTGTGGCTGCCGGGACCATCCTCTGTCACTATCTTCTGCAAATTTTCGGCAAAGGCCGGGGGCGGGGGCAGATCCGGATTCCCCAGGCTGAAATCAAAGACATTTTCAGCGCCAAACTCGGCCTTTAACTTGCCACCTTCCTCAAACATCTTGCGAATCCAGGAAGAACGGCTGGCAAAATCGGTCATCTTTGTGGAAATAGCCATTGTGTACTCCTTCTGTTATTACTTTAACAGCGCCAGGGGCGCTGATTACGTTATGGAAAAAAATTATCGTAGCTCTGCAGGCGGCGGGGAGCTTCAGCCTGTTTTCTTCAGGTGCTGATAGGCCATGTTGATATCCTTCATCTTCTCTTCAGCGACCTGGCGGAACTCCTCACCAAGATGCGCGACAAGATCAGGATGATACTCCTTGCTCAGCTTCCTATAGGCATTTTTGATCTCTTCCTGGGATGCCCCGGCAGAAAGACCGAGAATCTCATAGTAGGTGGCGCGGTCAGCGGTCTGCTGGCGACCCCGGAATTCATAATGGGCCTGGAAGCGGCCGCGAATGGCGCCATACTCAAACTGGCTGATCTCTAAAAAGCGGGCAATCTTCTCGGTGAGTTCCAGCTCCGCCTTGGAAACCTTGTCATTTGAATAGAGGACCTGAAAGACCAGCTCAATGAGGATAAGACGGGGCTGATAGCCAAATTGCCCTTTAAATTCAGACAAAAGTTCATCAAGGGTGGCAGGAGTACCGGTGGCATCCTTGATCAGCTCCTTAACCCAGTACATCTGCTCCTGGTTGTAATGGAGATTGATGCGGAAGAAATTATTAATGGCGGCGATTTCGTCTTTGGTGATATGGCCGTCCAGTTCAGCGATCTTCACCAGGATGTGGGTGAGCAGGGAGACAAACTGATTGCGCTCATCTGACTGGTGGGACTCATACTGGCTGACCTTGTAGCGGATAAAGAGGGAAAAGCCCCAGATACCCACCATCACGATCACAAAGAAGACAAAGACGGACATAAGCAGCACACCCACCACATTAAAGAGCAGCGGTGCGCCTCCGGTGATGAGCAGGATCATGGCGATGATGAGAAAGAGGCCGCCACAGCCCGGGGATTGATGACGTCTATAGGGTGACATGGTTCTCCCGTAAATATTTACTGAATTTCATCACCGGCAAAAAGGGCCTCGGCAAATTCGTGCGGATCAAAATCACGCAGGTCTGCCACCTGTTCGCCGATGCCGATGAAGCGGATGGGAATATCAAACTCCCGACAGATATTAACCACAATGCCGCCCTTGGCGGTGCCGTCGAGTTTGGTGAGGGTGAGACCGGTTATATCCACGGCCTTGCTAAATTCACGGGCCTGGGACATGCCGTTTTGGCCGGTGGTGGCGTCAATAACCAGCATGATTTCATGGGGAGCACCGGGCAGCTTTTTGGCGATCACCCTTTTGATCTTTTTCAGTTCTTCCATCAGGTTGACCTTGGTATGGAGACGGCCGGCCGTATCAATAATAATCACATCAAAATTTCTTCTTATGGCATGCTCCAGCCCGTCAAAGACCACGGAGGAGGGATCGGCCCCGGTAGCCTGGGCAATAACCGGGATATCGATGCGCTCCCCCCACACCTTAAGCTGTTCAACCGCGGCGGCGCGGAAGGTGTCACCTGCCACCAGCACCACCTTTTGCCCGGCCTGCACGAATTTGTGGGCCATCTTGCCGATGGTGGTTGTCTTGCCCACCCCATTGACCCCCACCACCATAATAACAAAAGGCCCCTCAGCCGGCATAACCAGTTCAGCCGGTTTATCGGAACTGACCAGAAATTCGGTTATTTTTTGCTTTAAGACCGTTTTTAGGGCCTGGGAATCAGTGAGCTCGTTGCGGGAGAGCTTGTCGCGGGCGTCGTCAACCAGCTCCATGGTGGTTCCCACCCCAAGGTCAGCGGTAATAAGAATTTCTTCAAGATCATCCAGAAGCTCAGGGTCAATCACCTTTTTGCCCAGAAAAAGCGCATCCATTTTCTTGGCAAAGGTCCCGCTGGTTTTTGACAACCCCTTGGTCAATTGTTTGAAAAGAACACCCACATCCTCATGCAGAATGGACTTGGGGGCCTCGACGGCAGGGGGCTCGCCTTCCGAAACCTGTTCTGCCATATGCTCTGCGGAATCAGCACGATCTTTTACTTTTTTTTTCTTAAACCAACCTAACATAGAACCCCTTACCTAAAAGAGAGAGCTGCCCGCCATAAGGGCCAGGGCAACGAGATAGAGCGCATTTTCCAGCTGAAATTCCAGGCGCGCTGAAGGCGACAGGATACCGGCCTGATATTTTTTCGTGATGTAGAGAAGATAGGCAACGCCCGGCAGAAAAAAGATCATGGCGGGCGGCAGCAGCACGGTCCAGGGCAGAATAATACCAGCCCCAAAGAGGCCGTACAATATATAGGTGAGAAAAGAAAGGGTCTTTTCCTCCCCGATACACACCGGCAGGGTTTCCTTGCCGACAATCCGGTCCGCCTGCACATCAAAGACATCAAAGAGGGCGTTGCGGACATAGATAAAGAGCAGCACAAGGAGCATCAGGGTGACAAGAGTGGCAGACCCGGCTGCCGAGCCCCAGTTGGGAAGCACCACCGTGGCCAGAGCCCAGGCCAGGGCCACCAGGAAGGTTTTGGAGCCGGGGATCTCCTTGAGCCGCTTAATCTTGAAGATCTGGACCAGACGCTCCGGGAAAATAGGGATGCGGTAAAAAATACCGAACAGGGTCATGGTCAGAAAAAGGAGAAAGGCCCCCCTGCCGCTGCCCCAGAGGAGAATGGCCACGCCCACCAGCATGAGGGAGGAGAACACCAGCAGGCCGGTGCCGAATTTATCGGCAAATTTCTCCAGCAGCGGATCATTAAAGCGGCGGCTATGTTTCCCGCTGAAACGGTTGATATTATGCATGGCAAAGAGATAGCCAAAGGCAATGACAAAGGATTGCCAGCGCATCTGCGTGCTGAGAATCCGGGTAAAGGCCAGGGCCAGGGTGCCGCCGGCCACTGCGACATAGGTGTTTGAGGCCAGAAGGCAGCGGGCCGTCTGCCTGCAGAAATGGCCCAGGCCGCCCTCTTCCCGGCCCGGCATCGCCTCCAGGGTCCGCATAACGCGGTTGAGCATCCAGGCGGGAGTGGAGGCCCCGGCAGTGACGCCCACGGTCTCAAAGTTGCGAAGACGGCAGGCGTCCAGATCCGCCTCGGTCTCCACCAGAAAAACCGGCAGCCCTTTTTTTTCAGCGATCTCAGCCAGCCTCTTGGTGTTGGCACTGGTTTTACCCCCCACCACCACCACTGCCTCCACTTCATCGCAGAGAATGCGCACCTCATGCTGTCTTTTATGGGTGGAATCACAGATGGTATTAAAGACCTTGCCCCCCGGGAATTTCCGGGTGATCCGGGCACTCAGTTCATTAAAGGAATCATCATCCTGGGTGGTCTGGCTGACAATGATATAAGGGCCAGTGATGTCCAGTTGGTCGATGTCAGCCGGACAAGAGACCACGGCCACCTCCGGTTCGGCATAGCCCATGAGGCCGATGACCTCGGCATGGTTTTTGTCTCCGATAATAACGGTGAAGCACCTATCCTTCTTGTGTTTCTTGATAATGGCCTGCACCTTAACCACCCGGGGACAGGTGGCATCCTTGACCTCGGCCCCGGAACGGTGCAGGGCCGCCTTCTGGTCGGGAGGAACGCCGTGGGCCCGGATGATCACCACGCCGGAGAAGCGCTCCGGAATGGCATCCAGGACCATAACCCCCCTCTCCTGCAGGAGGCTGAGAACCTGGGGGTTATGGATCAGCGGCCCGAAGGTGGCAATTTTCTTATCGCTCTGCTGCACGATTTCCAGGGTGGCTTCCACGGCCCGGCGGACGCCCATACAAAAACCGGCTTTCTTGGCAAGAATGACTTTCATATATTTTTTAGACAAAGAACAAAAGGAATGATGGCTGCAGCGCTCAAATAAGCGTGAGGATAGTAAACGCAATACCTTTTTTTTGCAAGATCAGGAAAGGCGCCACTTGTCCTCCACGAGCATCTCGTGAGGCTGAAACTGCCCCTTATAATTCATGGCGGGCAGCGGCTGGATAAAATAGCCGAGATAGAGATGGTCAAGATCATGATGCCGGCAGAATTCGATCAGGGTAAGGACATTGAATATGCCGGGCTTACGGGCTGCAAAGCGGGGATCAAAGAAAAAATAAACCGCATTGAGCCAGGAGGTGCCCCTATCAACCACCGCCACCCCCAGGAGCTGGTCAGCCAGCCGATATTCAATCTCAAAGGTATCGGTGATGCTGTTGGCGAAAAAGGTACCGTAATAACTTTCCGCTGTGTTGTCACGACCGCTGAAACGGGCAGTGAAAAAGGTATTTAAAAGCCGTATCTTTTCATAGGTCACCGAAAAAGGCGCCTGGCGGATGGTCACATCGCTGTTTTTTTTCATGATCCGGCGCTGGGAGCGATTGGCCGCAAACTCCTGCACCGGCAGGCGGATGGGCCGGCACTGCCGGCAATCCAAACAGGCCATGGTATAAATCGAGTTGCCGTTGCGCCTGAACCCCGCCCCAATAAAAGCAGACATCAGCGGCGCATCAATAAAACCGAACTGGGCCTGGCGATAGAGGGCAATATCACCCACCCCATAGGGACAGGGGGTGGGGATATCATAAAAATATTTAAGATATCCCTCCATCAACCCCGTCTCTTCGCCCTTGATAGTGGTCATTTGGTCAATATAAGAAGAAGGCTCGCCGCCGCTGCTCAAATTCCTGCAGCCCATCCTGCCAGCTTCTTTCCAGTTCAAGGATATCCACCCCTGCCTCCAGGGCCAGGCGCACTTGACGGCTGCCCAGAATCAGGTCCATGGGTAGTTTATCATACTCATATTCATAGGGGGCCTCTTTATAGGCAAAAAGTTCCGGATAGAGGGTCATTATCGTCTGCAGCAGGGCCAGTGTGGTCCGATAGGGCCTGAACCGGATCGGATCCGTGACATGGAGCTGAAAGCCGTTACAGACCTGGCCCTGCCCTTTGTGGAAGGTGGGTTCAAACTGCAGGGGCCGCAGGAAGACCCCTGGCAGGGGGATGGCGGCCAGAGACGCCATGACCTCTTTGGTGTGCACAAAGGGGGCGCCAAAAAGCTCGAAAGGCAGGGAGGTGCCGCGCCCCTCCGAGATATTGGTGCCCTCCCAGATCACCTGGCCGGGATAGACCAGGCTGGCGGCGTAACTGGGCATGTTGGGGGAGGGAAAGACCCAGGGCAGCTTGCACTCCGGAAAATGCATGCCCCGCTGCCAGCCCTTCATCTGTACAACCTGCAACTCAGCGCCGATGGCGAAATGGTCGTTAAAAAGAAGGGCCAGCTCACCAAAGGTAAGGCCGTGGCGCATGGGCATGGGATAGAGACCAACAAAAGAGCTATATTCCTCTTCAAGAAGATTGCCCTCCACGCAGTCGCCGCCGATGGGATTGGGCCGGTCCAGGACCACCACCATCTTGCCGGCGGCAGCAGCCGCCTCCAGCATATAGATGAGGGTGGACATGAAGGTATAGACCCGGGTGCCGACATCGACCAGATCCACCAGCACAAGGTCAACATGAGCCATCATCTCAGGGGTGGGTTTTCGCGTCTCGCCATAGAGGCTGAACACCGGCAGACCGCTGACCTGATCCAGGCCATGGCTCGATTCCACCATATTGTCCTGTTTTTCGGCAAAGAATCCATGCTGTGGCGAGAAAAGAGCGGTGAGCTGACCAGGGAAGGCCGCCATGACCAGATCGCGGCTATGCCGGAAAGAACTATCAGTGGAGGCCTGGTTGCATAAAAGGCCCAGACGTTTATCTTTAAAAGAGGGAGGCGGCGAGGCTAGCAGTTGTTCAATACCAAGAGAAACCATGGGACACCAATTATCTTAAAATCTTGCAGAATAAGGAAGCGCTTCGTATAAAGTGTAAATAGTAGTGCATTTTTGGCAATGATTGCACTGAAATTTTCCGCCCCTCATCCCCTCATTGCCAGAACACCTAAAAACGGCTGATTTTACAGCGCCAGGACAGATATTATGAAAATAGCAATTGCCGGTAAAGGCGGCGTGGGCAAGACAACGATCATGGCCCTGATAGCAAAGGAATTGCAGCGGGCCGGCCAAGAGGTATTGGTCATTGATGCCGACCCCAGCCCCCATATGGCCCAGACCCTGGGCTTTGACAATATCGAGGAGATCACCCCCATTGCCGACATGACTGCCCTGCTGGTGGAACGGGCCGGCAAGGTAGAGGGCTCGCCTTATTACAATATCAACCCCCAGGTCGACGATCTTCTGGCCGACTTCATGGTGGAAAAGGACGGTCTCAAGCTCATGGTTCTGGGTGCCATTCAGACCGCTGAGGGAGGCTGCGCCTGCCCGGAGAGTACGGTGCTTAAGAGGCTGCTCACCAAGCTCCTCCTCACCCCGTCCCAGACTATTGTCCTCGACATGGAGGCCGGCGTCGAACACCTGGGCCGCGGCACCATTGCCAGCGTCGATGAACTCTTCATCGTGGTCATTCCGTCAAAATCGAGCCTCAGAACAGCGCAGAAGGTCTATGCCCTGGCCCAGGAGGCAGGTATCAAGGATATTTCCTTTATCGGCAATCTGGTGGAAGACGAAGATGACAAGATCTTTCTGACCAAAGGCCTTGGCCAGGCGCCAGTGGCCTTTTTCCCCAACTCGCCGGCCATCCGTAAACAGGAACGGCAGGGCAAGGCGCTGCAGATCGATATTGACCCCCAGGCCACCCAGGCCGCCCAGGATGTCCTCAACTACCTGCGCACGGCGCCGTAAAGAGGCCGCCAAAACGTTCCCCATCCATCTTCAAGGAAGGGTGGCAAGGGGCGGCTCAGCCAAAACAGAGGCCGCAATCAGGGCAGGTGGTGGTGGAGGTTGCAAACTCGAAACCGCAGGCCGGACAGGTGGCGTGGCTGGCCTCCTGGTTGAAGACGGCATGACAGTGGCTGGTGTCATGATCGGCAAGGGCGGTATTTTTGCGGTAATCTGCCTGAATCAGGGCAGCCGCCGCCGGGGCATCCTCCCGCCGCACCTGCAGAAAAAAGTTGGTGGGACAGCAGCCCTTATTGCAGCCGCCCTCATCCCCCACGATGATCATGCCGATATTCTCCTCCTGCAAAGGCTTTTCCAGCTTTTTCAGGTCAGCCAAAGGTCCCTTGTGGATGGTGACCAGGTCATCCTCGGCGGTGAGGGCGCCACGACGGCTGTTTCTGGCCTGCTGGGAGTCACTGGCCCCGGCCATCATTGCCGTGCCGGTGATCAGGATGATCTGACAGGAGGCACATCTGTCAATATCGGCCCGATATTCATCCCGGCACTCAGGGCAATATTTCAAGTCGGCTTCGTATCTCATATTTTTTCTCACTTGGCGCAACAGCGCTTCACCCGGCTTTTAAGCAGGGAGACAACCGCGGCAGAGACTGTGCGCCTGGCAATTATCCAGTTTCGGCTAGAGGATATAGCGACTCAGATCCTGATCCTCTGATATATCCGCCAGTTGTTTCTTGACATAGTCGGCAGTGACCACAAATTTCTCGCCCGGCATATCAGGGGCGGCAAAGGAAAGCTCCTCAAGCAGCCGCTCCAGGATGGTATGGAGCCGGCGGGCCCCGATATTCTCGGTACTCTCGTTGACGTCAGCCGCCATGCGGGCCATGGCCCGGATGGCGTCCTCAGCAAACTCCAGCTCGACACCCTCGGTGGCCAGCAGCGCCACATACTGCTTGATCAGGGCATTCTCCGGTTCCGTGAGAATGCGGTAAAACTCCTCTTCGCCCAGGGCGTCCAGCTCCACCCGGACCGGAAAGCGGCCCTGCAGTTCCGGCACCAGATCAGAAGGTTTGCTGACATGAAAGGCACCGCTGGCAATAAAGAGGATATGGTCCGTCTTGACCATGCCGTGTTTAGTGGCCACAGTGGAACCCTCGACAATGGGGAGCAGATCTCGCTGCACCCCTTCCCTGGACACCTCACCGGCCGAGGAGGCACCACTGCGGGATGTGATCTTGTCGATCTCATCCAGGAAGATAATACCGGTCTGCTCAACGCGCTGCAGGGCCAGACGGGTCACCTTTTCCATATCAATGAGTTTCTCCGCCTCCTGTTTCTCAAGAAGGGGCAGGGCCGCCTGCACCGCCATCTTGCGACGTTCACTCTTTTTGGGAAAGAGTTTGGAAACCATATCCTTCATGGAGGAGCCCATATCATCCATGGGGCCGGAGGAGAAAACCTCCATCATGGGCAGGGCCGGCGGGGCCTGCTCAATATCCATCTCCACCTCGCGCTCATCAAGTCTGCCCTCCTCCAGCATGACCCGGAATTTGGCGCGGGTGGGGGAGGCGGCCGGATCAAGGGGATCAACCTCAGCAGACTTGGGCGGCGGCGGCACCAGGAGATCCAGAAGCCGTTCACGGGCCATCTCCCTGGCCTTGAGCTGCACAGCCTCCTCCTCCTCTTCCTTGACCAGAGCAATGGCAAGTTCGGCCAGATCGCGGATCATCGACTCCACGTCCCGGCCCACATAGCCCACCTCAGTGAATTTGGTGGCCTCTACCTTCAAAAAGGGGGAGCGGTCGAGTTGGGCCAGGCGGCGGGCAATTTCCGTCTTGCCGACGCCGGTGGGGCCGATCATGATGATATTTTTGGGTGCAATCTCGTCCCGCAAGGGCTGGGGCACCTGCTGGCGCCGCCAGCGGTTGCGCAGGGCCACAGCCACAAAACGCTTGGCATCACCCTGGCCGATAATGAACTTATCGAGACTGACTACAATTTCCTTGGGGGTCAATGCTTTATTGTTCTGAATCATACCTTTTCCACCACGATTTTGGTGTTGGTAAACACGCATATAGAAGCAGCGATCTCCATGGCCGCCCGGCAGATTTCCTGGGCATCAAGATCACTGTGTTTAATCAAGGCCTTGGCCGCGGCCTGGGCATAGGCCCCGCCGGAGCCAATGGCCAGAATACCGTCATCAGACTCGATAACATCGCCGGTGCCGGTGAGCAGCAGGGAATACTCATCATCAGCGGCAATAAGCATGGCCTCCAGGCGGCGCAGCATCTTGTCCGTCCGCCAATCCTTGGCAAGCTCCACAGAGGCCCGCATCAGGTTACCGTTATATTGTTCCAGCTTATGCTCAAGCCTGTCAAAAAGGGTGAAGGCATCCGCTGTGGCGCCGGCAAAGCCGGTGACCACCTTATCGTGGAAAAGACGGCGCACCTTGCGGGCCTCATGCTTCATCACGGTATTACCAAGGGAGACCTGACCGTCACCGGCCATGGCCACTTCGCCCTGATGGCGCACACAGATAATGGTTGTGGCGCGTATTATGGGTTTTTCCATTTTTTTTTCCAAGAAGTTTAAAAGTTATATATCGTTTTCAACGGGCTGTTAGGCTTTGGGGTGCGCCTTGTCGTAGACCGCCATGAGATGATCCACGGTCAAATGGGTGTATTTCTGGGTCGTGGAAAGACTGGCATGGCCCAGCAGCTCTTGCACCACCCGCAGATCAGCACCCATTTCCAGGAGATGGGTGGCAAAGGAGTGCCGCAGGGCGTGGGGGGTTACCGCAGCCATGATACCGGCCCGCAGGGCATAGCCCTGAACCATCCTCTCCACTGATCTTGTGGTGAGGCGGCCGCCACGATTATTAAGAAAAAGAGCGTATTCATCCACTTTTTTTCCCTGTTGGCGCTTCTTGCTGAGGAGCTGCAATCGGCTCTCCAGATAGCGGTTCACCGCATCCACGGCCTGAGACCCCACAGGGATGAGCCTCTCCTTTTTTCCCTTGCCGACTACCCTAACCATTCCGGCCTGAAAATCAACCTGCTCCAGGTTAAGATTGACAATTTCCGCCACCCGCATGCCCGTGGAATAGAGCAGCTCTAAAAGGGCGGTATCCCGGTGCTGAAATTGATCCTGCGGCCCGGGTTCTTCCAGAAGGCTGAAGACTTCGTCGACACTGAGAAAAACCGGGATATGTTTGCCGAGCTTGGGCATGGAAACAGAGGAGGTGGGGTCAACAGCAAGCACACCCTGGCGGAGAAGATATCGAAAAAAAGTGCGCAGGGCGGAGATCTTGCGGGCCACCGAATTGGCCTTATTTTTGCCGTTTAGGTAAAAGACCCAGGCCCTGATATCTTTGGTCTCCAGGCCGGCCGGTTTCTTGTCGCCGACAAAGGCGGTGAATTCGACGATATCGCGCTGATAATTATCCACGGTATGCAGGGAGTAGCCCTTCTCCACCTTGAGCCAGGAGAGAAAAAAACCAAGATAGGTATCATTATTATTTTGCGTCAAAAGGGTTCCTCTTTAGCCTCCTAGGGCACAAGATCTTCTCCGCCCAGAAATGACAACTACCACAGCCGCAATTTTTTTTAAACCGTTGCCAGGCAAAGCTTATTCATTTATCATGGCAGGCTTTGTCAGACAATCAATTAAGAAGATACTCCTATGGCCAAAAAAACCTTTGAAGATGCCCTTAAAAAACTTGATGAGATCACCCATGACCTGGAAAGCGGCGACCTCAGCCTTGAGGCCAGCCTGAAAAAATTCGAAGAGGGAATCCAGCTTGCCCGGTTCTGCAACAGCAAGCTGGATGAATGCCAGCAACGGGTCTCTCTTCTCCTTGAAAAAAACGGCTCTCTCACCGAGTCCCCCTTTGAAGAGAGCAGCAATGGATCTTAAGGTCTATCTTCAGGAAAAAAGGCTTCTTGTTGAGCAGACCCTCCAGGAGATCATGCTCAAACCAGAGGGACTCCTTGCTGACCATATCAAGGCCATGTCCTACTCCCTTTTTGCCGGCGGCAAACGGGTGCGTCCCATCCTCTGCATGGCCGCCGCCGAAAGCCTGGGTCCCCCTCCCGCCGGCCTGCTGCCGGTGGCCGCCAGCCTGGAGTTTATCCATACCTACTCCCTGATCCACGACGACCTGCCAGCCATGGATAATGACGACCTGCGGCGCGGCAAACCGACAAGTCATATCGTCCACGGTGAGGCGCAGGCTATCCTGGCCGGCGACGGCCTGCTGACCATGGCCTTTGAAATTTTGAGCAGTCCCGAATTAGGTAGCGCCATTGGTGCGGAAAAACAGCTCCGACTCATCCATATCCTGGCCGGCTCAGCCGGCCCCCGGGGTATGGTGGGGGGGCAGGCCATTGATATTGCCGCCGAAGGTAAAGAACTCGACTTTGCCACCCTGCGCGCCCTGCACAGCTGCAAAACAGGGGCGCTGATCACTGCCGCCGTTCAAATGGGGGCCGTGCTCGGCAAGGCCAGCCCCAGCCAATTCCAGGCCTTCACCGACTACGGCCGGCAGGTGGGACTTGCCTTCCAGATTGTTGATGATTTATTAAATGTAGAGGGCACCACCGAGCAGCTGGGCAAAAAGGCCGGCTCAGACGCCGAGCTGGAAAAGGCAACCTACCCCGCCTTTTTCGGGCTGGAAGAAACCAGGCAGAAGGCCCAGGCCGCCATTGCCGCCGCCATCACCGCCCTGGACTCCTTGGACCAGAAAGCTGATCCCCTCCGGGAGATCGCCAACTATATTTATTATCGTAAACGCTAGGCTACGAGGCCCCTGTTTTGACCATCTCTTCCCCACTTTTAGAAAAAATTGATTCACCTGAGGACCTTCGCCGGCTCGCCATCAGCGACCTCGACCTTCTTGCCGAAGAGATCCGGGCAAAAATCATTGAGACGGTTTCCCATACCGGCGGCCATCTAGCCCCCTGCCTGGGAGTTGTCGAGCTTACCCTGGCCCTCCATTATGTCTTTAACACCCCGGCTGACAAGCTGATCTGGGACGTGGGGCATCAGGCCTATGCCCATAAGCTGATCACCGGGCGCCGCGACCAGTTTCATACCCTCCGCCAATATAAGGGCATCAGCGGTTTTCCCAAACGGGGGGAAAGCCCCTATGACGCCTTTGATACCGGCCACAGTTCCACCTCCATCTCAGCCAGCCTGGGGATCAGCCTGGCCAAGCATCTCAAGGGCGACACCGCCAAAACAATTGCCGTTATCGGTGACGGCTCCATGACCGGCGGCATGGCCTTTGAGGCCCTCAATCAGGCCGGCCACCTTGGCAAAAACCTCATTGTTATCCTCAATGACAATGAAATGTCCATTTCCCCCAATGTGGGGGCCCTTTCCAGCTTTCTGAGCCGCAAATTGACCGGCAAGACCATGGTCCGCTTCAAAAAGGAGATGGAGAATTTTCTTAAAGGATTCCATGGTGTTGGCGACAATATCCTCCAGGTACTCAAAAAAAGCGAGGAGAGCCTCAAGGGTTTCTTCACCCCTGGTATGCTCTTTGAGGCCCTGAAATTCGAGTATATCGGCCCCATCAACGGCCACGACACTCAGGGGCTCATCGAGACCCTGACCAATGTCCGCGACCTCCATGACGGCCCGATCCTGGTTCATGTCCTCACCACCAAGGGTAAGGGATATGCACCGGCCGAGAAAAATCCCGGTTCCTATCACGGGGTGGGCCCCTTTGACAAGACCTCCGGCAAGGCACTGGCCACCAATCCCACCCCCATCTCCTATACCCAAATTTTTGGCGACACCCTGGTGGAGATTGCTGAGCAGGACCCCAGAGTGGTGGCCATCACCGCGGCCATGCCGGCCGGCACCGGCCTCACCCGATTTGCCCACCTCCTGCCGCAACGCTTCTTTGACGTGGGTATTGCCGAACAACACGCCGTGACCTTTGCCGCCGGTCTGGCCACAGAGGGACTCCTGCCGGTGGTGGCCATTTACTCCACCTTTTTCCAGCGGGCCCTGGACCAGATTATTCACGACGTCTGCCTGCCCAATCTGCCGGTGACCTTTGCCATTGACCGGGGGGGCGTGGTGGGTGATGACGGCCCCACGCACCATGGCGTCTTTGATCTCTGCTTCTTCCGTTTTATTCCCAACATGGTCCTTATGGCCCCCAAGGATGAGGCGGAACTGCAGAACATGCTCTACACCTCCATTTTTCTGCCCGGCCCTTCAGCGGTGAGATATAGCCGGGGAAATGGCGAGGGTGTGCCCCTGCACAACGAATTGACCAAAATCCCTTACGGCAAAGGCGAGCTTCTGCGGGAAGGCAGCGATATTCTGCTCCTGCCCATCGGCAACCGGGTCTCTCCTGCCCTGCAAGCGGCCGAGGGCCTTGAAAAACTCGGAATCAGCGCCGCGGTGATCAACCCCCGCTTTGTCACCCCCATTGACGGCGATCTCATCTGTCACTGGGCCCAGGCCACCGGCCGGGTCATCACTATTGAAGATAATGTCAAAAAAGGGGGCTTTGGCAGTGCCGTCCTGGAGCTCTTTGCCCGCCGCGGCCTCTACCATATCCAAACCATCCTCCTCGGCTTCCCCGACAAATTCGTTGAACATGCCTCCCAGGAAACCCTCTGGCATCTCGGCAAGGTGGACAGCCCCGCCATCATGAGCAGCGCCCTGGAGCTGATCAACGCCCGAAAATAGGGGAACTGCGCAAGCAGTTCCAACTCTAGTGGTTATTGTAATTGAGGTGGCCATGGGATGAGCAGTTACGAAATAGGAACCCTTTCTCCTGGCGGGCCACCGCCCAGAAATTCCTCCGAAGAGCCCAACGGCCGGGGCTGGGGATTTTTCCCAATCAGCATCAGATGATCAAGAGATAAAAAAAAGCCCGATTGGTTTTCACCAATCGGGCTTTTTTTTATCTCTTGATCAGATGTCAGGGCCTACTACAGGGCATCAACCTTTTTGATCATGGCCTCTGTCAAATCAATGCTGGGATCACCATAGACAATCATGCCGGAGCGAGCCGCCACATCAGAGTCAATGATCATGGTATAACCTTCGCTTTGGCCATATTGCTTAAGGGCGGTATCGAGCTTTTTGACAATGGGATCAAGTACCTTTTTGCGCAACTCGACAACCTCATACTGAGCATCCTCGGCCTTGAGCTTCAGGTCCCGATCCAACATTGCTGCTTCACGTTTCTTTTCCTCCAGCACATCAGCAGACCAGACACTCTGTTTCTTTTCAATTTCTTCGGCAAGGCTTTCCAGATTGGCAGCCTCATCACCAAATTTTGCCTGCAGCTGCTCCTGTTTGGCCATGAGCTCTTTTTTGGCACCCTGGCCATCCTTGCTGCCAAACAAGACACCCTGAACCGAGATAAAGCCTATTTTGGTATCAGCAGCCTGGGCCTCAACAACGGGGCTGGCGATGACCAGCAGAGAAGGAAGAAGGAAAAGGGAAAATAATCGGCGCAGATTCATAACAAAGCTCCTGTCTTTAGATCATAAAAAAAAGCCGGGAACAATGTTCCCGGCCTTAGAGGCGTACCCGGCAATCCCTGCTTACTGCATCACAAAATCATCCCGCCTGTTTTGAGACCATGAGTACTCATCATGACCAAGAAGAAGGGGGCGCTCTTCACCAAAACTTACGGTATAGAGATTGTCCGCAGCAACCCCGAGGTTAACCAGGTATTTCTTGGCAGCCTGGGCCCGGCGTTCACCAAGGGCGATATTATACTCATTGGTGCCTCGCTCATCACAATTGCCCTGGATGCTGATTTTCAGGTTGCTGTTGCTCTTGATAAATTCGGCATTACCTTCGATACGAGCCTGTTGATCATCACGAATAGTGGATTTGTCAAAATCAAAATAGACGGGCAGCATGCCCTCGTGGGTACGACCTTCTGTTACCTCGTATGCCCCTGCTGACGCGGTAGTGCTCTCCCCGGAATCAATGGATTCGTAGGAGCCGGCAGTATCAGCGGTGTCAGCAGGGTCAGCGACATAAGCCCCGGAGTCAGCCGTTGTGGTGGTATCGGTCGTTACACGAGCGTCAGCACCATTCTCTTGGGACTCCACAGGTTTCTTAGCGCAACCCAAGGTTAAAAAAGATACTGAGGCGATTAGACCGGCTACACACAGAACTTGTAATATTTTTTCTTTCATCAACTTTCTCCTTATTAAAAATGAATTTATTCGTTACAAATGAGATATTTTTCTTAGAAAACTTTCAACTTAAAAAAGCATGATATAAGATTACATGCACCCTTTCCAGTAAAAAATCTATAAAAATATTTATTTATATCCTAAAGAAACATCCACAAAAATTCAAGGCGTTTTTTTTTATATTCCATCACCTTAGCTCTCTCTTGTCGCGCCCTATTGCCCTGTTTTTTATAAGTTTTAAAGGCAGGGCATTGCTCGGAGTGGCATGATAGAGTAAATTCTTCTTCTTGTAAAGCAACGGGCCAACCTAACAATCTAAACACCTTGAGACTATGAGCATTCATTCCATAACAGATCAGGAAACCGCCCTTAAAGACATGGTAGCCAAAAATAAATGGGGTACCTTCTTCGGCGTTTCCCAACAAACTCTGGACAGGGTGTGGGAGAACCTTAGCGCCCCGGACGGCAACTCCGTTGTTTATATCACCATGGAGATCGGTGCAGACCTTGATGTCTTTAATCCGGTGCAGAAACATCTGCGCGATCTGGAAATTACTGATTCGACCAATGCCGTTTTCGATCATTATGCCAAGCTCTTTTTACACGGCAAGCAGAAGATCCCCAATTACGGCGGCGGACTGGGCATTCTGGCCGGCGACACCCTAAAGAGCATGGCTGAGCTGAAGATTCCCACGGTGGCGGTATCTCTGCTCTACCGCAAGGGATATTTCTCGCAGCATGTTGACGCGCTTCTGGGCCAGATCAGCACGGCCACGGACTGGCAACCGGAAAATACTCCCTCACTCTATCTTCTCAAAGATCCCGATCATCCCGATCTCCCTCTGGAAATCGAGATTTCTTTTTTTGATGCCGATGACCGCAAGACCTCCGCCTATGCCAGGGTATGGTTAAAGATGGAGATCAGCAAAAATCTGGACTTTTTTACCCCGGAGATTCTGCTCGACTATGCCATCCCCTCCTCTCCGGACTGGATACAGGATGCAGCCCAGCATCTTTACGACAGCCGGTCCGAGAATATGAAGATCATCCAGCGCCGTCTTTTGGGGGCAGGGGTTGTCCCTGCCCTGCGGGCCCTGGGGATAACCGCGCGCATCCTCCACCTTAATGAACAGCATGGCGTAATTGCGGTGCTTGATCTGATTGTGGAACAGCTCAAAGACAAACTCGGCCATGCGTATCAGGCTGTGGCCACGGATGAGGACATTCTCCAGGCTGCAAAAATTGTTTCCAAAAAGATCGTCTATACCATTCATACCCCGGTCAAGGCGGGCCATGACCGTTTTGATCAGAGGCTCTACAACCAGTTCGGCAATGATTTCTGCCAGCGGATTCTCAGACTCCTGGCCCTGGATGACGAGGAAGGTCATCTCTTCAACTTCACGGCCTTTGCCATGCGGGTTAACCGGGCGACCAACAGCGTCAGCCGTATCCACCGGGGGGTTACCCAGAAACAATTCCCGGAGTTTGCCTCAAAGATCACGGCCATCACCAACGGCGTCCACCATGTAACCTGGATCAGCGATGCCAAAGCAGATTTTTACAACAGTTTCAAGGAATTCGACCAATGGCAGGAAAACCCGCTGATCTTCAGCAACGCCCGACTTCTGGGGGACGATCCGCGCTTTCGCTCCTATTTTGAACAGGCGTGGCAGCAAGACAACAAGGCCCTTATCACCAATGTCAACAATATGCTCCTGCGCCACCGCAAGATGATGCATGAGACCTGGATTGATCCCCCCAATTACCTGTCCCAAATTAATGAGGATAATTTTCTGGAACCAGGCGTTTTCACCATAGGCTTTGCCAGACGTTTTTCCACCTACAAAAGGGCTGATCTCATCTTTTCCGATCTCGACACCCTGGCTGAGATCATCCTTACCCTCAACAAACCGATCAATTTCATTTTTGCGGGCAAGGCCCACCCGGCTGATGAACCGGGCAAGAAACTTATTCAGCAGGTCCTGGCCATCCAGGCCGATCTGTATAAAAAGACCAATGGCCTGGCAAAAGTTGTTTTTATTCCCGGTTACGACATGCACATTGCCAAACTTATGGTCTCCGGCGTCCATGCCTGGCTCAACTCGCCGAAACGCCCCCTGGAGGCCAGCGGCACCAGCGGCATGAAGGCCGCCATGAACGGGGTGCCCAACATCTCCACCATGGACGGCTGGTGGGTAGAGGGGTATCATGGCGGGCAGACCGGCTGGAAGTTCGGTATTGAAACTGATGTTAGCGCCGCCTGCCTGAGCGAGAGCACCTCAACCCTCCTCTATAAAGAAGATGCCGCCTCCCTCAATGCCATTCTGCCAGAGGTGCTCAACACTTTTTACGACAGGGAACTGCGCCACCTTTATATTGACAAATGCATCAAGAATATTGAGCTTAACATTCCCATCTTTAACACCCATCGCATGGCTGCTGAATATGTTGATCGCTACGACATCAAGCTGCCGCCTCCCGTTGAAAAACAACTTAAGGCCCTGCAACAGGCCTATGTCAGCAATGAGACCTAGGAGCAGGATGAGAGCAAGCATCAGCTTCCACCAAAACAAGATCATAAATCTTTGACAAAAGAGAGCCCAGGGCCGCTCAGGCAAGGAAAGACGCGGTCTGCTTGAAGCAAACAGCAGGTCCGGCCGGGATATAAGTCACCCCTGTCGTCTTTTTCCATTGCCGCGCCAGGCTATATCGATCAAGAGGAGTGCCATGTGGAGTTCAAAAGACATCTATTATATTTCAGACTCAACCGGCATCCTGGTTGAGTCTCTGGGGCAGGCCCTCACCTGCCAGTTTCCGGGCATCTCCTTTCATGAAGAGACCTTTCCCTTTATCCAGACGGTTACTGAGGCTCAGAAAACCCTTGAAAAAATAATGGGCCAGTCCGCGGGCCTGCGCCCTGTTATCTTTTCCACTATCATGGATCCTCAGGTGCGGGAGGTTTTTGACAAACCAGAGGTGGAATTCTTTGACGGCTTCGCCTTTCACCTTGATCACCTGGAAACCTGCCTTGAGGCCCAGGCCCTGCGCACTCCCGGCTTTACACACCACCAGGACAATGAAAAGATGAGCAAACGGGTGGAAGCCATCCATTATTGCCTGGACCATGACGATGGCATCAACCCCAAGGAATATGACGAGGCCGAGCTCATCATTCTTGGCGTCTCTCGGGCCGGCAAAACCCCGGTGAGCGTCTACCTTGCCACCCAGATGGGAATCAAGTCGGCAAATTTTCCTCTCACCGCCGAGTACTTGAGCCTCTACTCCCTGCCTGACCATATCATCCAGAACCGCTCCCGGGCTGTTGGACTCACCACCTCTCCGGAGGTGCTGCACCAGATGCGGCAAAAACGCTATGCAAACAGCACCTACGCCAAGCTCTCCACCTGCCGGCAAGAGGTGCAACAGGCCCAGCAGATCTTCCTTAAATATAATATGCCCTATATCTCCACGGCCGGTAAATCCATCGAGGAGATTGCCGCTCAGGTCTGCCAGGAGATGGGCGTCTCCCGGAAGAAATAGGTCAAACTGCACCTGGGCAGCTATAAAAAGCTGTCTGGATTGACAGGCCTACCTGCCCCCTCTCTCAGACACGACACTCCTGATATTGCGCCTTCCCCAGCACCCCATCCGCCTTCTTTAAATAGCCGATCTGCTGCCAGTCAAAGCCGAGGAGCTCCGTGCCCCAGACATCAAGGGCCACGGGATCTGGCCCGGCGGCCAGCAGGTTTTTGGGAGGATGGCAGGTGGGGCCCCAGAGGTGGGCCTGCTGCATGCCGATGGTGGCGTCAAGCAGGGTGAAATCCGGGGTCCGGTAGGTGTTGAGATCAAAAATAGCCTCATGGATGCGGCTGTGGAAGGCGGCCTTTTTCCAGGCCCCGCCCTGCTGGAAGTGACGAGGCGGCGCCGCCCCCATCATATTCTTCATGGTCAGGGTGACTCCGGCCAGGCTGTGGGCCTTTAAGACCGGAACCGACAGCAAAAAGACCTCAAAAAGAATCTTGGGCAGATGCATCTGCGGCCAGCGGCGGCAGGCGGGATTGGCCAGGGCCAGCAAGGGTTCCTCATTCAAATCCACCAGAGAAATGTTTCTGCGCCGGGCCAGTTCTGCATAGCCTTGTTTCTGAAAAACATAAAACGTGTTATAGTGGTTGGCACCGCAGCCCTCGCCAATAATAATCTCGATGCCGGCAATCTCCGCCTGCAGGTAGTCAACAAGCTCCGCCACCATCGCCACCGGCGTGGTAATGGGCGGGGCCAGATTCTCAACGAGATTTGGTTTGATCAGGACAGGCCGGCCCTTTTGGCTGACCAGCTCCTGCAGGCCGGCGGCCTCACATAACGCCCGGACACTCACGGGCCATGAAGTAAATCTGGTGGTAAAGACCGTACTCCTTGCTGCCATCGTCATTTTCTCCATGCCAAAACATGTCCTTTATGATAACTGCATCACCTTAATAATTTTTTACACCCATTCATTATGATTACCATCAACAATCTCTCCCTGCAATACGGCGAAAAACATCTTTTCCGCAATGTCTCCTGTCGGATAAACAACCGCGACCGCATCGGCCTGGTGGGCTCCAACGGTGCCGGCAAATCCACCCTTCTGAAGCTGGTGGCCGGGGTCAGCCAGGCGGATCCCGGCATCATCACCAAGGCCAAAAACGACTCCACCGGCTACCTGCCCCAGGAGATCACCGGCATCAAACTGGACCGCTCCCTCTATGCTGAGGCCCAGCAGGCCTTCAGTGAGCTCCTTCTCAAAGAAAAGGAGCTTGACCACATTCATGACCAGCTGGCCCAGGTTGATGCCGCCTCAGAGCAGATTGACAAACTGGTGACCAGGCAGGGCGAGCTCCAGCATGAACTTGACCAGGCCGATATCTTCACCATCCAGTCCCAGATAGAAAAAGTGCTCATGGGGCTTGGCTTCAAGATCTCCGACTTCTCCAAGAAATGCGGCACCTTTTCCGGGGGCTGGCTCATGCGCCTCATGCTGGCCAAACAGCTGCTGGCCAGACCGGCCTTTCTGCTGCTGGACGAACCCACCAACCATCTTGACGTGGAGACTCTCACCTGGCTTGAAGATTTCCTGGGCGCCTACCAGGGCGGGTTGGTTATCATTTCCCATGACCGGACCTTCCTGGACAACCTCACCACCAGCACCTGGGAGCTGAGCCTGGGCAACCTCACCATCTACAAGGGCAATTACTCCTATTTTGTCACGGAAAAGGAAGAACGCTCAGCCATCCTCAAGTCCGCCTATACCAATCAGCAGGCCAAAATCGAGCAGACCATGCGCTTTGTCGATCGATTCAAGGCCAAATCCACCAAGGCCAAACAGGCCCAGTCCCGTCTCAAACAGCTGGACAAGATGGAGGTCATTGAACTTGAGGACAACGAGCGGCACATCAACTTCCGCTTCCCACCTTCGGCCCCCAGCGGCCGGATGTCCATGGTGGTGAAAGGACTCACAAAATCTTTTGCCAACAAAGAGGTGTTCAACGACCTCTCCTTTGAGCTGGAACGGGGCGACAAAATGGCGGTGGTGGGAATCAACGGCGCCGGCAAGTCCACCCTGGTCAAGCTGCTGGGCGGCCTTATCCAGCCGGACAAGGGCCAAATCGAACCGGGACATAACGTCATCATCTCCTATTTCGGCCAGCATCAGGCCCAGGAGCTTGATCCCAATTACACGGTCCTGGAAACCATGAACATGATCGATGTAGACAAAAGCATCAGCCAGATCCGGTCCCTGCTCGGCACCTTTCTCTTTCAGGGCGACGACGTGGATAAGAAGGTGGGCGTGCTGTCCGGCGGCGAGAAATCCCGACTGGCCCTGGCCAAGATGATTGCCACCCCAGCCAATCTGCTCATTATGGATGAGCCCACCAACCATCTCGACATGGCGAGCCAAGACATCCTCATGGAGGCCATGCACCAGTACGACGGCTCCATCATTGTGGTTTCCCATAACCGTTATTTCCTTGATCACTTCACCAAAAAAATCCTGGAGATAAAAAACGGTAAGGCCACCATCTTTGAGGGAAATATCAGCTATTACATCGCCAAGACCCAGGCCCTGAAAAAAGAGGCCTCAGCAGCCAGCACAAATTCCTCCCCCCTCTCTGCCGCTGACCCGGGCTCCCAGGGCAAGGGCAAAAAGGCCCGCCAGGAGCAGGCCCAGCTCAGGGAGCAGGAAAACAAGCTCCTGGGGCCCCTGAAAAAGAAGGCCCGCGACAATGAAAAGGCGGTGGAAAAGCTTGAAGGCCAGAAAAGCGGCCTGGAGCAGCTCCTGGCTGACCCGCAACTCTACCAGGACCAGGAAAAATTCAGGCGAAAAAACAATGAGTACACCAACCTGAAGAATCGTCTCCAACAGGCCTACACCACCTGGGAGGAAACCCAGGAGAAACTGGAACAGGCCCTGACCAAATAGGCTGCCGGCTAAAGCGGGGTTACCTCTCATTTCTTAAAAAGAAAAATTTGAATTTCCAGCCAAAAGGGCTAAAGTGGCTCAGTTTAGATAGTTGCACTCAGTTATGGGGGAATTTCTTACCATGCCAGGTCATTGGCTTTTATCTTTTGAGGAGAAAATAATGAAGACATCCACACCTAAAAAATTCTTAACCCTTACGGTCTGTGGCCTGCTGGCCATGGTTGCCCCGGTGGCGGCCTCCGATCAGGGCGCGGGTCACGATGCTGCGGCATCTGCCGTCACACCTCAGGCCACCATCAAAAAAATTATCGAGGGCAATGATGCCTTCCGGCATGACCACCCAAAAAACCATTTTGACGCCTTCCAGAGCGGCCAGGTCCCTGCGGTTACCATAATCTCCTGCTCCGACTCCCGGGTCCACACCCAGCTTTTTGACTTTGAGCCGGATAATAATATCTTCGCCATCCGCAATGTCGGTAACCAGATCGTCAATGCCGAGGGCTCTGTGGATTATGGTATCCATCATCTGCCCACCAAGGTCCTGCTGGTCATGGGCCATTCCAGCTGCGGCGCCATCAAGGCGGCCATGGGCGATTACTCAGGCGAGACCTCCGGCATCAAGGCCGAACTGGACACCTTAAAGCCGGTTATGGCCATGGATGACCAGGAGGGCCCCTTTAACCAGCGCTGGACCCAGAATGTTGAACGCAATGTTGATTTTCAGGTCAACAAGGCCCTGGAACTCTATGCGGACAAGGTGGAGGCCGGTGCATTGGCCGTAGTTGGTGCTGTTTATGATTTCAACGATCTGTGGGGCAAGGGCCGCGGCGCCCTGATTGTGGTGAATATCAACGGTGTTACCGATCCCCAGGAGATCATGAATCACCCGGCCTTAAACGAGCTGAGCAAAGCGGAGATCGTGACCCACGTCGGTTCTCAAGCCAAATAAGCTCTTGTCCTTGCCGGCAAGGCCTTCCTGTTTCAGGTCTTTGCCGGTAAGTGTGTTGCAAAAACCGCACTGAGCGAAGGGCATTTTTTTTAGTTGCTTTTCTTGGCTTATTGCGGTTTTTGTGTGGGTTCCATGTTCCTTGGCCATCAAGGGGATCATAAACGCATCAACTGCAGCACTGCCTCTTCATTTTTTATCCAGCCGTGATCTACCATGCCCCCTACCCTACGCCATGAAATGCTGGAGAGAGAAGCACGCAGCCTCTCTCCCCATGCCTGCCTCAACAAAGAGAGCAAGGGCCGCAGGCGTCCGGAAAAGGAATGCCCCATCCGCCTGCCCTTCCAGCGCGACAGGGACCGCATCATCCACTCCAAGACCTTTCGCCGCCTCACCCACAAGACCCAGGTTTTCCTCGCCCCCACCGGCGACCATTACCGCACCAGACTCACCCATGCCCTGGAGGTCTCCCAGATTGCCCGCACCATCGGCGTGGCCCTGCGTCTCAATGAACATCTCATTGAGGCCATTGCCCTGGGCCATGATCTGGGCCACACCCCCTTTGGTCATGCCGGCGAATCGGTCTTAAACGAGCTTCATCCCGGCGGCTTCCGCCATTATGAACAGAGTCTGCGGGTGGTGGAGCATCTGGAGAATAAGGGCCGCGGCCTCAACCTGACCCATGAGGTGCGCAACGGCATTGTCCACCACTCCAAGGGGCTCAATGACATCCTGCCCACGGATTTTAGCGCCCTGCCCGACTCCCTGGAAGGCCAGGTGGTCCGGATTGCCGATATCCTGGCCTACGTCAACCATGACCTTGATGATGCCATCCGGGCCGGTATTCTGGAGATCAAGGGTGAGCTCAAAGAGATCATACAGATCCTGGGTCAAAAAAATTCCCAGCGCATCTCCACCATGGTCACGGATATGGTGATGCGCACCAAGGAAACAGCTGAAGGCCGCCTGGCCATGACCCCGGAGATAGTGGCGGCCATTGCTGCTCTCCGCCTTTTTCTCTATGACAACGTCTACCGCTCCCACCAGGTCCATGACGACTTCAAGAAGGCCATGAAGATCCTCCGTGAGCTCTATGAATATTTCATGGTGGAAGACATTATGCTGCCCTCCGGAGAAGTATGGGGTGCTGAGATCAACTACCCCGAAGAGACGCCGCGGCACCGGCGGGTCTGTGACTTTATTGCCGGCATGACCGACCGTTATGCCCTTGATTTATATACACAAATTTTCTTTCCCAAACCGTGGAGCGTCGTTTAATAAATGGATATCAGCAGCCCCGAAACCCTGGCCAAGGCCTACGAATTCAGTGAAGTGGAAAAGAAATGGTACGCTGTCTGGCAGCAGGAGAAGAGCTTCAGCGCCCACATGGACCCGCAGCGCGACAGTTTCGCCATTGTTATGCCCCCCCCCAACGTCACCGGTGTTCTTCACGTGGGCCACGCCCTCAATAACACCCTGCAGGACGTCCTGATCCGCTACCAGAGGATGATGGGCTGCAACACCCTCTGGATACCGGGCACCGACCATGCCGGCATCGCCACCCAGAACGTGGTGGAGCGCCAGCTGGCCTCCGAAGACAAGAGCCGCCACGACCTGGGCCGCGACCAGTTCATCGAACGGGTCTGGCAGTGGCGGCAGGAAAAAGGCGGCACCATCATCAACCAGCTCAAGCGCCTGGGCTGCTCCTGCGACTGGGAGCGCGAACGATTCACCATGGACGAGGGCCTCTCCCGCGCGGTGCGCACCGTCTTTGTCCGCCTCTTTAACGAAGGGCTGATCTACAAGGGTGATTATATCGTCAACTGGTGCCCGCGCTGCCATACCGCCCTCTCCGATGACGAGGTGGAGCATGAGGAGACAAAAGGCAAGCTCTACCACATCCGCTATCCCTATGCCGACGGCTCCGGCCACCTGGTGGTGGCCACCACCCGTCCCGAGACCATGCTGGGCGACAGCGGCGTTGCCGTCCATCCCGACGACCCGCGCTATGCCCACCTCAAGGATATCGGCATCCGCCTGCCGCTCACTGATCGCACCATCCCCGTGGTCTTTGACCACCACGTGCAGCGCGAATTCGGCACCGGAGCGCTCAAGGTCACCCCGGCCCATGACCGCGACGACTATGAAATAGGCCTCCGCCACCAGCTGGAGGTTATCAAGGTGATGGACAACTCCGGCACCATGAACGAGCTGGCCGGCGCCTATAGCGGCCTGGACCGCTTTGCCTGCCGGACCAAGATCATTAAAGACCTGGAGGCCCAGGGCCTGCTCGAGACGATCGAGGATTACGATCATGCCGTGGGCAACTGCTACCGCTGTCACACCGTGGTGGAGCCCACCACCTCCCTGCAATGGTTTGTCTCGGTCAGGCCCCTGGCTGATGCGGCCGTGACTGCCGTGCGCCACGGCCGCATCAACATCCATCCCAAAAGCTGGGACAATACCTTCTATGCCTGGATGGACAATATCCGCGACTGGTGCATCTCCCGCCAGATCTGGTGGGGCCATCAGATCCCGGCCTGGACCTGCGACGACTGCGGCCATCTCATGGTGGAGGAAACAGCCCCGGCCGGCTGCAGCCAATGCCACTCCACCAGCCTGACCCAGGAAAGCGACGTCCTGGACACCTGGTTCTCCTCGGCCCTGTGGCCCTTCTCCACCCTGGGCTGGCCCGAGGAGACCCAGGAGCTGAAATTCTTTTACCCCACCTCGGTGCTCATCACCAGCTTTGACATCCTCTTTTTCTGGGTGGCGCGGATGATGATGATGGGCCTCCATTTCATGGACGATGTCCCTTTTAAAGACGTTTACCTCCATGCCCTGGTCAGGGACAAGGACGGTAAGAAGATGTCCAAATCCACCGGCAATGTCATTGACCCCCTGGTGGTGATGGAAGAGTACGGCACCGACGCTCTGCGCTACACCATGACCGCCTTTGCCGCCCAGGGCCGCGATATAAGGCTCTCCGAGGAGCGCATTGAAGGCTACCGCCATTTCATCAACAAAATCTGGAATGCCGCCCGCTTTAGCCTCATGCATATCAATGACTGCGATCCGGCGGCCACCCACAACGTCCAGCCCGCCCCCATGGCCCTGGCCCATCGCTGGATCTTAAGCCGGCTCAATAAAACTATCAGCGAAGTGCATGACTCCCTGGCCGGCTTCCGCTTCAACGATACCGCCTCAAGTATCTACCATTTTATCTGGCATGAGTTCTGCGACTGGTACCTGGAATGGATCAAGTCAGATCTCTACGGGGAGGACGCCGCCAAAAAGCGCGAGGCCCAGACCGTGCTCTTTACCGTACTGGAGGCGGTCGTCAAACTCCTGCACCCCATTGCCCCCTTTGTCACCGAGGAAATCTGGCATTTTCTGCCCGGGGCGCGCCCCACCCTCATGACCCAGAGCTTTCCCCTGGCCAACCCAGCCTGGGAGGATAACGAGGCCGAGGAGAGCGCGGCCCTGATCATGGGTGTCATCGGTGGCATCCGCAATATCCGCAGCGAGATGCAGATTCACCCCTCCACCGAGATCGAGGCCTTTGCCATCTGCCCGGACCCCATCAAAAGCAAGCGGCTGCAGACCCACGCCCCATCCATCATGGGGCTCACCCGCACCGTTCATCTGGATGTCCTTGCCTCAGGCACCGTGCCCCAGGGCACGGCCAATTATATCTTTGAGGATATTGAAATATTCGTGCCCCTCAAGGGCCTTATAGATGTGGAGAAAGAGGTCGCCAAGCTCACGCGGAACAAGGAAAAACTGGAGAAACAGGCCAACCAGACCAGGGGCAAGCTCAGCAATGAAAAATTTCTGGCCAATGCCCCGGATGAGATCATTACCAAGGAAAATGCCAAACTAACGGAATTCAGCCTTCAACTCACCAAGATCGACGAGGCCATCACCCGCCTCCTGGAACTGACCTGAAAGAACAAAGGGGTGGCAAGGGCTTGTCTTATTACCACAAAACACATCATGCACCTGCCATGACACGGAGCTTTTTATGACTGATTCCTATGATGATCTCCCCGAAAGGAGTATTGTAATATATTCAGGAAGCAATCAATACTACATACAGGGCAAGATCAATTTTCTCCGCCAGGGAAGAGGGACTATTAACAGGAACAGGATAAGTGATATTCTGGAAAGATCGGCAAACAACACGCTGCCGGTCAGCCTGAAAACCCTTGGCGAACAGGAAATGATTTTCTTAAGAGATGTCAACATAGCCGACCTTAAAAACAAGTGCGTCATTGGCAGTTATAAAGATTACTTAATGCCTGTTGCAGATATACTCTTTGCTTTTGATAAACCTTCTGAAATAATCAAAGATGAAAAAATACTCGATCAACATAAATTAGATATTGCCAACACCATAAGTTTCAAGAGAAATCCTTACGAAAAAAAGATTTTCCACATACCTGGAAATATTCACATTGAAGGGTATGTCAACAACACTATTTCCAACACGAAAAAAGGTAGTAAATTTGTAAATGTTTCAAACGCCCATGTGAGCCAAATGACCAGCAAGGGTCTCCAATCTATTGATGATGCCCTGGAAGGAATATTCTGGAATTCAGAAGGTTTTTTTGTCGTTTCTTCCTCAATAGCATCTTCCACCCTCACCGGATTCAATCCCTAACCACAATTCAGCTTAAGCAAGTAAGAGCAGACCCACCCTAAGCGCGATCTCGCACCCGAGAGGCGGCCAGAGAGGCACCAAAACCAAGGTGATCATCTCTCACCTTTTAGAAATTGGCCTGACGCTCTCTATTCTCATAGGCCGGGCTTGTCATTTTCCTCCTCAGCTCTTGCCGCCAAGGTCCTGGCAATCTGGATAAGGAGTGCGTTTCTGTTAAGGGGTTTTTGCAAAAAAGCTGCTGCCCCGACTTTTTTCGCCTGGTGGCCACTGAGTATCTGGCTGTACCCAGAACAGATGATGATGGGCAGCTCCGGCCGCAGGGCCAAGACCTTGGCCACCAATTGATCACCGGTCATTTTCGGCATGGTTTGATCGGTAAGGATAAGATCCCAGCCATCCGGTCTACTCCTAAAGGCCTGCCAGGCCTGCACCCCGTCAGCAAAGACCTCAACCCCATAGCCGGCCTGGCTCAGAAACTGGTTGAGCAGGTCACGAATGGCCTCTTCGTCATCCACCACCATGATGCGTTCATGGGCCTTGGCCAGGGGCGGCAGAGTATCGACAATCGCCGTCATGGCTTCTTCACTGACAACCATGGGCAGAAAGACCTTAAAGGTCGTGCCTCGTCCCACCTCACTATGGACCCCGATCTTGCCCTTATGGCTTTTGACAATGCCATGGACCACGGACAGCCCCAGGCCGGTGCCATAGCCCACCTCTTTGGTGGTATAATAGGGCTCAAATATTTTGGCCATCATCGCTTTTTCCATGCCGCAGCCGGTGTCACGCACCGCCAGCATCACATAAGGGCCAGGGGCGAGTTCCCCGTCACCATCAACGGCAATCTCCTTCAAGGTGAACTCCAATACCCCGCCCCCCTCCTCCTGCATAGCCTGATAGGCGTTGGTGGCCAGGTTCATCACCAGCTGATGAATCTGGACCGGATCCACCAGGACCATGGCCTGGGAAATAATTTGCTGACGAATCTCGATGGTGGTGGGGATGGAGGCGCGCAGCAGCTTCAGAACCTCATTGACAATCAAGGAGATCTGCACGGGTTTCCTCTCCTCCGGCTGTCTGCGGCTGAAGGTCAGAATCTGGCGGACCAGGGTTGCAGCCCGAGCCGCTGCCAGGCGGACCTGCTGCAGATCTTGGCGCTGCGCCTCTACGTCTTCTTTCTTCCGCATCATGGCCAGCTCCGTATACCCGGAAATGGCACTGAGAATATTATTGAAATCGTGGGCGATGCCGCCGGCCAGGGCGCCGATGGACTCCATCTTCTGGGCCTGCCGCACCTGGATTTCCGCCTGCTGGCGCCGGGTTATGTCCGTGGCTATCTCCAACCGCACCAGCCGGCCATCCGGCCACAGGATGGCCTGATCCCGGCAATCATACCATTGCTGCGTCACGGTATTCTTGAATTCCCAGACATGGACACCCAGGGGATTGCCCTCGGCGTCCACCAGTCTGTCATTAGTACAGAAGGGACATGGACCCGTCTGGTTGGCCTGCAATACCTGCCAACATCTTTTACCGACCACATCCCCCCACTGTTTTTGACCATAGGCGTTCACAAAGAGGACTTCATGGGTCTTCATATCCGCGACATAGACCAGGGCATCAAGGCTGTCCATGATGATGCGGAAATACTCTTTGCTCTGTTTGACTTCTGCCTCACTCTGTTGCAGCGCCCTGATTGCCCTGTGCAATTCCTGAAAAGGGTCCTGAACCAGGACGACAAATATCGCTTTATAGATAAAAATATAGGCCAGAATCTTATAAAAATGACCCAGCAAATTGAAGCTGTCAAAGACATCACTATAGCGCGTAAAGGTCAGTTCACTGAGGATGGTAATGGCCATGGCCACAAAAAGAGCTGCTGCGTCATAGGGCACACCACCACTGCGCGCTTTCTGATAAAAAAGCAGGGCGGCACAGAGCATCATGGCAATAAGCGCGTATTCAGCACCAATCTTGAAGGGCGTCAATCCCTGCCCCTCGCTGAAGGTGGCGGGCCAGAGCTCCTGATAATAGAGGCCCAGCCAGCAGATCAGCAAGGTGAATACAAGAGTGGTGGCCAGCAGCCAGGAGCGGTTCCGAGGTTTGGCAAGAGGTCGCCAGGGCAGAAGGGGAAAAGCGAGCATGGCCAGGACAAAGATCAGCCGGGCCGCCAGCCAGAAATTCATTCCCTTTTCAGGACCAGAAGGGGTGATAAAGGCAGGCATCCCTTGGAAGGACAAGGTATGGAGGAGATCAAGAAGTCCCACCATCAAAAAGGCGCAGCCGAGCAGAAGAAGAGGGAGGGGGCGTTTCTCTGGGGCGGCATAGATGATGGCGAAAATCATCATGGAGACAATAATGGCGAAGGTCTCACTGATGATATGCATGGGCAGACTCATGATGGCGGTGTCCAGCATCCCCGACAGCTGCCAGAAGAGGACAAAAAGACCAGCCAGGGCGAGAAGCAGAAACCAGGAGTGCCGCAATGAGCTCTTTGTTGCCGAAAAAAGGTGGGTCAAGATACTACTCCTGATCTATAAATGGATGAAGGCAAGGTGGTATGGAAAATATCCGGCAAAGAACTTACTTTATTTTTTTTGTTAGGGGAAACAAACTAATAACAGTTGTGCTTTTGCAGAGAGACGCACGCTGCTTCTGCAGATGCAAAAAACCGACAATGGCCCTGGCCCACCCCAGAAAAGGAACAGATTTTTATACTGCGCCCCCCTGGGCCTCTTGTTAAGATAAGAAAAGAGGCGGTTCATCATGAGGGCCAAGTTTTTTCTAAATGATGCGGGTGACATAGCCGCTTCCCAGCAGATAGCAGGAGACTCCCCGGCTTTTTTAAGTCGTTCAGAGAAGCCGCCGGAAAATTCCACCTGAGGCGCTTGACAAAGAACCGTATGAGCTCCGGAGAAGAAATGGCCCCAACACCTTCAAATCTTGTATTGATCGGCATGCCGGGCTCAGGAAAAAGTACCGTGGGCCTGCTTCTCGCCAAAAGGAGATCTTGCTCTTTTGTGGATACAGACCTCCTCATTCAGACCTCACAAAAGCGGAGCCTGCAGGACATTGTTGACAACAACGGCTACGCTGCCCTTCGACAGATTGAAGAAAGCGTCCTGCTCAACCTGGGCGTCCACAATCATGTCATTGCCACGGGTGGCAGCGCCGTCTACAGTGATTCGGCAATGGCTCACCTCAAGAGAGACGGCCTGGTCATTTTTCTTGAGGTAGATTTGGCACTGCTGAAAGCAAGGATAGCCGACATAACCACGCGAGGTCTTGCCAGACCACCGCAGCAAAGTTTTTCCCAACTGTTTAACGAGCGGCGGGGACTCTATGCCAAACAGGCAGACATCACCCTTAAGTGCAGTGGACTGACGCCAGAGGAGGTCTGCGCGCTGATCATTAAGGAAATAAGCGGCTGCCGATCTTGATATTTTTGATTGCCAGCTCATAGTTATGTCTGATTCATGCAAATCGATAGTACCGCCCTGGTCCGGCCTGGCCATTACCCCCTTGACCTCAGCAGCCGGTAGGCGCGGTAAGTTGCGCCAGAAATCGCCATTATTGCCTGGCTGCCCGCAGGTTCAAGATCATCAACGAGCTGGCAACAGCCACCAACCTCCATCTGCTGATGCTACGAGCCTGCCGATCCTTTTGGCCCCACAGCCAGGCCCGGCATGGCTGTGGGAGCATCTTACACCTCTTTAATGCGGAATAAAGATATGCACATTCGCCAAAGTCTGGTGGCCTTCCTGTTTTTCATATCTTTCGGGGTTCTCTTGGGCGCAGCAGACCAAGGACGGGCCGAGGAATGGGGTCTGGTCTGGGAGAAAGGACATCCCCAACTTATCGGAACTATTGCAAAATACACGATCCAAGATGATCAGCAGACATTGATCGATCTCGCCCGTCACTATGACCTGGGTTACCATGCAATAACCAACGCCAATCCGGACGTTGACCCCTGGTACCCCGGGGCCGGTACTGAAATAACCTTGCCCACCGCCTGGATCGTTCCCCAGAGCGTTTACTCCAGCCTTGGAACCAGCGGTAGAAATTTCATTATCCAGACAGGCAGCTTCAGCCTGCTCACCGGAGCGCAAGGCCAATTTCGTGCCCTCCGCGACCAGCTGCCGGCACAACTTGTCGATACCCTGCGGATTGAGAAAATAAATCATTATTACGCGGTGCGCCTGGGTCTTTTCAAAAAGAAGGCAGCAGCGGTTCTGGCCAGAAAAACCATCGACACCATTGCCCCCGAAGCCTTGGTGCTAGAAGCGGGAATCAGTGAGGACCGACTGGTTACCGTGGTTGGCAAAATACCAAAAAAGGGCGCCGAAACAGCGCCGGTTTTTTCGGATATTGTTATCAATCTCGGCGAAATGCGACTTTATTATAGTGAACAACGACAAGGAAAAAGCTTTATCCACACCTTTCCAGTGGGAACGGGCCATCCAGACTCCCCTACCAGACCGGGCAGATACAGGATAATTGCCAAGACCAAGAACCCGCCCTGGCTGGTACCGACTGCCATACAGGCAGAACGCCCCGAACTGCCGGCGGTCGTACCTCCCGGCCCAGACAATCCCCTGGGGGGATATGCCTTGCGTTTATCACGCTTTGACTACCTTATCCACGGCACCAATAAACCTCCAGGCATAGGGCGACGAGTGAGCAATGGCTGCATCCGCATGTACCCGGAAGATATTGAAAAGCTATATGCCTTGACCCAGGTGGGCTGTGGGGTGATGATCACCTACGAAACCGTAAAGGTCGGAATACGCGGTGAAATAGCGCATATCGAAGTGCACCCTGATTATCTCAAGAAGAGCAACCAGTTAGAGGAAGCCGTGGCGCTGTTGAAGCAAAAAAATCTTTTCCAGCAGACCGAACTTCCCAGGCTGCGCCAGGCCCTCCTGGAAAAAAAGGGGATCCCAGTCCCCCTCCACAGCCGTTGACCACGGGCGAACTCCCCGGGCCATAAACAAGAGGGGCACTGGCGGGCCTCAGCATCCTCTGAGGCTCTCTTTATTTCTGGAGCTTCTTCTGCAAGTCCGCCTCAGTGCGGCGCACGGCAGACTCTGCTTTTTTGTCAGCAGCCACGGCCTTTTTGTCGGCAGCCTCGGCCTTGCTCTGGGCACTGGCCGCCTGCTCCTGCACCGACTCCATATCGGATTGCAGCGCGGCAGTTTTCGTCTCCAAGCCTTCCAAGCGGGTAAGGATGCTGGCAACTTGCTCCTCTGTCACATCAAGCCGGTTTTCCATGGCCGCATCCTGCTGCGCCAGCTGGCTGAATCTCTCATCAACATAGGATTTATTGACTGTACTGCAGCCACTCATCCCAAAAACCAACAGGGCCAGAAAAAAAATAGTCCGTTTCATAACTTCTCCTTGTTTAAAAATTATCAGAGCAGCACAGATCAGGAAAGATCAGGTACTCTCCTGAAACCAAACCCTTTTTTAAACATCGACAAAACATGGCCGGCAGCCGCCACTACCTGCCCCAACTACCCCTTCGCCTAACAGATACTGTATTACATCACGCCAACGCCATCCCTGTCAAAAATAATTACAAACACAAAAGTGGTCTCCCTGGGGGAGGTTAAATTGAGATTTCTTTGCTCTTGTTCTGTGGTTAGCCATTGACTCAGACAGGAATTCGGGCTTTGGAAACGCCATGAAATATGTCTTCCTGCGTCCTCTGCCTGAGATTAAAATCACCTACCCAAAAAATGCTCTTGGAAAAGCTGATCTCATTCCTGACCAAGAGGGCTCTTTCTGTTTCCGGCTCCCGGACAAGGCCAATCAAGGTGGCAAAGAGAGCTAAAGGATGCTAGATTGGTTCGGCCCTGGCCAATGCCGCCTTCTTCAATCTCCTTCAGACTGGAATAATCCCCGCCCATGCTGCTCATCTTCCCCCCTCTTGCCAAAGCATGCGAACCGCCGGCCGGTATTGCCCTCCTTGCCGGGGTCCTGCGCGGCCATGGCCTGCCCTGCACCCTGTTGGACGCCAACATGGAAGGCTTATTATATCTGCTGGCCGCGCCACCCTCTCCCACCGACACCTGGAGCAGCCGGGCCTGCCGGGGCTTGGCCGCCAACCTGGCCAGCCTCAAAGATCCGCACCTCTACGCCAGCTTCGACCGCTACCAACGCGCCGTGGCCGATGTGGGCCGGGTTGTCGATCTCACTGGCCGGCCCCATGGCCTGGGGTTGAGCCTCGCCAACTACCAGGACCAGGCCTTATCGCCGCTGCAAAGCGCGGATCTCCTGCAGGCCGCGGCCACCCCCGAGACAAACATCTTTCATCCCTATTTCGCCAAGCGGCTGCCCGAACTGATCGCGACTGCCCAGCCCAAGCTGGTGGGCATCTCTCTCAACTACCTGAGCCAGGCCATCCCCGCCTTTGCCCTGATCGGCTTCCTTAAAAAAAATTATCCGGCCCTGCCGGTGGTGCTGGGCGGCGGCCTGGTCACCTCCTGGCTCAGCAATCCCGCCTTCACCAATCCCTTTGCTGAGTTGGTTGATCACCTGGTGGGCGGACCAGGCGCCGGAGCGCTGCTCTCTCTCCTTGGCGCCCGCGACAACCACCAGCACCATGCTCCTTATTATGATGATCTACCCCTGGACGACTACCTGGCTCCCGGCCTGATTCTCCCCTACGCCGCTTCTTCCGGCTGTTACTGGAACAGGTGCTCCTTCTGTCCGGAAAAGGCTGAAGGCAACCCTTACCAGCAGTTAGAGCCGGCCGTGGTGCTTACCGACCTGGCCCAACTGATCAAACGCCACCAGCCTCGCCTCCTCCATTTCCTTGATAACGCTGTCAGCCCCGCCCTGCTCCGCCACCTGGCCCAGCAGCCCCCCGGCGTCGACTGGTATGGCTTTGCCAGGATAAGCCCGTTGCTGTCCGACCCTGCCTTCTGCAAAAAGTTACGCCAGTCCGGCTGCCTTATGCTGAAGCTCGGTCTGGAATCGGGCGACCAGGGGGTGCTGACCAGCATGGACAAGGGTATCGAGCTGGACCTGGTTTCTCGCACACTGGCCGCCCTTCAGCAAGCCGGGATCGCCACCTATGTCTACTTACTCTTTGGCACCCCATCCGAATCCCTGGCTGAAGCCCGCAAGACCCTCGATTTTGTCCGCCGTCACAGCGAGGCGATCACCTTCCTCAATCTCGCTGTCTTCAACATGCCGGTCTGCGGGCCTGAGGCCACAAGCCTTGCAGTGCGCGACTTCTACGATGCTGATCTCACTCTCTATTCCGACTTCACACATCCGCGGGGCTGGAACCGCAAAGAGGTCCGCCGCTTCCTGGACCAGGAGTTTAAACGCGACCCTGCCGTAGCCGCAATCCTGCGCCGCGATCCGCCTATTTTCACCTCCAACCACGCCGCCTTTTTCTGTTAATCACTCAAAAAATGAGCCGGCGGATGCTCCGCACCCCGCAAAAAAAATGCCCCGCCAACCCCCTTATCTCCTTGCCATTAGGGGGCCACAGCCGACTAGCAACAGTAATAATGGCTGCCTGGGTATCCGTAAGCCACAGAGCGGCAAAGGATTGCTGTGCCCCAGACAGCTTCACAGCTGCCCCATACCGCTGAAAAAGAAGGAGGCCCGCTCCAGAAATGGAAAAAGCTTGACAACATCATTCAAACTCAGCTTAAAAAGAACAAGAAGTCCTCTCAAAAGCCCGCCCTCCGCCCTGCCTGGAGACTCGTTCTGAGATTTTAAAAGAGTACAGAAGCCCTTTGCTGACGAGCCAAAGAAGATGATCCCCTGCTTATCGTCTTTCACCAAAGAAGCGCGAGGCTGCCACCAGCTGTGACAAAGAACTTCCCCCTTACATTAAAAATGAAAAAGGGCTGCCCAGCCCCAGGCGATGTCAAGATCCACAATTGATTAAAAATGGAGATGCGAATGAAGCTTTATGTGGGAAATTTGTCATACGAAACGACCGAAGAAGACCTGCGCCAGACATTTGGCGAATTCGGCCAAGTTGAATCCGCCGCCATTATCAAAGACAAGCACAGCGGGCAATCGAAAGGATTCGGATTCGTGGAGATGGGCTCTAAATCTGCAGGGCAGGCAGCCATTGATGGTGTCAATGGCAAAGAACTCAAAGGCAGAGCGCTTACCGTTAATGAGGCTCGTCCCCGCACCGAAAGTCCGGCCGGCCAAGGAAATTACGGCGGCGGCAGAGGCGAACAAGAGCGCGGCAGGAATGGCCAGGGGAATGGCAGAGGCGGACAAGAGCGCGGCAGAGGTGGTCAGGGGAGTGGCAGAGGTGGACAAGGCGGGGGTGGTCGTAGTAACTACTAACCATCAACCTTTGCCCGTAACAGCCCTGAGCTCCTGAGAGCTGGCCACATACGTCGCCAAGCCCGACCTGAAAATGGACCGGGCTTGGCTTTTTTGCACGCTCCTTCAAGAAAGGACACCAATAATCAATGCAATTCCTTGTCCCCTTGGTACCGTCCCTTCTCTTATTGATATTATGCCTTGCCCCAACAAGTGCCATCGCCTTTATCTTCAGACGAGCAACCAGAAATAAAAAACCATCTTTAACCATCGACTTCCCGAGGGGCCCGGGACAAACTCTGCGCACAGAGATCGAAGAAGTGACCGCCGATATTCTCACCAAAACGGTCATCATTCCGTTCATCCCGCTTAGCATCTATTCGATACTCGTCGCCCAATGCACCCTCAGCCCTACCCGACCTGGAAATGCTGTTATTTTCCTCTACCTTATCGGCACAGTGGCCATCATTTTTTCGCTCTGCAGAGATGTCTCTACCTTGCTTAACAGAAGAAATTCCTTACGCCTGAAAGAGGAAGGCGAGAGAGCGGTTGGCCAGGAATTATCGACCTTAACAGCTGCTGGCTTTAGAATTTTTCATGATTTCCCAGCCCCTGATTTCAAGATAGACCACATAGCCGTTGGCCCCCAGGGAATTTTTATTATTGAGACAACACCCCCGGCAAAAAACAAAAAAGAGGGCCAACAACAGAGCACGGTTCACTTTGACGATGAAAAATTGATCCTTCCCGGCGGCGGCGTAGAACAACCAGCCAAAGAGGCCACAGACAAATCTGTCTGGCTGGAAAAGTGGCTCGAGAAATCAACAGGAGAACTCCATAAAACAACAGCGGTGATTGCTGTTTTGGGCTGGGCCCTTGACGGGGCGGGATCAGGGAAAGTGAAAATCTATAACGGCAAGGACCCCGCCTTTTTAGCCGGCGGGCCAATTGTCCTCAATCAAAGCCACATAGAATCTGTCTCTTTGCTCGTCGCCAACAAGTACCGCCCCGGGTTGCCGTAAAGTCGGAGCAGGAATGTCACCCCCAAGAAGTTTGTAACAGCCGCGTCCCTTCTTCCTGTGCCCCGCACTTCTCTTACCCGAAACGGAGCTCATAGCCCCTTAAGGTCTGCTTTTTTTTTGCCAGAACCTGCTCCCTTCGCAACCATTCCAGGCAACAATCACCTTGGCCGCCAGTCGGTATCAAAACGCCCCCCAGGCCGGCTGCCGGCTTTTGGCTCTTGCTCTTTCCAGACAACAGAAAAAGAAAAAAACAGAGGATAGCTGGAAAGAAGGTGGTCATGGATCGCATTACTTGACCCGGATGGGTGCAAATGGTAAAGAGGGCAGTCGATCTTAACATCCGGCTTTTACTATCATAACCGGCACAAACCTGCCTCCTCATCATATTAAAATGGGCGATCCTGACAAGCACGTGAAAATATTTCCAGACGGCATGATCCCTTTAGGCAAAGATTCCTTCTCCTTCGCCTGCCATCCCGGGGTCTCCTGCTGGCTTACCTGTTGCCGCAATGTGGACATGCTCCTCTATCCCTATGATATTATCCTCCTCAAAAATCATCTGGGTATCCGCTCTGACGAATTTCTGGAACGGTACGTCAAGGTGGTGCAAGGGCCTTATTCCACCTTTCCGGCCCTGATGATGAAAATGAACGACAGCAAGGCCTGCCCCTTCCTGGCACCTGAAGGCTGCTCCGTCTATGAGAACAGACCCTCTGCCTGCCGCATGTACCCCCTGGAACGGGCCGTTGATCGCACCGCGACAAAGGGCCGGGCCGATGAGTTCTATTTTCTCACCAATCATGACTACTGCAAAGGCCACGCTGAAGATAAAAGATGGAGTGTCAAAGAGTGGCTGCGGGACCAAAAGCTGCTGATCCATAACAGTCAGGCAGACCGATGGGCCGAGATGGACACCCTCTTTGCCTCCCAGCCCTGGGCCGGAGAAGGCGCAGCAGGACCACGTCAGAAACTCGCCTTTCTCGCCTGTTATAATATCGACGGCTTTCGCGACTATATTGGCGCCAAAAATATTCTTGCCGACTTTAAGATGGCGGCCACCCGGGTCCGCTCCCTTGAACGGGACGATCTCTCCCTGCTTTCCTTTGGTTATGACTGGTTGCAACTCGTACTCACCGGCGCCCCCACCCTGAAAAGAAGGAAGAAATAACTCTTCCAGCTTGCCCTTAGCAGCCCCCCCCTCTGCCCCCCTCCACACATGACGCCCTTGAATCACGATCTTGACCCCCATAACATCTTTATCAGTGAAGACCTGGAAGCCATCCTCACCTTTGCCGAGATTGCCGATGAATTCTGCGACTGGGTTGAGGTGGGACCGGAGGATTACGAGGATGAAATCTACTCAGCCTTAAATCTCCTCTCCGCCCTCTACCAACAGATTCTGCAGGTGCCCGAAGTGGAGCCCCATTATGAGGATATCGATCTTCTCGGCCTCCACCACCGGGAGGCCCTGGAGATTGTCGAGCGCTTTGACGACCTGCCCTTTCACAGGTACCAATCGATTATCGACCCTCTGGCGGACAAAGAGCAAACCTCGGAAAGCCGCGACATCAGAATCGACCTTAAAAATATCTATCTTGAGATCCGCGAAGGCCTCAATCTCTACCAGGATGGCAAGCGGCCCAGCGCTGTTTTTCACTGGACATCTTCCTTTGCCTTTGAGTGGGGGCGGCATGTGGTGGATGCCCAGAAGGCCCTGCACGCTTTTTTGGCCAGGGTGTAAATTTCCTGCGGCGAGAAAGGTTCGGCCCGTAAGGGGCTCCCCGCGGCACAGAGGACGGGCGTCCTCACCCCTTGTGATCAGCTAAAGATGGAAACCAAAGAGGCCGAGATGGTCAAAAAGAATCTTGGTTCCGATGGCAATGAGGATAATGCCGCCGACACGCTCAATCTTCCCCTCAAAAAGATGACCGACCTTATCACCGATGATCACCCCAGCCACAGACATGACCAGGGTCACCAGAGCGATAATCAGGGCCGGGGCTATAATGTCCACTTCAATCCAGGAAAAGGTAAGGCCGACAGCCAGGGCATCAATGCTGGTGGCGAAAGAAAGAAGCAGAAGCCGGGTAGCGTTTAAGGCAAAGTCCTTTGCCCTGGCCTCCTCATCAATGACAAAAGACTCATAAATCATCTTCCCACCAATGCCAAGAAGGAGAATGAAGGCCACCCAATGGTCGATGCCGGCGATCATATCGCGGAATCCCACCCCGGCAAACCAGCCGATTATGGGCATAACCCCCTGAAAGAACCCAAAGGCCGCGGCTATGACCGCAATATGCCTTATCCTCAGATTTTTAATGGCCACACCGCTGGCAATGGCGACGGCAAAAGCGTCCATGGCAAGGCCAATGGCTATAAAGCATACAGAAAGGAGGTTCATGGGTGGCAGAGGCGCCCCGCTCTCTTGGTCAGGCTCAAGGCCGGAGGCTGGAATAAAAAAATATTCATATTTTTCTTTTTCTCCTTGCAAAAGGAAACAAGAGCCGCTATCTTAAGATTCAATTGCAGCTTTTATATTTAAGTTTCTCTGTTTTCACCTTATAAGTCACCGAACGTCTTCTTTAAAAATTCGTCCGCAGACGGTAAAAGTTATAGCCCACCAGTTAAAAGTTTCATCACAACAACCTATACCGGAAGCAAGCGCGACGACATATCAGACAAAGCCCTTCATACCGTACAAGAGGAAAAAAATCTAGCAGTCTCCAGCCATCACTTATTACCTTACTGGCTCCTGGGTAGATTAAAAGCACTATCTGAAATAGATCAATTAAAGAAACAGATGCAGAGACGTTCGGAGAAAATTACCGAGCCTGGCAGTACCGAACTATCCTTCCCTTCGAAGTATTCTCCTATTGCTCTCTCCCCCCAGTATTCTGCATTACCCCTATTATTTTATTAAATTAAGAACCACTTAAGACATTAGAAATCAGATTTATTTATTCAGTTTGGATAACCAAACTATCAAGCCGACTTTTTAAAATCTGTCGGTCATATTAAAAGCGGTTCCAGATAGGGACCAAGCACAAAGGAGTAGTACAAAATGGCAGAAGGAACAGTTAAATGGTTTAACGATGCAAAAGGTTTTGGTTTTATTGAGCAGGATGGTGGCAACGATGTATTCGTCCATTTCTCTGCCATTAAAAACGAAGGATTCAAATCCCTCCAGGAAGGCGCCCGCGTGACCTTTGATGTTGTTGAAGGCCCCAAGGGACCTGCAGCTGAGAACGTTATGCAGCAGTAAGCCTATCCGGCATGCAAAAAAAGCGGGTGCTCCAGCAATGGAGCACCCGCTTTTTTTTTTGCCCAGCAAGAGTCAAGAAGGTAAGCGAATTTCCAACCCTGACCTGCAGCGCCTGACCTCATCTCTCCCCGGCCACAGGCCCTTTAAGCCTACTCATCCACTTTGCGGCGCATGCTTTTCACATTGGCCCGTTGACTCTTTTTCACCAGCCTCTTTTGCTGTGAGCCAAAGGTGGCCTTGGTGGCCTTCCTCTTTTTTTCCACCCGAGTGACACTCTTGATCAAGGAGTGCAAGCGCGCCAAGGCATCTTCACGATTTTTTTCAAGACTGCGATGCCCCTGGGCCTTGATGATTATCTGGCCATTTTTGGTAAGGCGATGGTCCGTTATGCCAAGCAGACGTGTTTTATAAAAATCTGGAAGAGAGGAGTTACGGATATCAAAACGCAGATGAACGGCGGAGGAGACCTTGTTGACATTCTGGCCACCGGCCCCCTGGGCACGAATAGCCGTAATTTCAATTTCACCATCTGGAATGCTAACGTTCTGGGAAATAGGGAGCATGACAGCCTCTGAAAATTTGAGAGCAAAAAGAGGAAAATAGTATTCTGACAGTGGCGGCCTTAAGACAGACCAGAGGGCCTTTTTACAATAAGCGTTGGCTACTTATTTCATCATCAGCCAAGACCCCTACGATTTTCCACCATAAGGCTGACAGGCCGCCACTTACGCCCCACCCTTGGCCCTTGCCTGCAAGGCCTTGATAAAGAGCCAGCCATAATCCAAAGCGGCCATCACACTCAAGAGCACTGCCGCCATCAACACAGGATCTGTGTAGGCAGGAAAAAGGAGAACCACGACAAACAGCAGAAACTGTCCTGCCGTGGCGATCTTTCCTGACAAGCGGGCATCCATATCCTGAAAGGAATGCCAGCGACGAAGACGTAATGCATAGGCAGCGGCAAAGGCCACGGTAAGATCACGGGCGAGAAGAGCAGGCACAAACCAGAAGGGAAATTTGCTGGTACAGACCAAGGTGAGAAGGACGATGAGGACAAAGGTCTTATCAGCAACCGCATCCAGCAGACCGCCCTGCCAACTTGCCACCTGCCAACGCCTGGCAATCCAGCCATCCAGAAAATCCGTGCAGCCACCGGCGACGATAAGCCAGATCCAGTAGCTCTCCGGCATAAAGGGAAAGAGGAAGGCCATTGCCAGTCGCAGCGCTGATAAAATATTGGGTACAAACCGCATCACGTTCCCCCTCTCATATTTAATCCCATATCATTCTCTGGACGAAAAGAGATCATTTTCAGCCTTTACGAAGGGTAATCAGGGTAATTTCCGCAGGGCAGTTAAAACGAAGGGGAATGCCGGAACATCCCACCCCCCGGCTCGTATATCCTGCCATCCTCCCATAGTGCCACCTACCTGAGGCGGTGAAACGAGGAGCCCTGCTGTTGGTGAGCAGAGGGCCGCTGCCGGGCAGACGAATCTGGCCGCCATGGGTATGGCCGCAGAGGTACAGTGCTGCCCCATGGCGGGCCGCCTCTTTATATGCCTCAGGAGAATGGGCCAGGAAAATCACTCCCTCTCCCGGCAGGATATCCCGAAAGGCCTGAGGGATATTATGGGTCTTATAATAATGAGGATCATCAACGCCAACAAGCCATATTCTCTCTTTTCCCTTGTTGATTGGCCAGGCGTCATTAATAAGCATGCTGATGCCGGCCTCTTCAAAATCGGCTGCCATCCCAAGACAATCGTGGTTACCCAGCACCCCATAAATACCCTGCCTGGCGCGTATCTCAGGCACCAGGGAACGCAGATGACGAATAGAGGGTGCCATGGGGCCATAGGTTTTCATGCGGATATCGCCGCCAATGAGACAGAGATCGACCTCTGTTTCCTGTAAACAGGTGATGATCTTGGCAGTCAAATCTTCCAGACCATCCAGATGGAGATCCGTCAGCAGCAGTATCTTAAAATCATCGAAGGCAATGGGCAGATTTTGCAGGTGGAAGGTCTGCTCTTCAATTCCTATATCAAGGGCGTTTGCCACTCCTCGTGGATAGAGGCCGGTTATTTTAAAAAAAGAGGAGAGAACAACTTGATGAGAAAGAAAATTGGTCAGATTGAAAACCGCCTGCCAGCGCGACAGAGGCTCATGGGAGGATCGCCATTGGTGAAAACGAGCCGTTGAACGGACGAAACGGCAATAATTGTCATAATGGGGCTGAAAGGAGATATATTGCCAAAGAGCACTTCCCCCATAGGCCAGAGGTATAAAGAGAAGGAGTACCAGAAAAAAATGGCCCCAGGTCAAGGAAAAAGAGTCTCGCAACAACAAGAGGGGGAAAAGCCCTTCAAAAAGCTGATCCAGGCCGAAGAGGGCGCTGCCGGCAGGCTTGTGCAATCGGCGCTTAATAAAACTCGACACCAAATCCCCGGCCATGGCCAGAAGGCCGGCAACAGCGGCAATATGCCATGGCAGGCCCACAACAGATGCGATTGCCGCCGCCCCCAGAATACTGACCACAACCCCGCGGATTGTTTTATGACTCCCCAGCAGGGGCTCTTTATCAAAAAAACAGAGGCCGCCATCAAGGCGCCAACCAAATCGCTCGCCAAACAAGAGGCGCGCAAGGGGTGGCAGCAGATTGACCCAAAAGAGAAAAAAAATACTCTTAGCGGTTACAAGAAGCATCTATCCCTCTTTTGCCCCCTCAACAACCAATGATGTGTGCGCATGGCGCATCAGCAATATCCAAGACACGTGCTTACAAAAAATAGCCGCCTGATCAGATCGCCAAACATTCCCCCATACCCCTTTAGCTCAGGCCTGCCGGATGGTAATGGACATAGACCCGGCGCATGAACTCGATATTTTTCAGCAGCATCGCCTCAACCTGCGTGGCGATCGCATCCCCCTGGGAGACGGTCAAATCACCATCAACGCCGATGGTGATGTTCACCACCACATAAGGGCCAAAGCGATGGGCATGCACCTCTTCAACCGCCTTGACACCTTCCAGAGGAGAGAGCAATTCCGTGATCTGTTTGGCCAGCTTTTTACCGGGCAAGGTGGCCATCAGGTCCTCTGTGGCGGAACGGATGATGGAAAATCCGGTGTAGAGGATGATGAGAGAGACGATGGTCCCGGCCAGGGGATCAACCCAGGGATAGCCCATCCGGCCAAAGAAGATGCCGGCTGCAGCAGCAAGGGAGGCGAAGATATCATTAAGATGATCATGGGCCAGGGCCATCACAGCTTTATTCTTTGTCTGCTTCCCGACAAAAGATGTCCAGACGGTGAGACCAATCTTAAGAAATATGGCAAAGATAGCAACCCAGAAGGCGACTTTACTGGCACCAGCATAATCGCTGGTCACCGTCAACAACGCATAAACATGATTGACGGTGTTCCAGAAAATTGCAATGGCCGTGGTAATAACAAAGGCGCCCACCACAACAGCGGCAATGTTTTCCAGCTGATCATGGCCATAGGGATGCTCATGGTCGGCTGGTTTGCCGGAGAGTTTGAGAAAGACCGTGACCACGATCCCATAGGCCACATCCGAAGTGGAGTTAACACCGTCAGCAAGCAAGGCGGGACTTGAACCCAAAATGCCTATGCTCACTTTGAGTACGGCAAGCAAGGCATTTGCTGCCACCCCGACATAAACCGCCAGCATGCTCTTATAAATTCGCTGTTCCATGGATCACCAGATCTTCCTTCACAATAGCCATCCTTGCTTAACCTGAAAGAGATTTCCATAGCAAGCAGGAGAAGACGGGATATTCAAACCAAGGTCAGCCCTCTTGACAGAACCAAGACCCACGGGCCAGGCACAGGCCTTTTGTTTATTTTTCTTCAGGTCAACCGGAATCAGCAAGGGCGACTCACCCAAACTGCAAGACCATAAAGGCCCAACTCTGCAGGACAAGAGCTGGTGGGTAAAGCATAGTTCATCAGGGGACTTAGCGGGGTATGAGCCAAGTGTGCACAGGGCACCGCCTGCTTCTTCCAGCAGACCGGTTTTGATCGCTCAGCTGGCAATATAAAAAAAAAGCCCATTCAAGCGAATGGGCTTTTTTTCTATCTTTAAATAAAAAAATTACAGTTTTTTGACGTTGGCGGCAGACAGCCCTTTAGGCCCATCAACTATATCAAAACCTACCTTATCACCCTCACCCAATGACTTAAAGCCTTCACCCTGAATGGCGGAAAAATGAACAAAAACATCCTTACCATTTTCCTGCTCAATAAAACCAATTCCCTTTGACTCATTAAACCATTTAACCGTTCCTTCTGCCATAATTCCCTCAACTTCGACTCATCAATAGTCATTTTCTTATTCTACCTGAAAAAAGTTCCCCATAGGAAACCCCAGGAAACTGCTACAGAAATTAGATTAGCAACTTTCAAACAAAATGCAAACAAGTAATTAACGCAACTTTCTGAATTAACTTATTTATATGATATTCCAGCACTAATCTCATCTAAGCCCCGGCTCATTTTCATAAATTCAAGAGCTGCCCCTTATTGCCTCAAGCAGGCGACGAAGAACAGGCGATTATGAACAACTTTCCTCCTCGTTTGCTGTTGACAACAAGAGGCTTTCTCACTAGGTTGCTAACTCCTCAAATTACCATTTTTTTCATTTTATTCTAATGAGTTGCCAATGCTCACAGCCTTGCGCCCTTCTTCCATCACCTCTCACTTCGGAATCAGCAAAAACATACCCTGCTTCACCCCCTTTTTCTTTGTCCTCGTTCTAACAATTTCATTTCTGGCCGGGCCGGAATATAGCCGGGCGGAAAATAGTCCCGCTCCGGTCACGACCCCGGCAGGAGGAATAGATGTGCTCGGGGCTATAAAGAAAACCATGGAGCATCAACCTGCCATCCGCATCCAACGCGAGCAGGTAAAACTGGCTGGCGGAGCATACCGGAGCAGCGGCGGCGATTTCGACTGGCGGGTGGAGACCTTCATAACCCATCGGGAGGATCATACCCCCATCCCCGGGGCCGATCCCATAATTAAAACCCATGAGATATCCGCTGTCGGCGTCCGGTTTCCCAAGCTGCTCCGTTCCGGCGTTTCAGTGGAGCCTTTTTTACAATACACGGAAAGCGCCTCCCTCTTGCTGACTGATGATTCTCAGGGGGGTCCCCTAAAAATCGGCACTGTCGGGCTGCTGTTTCGGGTGCCGCTGCTGCGGGGACTGGGTTACCAAAACGCCGCCGCGGGCGAAATTGCCAGCGCTTTTGAACTGGAAGCAGCGCGCTTGAGCCTGTCCCACGAAATTTCTTTTAACGTACACAATGCCGCCCAGGCCTTCTGGACCTATCTCGGCGCCTATCAACGATTGGTCGTTGCAAAGGACGCCGAGGAACGGGCGCGAACTATTCTGGGAAAAACCGAAATGCTGGTACGTGCCGACGAGCTTCCCGCCGCCGAACTCGTTAATGTCCGCGCCAACTTGGCGGACAAGGAGAGATCCGGGCTGGCGGCGGCACAGGCCGTGGTTGCGGCCAGGGCCGGGCTGGGTATGGCCATGGGTATTCCACCCGCGGAAATCTATGACCTTCCGGAACCGCACGGGTCTTTCCCTGAACTCGATCGGACGGTTCTCATTCAAGCCACGGCAGCTGACAATGTCTGGTATGCCCAAACCGCCGCCCGTCACCGCCTGGATCTGCTGGCGGCAGACAAGCAAAATGAATCCCTCAAGGCAGGATTGCAGGCGGCCCGCAACCGGGTCAAGCCGGCCTTAGACCTTGAACTTTCTCTGGGATACGACGGCATGGAGTCCGGCAGCAGCCTAAGCCGCTCACTAAAAACCACCGCCTACCGCCAGGACACTCCCGATTGGTCTACCGGCGTCAGGCTGACCTACCCCCTTGGCAACAACAGCGGCGAAGGCGATCTGGAACAGGCCTGGGCCCGGTATCGTCAAGGGAAAATGCGGTCAGAGGAGCTTTTCCGCGCCGTCCAGACGGATATCGGGTTGGTGCGCCGGGACCTGTCCAGCCTCGCTCAAGAACTTGAACGATCCGAGGAGGCGGTACGCTATTATACGACCGCAGTAGCCAATGAGCGGGAAAAATACCTGATGGGCGAAACCACCCTGCTTGATCTGCTCACTATTGGCGACCGCCTAGACGGTGCTCTGCTCAATCGCATCTCGGTCCGCCAACGGGTCGCCGGCAGTTTGACCCGGCTCCGTTTCGAGACCGGAAAGCTGGTCCGATTTGAAGACGACCAAGGCATGGTAACCTATGGAGATTTGACCACCATGCTCTTGCCTGCAAGCGCGGAATCGTCCTAACCGTCACGAATTTCAACTTCTCAGCATCAGCTCTTACACCCACCAGGAGGAGGGAGATCCGCAGCATGGAAAAAAAGGAAATATTCCGCAAAGTGTCGTTGGACAGACTCTCCTCGCCGGAGCAACTGGATATGTTGAGCAGGGTGACCACCCCCACCGGTTGGCTGGCCCTGGTGGTGCTGGGGGCGATCCTGACCATGGCCCTGGTCTGGGGTTTCCTGGGCAGTATCCCGATCAAGGTACAGGGGCAGGGCATTTTACTCCGCCAGGGAGGTGTTACCGATGTCGTGACCCTTGGGGCCGGCCAGGTGACCGAAGTGGTGGTCAAGGCCAATGATCAGGTCCGGCGCGGCCAAGTGGTGGCCAGGATCGCCCAACCGGAGTTGTTCAATGCATTGCGCAATACCCGCAACGAACTTGGGGAACAGAAAGCCCAGCACCGACGGCTGGTGGAATTCTCCCGGAAGGATCTCCAATATCGGAGAGAAGTGATTCAGGCCCAGCGGCAGATCCTGGAAACGTCGATTCCGACCCTCGCGCAGCAGGCGGATTTCGTGCGCGAGCAGTTGGCCAAGCAGCAGCACCTTCTGGACAAGGGTCTGATCGTGCCTTCCCGGGTAGAAACTACCCGCCAGGGTCTGGCGGCAATCCTTGAAAAGAGTGAATCCCAGAAAACCAAGATCGAGGAGCTGCGTTCCCAGGAATACACTCTCAAAAACAATATCGAGAATTCCATCAAGGAAAGTGAATTCCGGCTCAAGGCCTCGGAACGGAACATCGCGTCCATGGAAAACCGGTTGACCTACGATTCCCGGGTGGTAAGCAAGGTAGGCGGCAAAGTGGTCGAAGTAAAGATCTCGCCCGGCAGCGTGGTGGCGACGGGTACCCCCGTGATCAGCGTCGAGTCGCAGGACCGGAACCTGGAGGCGATGTTGTACATTCAGACCGCCGATGGGAAAAAAGTGCGACCCGGCATGGAAGTAGACCTGGTCCCCTCATCCGTGAAAAAAGAGGAATACGGCAGTGTACTCGGCCTGGTCACCTATGTCTCCGATTACCCGGCCACCTACCAGGGCATGCTGCAGGTTCTGGAAAACGAGCAATTGGCGCGGACCCTCTCCCTGGACGCGGCACCCTATGCCATTAGAGCCGAGATGATCCCCGACGATGGTACCGTAAGCGGTTTCAAGTGGACCTCCGGGAAAGGGCCGCCAGTGACCATTCAGGCCGGCACCATCTGCCAGGGAGAGATCACGGTGGAGCATAAACGCCCCATCAATTATGTCATCCCCTTGCTGAAGAACAAAATGGGGCTGTGAATTTGAATCTGCTGGATCGACTCAAACCAAAGCGCCGGCGGGTGCGGACACCGACCGTCCTGCAGATGGAGGCCGTCGAGTGCGGCGCGGCCGCCCTGGGCAGTATCCTCGGCTACCACGGCCGGATGGTGCCCCTGGAAGAATTGCGCATCGAGTGCGGGATATCGCGTGACGGCTCCAAGGCGAGCAATATCGTCAAGGCCGCTCGCCGCTACGGTCTGGAGGCCAAGGGTTACCGCAAGGAACCGGCTGATTTACACGAGCTGGCGCTGCCGGCGATTCTATTCTGGAATTTTAATCACTTCGTGGTCCTTGACGGCTTCGGCAAAAATCGCGTCTACATCAACGACCCCGGCTGCGGCCCCCGGACCATTACCCCGGAAGAATTCGACCAAGCCTTTACGGGCGTGGTGCTGGTTTTTGCCAAGGGCCCGGCTTTCCAAGCCGGCGGCGCCCGAAAAACGCTCCGGGAAGGCCTCGGCACGCGCCTGGGCGGTGCCAGAAACGCCCTGTTGTTCATTTTTCTGGCCAGCCTGATGCTGGTGGTGCCGGGCCTGGTCATTCCCACCTTCAGCCGGATATTTGTCGACAACATCCTGGTCGGCGGCATGGAGGGGTGGTTCAAGCCGCTGGTGCTGGGGATGACCATAACCGCCGTCCTGCGCGGCCTGCTGACCTGGATCCAGCAGCATTATCTGCTGCGGTTCGAGATGAAGCTCGCCCTGGGCTCGGCCAGCCGTTTTTTCTGGCACGTCCTACGCCTACCCATGGATTTTTTCGCCCAGCGCTTCGGCGGCGAAATCGGCAACCGGGTCGCCATCAATAACAGGATTGCCGGTCTGTTGGCCGGTTCGCTCGCCACCAACGCCCTCAATTGCCTGATGGTGGTTTTCTATGCGCTGATCATGCTCCATTACGACGTGGTGCTGACCATGGCCGGCGTCTTGATCGCCGGACTCAATATCGCTTTTCTGCAATTGATTTCCCGCCGCCGGATCGATGCCAATCTGCGTTTACTCCAGGAACGGGGCAAGATGATGGGAACCGCCATGGGTGGGCTGCAGCTGATCGAGACCCTCAAGGCAACGGGTGGCGAAGCGGATTTCTTTGCCAAATGGTCCGGATATCATGCCAAGGTGCTCGATGCCGAGCAGAAGCTGGGGGTGTCCTCCCAGTTGCTCAACGCCGTACCGCCTCTGCTCACCGCCATCAACGCCGTCCTCATCCTGGGCATCGGCGGGCTACGGGTTATGGACGGCCATCTGACCATGGGGATGCTGGTCGCCTTTCAGTTCCTGATGGCGAGCTTCCTCCAACCGGTGAACGATCTGGTGGGCCTGGGTGGGCAAGTGCAGGAGATTGAAGGGGATATGAACCGGCTCGACGATGTCATGCGCTATCCCCTTGACCCCCTGATCGCCGCCGAGGAGGCCAGGGCAGCCGCGGCTGACGGCGACCCGGGATACTTGGGCCTTGCCGCCCAGGCGCCTCACAAGCTGGCCGGTGAGATCGAGCTGCGGGACATCACCTTCGGCTACTCCCGGCTGGCGCCGCCGCTCATTGAAAAATTTAACCTGAAGCTGCAGCCGGGGATGCGGGTGGCCTTGGTCGGCGGCTCCGGCTGCGGCAAGTCGACCATCTCCAAAATGATTGCCGGCCTCTATGAACCGTGGTCAGGGGAGATCCTTTTCGACGACAGCCCGCGCCGGGAAATCCCCCGGGCCATCGTCAACAATTCGCTGGCCATGGTGGACCAGGATATTTTCATGTTCGGCGGGACCATTCGCGACAATCTGACCATCTGGGATACCACCATCCCGGAAGCCGAGGTGGTTGCCGCGGCCCGGGACGCTTCCATCCATGAGATCATCTCCTCCCGGGCGGGGGGCTATGACGGCGAGGTGGGGGAAGGGGGCCGCAACTTCAGCGGCGGTCAGCGGCAGCGACTGGAGATCGCCCGGGCGCTGGCGATCAAGCCGAGCATTCTCATCCTCGACGAGGCCACCAGCGCCCTTGATCCCGTCACCGAACAGCAGGTGGACGAATGCATCCGACAACGGGGCTGCACCTGCATCATCGTTGCCCACCGCCTCAGCACGATCCGCGATTGCGATGAAATTATCCTGCTCGACCAGGGCAGGGTCACAGAGCGGGGCACCCATGCAGAGCTGATGGCCCTCGACGGCCATTATGCCGGGCTCATCAACACCATGTAACTACGCAGGAACCTTCTGGAATGATACTGTGACTATGGCTGAGCAGAAACCACTAAAAGCAGTCGGCATCGGGGAGAGCGGCATGACGGATTTGCCCGGCATCCCTGGGGAGCATGAACCGGACCGCCTGGATCAGGACCTGGGCCGCGAACGTCTGGTCCGTAAGCTGGCGACGGATCGCAAACTGGTGAACGATGCGGTGAGCCGGCTGGCCGCTCTCCTGGAGGGGAACGAACAAACGGTGGCAGCCGAGGCGGAAGAGCCGCTGCTCGATGTCTGTCGCCAGGTGGCCAAATCGCTTGGCATCACCATCGTCAAGCCGGTTGCCCGCACCGGCGGCGACTCGAGCAAAGATCCCCTTGAGGCCATCGTCAGGGTCTCGCGTTTGCGAACCCGGCAGGTCGCCCTGCAGGGGCGCTGGTGGACCGAGGACAATGGTCCCCTGATCGCCTACCGGGGCGAGTCCCAACGGCCGGTGGCCCTGCTGCAGAAGAGCGCCCGCAGATACCAGTTATATGACCCGGCTGCCGACGGCGCTCTGGTGGAGGTAACCGCCGCGGTGGCGGCGGAGCTTGCCCCCTTCGCCCAGGTGCTCTACCGCACCCTCCCCTCCCAAGCGCTGAAAGGCATGGATCTGCTCCGTTTCGCCGTCAAGGGCCGCGGGGGGGATATCGGGGTGATTCTGCTGACCGGTCTGGCGGCCGGGCTTCTGGGGCTGATTACGCCGGTGGCCACCGGGATTATTTTCAACACCATCATTCCGGGGGCGCAGCTCAATCAGTTATTCATGCTGACCCTTGCCCTGTTGATCAGTGCCTTCAGCGTGGCCATTTTTAACTATACCCGCAGCATTGCCGTCCTGCGGCTGGAAGGGCGGATGGACCAGCATGTCCAGGGGGCGATCTGGGATAGGTTGCTTGAACTGCCGGTGCCCTTCTTTCGCACCTTTTCCACCGGCGATCTGGCGGATCGGGCCATGGGAATCAACACAATGCGCCGCATTCTGTCAGGCACCACGATCAGTGGCCTGATCTCCGGCGTCTTCTCCCTGTTCAGTCTGGCCCTGCTCTTCTGGTACAGCATCCCGTTGGCCAAGGTAGCCGTTTTGCTTACCCTGGTGGCGCTCCTTTTCATGGCCATCACCAGCATGCTGCAACTGCGCTATGAGAGGCAGCTTGCCGGGATAAGCGGCAGGCTTTCGGGGCTGGTGCTGGAAAACATCACCGGAATTGCAAAATTCCGGATCTCGGGCAGCGAAGGGCGGGTTTTCGCCCGCTGGGCCAGGGTGTTCGCCAGTCAACGCCAACTGGCCCGGAAAATCAGAGTGGTGCAAAACTGTGTGCAGACCTTTACCGGGGTCTATCCGATCATCTCCATGATCGTCATCTTCACCATGATTGTCCGGTTCGCCGGCAAAGACCCTCTCTCCACCGGAGATTTTCTCGCTTTTAACGCGGCATTCAGCCAATTTCTGCAGTCGGTGCTCGGGGTGTTCATAAGTCTGGTGGGCGCCATCGGGGTCCTGCCCCTGTACCAGCGCTGCAAACCGATCCTGGAAACCCTGCCGGAAACCGACGAAGCCAAAGCCGATCCGGGCCGGCTGACCGGGGAATTCGAGGTCAGTCGTCTTTGTTTTCGCTATACCCCGGATGGCCCGCTGATCCTGAGCGATGTCTCGCTGCGGGTTCGGGCCGGGGAATTTGTCGCTCTGGTCGGCTCCTCGGGTTCGGGCAAATCTACCCTTTTCCGCCTGCTACTGGGCTTTGAGCAGTACGAATCCGGGGGAATTTTTTATGACGGTCAGGATCTGGCCGGCCTTGATGTCCGGGAGCTGCGCCGCCAGTTGGGGGTGGTGCTGCAGAACGGCCAGGTGCTGGCTGGGGATATTTTCATGAACATCGTCGGCTCCTCGCGGTTGACCCTGGACGACGCCTGGGAAGCCGCCCGCCTGGCCGGCATGGAAGAGGACATCAAAAACATGCCCATGGGGATGCACACGATGATCTCCCATGGCGGCGGGGGTCTTTCCGGCGGTCAGCGCCAGCGGCTCCTGATCGCCCGTGCCCTGGCAGCCAAGCCCCGGATCCTCTTTTTCGACGAGGCGACCAGCGCTCTCGACAACAAAACCCAGGCCATGGTCAACCGCAGCCTGGAGGGGCTCCGGACCACCAGGGTGGTCATCGCCCACCGGCTCAGCACCATCGTCAACGCCGACAAAATCTACGTCCTTGATCAGGGCAGGATCGTGCAGCAGGGGACCTACGATGCCCTGCTGACCCAGCCGGGCCTGTTCGCCGATCTTGCCAAGAGACAACTGGCCTGATGGTTCAGGGGCTCAAGATGCAAATTCAATAGTTCAAGAGCATAACAGCGTCAATCAGATCAACAATTTCTTACCCTCAAGCGGAGCGTATCATGCTGCGGAAAATCATATTATGGACTCTCTTCGGCATCTTTTCAGTGGGATGCATCACCTGGCTTGCCTTACTGGTCATGGACGCCGCCAAGTCGGAATCGATCCGCTGGGGGGCGAAAAAGATCAGGGCAGAACGGGCGCTGCAGGCCACGGGGCCGATCGTCATCGGCGTGGCCGGGGATTGGGAGGACAGCGACGTAGCGCTTTTGAACGGCGTCAATCTGGCCCTGGAAGAAATCAATACGAACGGTGGTGTCCTGGCCCGACCGCTGGAACTTGTCATTCGGGATGACCGGATGTCAGTGAAAAGCGGCAGGAAGATTGCCCAGGAATTTGCTGAAAATCTCGATATGGTGGCGGTCATCGGCCACCCGACTTCGACGGTTTCCCTGGCCACGGCGGTGATGTATGAATATTACGGCCTGCTGATGCTCTCCCCCCTCGCCAGCAATCCGGCCCTGACCCTCCAAGGCCGGCGGCTGGTATTCCGCAACATCCCCACCGACGAAGCAGACGGGCTGGCCTTGGCCGAGCACGCCGCCGGACAAGGCTACCGGCGGGTGGCCATCTATTATCAGCAGGATGATTATGCCCGGGGCCTGGCCAATATTTTTGAAAGGCGCTGCTATGAACTGGGGATCGCCATTGTGGACCGGTTGCCGTATGAATTGACCTACAGGGAGCGCGATTTCGCCGCCGACTTCAATTTGTGGCAGAGGCAGTTCGATTTTGACGCGATCCTGCTCGCCGGTCAGCTGCCCGTGGCCGGCGAGATTATTCCCTTGATCCGCCGGGCCGGGATCGCGGCGCCCATCCTCTCCGGCAACAGCCTGGATAATGATCTTTTATTGCGGGTGGCGGGCGCAGCTGCCGAAGGGGTCACCGTGGTCTCGTCCTTTGATCCGGGGAGGCCGCAGGCTGAAGTGGCAACCTTTGTACAGGGTTTTGAGAAAAAGTATGGAACCATTCCCGACCTGGACGCGGCCCAGGGTTACGATGCGCTGCACCTGCTGGCCCATGCGATCACCAAGGGCGGCTCGACAGTGCCGGAGAGGATGGCGGCCACCCTCCGGCACATTGTAAACTGGCCGGGAGTCACCGGCCTCCATACCTTTGACGACAAAGGCGACGTCATCGGTAAAGGCATGGTGATCAAGCATGTAAGGGATGGGAGTTTTCGCGTTATCCCGCCGTTTGACTGAGCCAGAGAAGCAAGAAGGAGGTGGCTTTCGTGAACCGTGAGCAGGTGCGCCGAGAAATTCTGGCCGGTCTGGGTGCCAAGAAGACCGAGATCGCGGAACTGCTCGGCTATGGTCGCAGTCACTTTGCCGAAGCAAAAGTACCGCCTTTACCTCTGGGCGATGAGCCGTTTGTCCCGGTCTGGCGCGAGTACGCGGCCGAGGCGGCGCAAGGTGGGGTCTTCCAAGTGCTGCGGGAGAAGCTCGTTCAACTTCGCTTCCCCATCCGGGAAGGGATCAGCGGCGAGGAGAAATATCGATCGGCAACCCGCAAAGGGATACTCCCGGAGCCGGCGCTACCAGGCTGGGCCCCCGTGGATCCGGCCGGGCTGCAACTGTTCCTCCATGAAACCCCGGCCGGCGCAATTCCGGTGCTTACGGCGCGGGACCGGCAGGATTTCGTCGCCCTGGTTCGCGCCCTTAGCATGCGCAACGAGCCGAAGCCGGTGCCGGATGCCATGGGCGGAACCATGATTTCAGGCCTCAACAACTGGGACCGGATCGCTCGCCACCGGAGGTCATGGGAAGGCGACAATCCTCTTGCCGCAGCCATCGGCGGCTGGCCGGCCGAATTTTCCCGATTGATTTCCTGCAAGGAGCTGTACCAGGACCGGTTGATCCTTTTGAGCGAAGGGGGCTACAGCAACGTGAGCGCAACAACGGTCGGGCTACCGGAGGAGGAATGGCTGCGGATTTCCCGGCTGATCCGCCTGGAGCATGAATGCACCCATTACTTTACCCGCCGGGTGTTCGGCTCCATGCAGAATGCCATACATGACGAATTTCTTGCCGATTATGCGGGAATTGTCGCGGCGTTCGGCCATTACCGCGCTGATTTGTTCCTGCTTTTCATGGGCATGGAGGATTTTCCACTCTACCGGCAAGGCGGCAGGCTGGAGAATTACCAGGGCGTCCCGCCGCCCAGCGCCGCTGTTTTTACCATTTTGCAGCGCCTGCTCAAAAAAGCGGCGTCGAATGTCGCCCGGTGGGAAAGCCGCGGCAGGGCCAGGCCGGGTCATTTCCCGGACCACATAAAAATTATTATCGCCTTGGCCGCTTTGCATCTGGAAGAGCTGGCAACGGAAGAGGCGGATCGCCTGCTCGAAAACAAAATGGCCACAAACGACGGGCTGATCGCCTAAGAGGACAGAGCACGGATGCAAGGGGATAATACCGTCATCTTGGTGTGCCCTGATCGTCTAAAAATGTCCGGGGCTACGATTGGCAAACGGGGCCATCGTAGCCCCGGTTAAACACAACATTCTCTTTAGCGGCAAAGACCCATGCATACTGAACAGCCCTCCTCCACCCTTCTCCCGCAGGTCCGCCTCTTCCATCAGGCATTGGGGCTGCCTTGCGCACCGGAGAGCAGTCTTTTCCGTTTAGCCGAAAGCCTGGAAGGCGGGCTAGGCCGGGAAGAGCTTCTCTTTGAATTGCGGGGAGATGCCCACCAGCCCGAAATAGACCTCTCCTGTTTTCTGAGCGCAAGAAGAGGGATGGCATGCCACCTGCCTCTCCTTGGCCGGCTCGATATCCCCGCTCCCTGGCTGCACCTGCTTGACCTCCTGACTCGGGAGCAGAACAGCAATCCGGATCGCTGGCGCGACTGGCGAGGGCTCTGGCTGGAATTCGACAGCAGCCTGTCCAGCCGGACCAGACCGAACCTGTTTATCACCATCGCCAACCAGAACAACGGGAATCGGGGAATTGTCCGCGAGGTACTTGATCTGATCAGGGAGGGAATCGGCATCGACCCCATGATCGACCAGGGAATAGCAAAACTCCTTGACGATCTGCCCCCTTCCATCTCGGTGGTCCAGACCGGTTTTCTCCTGCCCCGCGCCGGCGGCCAGCGGGTCAAAATCTGCCTGGTGGGAATAACGCCCGCTGAATTCTCCTGCCTGCAACAGCAGATGGGGCTCTCTTTGTCCCCCCAGCTCGCCGCGATCTGGTCGAATATTATGGAGGCGCAGCCGAACTGGGTCTGCGCCCTTGATTTATACCCTGATGGAACCGTCACCCCGGCCTTTGAAATGCAGGCCGCAGGCCACAACCCGGCCGGCAGTCGCGACTGGCGCCCGATTCTGAGTCACTTGCCTTTGCCCCAGGGCGCCTTGGCCGGGCTCGATATAATGAAACCGAAGATCCAGAGTTGCCTGCGCTCCCCGGATTGGCCTTCCTTGTTGCGGCAACAGTGGCGGCAAGATCCCACTTTGGCTGACAGCCTGCTGGTTACCGCGCTGAACCATGTCAAAATTTCCTCTCCTCAGGAAGATCGGCTGCAGGTTAAATATTACTTCCTGCAGCAACCCCTGTTTACAAAACGACAGGGAGAGAGCGGATGAGCGGGCCGGACCCTGAGTGGGAGGTGCTGGTCATCGGGGCCGGGCCCGCCGGCACCGCTGCCGCCATGCATTTGCAGAAGAACGGCATCTCTACCTGCCTGTGCGACAAGGCTGCCTTCCCGCGCCCCAAGAGTTGCGGGGGATTGCTTGAAGAGCAAGCCTTCCGGGCCGTGGAGCACACCTCTCCCGGCTCCTTTATCGCCCGATATTCGGAAGTCGATGTCTGCATGCCGCATGGCCCCTGTCGGCAGGTGGAGGCGGCAACCATTCTGATCGACCGCACCCGGTTTGATGGGGACCGGTTGCGGTACTGTCAGAACCAGGGCGTCACCATCAGGGAGGGGGCAGTCGCGGTCGCGGTCTGGCAGGAGAAGGATCAGCTAATCACCTCTTTCCGGGACGGCCGGGACATACGGTCCCGAGCCGTCATTGCGGCCGACGGCTCCGGCAGCCTTATCCGCAAAGGGCTGCAGCTGCCTCCGTGCGCCATGGCAATAACCCTGCAGGCCGAAATCCCGACCGGGCCTGACACGCTGCGCCGGCCGCTGATCCGGTTTTTTGCAGACAATCCCGGCTACGGCTGGATCTTTCCCGGCCGTACTATGCTTAATGTCGGAGTTTACAGCCTCCATAACCGAGGAGTAAATACTCTTTTTCAGAACTTTCTGAAAACAAACAGTCTGCCCCCCTGCTCCGGCAAAGGATCTTTCGTCCTGCTGCGCCGCGGGTCCGCCCCTGCGGGTTCGGGAAGGATTCTTTTGGCAGGAGACGCCGCCGGCTTGGCCAATCCACTGACGGGCGGCGGCATACAGGCAGCTCTTTACTCCGGCAGGGCCGCTGCCGCAGCCCTGCTGCAAACAGGAGCGGCACAACCGCTCCCCCACTATGAGGCGCTTTTGGCTCGGCTCACGGAAAGATCTTTCCATCGCCTCTCTTTTGCCCGGCAGTTTTATCAGAGCGCTCATCAGCATCAGACTTACCAGGGGTGTCTGGCTGCCCTTAAGAGAAAAAAAGCGGTCAGACCCCGTGGCTCCTATTGATCTCACCGTCGCAGGATGCCGAACCGCCGCCTTGACCCAGCCCTGGGCTGCCATGTCTTCCTTTTGCGTATCATCTGGGCAGGCAGGTTTACCGGATATAGCGCCGATAATATTTGGTTTTTCCATAAAAACTTGTTAAACAAATTAACTTGAGAATTAATCCCGGGCAACACTCGGGAGGAGAAAATGGCTATCGTAAAATTGAGAGGTGCCTGGTCCGACTTAAAACAGACCATTGTTTTAGAAATACACAAGCAAAGCAGCAAAACCGAAGAAGATGTTTTCATCTACAAACAACCGGAGGAAAAAAATGTCAGTAGAAAACGCTCAAAAATTTCTTGAGAAAATGGGAAGCGACGCGGCATTTGCAGCAAAGGTCAAACAAGCCAAAAGCCTGGAAGAGAGCAAAAAAATCATCAATGGAGCCGGATTTTCCTTCACGGAAGAGGAGCTTGCCAAGGCTCAGCAGGGAGAGTTGCAGGATGAAGAGCTGGACGCCGTTGCCGGTGGTGGTTATATGTGCTTCAATGATATTCACGATAACTGCGGGAAGGACTAATTATTTTTTAGGGCCAATCGTCAAAGAGTTCTCTCGGGTAACCGGGAGAACTCTTTTTTTTGATGCTTCAGAAATTTCCATGGGTAAACGCGGGGAGCACCCACCCCCGGGGCCAGCAAAGGGCTGAACCTGTGGAAAGCATATGATCCGATTTTCTGCTGTGGATTGGGCAGATTCCTCGATAGAGTTCCCTTCATGGCAAACAGCGAAAAAAATTCAGAGGCATGCCTGCTTTTTCCGGACTTGAAGGGGTTTGTTCTTTCTCGAGGACCGTTCGCGATGGCTTTTGAAGCGGCGGCTTATTCAGCCCTCCACACCCGACGGCTTGAGCTCCTTAAGGGGTCCGAGACGTTGCTGGTTGTTCCCGTTGAAATTCAGCCTCCGTCGTCTGAAAAAAAAGCGGTTCTGACGGTTTTCCCCACCACCAACTGCAATCTGCGCTGTTCATACTGCTACGCCTCTTCCGGCAGCCTGAAAAAGGAACTCTCGCTCCAGCAGTATCAGCTCATCCTGCACGATATTGTCGATCCTTCCCGCTTCAGCCGGATGCAGCTACATCTGCATGGCGGCGGGGAGCCCACCCTGAATCCGCGGCTGTTTCAAGATATTGTGCACGAGTGCGCAACCCGTTGCCAGACCATGTTCGTTGCGCCCTCCTTTACGTTGACGACCAACGGAACCTTTGGCCCGTTGGTCAGGCAGATCATTGCGGACTACCGGATCCGCTGCAGTATTTCTTGGGATGGTCCGGATGAGATCCAGCACCGACAACGGCCCTTCGCATCCGGAGAAAACAGCCATCCGGTGGTACTCAACAACCTCCGGGATCTGGTCTCGCTGCAGCTCCTGGAAAGAGTCCGGGTCACCGTCACCTCAAACAACATCGACCGGTTGCCTGAAATTATCCGTTTTCTCCACCGGGAAGGCGTCACGAGCGTGCATATCGAGCCGGTTTCCATCCTTGGCCGCCAGGAAGAAAAATCGGAGGAGGGGATAACCGTGGATCGTTATGCCCACCATTTTCAGCAGGCCTATATTCTCTGCTGCCAGCTTGGCATAGCGCTGAAAGGTGCAGGCATGCTGGTCTTCAAACGACCTTCCGGGCGCTATTGCGGTGCTTTCGGCTGGAATTTCGTCGTGACTCCCTGGGGGGAGATCAGCGCCTGTACCCGCGTTCAGCAGCAGAGCGACCGGCACTCGGAATCATTTCTTTTCGGGCCATGGATTGCCGGCGCCGATCCCATGACGTTTGCTGCCGCTCAGCGAAAATACCTGCAACAGCGCCGTGCTGAAAATTTAACTGCCTGCGCCGGCTGTTTTCTGAGACATCACTGCGCCGGGGGCTGCCCGATGAGTATTCCGGGAAGCTACGATAAAAATCTTGAACGGACGGATGACCTCCCCTGCGATCTGATAAGAGCGTGTTGCCGGCTGGTGCTGGCAGCGGTTCGGCAGGGTCATCTGCCCCCCGGCTGGGTTACCCTCAAAGGCAATTCCTGATGAAAGCTGAAGAGAGCAAACGGTTTCATGATCTCTGGCGAGGCGATGCCGATTTTCGCCAGAGGTTCCTGGAACAGCCGGAAGCCGCCCTCCAACAATGGAGCATGCCAGGGGAGGCCTCAGCCCTGCATGCCTTCTGTGTCGAGCAGAATAAGCAAGGGAATCTGCAGCTTGCCGGCTTGGACGAGCAGCCCGGCCAGCAAGCTTATCGGGCCCACAACAAGGAAAAACGGGTCTGGCTCAAAAACCTGTATGCCTATGAATTCGGCGACCATGCCTTCAGCAGCTGGCGCCTGCGTCAGATCAGCCGTTTCCGGACCCAGGTTCCCGACGACTGGGCCGACCGCAACCCGCATATCCCCTTTGTCGTGGAACTGACCAACGGCTGTTCCCTCTCCTGTCCGTTCTGCGCCGGCGCCGCAAAATCCCTGGATCCGAGCATACCCGCTTTCACGGCAACGCAATCGTTTTTCGAGGGGCTGATCAGCCGCCTGCAACAGAAGGTCGGTTTGCAGCAGGCCCCAGGGGTGCTCTATTTCTTTACCGAGCCGCTTGACCACCCCGAATATGAACAATATCTCGCCGCAGCAGCCGATATCTGGGGCATGGTTCCCCAGACGACAACAGCGGCCTGGTTCAGAGATGAAGGAAGGACCCGTCGTCTCATGAAGCTCACCGAGGGTCGCGGCATGCCCTATAACCGTTTTTCCGTGAACAGCAAAAAGCGTTTCCAGCAATGCCTCAAGACATACTCCCCTCAAGACCTGCTCCATACCCAGCTGGTGCTGAATTATCCGGAGGCTGCGGGCGCACCGCTTTACGCCTCCGGTCGGGGGCGGCAGATGGACAATACCATTCAAGGCAGCGTGGCCTGCGTCAGCGGCTTTCTTGTTAATCTACCGCTCAGACGAATCCAGCTGGTGTCTCCCACCCTGGAACTCGAACGCTGGCCCAAGGGGTATCGGATCCTGGAAGAGGCCTCCATCGCCAATCTCAAAGACGTGGAGCTGTTTCTTCAGCACTGCCATGAAACGCGCTTTAATTCAGTGCTTCATGGCCGATCTCCCCTGCTGCTCCGCAGTGATTTGCAATTACAGCAGGATAACAACAGATGGTTTCTGATGAACACCTACCGCCGCATTCCTTTAAGGCCGGGAGAAAAGAGCATCATAGAGCATCTGGCCAAGGTCAAAACTGTAGACGATCTTCTCGAGTATGATATCCCCGGTCTGAGCGCCAACCAGGTTTTTAACCGTTTAAACACCTGGTGGGCCAATGGCATTCTGGAGGATTAACAATACGGTTCATCCGCAAAAATCTGTGGGTTACTGGCCGTTCTTGGGTAGATAAGCCCCACCCTAAGGGGCACCAATGGCCATCGAAAAAGAATTGCTGGACCGGCTGCTTGCCGGCAACAAGAAGCCCGAAGATCTGATCGGGAAACAGAGTTACTCAAACAAGCGCACCAAGACTCTTCTGAAACGAGCGCTGGCCGCATAGTTGACTGAACACCTCCTTCCGAGATAAAAATCTACTCTTAAGAAAGGGCCCACTCTCCACCAGGCCATATCGCACCTGGCACCTGATAGGAACATACCGCCTGGTCTCTCCTTACCCTGTCAATAACGGCCAGCTCTGCCAGCAAACCCCTAACTTATAAAAATAGCCGCAACCTAACTTTAAACTTGACCAGCCCGTAAAACCTGTGCCATTATATTAAAGTTTTAACAGGGAGGGTAAAAGCAAAAAAAATGCTTATCTCCCCGGCAGGTTACCCTGCACCCCTGCCGACCTCACCATCTTTTTTCAGTTTAAACAAACCAAGGAGTCTCAATGAAAAAACTTATGACCCTATGCGCCCTTTTTCTGTTCTGGGCCCAGCTTGCAATCGCCGGTGTCAACATCAACACAGCTGACCAGAGTGCCCTGGAAGGATTACCAGAAATCGGCCCGGCAAAGGCCTCTGCCATTATCGACTACAGGACTACCCATGGAAATTTTGCGTCCGCAGATGACCTGACCAAGGTAAAGGGGATTGGTGAAAAAATCCTGGTCAAAATTCACGATCAAGTAGAGGTACAATAAGGCAGTCCCCTGCGCAGAGGAGTGGTGCAGATCATCTGCGCAGGGCGCCTTTTTTACACATCCAACCCCCAAATATCGCGGGCATACTCTGTAATGGAGCGATCACTGGAAAATTTACCCATCCGGGCCACATTATAAATTGCTTTCCGGGTCCAATTGTCCTTGTTGCAGAAATCCTGTTCAATAATGGCCTGGCAGTCAAGATATTGTTCCAGATCAGCCACCAGCAGATACGGATCATGCTCACTCAGCAAGCTATTGCTGATATCCTTAAAGAAATTCCTGTCGCCATCACTGAAAACACCACTGGAGATGGTGCTGATGATATGACCGATATGATTATTCTCCATACAGATCCTGGCCGGCGTTCGGCTCATCTGTTTTTTCTCAAACTCCGCCTCTTCAGCGGTCAGACCAAAAATATAGATATTTTCCCGACCAACCTCTTCAAGAATCTCTATATTGGCCCCATCCAAGGTGCCGACAGTCAAGGCCCCGTTTAAGGCGAACTTCATATTACCGGTGCCGGAGGCCTCAGTCCCGGCAGTGGAGATCTGCTCGGAAAGATCCGCCGCCGGAATAATCACCTCGGCCTTGGAGACATTATAATTGGGGATAAAGGAAACCTTGAGTTTATCGCCGACCCGGGGATCATTATTTACCACCTCAGCCACGGAACATATCAGCTTGATAATGAGCTTGGCCTGGATGTAAGAAGGCGCCGCCTTGCCGGAAAAAATCTTGGTGATAGGCGTTTTCACACTCTCCCTGTCATCAATAATGCGCAGATAGAGGGAGATAACATGAAGACAGTTAAGAAGTTGTCTCTTATACTCATGGATCCTCTTCACCTGGACATCAAAGAGGGAGTTGGGATCAACTTTTGCCCCACAATAATCATCAACTTTCTGCAGGTACCGTTTCTTGTTGGCCAGCTTAACCTGTTGCCAGTTCTCCAGAAACGCGGCGTCATCGACAAACGCCTCCAACTCCCTGAGCCTGTCAAGATCGGTTATCCAGGCCGGGCCAATGGCCTCGGTAATCAGACCAGCCAGAGGTGGGTTGCATTTAAGAAGCCAGCGCCTGGGGGTAATACCGTTTGTCTTATTGTTAAATTTGCCCGGATAAAGGGCATGAAAACTTGGGAAAATACGGGTCTTTAAGAGATGGGTATGCAGTTCGGCAACACCGTTTACCGAGTGACTGCCGACAATGGCCAGATGCGCCATCCGTACCCTTTTTTCATTCTCCTCACTAATGAGAGAAAGCTGTCGGAGTTTTTCACTATCAGAGGGAAATTTTTCAGCCACGGTGATGAGAAACCGTTTGTTTATTTCATAAATAATCTCCATATGCCGCGGCAGCACCCTGCCCATCAATTCCACAGACCAGGTTTCCAAGGCCTCCGGCATCAAAGTATGGTTGGTATAGCCAAAGGTCCGAACCGTGATATCCCAGGCCTGTTCCCACCCCAGACCTTCATTATCAAGAAGCAAGCGCATGAGTTCAGGGATGGCAATGGCGGGATGGGTATCGTTGAGCTGCACGGCCACCGCATCGGGGAAAAAAGCAAAAGAGCTGTACTTCTTCTTAAAGCGCCTGAAAATATCCTGAAAGGTTGCGGCCACAAAAAAATATTGCTGCTTAAAACGGAGCTCCTGCCCTTCTACCATAATATCAGATGGATAGAGGACCTTGGAGATTGTTTCCGAGGCCACCTTGCTCTGCACAGCGCTGATATATTTGCCCTGGTTAAAAGATCCCAGATCAAACTCCCTGGATGCCTTGGCAGTCCAGAGACGCATATTAATGACATTATCATTATTGAAACCAGGGACCAACATGTCGCAGGCCATGGCCATGACATCTTCGGTGTCCACCCATCTTGCCCGATACCGGCCCTGGCTGTCCACATAGCTATGCACTTTGCCATTAAAACAGACGGGGAAGAGATGCTGGCTCCGCTGAAACTCCCAGGGGGTGCCATATCGACTCCAGTTATCCGGGCTCTCCATCTGAAAGCCATTCAGTAACTTCTGGAAAAAAAGCCCATACTCATAACGGATGCCATAGCCGTAGGCCGGAATCTTCAGGGTAGCGATGGAATCGAGGAAACAGGCGGCCAGACGCCCCAGGCCGCCATTACCCAAGGCCGCATCCTCTTCAAGTTCGCGCATCTCTTCAAGGCCGTAACCCAGTTCGTGCAAGGCCTTGCTCGCCTCGTCAAGAAGACCAAGATTGATCAGGCTGTTGCCCAGAGAACGGCCGACCAGAAACTCCAGGGAAAGATAATATACCCGTTTCTGATGCCGGTCGTAATACTCCTTCTGGGTCTTTACCCACTTCTCCACCAGGATATCACGAAGGGTATAGGCCAGGGCCTTATAGGTGTCCCGGGCCCCGGCCCGTTCCGGATCTCGACCCTGAAAGCTCAACAGATGGTGCTGCAGACATTTTTTAATATTTTCAGCAGTTGCCTCGCCGAAAATATCATCATAGAGTTTTTCTTTTTTTTCTTTTTCCGTACCCGCCATAAACCTTCCTCAAATAAAAGTGGCACCCACCAGCGGCAGCCCTTGAAATTTTAATAAAACATCACAGCATCAGCCTACCTGGAGGCGAAATAACCGGTCAAACTTTAAAAAATAAATAGCTAGATCTTCTGGCGGGCCAGCCACTGCCGAGCGCCATCTCGATCAACCACCTCCCCCGCGACCTGGGCCTGCTGCAGGTCATCAAGGATTTTTTTAAAGAAAGGGCCAGGGACAAGACCGGTCTTGATGAGATCATGGCCGGTGAGCAGAGGCGGTCCTGCCAGAACCGGGGCAATATGCTCCTCTCTTTGCCGCAAGACTTGGCCAAATAAGAGGGCAAGCTCCTTCTCCATCTCCGGTGGCTTTGCCTCACCCTGCCCGGCCAGGCTATCGGCCATAGCGAGCAAAAAAAGACCCTCCAGGTCATCGCCAATATTTTTTACCAGCCGCAAACAGGCCTTGGCTGATAAGGGGCCTTGGCGCATGATATTGCAAAGATGAAAAGGCCGCATATGTTGGGAAATAAGCAGAGCGACCTTGTTCATATCGATATTGGCAAACTTCAGGCGCTTGGCCATAGTAATAAAAAGCTGGGCCCCGACCTGATCATGCTGATAAAAAGTGATTCTCCCCTCTTTCATAGCCAAGGTATGAGGCTTGCCGAGATCATGAAAAAGAGCAGCCCATCGCAGCCAGCGCTGATGCCGGCCGGTCTTGAGATAGGCCGCCATCAGCGGGGCTGATTCTGGAAAATATTTTTCAGGCCGCCTGATAATCTGATCCATAGCCCGCAGGGCTGCCATGTTATGATCAAAGACATCAAGGTGATGACTGGCCGGCTGCTCCACCTGGAAACCGCTCATAATTTCCGGACAAACCTGGGCCAGAATACCCGCCTCAGCCATGGCCTGGACTATGACGCCGGCCCGGGCACTCTCGAAAATAAGATGCAGCTCCGCACTGATCCGTTCCGGTGCCGGCCGGGCAAGAAGTTTTTTCTGTTTTTGGGCCAGGGCAAGAAAACCAGGATCCAGCCTGAAGCCGGTATGGGCCTGCAATCGAAAACCACGAAGAATACGTAAGGGATCATCTTGCAAGGCATTATTATAGACAAGCCTGAGCAGGTGACTGTGCAGATCGGCCTGGCCGCCACCGGGATCAATGATGGCACCAGAGGGATCAGGGGCGAGCCAGTCCGCCAAGGGAATGGCCATGGCGTTGACAGTAAAATCCCTTCTGGCCAGATCCTCGGCAATGGTTGCCGACCTCTCCTTAAAAACGGCGATATCGACAAGATGTCCCTGACAGATAAGACGTCCAATCTCTTCCCCTTCATCAAGAATGATAAATCTGGCCGGCAGAATGGTGGCCAGATGCTGGCCGAAGAGGAGGGCATCGCGGTCAATAGCCAGATCCAGATCAGGGGCCAAGCGCCCCAAAAGGAGATCGCGGACCGCACCGCCCACCACGTAGACCTGACGACCCATAAGCCGGGCCTGATCGGCAATTTTTCCCAGTATCTTCTGCATAGCTCAACGCCTTGAAAAATAAAAAATATAATTCCATCTTGCCCCAGCAAGGGCTGGATTGTCCAGCAGGGTACCGCTGTTTTCACCTTGCCGCCCCTGCCTGTTCAAGGTATTTATGGCTATCAACCAAAGGAGAAAGCATGCAGTTACAACGTCTAGCCTTATCAGAAATAGATTTCCAGGATGAAACCTATCTCCTGCAACCGGTCTGCCGCCAAGAACCAACATCAAGCCTGGTGGCGTCCCTGAAAAGAGTGGGCATTCTTCATCCTCCCCTTGTGGAGCAAGCAGGGCGCGGCAGGTATCGTATCCTTGCCGGTCGCCACAGGCTGCTGGCCGCTCGCAGGCTCCACTTCACCTCCTGCGACTGCCGGGTACAGCCGGCCACCTCCTCACCCTTGGAGAACTTCACCCTGCTTCTTGAGGAAAAAATCACCTTTACGCCGCCCACCATTATTGAACAGGCTATTTTTTTCAAGAAGATAAGGACCTGGCTCGAGCTGGAGAAAGCGGCCCAGCGCTTTCTGCCCCTTCTCGGTCTGGAGGCCCACCCCTCGCAGGCCGAGAAACTCCTGCGCCTCAACAACCTTGAAGAGGTCATCCAGGAGGCGCTCCATGCAGGTAGTCTCGACCCCAAGGTTGGCTGGCAACTGGAAAAACTCTCCTTTTTCGACCGCATGTCCCTCTTTGAAATCATGGTAAACCTGAAACTTTCTGTGGCCAACCAAAAGAAGATCACCCTGATCAGCCGAGAGATTGCCGGACGCAGCAAGACGAATATTGCCACCTTCCTGGCCAGTGAAGAGTGTCAGGAAATTCTCAACCGCACTGATCTCAATCTCCCCCAGAAAACAGCCCGTTTCATGGGCTGGCTCCTGGAAAAACAGTTCCCCAGCTACTCCCAGGCCGAGGAGGAATTCACAGAATTCTGCCGATCTTGTCATCTGCCACCAGGGGCTACGCTCCACCACTCCCCCTTTTTTGAAAAAGATGAGATCAGCCTGACCCTCACCTTCAAAAACAGGGAAGCGTTGCGCCAGAAACTGCCGCTGTTAAAGGAGCTGGCGGGCAACGACTGATTTTTTGGTCATCCTGGCCGGCTAGGATGACCAAAAAATTCAAAAACCCAGGAGATATGCGTGCCCTGCTCCACCCCTCAGAAAGCTGTCCAGCAGATCAGATATTGCCGAGAAAATCCGCCACCAAGGCCGCAACCTCCGCCTCTTTGTGGATAAAAAAATGGTCCGTGGCCTTGATGGTTTCAAAAAAGAGGACATTTTCCGCGACATCTTGATTTCCGCCGTCTAAAAGGCCGTCATGCTCCGCCATAATGACGGCCACGGGGAGCTCAAGATTCCGCAAGGCAGAAAAGTCATGCTCAGCCAGGGGCGGGGTGATGGCGGTATAGGAGAGCACCCGCTCTTGCAAGGCCCGCAAGGCGATATAGGCGCCAAAGGAGTAACCGACCAGATGAAACTCCGCAAAAAAGGCCCTGGACCACGCCATGACCTGGCCCACCTCGTGAACCACCGCATCATACTCCTTTCTCGCATCCAGTCCGTGCCAATACTCAAAGAGGGGCAGATGGGGCTGCGACCGACTGCTCTTACCCACGGCCCGGTAGTTAAAGAGCAGTACCGGCATGGTGGCGGCCAAGGTTTGGGCAAGGGTTGACACCACATTATTATCCATATTGCCGGCCAGAAGAGGATGGGGCGGACAGATGATCAGGCCCGGGCCTTGCTGCTCCTCGCTGCCGTAGAGAAAACGGCCCTCCAATTCTCCACACGCACAGGGGATGGCAACCTCCAGGGTGAACAGATCCGGCGCCATTAATAGACCCCCTGCCTGTCCGTGGGGGTGGCAAATGCCAACGGGGCAATATCGGTGAGGCCCTGCCCCCCATCTCCTCTTTCCCGGGCAATGGCCGTGTCCCTTTCCGGCAGATTGATGATGAGGAAGGTGGGATCAAGACGATGGAGAATAATCCGGCCGCGCTGACCAGGCGGCACCAGACGGCAGAGGTCCTGGCGCGCCTGGCTGGTCGCCGGAAGAGGAGCGAGCTGCAACCAAAGACTGTCATCCCGGGGCACAAAGACATCCTCCCCCCCATCTCCAGTAAAAAGCGGGAAGCTCACCCCAAACAGACTATTGCCGTACCCCGGCAGGATAACCGCCTGCGGAAAGCGCTGCTGCAAGGCGGGACGACTCCCCACACTCAAGGCCATGCCGCCGGTATGGATACCACAAATGCGCTGGCGCTGATCTTTATTCATGCGCCGCCCCAGTTCGGTAAGCAGAGGCGGCGTGGTAAAGAGGGTATCGATCTGCTGATGGTTGATGACATTCATGGCCTGGCTGAGGACATGCTCCAGATAAAGTTTGAAACCCAGAGAACCGGGGGCCTGCCTCTTTATCCAGCGCACGTCGCAATCCACAGTAAAGGGCTCCAGACTGCCCACCGCCCGGGCCATGGCCCGGGCCGACCGGTCGATGATATGCGGCCCACCCGGACCGACAAAGAGCCAGGTGCCGTTTCTGGGAAAGCCGTGTTTGTGGACGGCATCAAGCCAGGGCAGAACAAAGGCCCTGTTGAACTCGGCAGGCGAGAAAACACGCCGACAGGGTTCACCGGTGGTCCCGCCCGTCTCCGACAGCAGCAAAGTTGACAGCTCAGCATGAAACCTTTCAGGAATAAAGTCCGTAAGAGGCCGGCGGCGCAGCTCTTCGACCTCCATGATGCCGAGTCTCTGGAAATCTTCCCGGCAGCAAATTTCAGCGGCGACATCAAAGCCCAAGGCCTCCTGTCTCTCCAGCCAGTATGGTGTCCCATGCGCCGGGTCAAAATGGAGAGCAAGGATCTCTTTGATATGGTTGCTCTTCATCGTTCGCCCTTACCTACTAAAATGAGGACCGGCAACAAAAAAAGATCACACACCAGGGCCAGGAACAGGGCGCCGGATATTAACAGCCCAAAATTTCGCAGGGGGATGAAGGGCGAGGCCAGAAAGCCCAAGAAGCCGACACCTGCCACCAGGGTCGTGGTGATAATGGCCGGCCCGACATGATCAAGGGTATTTTGCAGACGCTGCCTGAGGGGTACCCCGGCCTCTTCGCTCCGCAGCCGGTGGAGAAAATGGATGGAATCATCCACCACAATACCAAAGACAATACTTGCCACCGTGACGGTGGCCACACTTAATGGGATGGCGAGCCACCCCATGGTGGCCAGGATAAAAAAAACGGGCAGAAAATTAGGGATAATGGCCAGGAGGCCGTAGCGCAGGGAACGCAGGGCCAGGCCCATGATCACCGATATCGACAAAAAGGCAAAGGCAAAGCTGGTTATCAGCGATGAGAACAGGGCCTGCTGGCCCCTGGTATAGAGGGGCACCGACCCCGTCACATAGGGCTGCGGCCGGCTGCCGAGACTCTGCTGCAGGTAGCCTTCCAGATCCTCAGCCAGGGAGAGGGTGGCTTCGGAGGCCAGGGTCTGCATGAGGAGGGTGGCCCGCTGAGGGCGCTGCGTCAGATCGGCAAAGGTGAGGGCCATGGGCAGCTGCAGACCGTTGGCGGTGGAGGCGGTTATCACCTCACCTGTCTCGAAATAATAAAAGATGTGGGTTATCACCGGATGTTTGTCGGCATAAAAGGCCATGACCCTTTGCAGCTTATCATTGGTCACCGATGTACCGGCAAGATCCACCTCAAAGGGGGTCAGGCCCAGACCGGCCCCTTCAATGCTCCGGTAATTTTGGCTGACCACCGCGTCTCTATCAAAAAAATCCAGGATCAATGAGCCGGTATTGAGCCGGGCCAGCCCGAAACAGGCGACCAGGGTACTCAGCAGAAAGATGCCCAGCAGCAGGATGCGATGGCGATCAAGGACGGTGGCCATGGTGCCGGCAAGGGTAACGGGTTTTCTGGTACCGGCCTTAAAAAAGAGGGGCAGCAAGATAAAGGCGTTGAGCAGGGCCAGCAGACTGGCAACCACTCCCCAGATCCCCAGTTGCCGCACAGGTAAATAGCCGGAGAGGGTGAGGGAGAGGAAACCGAGCATGGTGGTGATGCCGGAGAGCAGACAGGGTGGTGCCACCATGCTGAAGAGATCGAGCTCTGTCTGGCTGGCGCGATCAGGTACCTTGGCCACCAGATGGATGGCATGGGCAATGCCAAGGATCATGGTGAGAGGCGGCAGGGCCAGAAGCACCATATTAAGGCGAACCCCGGCCAGGGCCATGATACCGGTGATCTGGAGAGCCGGCAAAAAACCACAAGCCAGCACAAGCAGAACATTAGGCAGATCCCGGACAAAAAACCAGACACCCAGGGCCAAAATCAGCAAAACCAGTGGGAAGAGGGTCTGGGTGGAGGTGGCTGAAAGATTGTCGAGCATGGCGGTGAGATACCAGACCCCGCCCAAACGATACGGGATGTCGTGTCTGCCCAGAACATCCTCCACCTCAGCAAGGAGAGCCGCCAGCTCACCTGGCTCCAGGTCGGCGGGGGGCATGACAAAGAAAATCCCCTGCACATGCTCGGCACCGACGTTCACCGCCAAAGAATGGATGGTGGCCGCCCTACTCTCCTGGCTTATCGCCTCCTCGATCTCTTCCATGACCAGGAGATCCGCGGCCGGCAGATAGACGATCAAGGGATCGGTAATTTCATACCGGTGGATAAATTCCTGATATTGGAGCCAATGGCTGTCATCTCCTGACTGCCAGACCTCCAGGGAGTTATCCACCCGGCTCAGCCCGGTCGCTGCAGAGAGGGCGAGGGTCAAAACCATAAAAAAAAGCAGCACCGGAAAACGGTGGCGCCTGAGCAGGCAGGCAAGATTACGGAAAAAATCTGCCATCAGCGCTGCCTTTTTAAAAGCGACCCAGCCCAGGGAGCAATGAATTTCAAACCGGCGGCACCAATGGCATGGTTAACCCGGTTCTTAACCAGCTCCTTCGGCCCCTGACCGAGGATATCGTCCAGGGCGCCGATGAAATAATCAATTTCCTTTTCGGTGACGATGAGAGGCGGATAGACCCTGAGCACGGAACGGTTATTGAGCATCAGGGTGCCCAGGATGCCGTGCTGCTTTAAAAGGGCCGCAGCTACCATGCCGGGCAGATGCTCCTTGAGGACGTTTTTTAGTCCGGGGATCTTGGCGGGCAGATAAGGGGCCTTGTCAATCACCTGCTCGTCAAACTCTATTCCCACCATCAGCCCCCGGCCCCGCACAGCACGGATCCATTCCGGATATTTTTCCTTGATGGCCTGGAGGCCGGCCAGCAGCCTCTCTCCTAATTCCTGGGCCCGCCGGCCCAGATCCTCCTGGACACAGACCTCCAGGGCGGCCATGGCAGCGACACAACTGGTGGTGCGGCCGCCAAAGGTGGAGGTCTGCACCAGACAGTCGTGGGGATTGTCATAGGCCGTATCAAAGACCTTGGTGGTGGCGATGGTGGCACCGATGGAGGCCAACCCACCCCCCAGGGATTTGGCGATAACCAGCAGATCAGGCACCACCCCCTCCTGTTCGCAGGCGAAAAAGGTGCCGGTGCGGCACATCCCGGTCTGGATCTCATCAAGGATGAGCAGCACCCCGTACCGATCACAGATCTCCCGAACCTGACGGAGATAGCCCGCCGGCGGCACAATAACCCCGGCCTCCCCCTGGATGGGTTCAAGGATGACGGCAGCCACGGAGTCATCCCCTTCCTTGGGGGTGTCACGCAGCAGAATCTCGATGGCCTCGGCATCGCCGTAGGGAACGCAGCGGCCTGGAAGCAGGGGAAAATATTCACGCAGCTTCTGGCCACCGGTGACGGACAATGCCCCCAGGGTCTTGCCATGCAGGGAATTTTCCGCATAGATGAACAGAGGCCGTTTACCCTTAAAGTAACGGGCCGCAAGCTTCAGGGCCGCCTCCACCGCCTCGGTCCCTGAATTGCAGAAATAGAAACGATCAAGGCTGCCGGGGGTCAGCAGGCTCAGGTTATGGGCCAGACAGGCGGCATAAGGGGAGAGGAGCTCCTTGGAAAGATCCACCTTTTCCTTATGGAGGACATCAAGGATAGCGGCTTTTACCACCGGATGGTTATGGCCAAGATTCAGGGCGCCATAGGAGGAGACGAAATCGAGAATCTCCCGCCCCTTCCCGTCGATAATGATGGCGCCATGGGCCGAGCGAGGCTCGATAGAGGTATACTCACCCATTTCCAGAAGGGCCACCAGGCCCGGATTGATATATTTCCTGAAGAGCTCAACGCATTCTTCGTACGGCCGGCCTTCAACATCCTGCACAGCTATCCAGTTCTTTCGCATGGAGATATCCTTTTTTGTAGGGGCAACTCGTCTCTCTACGACACCAGATAGGGACGACATTGAAAAAACTCTTCCAGGGCCGTGGCGGTGCGCAGGGCCGCCATGGTATCCCCTTCCAGGGCGATGTCTCCATCAAAAAAGCCGCGCTGGGGCGAGAGACGGCCACTGACCACCTGCAAAAAGACCTCCGGCCGCACCTTATAACCGAAATCTCCCTGGCCCTCGCTCTGTATCGCGGCCAGACAGCCCTTTTCAACAACCAGGGTCCGGCACGGCAAAGCGCCCACCTTAAGCCAGAATGCACAGGAAAGAGAGGCGAGATTGGCAATGAGCTGCTGACCTATAATGGCGGGCAGAAAGTGCTCAAAATAGCCCTCAATATCCTGGCGTTCCTGAGCAGCGATCTCCCGCCCGGCCATCTCCTCTTTCTTACTGGCCAGAAAGAGACCAAAGGCCTGCAGGAGCTCGTCCTCTTCCACCTGCCTGCAAAAAATTGCACCCAGCAGAGCCTCGAGATTCCGGCGCTCAAAATGAACGGCAAAATCCATATAGGGGGCATACTTGGCCGTCTTCCTGGCCATGATCCTTTCCGGCTGGCTTGGCGCCACGGCCGTGAACGCCTCCTTGGCCACCAGTGCCGCCACCCGGCGGCCGAAAGCCTGGTTAAACACATCCTCCAGCACGGCATTGCCAAAGGGGGCCTGACAGACCACATGATAGGTCTTACCATCATTATCAGGGGCCTGCGAAATCTGCAAGAGGGCCGCGGCCACATCGTTGTCAAAGATAAAGGGCAGATGACAGGAGCGCTGCCCGCTGATTCTGAGGGCCGGGCCTTTTTCATCCTGCATCTTGGCGGTGAGAAGAAGTCGAAAAACCGCATCGAGAAAAATGAAAGGGCCAAAGGTATGAGCAGAAGAGGGAGAGGGCTGACGCTCCAGAATGATACCGGGACGATAAATAGTGATGCCGGCAGCGCCGGCGGCTAAACACTCCCTGAGATAGCATTCCCCGCGGAACTTACTCTCCTCATAGCCATTGCGAAACTGCTGGCCGCAATCAAGATTTTCCTCGCTAAAGATGCCGGTATGGGTCCCGCAGACAAAGGCGGTGGAGACATGGTGGAGATGGCCACCGGCCTCTTGGGCCAGGGTGTGGACATTTTTCACACCATCTATATTAATGGCCTGGTAATCAGCCAGGCCGGCACCCTTAAAATCGGTACGGGCAGCCAGATGAAAGATCGTCTGCACGGTGCGGCAAAGCTCCTGGTACACCGGGGGTTCAAGGCCCAGCAAGGGTTGCGAGACATCTCCACGCAGATACTCGACATCCGAAAATTCTCCCCCCTGTTCACAGGCCAGCACCTGGCGACTCAGGGCAATAACCCTTTTGCCGGCGGCCACCAGCCCCCGGACCAGGGGGCGCCCGACAATACCCGTGCCACCGGTGACAAGAACCGTTGGCCCCATTACTCCACCACCTGCTGCTCAGCCTGTTTCTGCCACTGCTGTACGGCCAGACGGCTCTCCTCGGCCGAGGGAATTTCTTCCACCAGACGCCTGAGGTTTCTGGCCATATTGACCACATATTTGTCCTTGAGCGCCTCATCATTATAGCTGAGGCTCTTGCGGCTCCAGGCCAGACAATGGCCGCAGTTGCTACAGCCCAATCGGCATTGCGGTTTGCTACGGGCGAAAAAGTCCAGAAAGCCATCAAGGGCCTTATTATCGATATGCACCTCTAAGGGGGGTAAACGCGTGCCATCGCTATTGTTACGGAAGGTCAGCCAGTGCGGCCAGCCGAGAAAATCAAGGAGGTTGCCGGAAAAATCCCGGGTCAAATAACTGCGGCAGAGACGAAGGATTTCAGCAGCGGGCAGACCACGGCCGGCAATCTTAAAATAGCGGACCCCGATCTTCTCCCAGAGATGAAGGTCCTCCGGCCGGATCCAGGGGCTTTTCAGAAACTCGCCTTCCTTTTGCAGCTTCTGCAGGAAACACCAGTTGAGGTAATATTGGTTATAGGGGATACCGGCTCCGCCGCGCAAATGACTCTGCGACCCCATGGAGGCCACACAATTATGGTTGAATTTAAAATGACACTGGCTGAGACATACCGGATTGACAATCACCTCAAGGGGCACCTGGCTCTCGGCACAGGCCTTTTCAAGAAACTGAAAATCGCGATTCACCTCCATATCAAGGACCACCCGCTTAGCACCGGCAGCCCGATATTGCTCTATGCCGGCCAGGGACCCCACATAGCCGATGGTGGAGGTAACCACCTCAAGCTCTGGAAATTTTCGACTTATGATTTCAACAAGATATGGAATGGCCACTGTTACCGAGGCAACGCCGCTCTCTACCAGAAAACCAAGCAACTCCTCCAAACCCTTCCTGCCCTCATGGGTATATTCAAGATTTGAATAACTGGGGGCGTTAAACAGATAATTGAAAACGATCCCCCTCTCCCTGGCTTCGCGGACATGGTGGGCAAATTGGCTGCGATTTACCGCCGGCAGATATTTCGCGGGGCGAGCCGAGTTAAAGGCACCCTCCTGAAAAGAGCCGTAGATTTCATAGATCTGCGCACCACTTGCGGCAAATTCCGTATTCAGGCTGGCGATATCATCAAGAAAATCGGTGGTAAAGGGGGTGGGAACGGTAAATTTTGACATAGTTTTATTTCCTATTTTCCAACGGCAGGGAGATGGTTTTGGTGGCAAAAATAACGGCAGGTCGAACACCGGCCCGCGAGGCATGACGCTCCAGACGAATCTCCAGGCGGTCGGCATGGTCAACAGGGGCGGCAGCAAAGACGGTAAATTTCTTTACTTCCCCAGCCATCAGGGCCACACGTTCATCACTGACCACCAGGACATTTTCCGCAACCACATTATTGCCCTGCAAGAAGCAAAGAACGAGCTGGATATTTTTTTCACCAAAGGTCCCAGTCGGCAAATTATGGGGCACATTATTAGCAATGACAACCTCAACAGCCCTTGCCTCTGCCCCGGCGGGCAGAGGCCGGACAGCCAACAGCACCGAGCCGGGCACGGCCACCATAGTGTCCAGGGAAATCAGGTGGCTGCGGGTCTCAACCTCGTCCTCGAAGGCGACCAGGAGATTGGAGAAGAAATGAGTCCCCTGGCTGGCGGTCCGCTGCCTGGTGGAAGCATGGCATTCCAGGCAGGAGCGTACCTCTTTTTTGGCAGCCAGGACACGATATTCATCATAGGTCTCACCATGACAGCCCGCACATATTTCAACGCCAAGATAAAAGTCGTCCTCCTCCTGAACCGGGTGGGGCTGAAAAAGGGCGGAAGACTTATGGGGGCCATGCATCCTGCCATCGGAGAGATGGCAGCTGATACAGGTAACTCCCTCCTCACGATTAAATAAACGACCCACCGCATCAGCCTGGCGAATTTCCAAAGGGGCATGACAGCCCAGGCATTCTTCGCCGCCTTGCTCATTATAGGCCTCTTGAAAAGCGGCGTTTTGATAGGCCAGGGCATGGGGAGAACCGGACCATTCCCGGAATTGCTCCACATGGCAGGAGCTGCAGTCAGCAGCCTTAGGTCCTGTGTGCTGATCAGGTTGGATCGTAGTCAGGTGCTGAAAGGTGGCACAGCCACCAAGGAACGCCAGAGAGAAAAAAACCAGGATAGATATTTTCAGGTATTTTTTAAGCACGCTTTTTAATTAAGGAAGGGGACGTAATGGGATTTCAAAGAAAACAAGCAACATGACAAGATCTTCTTACCGCCTTCATGAGTTTTTTTGACAAGGCGGAAAGGCACAAGTTCCTTTTTTATAAAAATCCTGGGAAAGATGTTTATTCGGTTCAGTAAATAACCCTATGATAAAATCATCATGGATGATTAACAGTCCGTTGAAAAACTCCCGTTCCACTACGAAAAAATTGAGTCACCAGCCTGATCGGTTAAAATGCTAAAAAAAGCTCACCAACCAAGGGGTTCCAATGGCTATCGGCAAACGCAACAAACCAAAACAACGAAACGCTCTGGATGGGCAACCAGGGATCTGGCGCCCCGAAGCGGTCACCTCTTTCCACACCAGGCTCAACTGCCTTTGGGATGAAGATACCTTTGATGCAGGCTGGAGCAAGAGTGCGCGCTCTATTTCGCCGGGGGTCTCCTTCCGCACGCTCTTTATCGGCAGCAGCAGCCGCGGCAATGAAGGCAAGCGCCTCCTGGGCCGCCCTACGAGCCGAACTGGAGGAACGAAGTTTTGCCCTGAGCAAATGCAGCGGCAATCTTGCCGCATGACCATCCGTGGCCTGGGGAATGTTGCCAAGTGTTATCTGATCCATGCTGTTGCTTACAATCGGGGTCTGGTGATGCGTTCATTTTTTGGGCCAAGGTACCCCGAAGGGGATGGCAGACGCCCTCAGGCGGCTTATTGTTCACTTTTTCACCCTGCTGACTGCCCTTTTAAGTTAAGCCCAATAAGGCCCCGGAGTCACTATCAGGCGGCTGATTCCATCTTTTCATCTGTTTTGATGGCAACACAGTCAAGGGGCGACTACTTTCGCGAAACAGTGCTTTTTCAACGGGCTGTTAAAACATATTTTACCTTTTGGCCTATCCGTGGTCACCTGCGGCTCTATTGTCTATTGTGAATTCGATCTTCCCTTCCCTTCCCTTCCCTTCTTTCTACCTACTGATTTACGCATCAGACTTTCATCTTGTCCAAAAAGATCTTTAAACTTCAGTCAAAGCAACTTCACATCGTCTAAATATATCACCCGTGGCACTTCCAGATCCATGGTATATAACCAGAGAGCTGCAACTCGGGTTATATCAAGTTTGCGTTCTTCAGGGGCCGCAATAATATCTTCCAACGATATCAGCAGATGATTCCACCCCTTTTGCAACTGATAGGGTTGCTGAAAACGGTCGTTGCGTTGAAAGTTGTGATGCTGATCATGAACCCGAACAAAAAACTCCATCGTTTCATCATCGGGCACGTACACATGCAGACTCAAATTATGGTAGCCACTCCAATCAGAGAGAGCACCGTTTAAAGCAATACCCGAATAAGGGCGGGGATCAATAACAACACGTAACGATCTGTTACCGGAAATTGCCTGCTCCGTACTGACACTCTTGCTAAGCTGCGTTTGCCAGCGGAAATGTTCGAAGGGAGTTTCAAAACCGGAGAAAACAGGAAACTGGCGCCAGGCAATGACATCATCAATAATGTACATACCCAGCGGCATAACGGCCCAGAGGACATAAGCAACTAACCCCACCTGCACTGTACGCAACAACCAGGTTGTCAGGCGCCTGCGTATATCCGATAAAAAAAACAGGCCGATCAATGCTCCGACCTGATTGTGCAAAATATCGTACCAACTCCCCTGCCGCCCGATAAAAGACTGAACAATCTCCACCAGACCACCCAGCACAAAAGTCAGGACCATCACTTCAAAAAATACACGAAAAAATGACTGACTCCTGCGCAAATAAACATAAACACAAGTCCAAAGAGCAAAACATACAAAATGCCCCAATCCCCACACATAACTGAAGCTGCGCAGTGAGTAAGGTTCAGGGCCACCGACAAAAAGAAATATCGCCAGTACAGCACCCAGAAAAATAAACAATATCAGCCTATATCGAGACAAAAAGGTCACTAAAGAGAAAACGCATTGGGGCACACACCACCACTCAAATACCAGCGATAACGACAAGGGTTATAAGCCACTGAAATCGATCATAAGGATAATATTAGACACCTGACTGATTTAACTATTTTTTTAATTTTAGTGTAATAATCATAATATTTTTTATGACAAAAAATTATGAAAGAAAATCGAATGGGCAGATTTCTTTTAATCAACAAAATGGATTTTTTTTCAAATTTATCGGTTGCGAAGTCTTTTTTAAAATCATAGTCACCTTCCTGGAAATTCAGTAACTTCGGAGGCCTATGATCGTAAATATCCTGCAATAGTAAATAAAAAAGAACTTTGCCTGGTGCATAATTTTTCAAAGTAGCATCATAGCCGGAGCGAGAATAATAATAGACATCACCAAACTGAAAACCACGAACATAGGCTATAGGAACCTCATCAGCATAAAGAATATAGGATCGCAAAACGCGTTCCTCAGCAAAGCGTTGAAAGTTTTTGATCTCGTCATTAGTAAAAAGCATTTGCGGGCCAAGTTTCTGATGCTGCCAACTTGCTAAAGACACCTGATGTGCATCCCTTAGAAAAACTTCTACATCTTTCAAACATTCAAATCTGACCAAATCAAGGCGCCCATCACAATAATTTTTTAATTTTTTATGAGTTTGTCTCAAATTATAGCGAAACTTATGATTAAAAGATGACAAATGATCGTCAAAGGATGAATACAAAGTAATGTTGTTGTGTGTAGTAGAAAAATCATCTGGAGAATAAAATGAACAGGTGCTTGATTTATCAACAGACAAACCTCTAAAAGTATCCCATAGTGGTCCTTCAAACTGGATCCACGTCATTTTTAGAGCAGCAACATCAGGGAAGGTACCGAATATTTCATGAACTACTTTTTCGTATAAAGTTCTATCTCTGCTTATTAAAGGTTCGCCACCCAAGACCCTGACTATAGGAATTTTAAAGTTAAATAATTTTCTACTACGATATTTAAATTGAAGTTTATGCTCATCAAAAAAAAACAAAAGAATACCAGTAAGATCATACTTTTTATCTAAAATTCTTACTGCATAAATATTTTTATTTAGATGTGTATATAAAACATAGTCTTTAAGTTTTCTTTTAAGAGAATAATCCAGCCATATAGACGTTTGATAAAATGGATAAATAGTTTTACTAGTATCTGCAAGTGAAATCCATTGTGTTTTGTACGGATTTTCTTCCAATAAAGATTCAATTCTATCAACTTTAACAAATGACATTTATCAACCTAAAAAAATACATATATATTTGGTCCTTCCGGGTTTTCAATGGGTAATCGCCATGTTTCCCGATGATTATGCCGCCATTTTAATAAAGTCGGGTTGCGGAGCGGAGAGACCTCGAAAATCTCGTAGCGCAGCAACCTTTTCCGATTTTTCCGTTGTTACCGCTATCACCCGATGCAACATGTCAACAAGGCGGTGGATACAGTCAGGAAGCAGGAACATAAAGCGCTGGGGAAGGGTTCGGTTCTGGCTGGCACCAAGTATGTCTGGCTCTACGCCTACGAGAACCTGCCCGCCAAGCACTGGCCAAAACTTTGGCAGCTGTGGGCCGGAGACCTGAAGACTTCCCGGGCTTGGGCGATCAAGGAAAACATCCGTCATCTGTGGAGTTACAAGAGTCAGGCCTGGGCCGATAAATTCTGGAAGAAATGGAACTTCTGGGCCACCCACAGCCGATTGGAGCCAATCAAGAGAGCGGCCAAAACCTTGAAGGATCACTATTACGGAATCATGAATTTTTTCAAACACAGGATCAGCAACGACCCCGTCGTAGGCATCAACTCCAGGATCGGAACCCTCTGGAAATCGGTTTGTGGCTTTCGCAACAAGGAGAGATTTAGAACGGAGATACTTTTTCAACTCGGTGGTCTCGACCTATACCCGGTTACCCACTGAAAACCCGGAAGCGCTATTATTTGCGCTTACGTCTTACAGCGACAAGTCCAACCAGCCCTGTCCCGAAGAGGAGAATGGTGGCTGGTTCTGGGGTCTCTGCCACACTAAATTCTAAATAGGAGAAAGGCTTAACATCAAACAAGTAGGAGGCTAGTTGTTCAGGATTTATCGCTGTTGGGATAGGTATAGGCAGGGCATCTATTATCCCGACTAAGAAATATTCATTATCAACAAATAGGTTAACAGGCGTTATGCCATCAATTTTAATTTCTGCAACATTATTGTTTGACGAAACATCGATTATTAGCCACTTAACGCCCTCATTTTTAATAAATTCCTGAAAAGAATAGTCTAATGTGCAATTGTCGAGTTGAATATTTGTATCAAATCCTATTATGTTTTCAACAAGCATTGTGACGAATCCATTATTATTTACGTCATATTTACTTGTTATGTTAAATTCTTCTCCATAAAAATTTGGAGATTGGTAACTATCAATTGTGTGCCACCAAGTGTAAGGTGGTGGATGTTGGTCTGTAGGGACAATATAAGAGAAGTCATCTTGATCGTCTGGACTACCACCATATACTCCTGGAAAAAAATTAATACTGTCCATGTATGGGGCGGAATTAAAATCATCAAAAATGGTTAGGCACATACCGGAAGAAGGAGTAATAATGATAATCGCTGTGATTAAAAATAATAAAAAACAGTTTATAATTTTCATTATTACAACTCCTTAGTTCTTATAAAAATTTATATTCGAAAATAATTCTAAGAAACCTAACCTCCGTAAAACATCCTTTCAAATAAATAAATATGGTGTTGCTCATCGCACCCTTAGTACCCGGTGAAAATAGAATTGACTCGATCATATATTCGGGAGTAGCGATTCTTGGACATCTTCTTAATCACTGTGTTTGGCAGAAGATTTCGATTCTTCAATTTGCCGACAATCTTGGTGAAGGTCGAATCCTTAAGGTAAGCTTGATCTGCAATCGAGTTGTAGTGTTGGTGGGCGACGTTTTCGGCTAAGGAACGGACGCTCACGCCCTGTTTTTCAGAGCAGCGCAACATCCGCCCGACCATGGCCATGAACGGCCCCCCGAAATCGTGGTCGACACCACGGACGTGCCCCAGCACGCCTCCGCTGTTGACTACGTAATCGGGAACAAACGCAATGCCCTTGCGGTCCAGTTCCACGAGTGCCTTCTCGGTGCAGGGGACGTTGGCGATGGGTACCACCACACGTGCCTGAATCGTGGCGGCTCGCTCCTTCACCACACTGTGCACCCTCGCGCAGGGAATAAGGATGTCCACCTTGGTGGCAAATAGATCATCGTGGGAGATGGATTCCCAATCGCCCTTTTTGGCGATCCAGTTCTCTCCTTCTTCACGCCGCTCCTTGACTATTCTGGCGAGATCGAGGCCGTTAGGGTTGTAAATGGCTCCAACATGGTTGGAGACGGCAACAACCTTCACGTCCATTTTTTGTAGCAAAGGGGCCAGATATGATGCTACGCTTCCAAAGCCTTCTATTGCCAGGGTCGTGTCGGCAGGGTTTAAGCGGTAATGGTCTATAGTCGTCCGCAAGGTCCAGAAGGCTGATACGGCGGTGCGATTGGAAGAGTTATTGATGGGGTGAGTATATGGCAGTCCCACTTCATTAAAGAAGGCACTCAAATCATCGTCGTAAAAGTTCATGTCCGTCGAAGGAGACCAGAAACCCGCCTTCAGCAGGAGAGGTTTAAGGTGCCGTGCCGCGGCGCAAACTAACCGCCGTTTCTCCTCAACGTCGACATTATAGGGAACCTTAATCCCAGCCTTGGCGCCACCCTGCGGCACATTAAAAAATGCGTACTTGAAGGTCATGGCCCGGGCTAAAAGTTCAACTTCCCGGGCATCCACATCGGGAACGCAACGCAAACCACCGGTCGAACCATTCGGTCCGATGGCATGTATGCAGACATGCCCCTCAAGGCCGATCTCCTCTTCCGCGAACTCCACTCGAAACAGTGGAGAATCCGGTATTCCTGAAATGGCCGTTGCGGACATTTGTGCTCCTAAAGATAAATTCTTTTTTAAAGAAGAAAGACTGTTGCTTATCTACTAATATAAAGAATACAGGATACAGGATACAAAAAATAGCAAATATTTTGGAAAGCGCAATCCCGCAAGTCCTGAAGAGAAAGGCGGCAATCATCAGGGATAACTAACCGTCATCCTTACTTTTTACTTACAACGGAGGAAACACCATGCGAAAAATAATTTTTCCCTTCATGATCCTTTTTTTTCTTGGTACGCCAGGACTTGTCCAGGCCAACGAGTGGTCTGGTAATGTCAATGGCGTGGCCGGAATCAAGATGCTCAAGGAGAGTGACTGGGGCCATTTCGACGATCAGACCGCAGTAGGGGTCATGGCTGACTTCAAGCGGGCTTCATGGCCCATAAGCATGAGCGCCAATCTCCTCTATTCACGTGACAGCAGCTCCGACTACCATGACAACGAGATTGGCGACACCTATTATTACACCTATTATGCAGAAGAGGCAGGCACGGCAGAGCTCAATCTCGGCGTGAAAAAAATCTGGGCCCCAGCCGACCGTTTCAATTTTTATGTAGGAGGGGGGCTTGCCGTCATCTATGGCGAGATGGAAATAACCCGCGCCAACAATCTCTCCTCAGGGACATACTGGGATAGAGACACCGAGGATGATACCGGCCTTGGCGGCTGGGGAGCGGTGGGTTGCTATGTCACCTTTGCCAGTCATCTCAACATCGGGGTAGACCTGCGTTACTCCTCAGCTGAAATAGACTTATATGACAAAGATATTGATGCCGGGGGCGTCCATGTTGGCCTGTTGGTGGGCTATGCATGGTAGCAAGAAAGCCAGAGACGTGGCAGAAATCTTAAGGGATAGCTTGGGAAAAATCCCATTAGAGATCTCTTACGGAGGGGTAATCCGCTTGCCGACAAAGAGGCTGAAAATATCACCGTGCTCCACGCTGAAACAGGACGATCTTCACCGTTTGAAAAATGATGAATAGATCAAAGGAGAGAGAAAGGTTTTTCAGATAAAAAAGATCATATTCAAGTTTCCGCAGCGCATCTTCTTCTGACGCACCATAAGGATAGCACACCTGTGCCCAGCCGGTGATCCCGGGCTTCACCACATGCCGTATTGAGTAAAAGGGAATTGTTTTGACTAGTTGCCTGACAAAAACAGGCCGTTCCGGCCGCGGTCCTACAAAACTCATATCCCCACGCAACACGTTGTACATTTGAGGAATTTCATCAATCCTGGTTTTGCGAAGGATGGCGCCAAATTTTGTGACCCGGCTATCTTCCTGAGACGCCCAAACGGCCCCCTCTTTTTCTGCATCCTGACACATGGATCGGAATTTAATAACTTCAAAGAGATCACCATGACGGCCCACTCGCTGCTGGCGATAAAATACAGGCCCCGGGGATTCAAATTTTATAACCAAGGCGGCGAGCAAGGTAATCGGCAGTGAGGCCAAGAGCCCGAAAAGGGAAATAAAAATATCAAGGACGCGTTTCGTTCTTTCTGTCAGTCGCGTTACATGAAACCCGTTAGAAAATAAAAACCAGGAGGGGTTGACCTTTTCCACGGGCATTTTACCGGTGAGGTCTTCATAAAAGGCAACCCCATCGACAATTTCAATACCCATAAATTTATATGAAATAAGGTCATGCATGGAAAGCCGGCCCCTTCTTTCATCAAGGGCCAAGACAATTTTATCAATATTCCTGGCAAGGCAGAGTTCCCGAAGATCCTGGCTATTGACAGAGGAAGGCATTCTGGATGAGGCACGATGGTCTTCTTCTAATCCCATCCGGGCAACAATTTTGTAGCCAGAATCTTGTTTCCCCTCAACAGTATCGACAATAGCTTGTGCAAAATTACCAGCGCCGATAACAACGATGGGCTGAGCGAACAATTTCCGTGCTAGCACCCAAAAATATAAAAATCTCCACAGGGTAATAGTGGCGCAGATGGCCAGGAAAGCGGACAGAAAAACTTTAGTGGATATGATAACAACCGGAAACAGATAATAAAGCAGGCCAAGGGCTATACAGCCAAAACCAAAGGCCTGGGTTATCCTGGTTAAATTATCCGCTATTCCTGTAATAATGCTCAGATCATAGAGATCAAAATAATAAAGACATAGTTGAAATATGAGCGTTACTACTAAGGCCCGAAATAAATAAACAACAATATCATTAGAAAAGCTGCCCCCCTCAAATAAGAGGTACACGACTTCCAGCGAGAGAAAGATCAGAATTCCTTCTCCCATAAAAAAAATAATATTACGAAGAGGGTAATATTTTTTAAAAAGATATGGCATGAAACAGATCCCTTAGTAACACGCATCCTTTACTGTTCATGATCATGATTAATGCGTTTGTACTTTTTAAAAAAATATTATTCCGCACATGATCCACACCTATTCATAATAGTTATGACAATCATAGTTTGAATTCTTATACAAAATAGAATCGACCTTACTCTCCTCATATCCATTGAATACCACACCGATAATCTTCTCAGCCCCCAATTCTTGAGTAAATTTTTTCACTAATTCTTGACTCGAAGCCCCAGCCCGTATCACCAGAATAACGCCGTCAACCCTTTTAGCCAAAATGCTTGTTTCAGAAGCCACAACCGTGGGGGGACTATCAAATAAAATAACGCGATCCTGATATCTTTCTGCCAGTTCATCAATTACAGAAATAATTTTTGACGAGGTTAAGATTTCTGCTGGATTTTGGGGCGGTCTGCCGCTGGGCAGCAAAGACAACTTAGGTTGCCCTGTTTTTCGAATCAACAGAGAAAGCTCAACCTTATCCTGCAGGTAATCAACAAGACCAGTCTGATTGGCAATACCAAACATTTTAGCCAAATTGGGTCGCCGGAAATCACAATCAACCATAAGGGCATGATGTTCCATTTCTTCAGCAATGGCATAGCCGAGATTGGCGCAGACAAACCCTTTCCCCTCACCAGCAACCAAACTGGTGATCAAAATCGTCTTAGGTCGTTTGCCGGAAGGGGGATGCAGAATGGTACCACGAAGGCGCCGAAAGCGTTCAGCAACAGGAGATTGTGGCTCAGTGGCAAGAAACAGGCGATCCTCCCAGTTCTGTCTGCCAGAGATTACCGTCCCGTGCAGATCACTTTTTTCCCGACCAGGAGAGCAAAGGGGGAGAGGCTGCTCTCCCCCCTTATCCTCCTGCCTCTCCCCATGATCGCGTAAAGCGTTGGCTGGCGATACCTTTTCCAGAGCGTCAGTAAATTTCCCCACAAGAGTACTCCTTCTTTTATAGATAGCCTGAAGTGCTCTTTTTCAACCAAAGATCATCATCAAAAAGAGCAGCTGCCGTTCACTTTCATACCACAATAACACCCCTATACCAGAGCCAGATCATAACGGACACTAAACCGACAAAAACCAAAGCAAGGAAAACATAGCTCAGCAAGCCGAGAGATTTCGATCTCTTTTGTTCTCTAGCAGTGACGAGGAGAGGAACGGAACAAAGAACAGGAAGTTTTAAAAAATGCTCCACTTCGTTGACATCCTTAAAGGATGTATCGAGAAAATCAAAAAAAAGAATCATTCCTAGCCCGCCACCTAACCCTAAGGCCATGGAAATCAGCATAATCCTAAAAAAATGCGGCTTGAGGGGTTTCACCGGCAAATAGGCAGAATCAACAATGCGAAACTGACTCCCCTTTTGGCGCCTCTCCAGGGTTTCAGCCGATACAGCAGCAAGACTCTGGGAGACCAGATGTTCATAATGTTTTTTCAACTCCTCATAATCTCTGGTTATTGATGCCCATTGGGCCTCTCTCACCGGAGTATTCTCAATCCATTGCTGATACTTCTTCACTTGTTCCCTTATCATATCACTCTGCTCACGCAGACTCTCAAGATTGAGTTCGATTGCTCTTAACTGAACCCCCCTTTTGTCTGCCAGCGGTCCCGTACTATTTTGTGCTATTAATTGGAGCGCTGCACCCGTGGCAACCTTACCACCTGCCAGACTGCCTTCATTACCGGACTGTTCCTTTTCAAGTTGATCTATCTGCTTTTGCAGCTGCCTTACGGAAGGGTGCTCAGCCGTATATCTCGCCAACAAATTATTCAAGGCCTGCCGGGCAGTTTCCAGATCATACAGCTCTGCGTTATTACCAGACTGGTCTGGATTATTGCCCACACCATTTTTCTGTAACTCATACTGTTGCCGGGCGAAAAGCCTTGTCTGCTCCAGATTTTGAATATTTTCCTGAATGCTCTGATACTGCTCCTGCAAGGCATTCAACCTGCTCATATTTGCGATACGTTGCTCAGGCATTTCATTATAATATTTAAGTTTAAAATCCCGCATAATTGCTTCTTTCTTATCAATGGCCTCCTTGGCTATCTTTAATTCATATTGCACATAATCAGTTGCCTCAGATGCCCGCTCCTCACGGGAACGAAGATTCTCCTCAATAAATCTCGAAGCTAGGGCATTTGTTACCAGCATTGCCTTCCGGGGATCTTCATTTTCAAAAGATACCTTAAAGACATCGCCACTCATTTTATCTGACAGGATCTCAATATCTTTATCGCGCATGAGAGCAATAACATCTTCCAAGGGAAGTTTTTCCCGTGACTCTTTGTAAAGATTGAAATCCGTAATAATCTTCTCAAGGCTGCCCCTGCTCAACACATGTTGACTGACAGTATTAACCATAGCTTCAATTTTTTTAGTAACTTCAGGGGTCAACTTCGAAGGTTTTATTGCTTGCTCTTCGTACATAATGAGCGAGGAGGACTGATAAACCTTGGCAGTATTCAGATAGATGATAAGCCCACAAGAAATGGCCAGCAGAACAGCACTGATGACTGCTTTATTCCTGTGCATAAGCAAATCAGCATATTTCTTTACAACTTGATGTTGATCCGTATCCATGATATTCCTTACTTTCTAAAAAATAATTGATGCGGGTTATAAAAAAACAGTCTTTTACGTCTCATTTACCTAAAACTACCATCTGAAAAATTCTTTATTAAAACCCAACTCTAGAAACAGGCGATTATCGTCATAATTTCTGGAAAGAATATCAGACTCCTGTCGACTAAAGGCGTATCTGACCGTGGCCATGTACCAGCGACCAAAAGTATAAGATAAGGAGGTTTCTACCTGCATTTTTTCCTCCTGCTCTTCCGGATTTCGTTCCCAATATGTATCCTCTCGATAAGAACATCTGACAGAGGAGAGCAGATCTTGGGTCAGGTTATAACTGAAGTCAGTTTGCACCTGCCAATAACGGCTCACATCTCCCCCAGCGGTACTATTAAATTGCTGCTCATCAATACCGCCTTCTCCTGTTAAAGAAATGACGCCATATTGCATCTTTTTATTGACGGTCAGCAGATAATACAATGCTTGTTGGTCATCACGCTTGTCACGGTTCAAAAAAACCCCACCACCTTCAATTTCGAAATCAAATGTTGCAGAAACCTGCTGCTGGAAACCGAGACTTGCACGGCTGATCTCATAATCATCCTCCAGACCGTCATAGAGATTTACCGTATAACCGCCGTGGCCAAACATTTTTACTGCTGGAGAAGGACGAAAATAGATATAGACATCACCAGCATGATTTTCCAGATCATCGGCTTGATCAAATTTTCCCTTGGTATAAAAATAATCGGCCTTGGCTTGCCAGTGCTGGTTGAAAAGATGAGCAATGGATACACCCGGTATATGCTTGACATAATCATCATAGGTACTGTCATCATTCTCCAACACCATATTCACATAGGATAAGTTGACAGAACTTTCTTTGGCATAATCATGGCCCAGGCCAACCATCAAATGGTTTGTCCAATAACGATTTCGACCTCTGGAATCGTAGAGTTCAATTCCAGACTCTTTATTATTATAAGGATCTTCAGCACGGACAAACGTATCTTTAATATAAGAAGATAGCCCTTCAGATAAATCTTTTTTCAGGCTGGCGGAAAGCCAATGATCCCACCGCTCCCTGTCTTTCAGATGGCTGTAAACAACCGAAGGAGTGTATTGCAAAGAAAGAGAATGGCGCTGACCTATATCAGAGATACTCATGGTGGGGGAAGCGATTGTTGTCCACTCGGAAACACGATCTGAATTCGTTCGATAAATATTAGAATCATACTCCTGCCGCACTGTTCCACCGCCAGCAACAATAGTCTGGTCAGCCTGGGCACCTATAACCGACCCCCCAATTATGACAATTACCAGTTGCAGATAAAAATAAATTTGCTTTCTCATTTGCCACCCAAACAGACACCTGTCATTCCCGCTCACCTTGTTGTCATAAACTGTTATTCGTCACCCAAAACAGGTGCCAATAAAAACAACACACCAGAATTATATAGGGGCTTATTTATCACGGCACAATAATCGTGTCACCCGGCTGCAAAGCCAGATTATCTCCAACTTCTTTACCATTAATAAATTTATCGTAGTTGAAATGGATAATTGTTTCTTTATCCCCACCCTTTCGAACAACTATTACCTTATCCTTTTTAGCCCACTCAGCAAATCCTCCAGCCCGCGCTATTGCCTGTAAGATCGACACAGGATAATTAAGGTAATATTCGCCGGGCCGATTAATTTGACCAAGGACATAATACATTCTGCTTCTGCTTTCTTTCAGAGTTACCGTGACGCTGGGATCAGCAATAAACCTAGCTATCTTTTTACTGATTGTCTGAGCGAGGGTTTCAAGGGAAAGTCCTTTAGCGGACACATCACCTACCATGGGCAAGGATATCCGCCCATCAAGACGGACAAAAACATCTTTTGAGATATCCGGTTCATGCCAAACTGAAATTTCAAGAATATCTCCGATTCCTATCAGATATTCATTCTGAACAGGTTGGATATCCTGTTTTTTTGCTGGAGCGGCAGAGGAGGGGGCAACATTACCCAAGAAGTGAAAAAAGACCCCGAAAATCATCAATCGTAAAAAATAATTACGCCAAATAAACAATTTCACCTCGTTCATAGACAAGCACCTTCTTTGGTCGAGATTTGAAGTCATTATTCAGAAACGCATAACTCAAGCATACGCATACAAAAAAAAAAATCGCAAAAAAAAAAATCGCGGGCCAATAGAAAAATCCTAAGGACTTGATTATGTTCTCTCCCAATTTTTACCCCGACTTAAAGGGTTACATCTGGGCGTTTGGCGGCATCCATATGCTGCGCCCTGTCGGGATCTCGGCACAAATGCACTCAGACTAGGGGCATAAAAGCGCAAGGTTTGGATGTCGATCATGGAAATCCTTATCCTCTAACATCAAAAGGTTCTCAGAGTTAGCAGTCTCCTTGGGCAGGGAGATATTATTTGGATGATGCAAAGGAAAAGTGGACAATAAATTCACCAATTTCAGTGGCGATAGCATATCAGCCTTGATATCCCTCTCCCATTTTCATAAAGTTAATCTATGGGTCAATCCTCCGCGATCACAGTGCTAACTCTTTTGGTGACAAAAATGACTTCTCAAAATAAAAAAATTACCTGTTTCTTCTTATGCTTACTCCTAATACTGACAACCTCTTGCCGCGACAAGGAAGCCCAAAAAGAGAGTCACTATCAAAAGGGGATGGAATATGTGCAGGGGGGTAATAACAAGGCTGCCATTCTGGAATTTCGCAATGCAATCAAGATCGATCCGAAATTTGCAGATGGCCGTTATCAGCTCGCCCTTGCCTATCTAAAAACAGGAGAAGTCAAGCAGTCCTTTAAACAATTTGAGCGCGCGGCGAGCCTGGATCCAAAAAACACCGATGCCCTACTCAAATCAGCAGAGATGTATTTTCTCGCCAAAGCTAACAAGGAAAGCCGGGAACGAGTCGACCAAATATTGGCTGTCGCCCCCGACCTCTCCTCAGCCTATGCCCTTCTTGCCAACATTGAACTCCGTGAACAAAAACCAGATAAAGCACAAAATGCCATAAGCAGGGCCTTAGAACTCGACCCCTTAAACGCGCGCTACTACCTCATCCAATCGGCCATTCTTTCTGCCCGTAAAGATTTTGACGGTGCGGTAAAAGCCAATCTCAAAGCCATTGACCTGGAGACAGACAATATCGCTTGCCACAATAACCTGGTAGGACTCTATCTGAGCTGGGGAAAATCAGAAGAAGCGGAAAAAACCTTAAAAAATATAATCTCCACCTTTCCAGACCGCTTGGCATCTTATATTGACCTGGCCAGATTCTACCTGAATACTGGAAAAATTGAGGCGGCGGAACAAACCATCAAAGGCGCCATAAATATACAAAAAGAAAACGCTGATCTCCTCGTATTTCTCGGCAACTTATACCACAGATCCAACAAAATCGACTTGGCTGAAGAGACCTATAAGCAGGCGATCAGAAAAAGTGAAAACCCAGAAGATATCAAAGCCATTTTGGCCAATTTCCATTTTGAAACAGGCAAATACACCCTGGCCAAGAAAGAGAATGATGAACTTTTAAAGAACAATGCCGATCAATCGTTAGCGCAACTGGTCAAGGCAAAACTGCTGATACATGCCGGAAAAGACACAGAAGCCCTGCCAATCATCGACAAAACCATTAAGAATTTTCCGAAATGGGGGGAAGCCTACTACCTGAAGGGCCTGGCCCACCTCAACCGAGGAGAAACCCTTCTATCATACAATGCTCTTGACCTGGCTCGGCAATACGCACCGAATGACGCTAAAATCCGAACGCTCATTGCGCATCATCTCTTTCTAAAAAAGGATTTTCCAGAGGCCAAACAAGAAGCGGAAAAAGCATTAGCTCTTCAGGATAATAATTTTCGGGCGGCTATTATCTTGGGCAAATCGCTTCTCAACATGGGTCAAACAGAAAAAGCTTTGCAGTTTTTTGCAGGCATGGAACAGCAGCTTCCCGACAATCTTGAAATTCTATACAACAAGGCCATTTGCCAAATTGCCATACAGGAATTTGGCAAAGCCACAGAGACTCTGGAAAAGACATTGAGACTCAATCAGGACTATACTCCCAGCCTCTTGGCCCTCACCACCCTAATACTCAAGCAGAACAATCTTGATTCTGCTGTGTTACGCGTCAGAAATCAAATTGAAAAATCCCCGAGCAATTCAGAGTTCTTGCTCCTCCTGGCAAACCTTCTCAAAAAAGACAAGACCACCCAGGAGGAAGCCCTTACCCTCTTCAGAAAAGCTCAAGATCTTGCTCCTGAGGCACCAACCCCCTTCATCCTGGAGGCACAACTTCTTGCTCACATGGGAAAAACTACAGAGGCCATTGCTCAGTACAGAACATTTTTGAGCAAAAAACCTGAGTTCATGCCAGGACATATGGCACTCGGAGTGCTTCTTGAGGAGAATGGCGACCCCAAAGCTGCCCAGGAATCTTACCGCAAGGCACTGGCAATTAATCCGCAGTTTGCACCTGCGGCCAACAACTTGGCCTGGTTACTTGCCCAAGAGCAAGATGCGGATATGGGAGAGGCATTACGATTAGCATTAGTGGCAAAAAAACAACTGCCTGATGATCCGCTGATCACCGATACTTTGGGTATGATCCACTATAAACGTGGTTCATACAAACTTGCCCTGACTCAGCTTGCCTTTGCAGTGGAAAAAGGCGCTGACAACCCAACCCTGCGCTACCATCTTGCTTTGGCCCTCCACAGTGATGGCCAACATGAAAAGGCCAAAAAAGAACTTGAAAAATGTCTTCAAACTGACAATGACTTCCCGGAACGGGATGATGCCAGAAAACTTCTCGCCAAGTTGGGCTGAGACAACTCATGTGCATCACCATGAAACGCACCATTGTAATTGGCGACCTCCATGGATGCCGTGACCCTTTTCTTCGTCTTCTAGCCAAGATAGATCCCGTCCCTGGGCGGGACAGATTTATCTTCCTAGGGGATTATGTCAACAGGGGGCCACACAGCAAGGAACTCCTTACAGAGCTTATTCTGCTCAAAAAAAAGATGCCCCATACTACCTTTCTGAAAGGCAACCATGAGTTCATGCTTCTTGATTATCTGCAAGGAAGGAGAAAAGATCTTTTTTTTTCTGCAGGTGGAGCGACAACCATCAGAAGCTATGATGCTGATATTACTGATCACACCTCACTTAAAGCCGCTCTCCCCTCCGCCCATCGCCGATTTCTGGAAAATCTTCTCCCCTACTGGCAAGATGAAAATTTCATATATGTCCATGCCGGGCTGGAACCGGGAAGACACCTCAGCCAGCAACGACAGGCATGGCTCTATTGGGCTGACAGAGAGAAATTCATCAATACAACGTTCAACCTGTCAAAACGAATAATTTTTGGCCATTTTTCTCAAAATAAGCCCTTGATTATGGCTGACAAAATCGGCATTGACAGCGGTGCTGTCTATGGCGGTTTTTTAACCTGCCTCATTCTTCCAGACTTGCAATTCCTCCAGGTTACATCTCCACAATATTGGTAGTACTCTTTGCAACCTGCCTTCTTTTGCTGCCTTTACCGGCAAGTTGTTGTAGCGTCATAAAACTGGTTATCTCGTTCTTTGCCGCCTTTTCCATCTCCTTAAAGGAGATGGCCATGCCGATATCATATCCCCCTTTTTTTTCTGGCTTTACACGGACAACAGAGCCAATCAAAAACAGGGGTTCTTTGTTCAAGACGGGGATGTTCACTTCGATATGCGACCCCACATCAAGGGAATACGCCGCCTTAAACAACATGCCCCCCATACAAATATCTTTACTGACCCCGGCAAGAGGCAGGGTTGAATCCAAACCAATTTTCTTTATCTTGATCGGCCGCACAAGTTTGCGGCGTGGATAACTTCGTTGTTTTTCATCGGCAAAGAGCGCTATGTTGTTTTTACCCCTGGCTTTTGCCTGGTAAAGAGCCCTATCTGCCATATTCAACAAAAGATACCCATCAGGGGCATCTCCCGGATAGGAGGCAAGTCCCCCACTAATTGTAAAAGAGCGGGGATGGCTATCGATGGAAAGGACGAGACCCTCGATATTCTGCCGAATTCTTTCTGCGAGTACAAGGGCGCTTTGCTCACTCGTATTGGGGAGAATGATGACAAATTCCTCACCTCCATAGCGGATTGGCACATCCCCCGACCTTGATTCTTTCCTGATAACATCAGCTATAGCCGCAAGAGCCTTATCCCCAGCCTGATGGCCATAAGTATCATTAAAAATTTTAAAATCATCGACATCAATAAACAAAATAGTCAACTCAGCGTTATGTCGTTTTGCCAAGGCAATATTACTATTAAGAACTTCCCAAAAAGATGCTCTATGAAGAAGACCTGTGAGATTATCATGCCTTGAATCTCTCAACACCTTTTCGAAGGTATCAAACTCAAGAATCATTGAATTTTTAAAAGAATAATGCGAGCTACTCAGATAATCCAACACCACCGCAAAAAGAGCTATATCACGCCCCAAATAAAAAGATAATGATTCCCGTTGTTCGATGATATCAAACCAATTCTTTCTGGCGGTATAAGGCGGAAAATCAAGGTCTGTGAAAAGTTTAAAAAAAGCCTGACAAACACCATCACCTTCTTTTTCAATAAGGTTATTCATCCCCTCAATAAACTTTCCCTCGTTTGGAGCATCGTTTCTATTTTTCAAAACCGAGGCCTTGATTGATTCCATAGTGCTCCCCTTACAATTCATACAGACATTACCCTCTTAATGTCGATTTTTTCTTTTAACAATCTATTTACCTCTGCCCTCAGACATAAAACAGATATGTTGCCCATAAAAGTCAGGTCAAAAGTTTGCATGAGGAGAGACAAATAAAAAAATCACATTCTTGTGAGCGTATCCGCTCAATTACCAATATAAAATGTCCCCCAAAGGACCTTCTTTTCGCAAAAAAAAATCCGGCAACAACGGCAAGACGCGAGTCAAAAACAACCTTACCTGAACAAATACAGCTGAGTTGGAACAACATGGACTGATTCCACAATGCTCTTAATACAAAAAAGCAATATCCAAGCCAGCACAATATTATTTTAAAAATTATTAAATATTACGAGAAGTTAAGAACTTTACCGCCAAGTTAAGCGCTTGGCAAGAGAGCTCAACAAGAACAAAAATCCGCATTACCGGAAACTACGAGGCAGAACAGAGGATAATGCGCTATACAAATAAGACTCAGAGGGAAACCTAATTCAAGAAGAAGAACCTGGCAGAACGATTTCCAACTCGACCCGTCGGGCCGCTTCTGCGGTTGGAGGAGATAACGTTTCATCTGCAGATGAGGCCTCGGAGATGAGACCCAGCGTGGTAATTTTCGCCACATCCACACCTCTTGCCTCAAGAAATGTCTTAACAATATCCGCCCTGAACTTCGCTAGTTTCTTATTATAGCGGGCAGTGCCCGAGCTATCCGTATACCCCCTGATAATTATCCGACCACCACTTAACTCTTTGAAGCGATCAGAAAAAATCTTCAAATCCTCAATGTATTGAGGGGCAGGTGAAATAGAATCTATGGGAAAGAATATTTGCATTTTTTTTGCATAACGTGGCGCTTGCGAGAGAGCCGTTTTGCCCCTTGTGGTCGCATCAAGATTACCTGGCGATCTCTTTTTATCACCAATATCCGCGGCAAGCGATGGAGGCAACTCCTCTTCTCCTCCCTGTTCTTTACTCTGTCCCCTTACCCTCAGTACAACCTCCGTCATTTCAGCCAAAATTCCCTGAACCAAATCATTTTTCAGCAAAGGCGCCGCAGGTGGAATAAGCAAAGAAGATGATGCCGATATCTGTTCATCCTGACCCTCAAGGCGGGCAGAAGATTGCTGAGGGGGCATATTGTGGGTCATGTCATAAAAATAAAGACTCGAACCCAGCAACAATATCAAAAAGAGGGTGGTTAACATCCTCTTGTCACGAAACAATTGCCAAGAGGAAGATGACTGGTCTTTACCATCATCTTCGATATGAATATTTTTTTTGGCAGTGATTGGCTGCATTGACATATCAATTTCAGCATAACAATCTTTAACAATCTTTTTACCAATCGTTTTTTCTCCGAGAACAAATCCTGTCAACAAACATCTGTCACAGAGTATGTTTATCAGACGAGGATATCCATTTGTGAATTTAAGTATTTCCTTGACAGCATCATTTTTAAAAATTTTTCTGTTAGCTCCCGCCTTAAAAAGCCGAAAATCTATATACTTACCAACTTCAGAACATGTTAATGGTTTAATATTGTAACTGGCCGTTATTCTTTGCCTAATAGCTTTATTTCTATCCTGCAAAAGGATATCATTAAATTCATTTTGTCCTACAAAGAAAATACTTATGAGCTTATTGCCATCTACCTCAATATTAGAAAGACATCTTATCTCTTCCAAAAGAAGATTATTTAAACGCTGAGACTCATCAATAATCAGTAATATTTTTTTGCCATTATAATAATTTTGTGTCAGAAATTTTCTAAACGATGCAAGAAATTCTCCTTTTGTAGAAAATCTATCCGGCATACCAAAGGCATAGGAAATATAATTATACAAATCAAGCGTAGACAGATCTGGATCCTGGATAGTGGCAATTAAGGTGTCAGCCCCCTGCCCTCTCAACAGCGCATTAATCAATGTTGTTTTGCCGGTGCCAACATCTCCGGTAAGAAGCAGGAAGCTCTTATGGCCAAGCACTCCATACTGTAAGATAGCCAGGGCCTCTTTATGCTTCTCCCCCAACCAGAGAAATCTCGGGTCAGTATTAATTTGAAACGGATTCTGGGTAAGATGGTAAAAATCTTCAAACATATCAAAGCTCCCCGCAGAGATGATCCCACAAAAGCGGTTACCAGCAACAAATACTCAAAAAGTTGTTGCCGGAGACAACAACACCCTCTGGTGCCCCTCCTTGACCTCAAGAGCAATCAAAATTTCCATAAATCCGGCAATAGTATATCATCATTAAATTTCATCTCAAAATCAAGGGGCAAGCTGCTTCCCTGCCCTCTCGCCCAGGTCCGCTTCTGCATTTTCCACGGAAGCACCGCAAGTTAATTAAATCAAAAAAGGTTATTCTCCTGACAAGATATATGAACTTTGCATTGGACCTGACTTATGGTAATGACAAGTTTTAATATAAATACCTAGGGAAATTTTCCTGTACGCCAAACGCCCTTTCCCCCTCTGCTTACAAGCAGTTACACATGAGGACTTCAATCAAAAGAACCCTTCACACAAAAGACTATTACCATGAAAAAAATACTCGTAATTGATGATGAACCTTTAATGAGAACTTTTCTGAGAGCAACCCTTGAACATGCTGGTTACGAGGTCAAAGAGGCCCCTGACGGCAATGAAGGCCTCCACCTATTCCACACATATTCTCCTGATTTAATAATAACAGATATGATCATGCCAGATAAAGACGGCATTGAACTCATTATGGAAATAAGAAAAAGTGAATCTGCCATTAAACTCATAGCAATTTCCGGAGGCGGCTATATTCCGGCTGAGAAATACCTTACCCTTGCCAAGGCACTGAATATCGACACCTGTTTACAGAAACCATTTGATAGTCACCAAATTGTCTCCGCCGTTAAAAAAGTGCTTGAACCCTAAAAAATATCCTCTCGCCGACCTTAGCAACCCGTTGTTTCTCTTAACAGATTATCTTTAGAAGCAGAAACGCTTTAGAGAGCACTCCTATCAACTCCAGCATTCAATTCTCTACCAAAAAGGGCCAATTTGTCCGGCACTGCCCCTTTCTCCTTCCCCAAAAGCCCGACCGGGCTTTTCACAACTCATCGCCGTCACAAAGACATTGACTTTTCTCAAGGGAATTGAACAATAATATGTATATCTGTTTCGGTTTTCGGAGCTCATCTTCAGAGTAACTGTTGACCTTCATTAAACAACACCCTAATTAAACTTTCCTCGAGGTTTTCAAATGCCGCCATCCTCTTTAGCTAATCTCCGTGAAAAAATAGAAAAAAACTCTTTCATTCTTGGGGTCATCGGCCTGGGCTATGTTGGTCTGCCGCTCTGCCTCACTTTTCTCCGCAAGGGCACCTCTGTTATTGGTTTTGACCTGGACACCAAAAAAATTCAGAGTATTGCCAAAGGCAAAAGCTACATAAAACATATTCCCTCTGTTGAACTGGCCGAACATATCAAAAAAGGCTCCTTTACTGCCACCACCGAATTTACGCAACTTAACCGACCGGATGCCCTCCTGATCTGCGTGCCGACCCCCCTTACCAAGAGTCGAGAACCTGACCTTCAGTTTATAGAGGCCACCGGGCGGGCCATTGCCAAGGCAATCCGTCCCGGGCAGATTATCATCTTGGAAAGCACAACCTATCCAGGAACCACTGTTGAGGTTTTGCAACCCATTCTCGAAGAAAGCGGCCTTAAGGCAGGTGTTGATTTTGGTCTTGCTTTTTCACCTGAACGTGAAGATCCTGGCAATCCAAAATTTGCCACCGCCAATATCGCCAAGGTGGTTGGCGGCATCAATGCCTTATCATCGGAACTGGCCCAAAAAATCTATGAGGTAGCACTGGAAACGGTGATTCCGGTCTCATCGACCCAAGTCGCAGAGATGACCAAGCTCCTGGAGAACATCTTTCGCAGCGTTAATATTGCTCTGGTCAATGAGCTCAAGGTCTTGTGTCTACGCATGGATATCAGTATCTGGGAGGTTATTGCAGCGGCCAGCAGCAAGCCCTTCGGCTTCATGCCCTTTTATCCGGGCCCGGGATTGGGCGGACACTGCATCCCCATTGACCCGTTTTACCTCACTTCAAAGGCAAGGGAATTCGATATCCCCACCCGCTTTATTGAGCTGGCAGGCGAAATAAACTCCAACATGCCCTATTTTGTTGTGCAAAGGGTCATGGACGCCTTGAACCAACAAGACAAATCGTTGAAAGGGGCATCTCTTCTTCTGCTCGGTGCCGCTTATAAAAAGGATGTTGACGACGACAGGGAGTCCCCCACCTACAAATTACTTGATTTGCTGTTAGAAAAGGGGGCTGATGTCGGTTATAATGACCCTTACATCCCCACCCTCCGTCCTGGCCGAAAGCATAGTTACGATCTAACCAGCACGTCTCTCACTGCAGAGAATCTCCAGGCCGCCGATTGCGTTATTATAGCCACAGATCATAGCGCCTATGACTACGACTTTATCCTGCAACATTCGAGACTTATTGTCGACACACGTAATGTCTTTGTGGGCAAAAAAGGAGCGGAAGAAAAGGTTGTGATGTCATAAGACCGGATTCTTCATTATCCATGCCTCCACCAATCCCACTTTGGTGACAAAATAATCATCCTGCCCTGACCAACTATTTCCGGGAAACAGGAAACTTCCCTCTGCCTAAGACCATACAATATACTCATTAGCGCTAGTGCCGCCGGCAATAATTCGGAAAACAGGAATTCCATCTTTTCTGCCTCTCTTCTCAGAGGGCAGCGAAGTTCCCCCAAGAGGTATCAAAAAGATTAACCCCCCGTCACCAGGGACTTTCAGTAAAAAAATACCCCTCTGGTATTTTTTTTGCATATTCAAGTAAGAAGTTATTTATTCTGAAAGGAGTTGGGTAAGCGGCTAAGGAAGTGGCGTTCCCACAATAAAAAAAATTGGCCTCTGCAACTGCCCCTGCCGGACTGATATAAACATGTAGAATCAACATTTCGAAGCTCTTAAACAGTAAAAAAAAAGAGGTCCGGACCAAGGGAGGGACACATAATGAAAGCCCAATTGCAGCTAGGAGAAATACTCATCAAGAAAAATCTGGTCTCTGAGGAAGAAATAGCGGAGGTTCTTAAGATCCAGGTAAGCAGTAATCGAAGAGTTGGATACCTCTTGGTAAAAATGGGTTTTATAGATAGTGACCAACTCATGTCCGCCTTGGCCGAGCAACTGCAAATTCCGGTAATTACCATAGAGGATAAATTCTCCTCTGAGGTGAAAAAGGTCATTCCCCGCTATCTCTGCCAAAAATACAGCATACTCCCACTTGAAAAAAAGCCCCACAATGTGCTTTCTTTGGCCATGGTCGACCCACTGGACAATGAGGCCATCTCAAATATTGAAAATTTCACAGGCATGGTTGTTGAAACAAATCTTGCTCGCCATGGTGACATTACAGCGAACATAAGCCGTAAGATCCCTTTTTCCTGGCAAGATATTTTTAACCAGCAAAGCTATGGCCTGGCAGCAAAAGTAGCGACAGCCTGTGTACTTATCCTCTTCGTCATCTTGAGTATTTTTGCGGCCCGCTATGTCTATTTTGAGAAATATGGGACCATGTCCGTGGTTGGCGACTCAACCATTTACAAAAACCATGACATCATGATCGATGTTCAAAAAAGCGGCAAGATATCCCTGCTCGGCAGAGGAGCGCGGGCCAGCGGCTTTTACTCAGCAACCTTCAACGATCTCAATTCTCTCCAAGCATTTATTCAGAAAAAAAAGAATGATTTTTCTGAAAAACAGTATCAGTGGCTGACCTGGGCTCTAGAAAATAAAATTAAAGAAAAAGCTGCATAGAAAAATATTTGCCGCGCAGTGGCTCAAAATTCTCCGCTGGGGCAGAAGCCATTTGGTGGGCATAGAGCAAGAACCTTGATTCTAGAAGAACCTAAGGTGCGATTTTCTCCGTAGCAACTCATCATCCAAATCATGCACACGGGGTAACAAAATATGACTGATCATTTTCCACATACCCCGATATTATCAAAGCAACCGGCAAGAAGACCAATCGCCATCAAAATAGCACTCCTCCTCCCCCTTACATTACTTTACCTGATAGGTTCTCCCCCCTCTTCCCTTGCTGCCATCATCTCGCCGATACAATTTGAATGGAATTATGACACAACCCTGCCCGGACTGATGGGTTACACGATTTACCAGGACAACCAACCTATTGCCAACATTCCCGACCCATATTCTCTCTCTACTGAGCTTAATGTTTTCCTTGAAGTAGGCGCCCAAAACACCTTTACCATCACCGCATACGACAATCTCGGCAACGTGAGCAACCCCTCACTCCCATATCTCATAGCTGTCCCCCCAGAAGATGATTCAGGCAACATCCCGCCGGTTGCATCCCTAGATATTTCCTCAGTAAGCGGCCCTGCCCCCCTTACTGTTGATGTGAGCGCCAGCAGGTCCATCGATTATGACGGGATGATAATTGCCTATGCCTGGGATCTCGGCGATGGCGGCTTCTCAAACTATGAAAAAGATTTTTACACTTTTGACGCCCCCGGCATGTATACCGTTATCCTTGATGTTACCGATGACAGTGGTTCCCTCTCTACAGCAGAAACAACCGTCACAGTCACCGACCCCCAAGCTACAACAAATGAACCTCCGACAGCCTTATTATACACAACAACCAATAGCGGTCCAGCGCCGCTGGATGTTCTCTTTGACGGCACAGACTCAACGGATTCAGATGGTATTATAAATGACTACCTCTGGGATTTTGGCGATGGCAATTCTGCCAGTGGAAGTTTTGTCAATTATACATACACGGCCATCGGCATCTTTACGGGGCAATTATCAGTTACCGACGATGGCGGGGCCTCAGCCACTGACCAAACCGAGATCACTGTTACCGCCTCTGATACTCTCAACAATCCTCCCTCGGCTGTTATAAATGCAGACCCGCTAACCGGTGCCGCACCACTGACAACTACTTTTTCTGGTTCTAACTCTACCGATCCAGATGGGGTAATCATATCCTACAATTGGGATTTTGGTGACGGATCCATCGCAAGTAGCGCCGATGCAACCCACCGATATATTACTTCTGGAACCTACACGGCCACCCTTACCGTCACTGACGAGTTCGGCGATACCGGCCTGTCCCGAGTGATCATCTCCGTCACCGATCCTGTTCTGCCCACCACACAAGAAGTTGTCGACGACTTTAATGTGGACACCACCCCTGACTATACAAGTATCACAGGGGCGCTTTCAGTCAGCAACGGTGTAGCGCACGGACAGGTGTGGAGGACCACGCTTGCCTATCACAACACGCCACTGGGCTCCTCCGATCACTGGGTGCAGGCGGAGGTGGCATACAACGGCGGAAGTGAAAGCGGAGGGGTTACGGGCCGGGTGAACGAAATCAACAAAACAGGCTACTATACTCGATTCGAGTCTGAAAGAATCGCCCTCTATCGTTTCAGCGAAACCACCCGGTCCTGGCTGAGCATGCATGCCGGACAATATCAGTCCGGCACCTATTCCGTGCGGATGCAAATTTCCGGGAGTACCATACGGGTTTTTGTGGACGGTGTATTAGTTATTGAACAGTCGGATACAACCTACCCAACCGGAAATCATGCCGGCCTCTCAATTTATAGGGGGATTACCGATATCACTGCGGATAATTTCAAGGCGGGCACCGAAGCCCCTCCGCCTTTAACGCAGCAAAACAACGCGCCGGTTGCACAGAGTACCAGCATTACCACCACTGAGGATAGCCCGATAAGTGGCACATTTATCGTTTCCGATCTAGACGGCAATGAACTGACCGCGGAAATCGTCAGCAATGGCACGCTGGGCACAGCCGTGATTACCAATCCTCTGACTGGCGCCTACACATATACGCCAAACAACAATATCTCAGGTATCGACACCTTCACCTTCAAGGTTAACGACGGCACGGAAGACTCGAATAAGGCCACGGTTACCGTTACCATTACCGAGGTCAACGATCCTCCTACAGCGCAAGCCGACACTGCAGTCTGCAGTGAAAATGCATCCGTGATCATAGATGCTCTGGCCAATGATTCCGACATCGAAGGTGACCTCCTGATTATCTCCGGAGTCGGCCAACCCGCCCACGGCACTGCCGTGATATCGAACAACCAGATCCTCTATACACCAGCGGCAAATTACAACGGCACGGATTCATTCTCATACCAGATTACTGACAACCGAGGCGGCACGGCCACAGGCGTAATAGAGGTCAGCGTCACGGAAGTTAACTTTCCGCCATTAACCGTTGATTCCAGCCTAATCACCCAAGAAAACAATGCAGCCACTGGCATACTCACAGCCAGTGATGAGGATGGCGACAACCTCATTTTCTCCATCGTTAAAAACGGGATTCTTGGTACGGCAGTAGTTACCGATAAGGCTACCGGCGCCTACACCTACACGCCAAATCTCAACATCAGTGGCGTCGACACCTTCACATTCAAGACAAATGATGGTTCTGCAGACTCCAATATCGCCACCATCACCGTCACCATCGAGAAAACCCCGGTGGGTGGTGAAATACTTGACGACTTCAATGTGGACACCACCCCGGACTATACAAGTATCACAGGCGATCTTTCAGTCAGCAACGGTGTAGCACACGGACAGATGTGGAGGACCACGCTTGCCTATCACAACACGCCACTGGGCTCCTCCGATCACTGGGTGCAGGCGGAGGTGGCATACAACGGCGGAAGTGAAAGCGGAGGGGTTACGGGCCGGGTGGACGAGACCAACAAAACAGGCTACTATACCCGATTCGAGTCTGAAAGAATCGCCCTCTATCGTTTCAGCGAAACCACCCGGACCTGGCTGAGCATGTATGCCGGACAATATCAGTCCGGCACCTATTCCGTGCGGATGCAAATTTCCGGGAGTACTATACGGGTTTTTGTGGACGGTGTATTAGTTATTGAACAGTCGGATACAACCTACCCAACCGGAAATCATGCCGGCCTCTCAATCTCTAGAGGGAGTACCGATATCACTGCGGA
>JAGXFQ010000013.1 GCA_024637145.1 Desulfobulbaceae bacterium
GTTCCCATTCCGAACACGGTAGTTAAGCTCTTCAGCGCCGATGGTACTGCATGGGTGACTGTGTGGGAGAGTAGGTCGTCGCCGAATTTCTTTTATATAAAAAGGCCTTATCAGGTAAAACTGATAAGGCCTTTTTTTTTGGTTTATATCCCGGCCGGAAGTTATTCGGTTCTTTCCTGTGGCATATCCATCTCCTGTTCACACTCCCAGCCCCACAGCTGTTGTTTTTTTATGAAGGCGGCGGCCTTTTCCTCACAATAGCCGACCTCTTCCTGGGCCCGCCACAAGATCTGGGTGCCGGTCTCTTTGGAATAATGAACCTCGCAGGGGACCTTGCCTTCTCCAGTATAGACAACCTCAATAAGCCGCTGCTGCCCCTCCTTGCTGCAGATGGTTCTCGGCTTTTCGGTGGCCAGCGCTGTGCTGGCAATGATGGCTAGTAAAAATGCAAAGCATAAAGGCTTCATAGCTTCTCCTTCAAGGGCAGGCAGAGAAGGTCTCTGGCCCAGTTCAGATTTTTTAAGAAGGCCAACAGGACAATACCTCGAGATATTATATATATTATCAAGTGATGGCAAGAATGTTTGGCGACAGGTCGGTCTCTTCTTGTTGCCAGCGCATCCTTGGTGCCGCTTTTGGGCATGATTTTTTTCCGCAATGTCACCGGGCCCCCTCTTGGCACTGGGGGGTCAGGAGCAGGTCCTGCCTTTGATTTCTTCTTTCTGAGGTATTACAAGCGAAATTGTTCGTATTAAGGGGTTGAGCCGGGTGGAGCAAAAAGAGTATAAAGCTGAGTTGAGCAGCTTGCCTACTCAAATGAAACTTATGCCCTTGCGGTATAAAGCTGAGTTGAGCAGCTTGCCTACTCAAACGAAACTTATGCCCTTGCGGTATAAGATATGAATATTCAATAAGATTTAATTTTATTTTCTGCTTATAAAGGTGATGAAATGGCGGCCATGAACAATGCTGAATTACGCACAGCCTGGGAAGATGCCTATCTTGCCCAATGTCAGGCAGCCCGGGTGGGGAGAATTTTTAAGGGCACAATTCATAATCTTAATGGTGTGGTGCAGGCATTTTCCATGCAGTCGGAACTCTTTGCCATGATGTTTACTGAGGCGGATCTGCGCCTTGAGGAGGCCTTGGCCAAGGTGGAGGATGAGGAGGCCCGACAGAAGATTATAACGACCAGGGAATTGTTGCAAAAAAGGCAGAGGATTTTGGGACAGGTGGAGGAAAAGATCCAGCTGAGCAAGGAAATTCTGAAGATCAATGAGGATATCAGTCACGCCACGGGTGAGGGGGGGGTGACCCTGCGGGCCTTAATCAATAATGTCATAGCTTTTTTTCAGGCCCATATGTTCTTTAAGCATAAGGTGCACAAAAATATTACTGTTGAGGTTGATTTGCCTGTGGGGGGGCATGCCTCTGCCCTCTGTGTGGTTCTGGCAAATCTGGTGGAAAACAGCATTCAGGCCATGGAGGGTAATCCCGGCCGGGACGCTGTTTTTGCACTTCGTTGCTTTGACAGAGCAGAGAGGGTCATTATTGAGATTGAGGATAATGGTATCGGGGTGCCTGAGCAGAGGCAGGAGGACCTCTTTCAGGAATTTATTTCTGCCACCCCGGGACACCCGGGGCTGGGTCTTTACCAGGCCAAAAAATTAGTGACGGCAATGGGTGGCGAAATTGAAATTACCGGTCTGGCAAATCCCACTGTCTTTACAATCAGCCTGCCCCTTAACCTGGAAAAGGTCTAAACAGTGACGAGCCCCGGTACTTTATTTGTCGTTCCCACCCCCATCGGCAATCTCGAGGATATCACCATCCGCGCGGCCCGTATTCTGGCCGAGGTTGATCTCATTGCCGCGGAAGACACCCGCCACACCAGAAAACTGCTGAGTCATCTCGGCATCGCCACCCCCCTGCAAAGCTATTACCGGGGCCAGGAGGCACGACAGGGGCAGCGTCTCCTGGCCGAGCTGCACCAGGGTAAAAATATTGCCTTGGTCTCTGACGCCGGCACCCCTGCTATTTCTGATCCAGGGACCCGTCTGGTTCGTCTCTGTCATGACCATGGAATCCGGGTGATCCCTCTGCCCGGACCATCGGCGGTGACCACCCTGGTCAGCGGTTCCGGACTTGCCGATGCAGGCTATGCCTTTGTCGGCTTTCTGCCCGCCAAGGCAGGGCAGCGGCGGACGGTTTTGCAGAGTCATCTCTTTGATGTTCTTCCCTTTGTGCTCTATGAATCGCCGCGTCGTCTCCTTGACTCTCTGGCTGATATCCTGGCTATTCTCGGCGACCGGCAGATATGCCTTGGCCGTGAACTCACGAAGATCCATGAGGAGTTGATTCTGACCACGGTCAGCGATTTGCAGGCAGAGATGGCGGCTCGGCCAGTGGTGAAGGGGGAAATCGTCATGATCGTTGACGGCAGCAAGGTGACGGCTGCGGTGGGCGGCGATGATCTCTATCAACTCCTCACCTCTCTGCGTCAGCAGGGGCTCTCCATGAAAGACGCGGTCCAGAAGCTCACCCATGATCTGGGGGGCAGTCGTTCTGAAATCTATAAAATAGGCATCGAGGTCTGGAAGGATTGATCAGCAGTGGCTGCGGTGCTGCAGGGGCGTTTTTCAGCTTTGAGAAGTGCCGGCAGCATCTCTGCCTCTGCAGGTCGCGCTTATTATCTCCGGGACCATTTTCTCTGCAGGGAGCGCCCTACCGGTTTGATGGAAAGTATGCAGATCAGCAGGGCACTGAGGAACTGGATCTCCTGGGGAATGATCTCCGCCGCCTGACCCGTTATGGCCCGCACATCAAGATCAAGCAGGACGTAAAGCTGGTCCACTGCCAGGCCAAACAGCACGGCAAAGAAGGCGATGGAGAAGAGATAGAGCAGGGCCGCCCTTTTACCCAAAAGGCCGATAAGGACTGAGAGGGAGGTGATATTGGTGGCCGGGCCGGTGAGCAGAAAGACCAGGGCGGCACCGGGGCTGATCCCCTTTAAAATCAGGGCAGCGGCAATGGGGGTGGAGGCGCTGGCGCAGATGTAGATGGGGATGCCCACAACAAGCATGATGAGCATGGAGGAGAGCCCGCCGCCCAGATAGGAGGTGAGGAAGGCCTCCGGGATAAGAGCGGTGATCACCCCCCCCAGCAGGATACCAAGAAAAAAATAGGCGGCAATATCACCCCACAGTTCTACAAAGGCATATCGGATGCCCTGGTTAATTTTCTGAAAGAAAGAGGCCTTTTCGCCGCTGAAAGGGGTGGCGCCCGGGGTGGAACGGCCGGCCATGGGCAGGATGAGGGTTGGTCTGGAAGGGGTGGAGGTGGGCGGGTGCACCATATTTTCGGCAAAGCCGGCAAAGAGAGCCGTGAACAGGGCGGCCAGGGGGCGGGCGATGGTGAGGAGGGGATCCAGCAGGGCATAGGTGATGGATATGGAGTCCACCCCCGATTCCGGGGTGGATATCAAAAAAGCAATAGTGGCGCCGTTGTTGGCTCCCTGTTTTTTAAGGCCGGAGGCGGCCGGCAACACCCCGCAGGAGCAGAGAGGTAGGGGGATGCCGAAAACAGCGGCCTTGACCACAGGCAGAAATTTCCCCTGGCCTAAATGTCTGGCGATAAAATCGGTGGGCATGAAGACCTTGATAAGACCGCCAAAGGCAATACCAAAGAGAATATAGGGCGAGGCCTCCATGAGCATCTCCCATGATTCAATCAGGATGCGGAGGAAAAGAGATTCATTCATCGGTTTTTTTAGTGGTGGGCAGGGGATCTGTCTTAGCCGTGATCTGTGCTGGATATAAAGGGCGTCAGCCGGGGTGGTGCCGGCAGGCTGCCCTCTTCTGGTGGCCGGATAAAGCTTGTAAACTCATAGTCTATGCGCTATTTTGATACGTTTTAACCATTTGGGCACTATATGGCAAGGTCATGAAAAAGGTTCAGGATTATTATTTTGAAAAGGCAAAGCAGGAAAAATATCCGGCCCGTTCTGTTTTTAAACTGGAGGAGGCGCAGAACCGCTTCAAATTGCTGAAAAAGGGTGATGTGGTCCTTGATCTGGGATGCAGCCCGGGCAGCTGGTCCATCTATGCCGCCAAGCAGGTGGGGCTAACGGGCAGGGTTGTCGGTGTTGATCTGCAGACCACCAAGAAATACGCCTTTGCCGGTGCGGCTCCCATGGAACTCCTGAAGGCAGATATTTTTTCGGAAGAGATCTTCACGCAGCTCGCAGCCCTCCAATTTGATGTGGTTTTGAGCGATATGGCGCCGTCCACCACCGGCCATAAATTTTCTGATCATCTCAAGAGCCTGGAGCTTTCAAGGCGGGCCCTGGCCATTGCGGCCGCGGTTTTGGCAATGGGCGGCAATTTCTATTGCAAGGCCTTCCAGGGTGAGGATTTTCCCCACTTCGTAGATGAGGTCCGGCAGTTGTTTAAGACGGTAAAAGTGGTAAAGCCAAAATCGTCACGAGTGGAAAGCCGTGAGGTTTTTGTCCTTGCCAGGCATTTTAAATAGGATGAAAGCGGGGCAACCGCTTTTTTACATAGGGAGGTTAAGCGATGTCCGGACATTCTAAATGGGCGAATATTAAACATCGGAAGGGGGCCCAGGATGCCAAGCGCGGCAAGATTTTCACCCGGTTGATCAAGGAGATTACGGTTGCCGCCCGGGGTGGTGGTGGCGATATCGACGCCAATCCTCGCCTGCGAACCGCTGTTGCCGCCGCCAAAAACGAGAATATGCCCAAGGATAATATTGAAAGGGCGATTAAAAAGGGTACCGGTGAATTGGCCGGCGAGACCTATGATGAGATTCGCTACGAGGGCTACGGTCCGGGCGGGGTGGCCGTGCTTGTTGATTGCATGACCGATAACCGCAACCGCACCGTGGGTGAGGTGAGACATGCCTTCACCAAGAGCGGCGGCAATCTCGGTGAGTCCGGTTGCGTGGCCTTTATGTTTGACCGCAAAGGCTCCATCATCATCGATAAGGAGACCATTGATGAGGAAAAATTGATGGAGGTGGCGCTGGAGGCGGGTGCCGAAGATGTTGTTGAGGAAGAGACCATCTTTCAGGTCTTGACCAGTCCGGAGGATTTTGACACGGTCCGCGACGAGTTGGAAAAGGCCAAGATTGAGATGGTGGAGGCCACCATCTCCATGATCCCCCAGAACACGGTGGAGGTTGCTGAGGAAAAAAAGGCAGCCTCTCTCATGCGTCTCCTTGATACCCTGGAGGATAATGAAGACGTCCAGCAGGTCCACGCCAATTACGATATTCCGGATGAGATTATGGAGAAGTTGGCCTAAAGGGGAGAGCAGGTGGCACATCATCCAGGCCCATTGATAATCGGCATTGATCCGGGCTCGCGGATCACCGGCTATGGCCTGATCAGACAGGAGAGGGGACGACTTCATTTTGTCTCCTGCGGGGTCATCCGTCCCGATGCAAAGCTGGCCTTTGCCGACCGCCTCCATGAGATCTATAAGGGGATTTGCCAGGTTATGGAGCAATACCGGCCTGACCAGATGGCCATTGAGGATGTTTTTGTGGCAGTCAACCCCCGTTCAGCCCTGAAGCTTGGCCATGCCCGTGGTGTCCTGCTGCTGGCCGGCAAAACCCAGGGCCTGCCCATTGGTGAATATACACCCCGCACCGTGAAGCAGTCTGTGGCGGGCCATGGCCAGGCGGAAAAGGGGCAGATGCAGCACGTGGTGCGGCTCCTGTTAAAGCTCTCCGGCACCCCCAGTGAAGATGCGGCGGATGCCCTGGCCGTTGCCATCTGCCATGCCCACCATAGCGGGGGGCGTCCTCTTCCATAACTAAGCATTGACCAAGCAGGCAAGCCAGGGCTACAGGTTTGCCTGATTTGGCTTTTGATACCAGAGAATTAATGATCGCTTCGCTTCGTGGCATAGTGCAGTTCAAATACGCAGCCCGCCTTATTGTTGAAGTCCATGGCGTCGGCTATGAGGTCTTCATCCCGGAAAGCGCCCTTTTAACGGCGCCGGCTGAGGGGCAGGAGGTGTTCCTCCATATCTATGCCCATATCCGGGAAGATGCCTTTTTGCTGTTCGGTTTTTTTGTCTTTGCGGAGAAACAGGCTTTTCAGCTGCTCATTTCCGTCTCCGGGGTGGGCCCCAAACTGGCCTTGGCCATTCTCTCCGCTCTCTCTCCAGCTGAGCTGGGGGGCGCCATTGCCAGCGATGACCTCGGCCGCTTGACCAATATCTCCGGGGTGGGAAAAAAAACGGCCGAACGGCTCTGTCTTGAACTGAAGGGGAAGATCGATTTTATTCCTGCCCCAGGCCCCGTAGTGCCGGCAAAAGGTGACCAGGATGCCCAGGCTGCCACTGCCCTTTTTGACGATGGGGTTTCAGCCCTGGTCAATCTGGGCTATCCAGCTGCCCAGGCCCGGGAAGCGGTGGCTGGAATCTCTGCCCTGCGGGCCGGTCAGGTCAGTTTGGAAGAGCTGATTCGCCTGGCTCTTAGGTCACTGGCCTCATAATATGTACTCCCTGCCGCCCATTGCCTTACGCATCCCAGATTATTGCCTTTCCCCCCTCTTCTTGGTTGCTCATGCCTGGCATAACTCGTTATGCGCTTCTCCCTACCCCATGAATATAATGAGAAAAATTGGCGAATTTGGATCAGGTTACCCCCTTAGTGTCCCTCAAGAAAGTGGAATTTCAAGATGAACTACGAAGAACGGCTTGTTGCAACAGAAAATATTGAGGACCAGGAGCTCTGCCAGGAGTATGACCTGCGCCCCAAAAGTCTAGCCCAATATGTGGGCCAGCAGCAGGTAAAGGCCAACCTGGATATCGCCATCCAGGCGGCCACGGCCCGCAATGAGCCCCTGGATCACGTCCTTTTTCACGGTTTTCCCGGTCTTGGCAAAACCACCCTGGCCTATATCATCGCCCAGGAGATGGGGGCCAATATCAGAGTGACCTCCGGCCCGGTTATTGAGAGGGCCGGCGATCTGGCCGCCATTCTTACCAGCCTCCAGGAAGGTGATCTCCTCTTTATTGATGAAATCCATCGTCTCAACCATGTGGTGGAAGAGATCCTCTACCCGGCCATGGAAGATTATCAGCTGGATCTCATCATTGGTCAAGGCCCGGGGGCCCGTTCCGTGAAGATGGATCTGCCCCGTTTCACCCTGGTGGGGGCCACCACCAGGACGGGCCTCCTTACCCCACCCCTCCGCGATCGTTTCGGCGTGGTCTTGCGCCTGGGGTTCTACAGCCCCGAAGAGTTGGTTGCCATTGTGACCCGTTCCGCCGCCCTGCTTGATGTCCCCATTGATGAAAACGGCGCCCTGGAAATTGGCCGCCGTTCCCGGGGAACCCCGCGCATAGCCAATCGTCTTTTGAAAAGGATACGGGATTATGCCCAGGTCAAAGGGGATGGCCGCATTACCGCCGAAATTGCCGATCAGGCCCTGCAACTTCTGGAGGTCGATCATGTTGGTCTTGATGAGATGGACAGGCGTATTCTGCTCACCATCATCGACAAATTCCAGGGGGGGCCCACCGGTCTGGATACCCTTGCCACGGCTGTCTGTGAAGAACGCAGCACCCTGGAGGACGTCTATGAGCCATTTCTTATTCAATCTGGCTTTCTGGCCAGAACCCCGCGGGGCAGGGTGGCAACCCTGAATGCCTATAAGCATTTCGGCAGGAGTGGAGAGTATAAACAGAATCAGGAAATAATAGTGACTCTGCCTTTTACCAGTTAGCTGACCCGGCCAAGAAGGACCTTTTTTGTCCTCCTCAGGGTGTCATCACGATCAAGGTATGATAATATGCACAACATGAAACTCTCAGCTCCGGCTATAATCGCCAAAAAGGGTGTGGAAAAGATCACCATGCTCACGGCCTATGATGCCAGTTTTGCCAGGCTTCTGGAGTCTGCCCAGGTGGATATGCTGTTGGTGGGTGATTCTCTGGGCATGGTGGTCTTGGGCTATGACTCCACAGTGCCCGTGACCATGGATGAAATGATCCACCATGCCAAGGCAGTGCGCCGGGGGGCGCCTGCCACCATGTTGGTTGGCGATATGCCCTTTCTCTCCTATCAGGTTTCCAAACAGGCGGCCATTGCCAATGCCGGCCGTTTTTTCAAGGAGGCGGGCTGCGATGCCGTCAAGCTTGAGGGGGGCCGCGAGGTGTGTGAGGCGGTGCGGGCCATTGTTGATGCAGGCATGCCGGTCATGGGTCATATCGGCCTTACCCCCCAGACAGCAGGCAAACTGGGCGGCTTTAAGGTTCAGGGTAAGGACGTCCAGTCGGCCCGCCGCCTCCTGAAAGAGGCCAGGGCCCTTGAAGAGGCCGGTGTCTTCAGCCTGGTCCTTGAGTGTATCCCGGTTGGCCTTGCCAAGCTCATTTCCGAGGAGTTGGGCATCCCCACCATCGGCATTGGCGCTGGAATCTGTTGTGATGGTCAGGTCCTGGTCACCCACGATCTTCTGGGCCTCTTTGAGAAATTTGTGCCAAGTTTTGTAAAAAACTATATAAACTTAGCGCCTGAGATAAAAAAGGCGGTCTCTTCCTTTGTCACTGAGGTGAAGGATGAGACCTTCCCCGATGAGCAGCATAGTTTTCCCCTGCAGATCGATCCGGCGGACATCATATCATGATCGGTTCAGGGAAGATAACATATAGCAGATGCAATCCCGCTTACCCCTGCTGGTCATGGCGAGCAAAGGGACTAAGGTCTGGTTACGAGAAGGTTTCATTGCCGGGAGTAAAAAAATAAGCCTATGGATATAGCTACCGTTGTCGGCCTGGCTCTGGGCTCTCTTCTTATTTTGATTGCCATTTTGCTGGGTGGCTCTCTGATCCTCTTTATCAATATTCCCTCGGTGATGATTGTCGGCGGTGGAGTCCTTGCCACTGTGATGATCCGTTTTGGTCTTGGTGATGTCATTAATGCCACCAAGGTGGCCATGAATGCTTTTTTTACCAAGACCTCAAACCCTGGCCACGTCATCAAAGAGATTGTCAGTCTCGCCAATATTGCCCGCAAAAACGGCCTGATTGTGCTGGAGCAGCAGCCCATTGAGGATGCGTTCCTGAAGAAGGCCATCATGTACTGTGTTGACGGTCATGAGGCCGATTTTATCGAAGAGGTCCTCAAAAAAGAGGTGAGTCTCACTGTGGAGCGCCATGATGTAGGACGCAAGACCTTTGGCTCCATGGGTGATGCAGCCCCGGCCTTTGGCATGATCGGTACCCTGGTGGGACTGGTGCAGATGCTTGCCAATATGGAGGATCCCGCCACCATCGGTCCGGCCATGGCCGTGGCCCTGCTCACCACCCTCTATGGCGCTATTCTTGCCAATCTCCTTTTCCTGCCCATTGCCGATAAGCTTGCCCTGCGCAGTCAGGAGGAAGAGCGCAACCGTCGCCTGATCATCGAAGGGGTTCTCGGCATCCTCAAGGGCCTTAATCCCCGGGTTATGGAAGAGTTTTTGGAAACCTTTCTGCCTCCCAACCAACGTGCCACCGGCAAGTAGGTATCGGTATGGCGGACCAAGAGAAAAAATGCCCGGAATGTCCTCCCGGGGCCCCGGTGTGGATGTGTACCTTTGCGGATTTGATGTCGTTGCTGTTATGTTTTTTTGTGCTGCTCCTCTCTTTTGCCGTCATGGACCAGCAGAAGTATCAGATCGTGGCCGGCTCCATGAAGGATGCCTTCGGGATCCAGCAGGACAAACCGGTGGAGGATGAGATCAAGAAGGGCAATGAGATGATATCTGCCGATTTTCAGACGGTACCTCTGCAGATCCAGATGGAGATGGCGGAACATTTTACGCAAGAGATAGCAGGCGGTGAATTGGAGACAGAGTATGCCCCCTCTGGTCTCATCCTCCGGATTAAGGGGAATATGGCCTTTGATTCCGGGCGGGCAAGGCTGCGCCCGGAATTTCTGCCGCTGCTGGATAAGATAGGCCGGCTGGCTCAGCGGGCCGAGCTCATGGTGGAGGTGAGTGGGCATACTGATACGCTTCCCCTGCGAGCCGGGCAAAGTTCCTTCAGTTCCAACTGGGCTTTGTCCGCAGCCCGGGCCGTGGCTGTGGTGGAGTATCTCCTTGATAAATATCAGTTGCCGGCATCGCGACTCGCTGCCATTGGGTATGCCTATGGGCAACCCATTGCCAGCAACAGTACCCCCGAGGGGCGGGCCCGGAACAGGCGGGTTGAGTTTAAGGTGAAACCCGGGAATGCCCAGTTCGTGCTTGATGGTCTGGAAATTGAGCGCGGCATCATTGACCCCGGCCTATAAGGATGAGAACCATGGAAGATGACAGAGATGATAGACGCAGTTCCGTGCGGATCACCGGCCGCAACCTCTTTGCCTATAAAGAGATTGCCGAGCAGAGGTATCTAGAATACGCCAAGGATTTTCAGGAGGGGATTTCCCTGTACAGTCAGGAAAGCCTGGCTGATATGCAGATTTTTGTCGGGGCCCAGAGCGCCCTGGGACGTCTGCGCGATAAAGATGAGGATCTCGCCGATTTTCTGCAGCATCTTGATATGAAGATGAATATCCTGTTGAAGAAGATTGATCACGGTAAGACGCCCCTTGACGATATGAAGTTGCGGGATCTTAATTTGAGCGGCGCCGGCATCGCCTTCATTGCCTCTGCCGAAACTGCTGTGGGTACCTTCCTTGAGTTCCGTATTGTTTTGCTGCCTAATTATCTTTTTATCTATGCCATTGGTAGGGTCACAAAGTGCGAAGCCGTGCCCCATGCAGGCGAGCAGCAGTTTTACAGGGTGAGTGCTGAATTTTACCTCATTATGGATGAGGATCGTGAGCGGCTTATTCAGCATAATTTTCGTCAGCAAAGCCTAGCCCTGCGTAACCGCCGGCGCCAGCAGGAGAGGGATTGATTGCCCTCTCATGCTTTAATAATCTTCATTTTGTGCCCTTGCGGTGCTGAAACAACCTTCTTTTCTTATGCGAAAAATAACCTTTCAAGAAATAGCGGCAGCGGTACGGCAGTTGACCATGGAGGCCGGCACCCAACTTGAGCCCGATATCCTCGAGGCCCTTCTGGTCGCCCGCGACACCGAAGAGTCCCTCCTGGCCAGACACGTCTTGGAACTTTTTATCTCCAATGCCGATATTGCCAGCCGGGAAAAGATCCCCGTCTGCCAGGATACCGGAGTGGCTGTCCTCTTTGTGGCAATAGGTCAGGATGTCAGGGTGGAGGGCAGCCTTGAGGATGCTCTGCAGGAGGGGGTGCAGAGGGGATATGTGGATGGCTATCTCCGCAAATCCGTCTGTGATCCCCTCACCAGGGTGAATAGCGGCACCAATACCCCGGCTGTTATTCATTATGAGATCACCTCTGGCGACAAGCTCCATATTTCCATGCTCCCCAAGGGGTGTGGCAGTGAAAATATGAGTGGTCTCATCATGTTGCCGCCCTCAGCAGGAAAGCAAGGTGTCATTGATTTTGTTGTTGAGCAGGCAGTCAAGGCCGGTGCTAATCCCTGTCCTCCCATGGTGGTGGGAGTCGGCATGGGGGGCACCTTTGAAAAGGCCGCTTATCTGGCTAAAAAGAGTCTGTTGCGCCCCCTGGCCGCGGCCAGTCCCCGCCACGATATCGCTGCTTTGGAGCAGGAGATCCTGACCGAGATCAACAGGCGCGGGGTCGGGGTCCAGGGTTTGGGCGGCAACCATACGGCTCTGGCCGTTCATATTGAGAGCTTCCCCACCCATATCGCCAGTCTGCCGGTGGCGGTGAATATCCAGTGCCACGCCCATCGCCATAAAGAAATAGTTCTTTAATTAAAGAAGTAAAGAAATAAGGAGGTAGAGAAGGTAGAGGATGTCTGGCGTAGTTCTTTCACCCTTCTCTACCTTCTCTACCTCCTTTAACTTCTCTAAATTCATGAGTTACTTATATGTCCCTTCTTCGATATCGCCCAGATTTTTTTGACAGCCTGAGAGCGGTCAACCTGCCCTTTGATGCCGAGGTCCTCTCCTCTTTGCGGGCCGGTGAACTGATCAGCCTGACCGGTACCCTCTATACGGGGAGGGATCAGACCCACCGTCGTTTTGAGGCCTTGCTGGATAGCGGCGAACCACTGCCCATTGATCTGCGCGGCCAGCTCCTCTACTATGTGGGTCCCAGCCCGGCTCAGCCCGGCCAGGTGATTGGCGCAGCCGGTCCCACCACCAGCTACCGGATGGATACCTATACGCCACGGCTCCTGGAGCTTGGTCTGGCAGCTACCATGGGCAAGGGGGGCCGCTCTCCACAGGTGCGGCAGGCCATGGAGCAGCATCAGGCCATTTATCTGGCCACCTTTGGCGGTGCCGGTGCCCTGTTGTCAAAATGCATCAAGGAGGCGGAGGTGGTTGCCTTTGAGGATGCCGGACCAGAGGCCTTGTTTCGCTTCCGGGTGGAGGAGTTTCCGGCAGTGGTTATTAATGATGTCCTGGGCCATGATTTTTATGAAATGGTGCGCCAAGACCAGTCGTAGGCACTTTCGATTTTGACCATAAAAAAGCGGCCTGAGGAAATTTCCTCAGGCCGCTTTTTTATGGTCTTTATCTTTATAAGAATTATTGGGTGGGAGACATGCTGCTGAAGATATGGGCGCTTTTGAGGATGGTCAGCCCCTGTCGCAGTTGATTATCCTTCTCTATGAGGGTCTTGATCTCATCCAGTTCCTGCTGCTCTTTGTCGTCCACCACGCTCAGTTCCCCATCCTTCTGGGGCTCCTTTTTGACCTTATCCTTTGTCCCTTCGTTGTCAAAATGGTGGAGCAGATCTTTTTCGCGGATGAATTTGGGCTTCTCTTTGCCATTCTTTTCCTTAAGCTCTTCTTCCGTGAGAAAGGCGGTGGGCACATTAATGTCAGGGGTGATGCCCGTGGCCTGAATGGAGCGGCCATTGGGAGTATAATAGCGGGCAGTGGTGATTCTCAGTCCCCCGCCGTTTGACATGGGATGGATGGTCTGCACAGAGCCCTTGCCAAAGGTCTGGGCGCCAAGAACCAAGGCGCGTTTATGATCCTGCAAGGCCCCGGCAACAATCTCTGAGGCACTGGCACTGCCCTCATTGACAAGAACGACAATGGGGAAGGTATAGGGGGTGCCGTTCTTATGGGCGGAATAGCTCAGATTGTTTTCCTGGCGGCGTGATTTGGTGTAGACAATCAGCCCCTCATCCAGAAAAATGTCAGAAATCCGTACAGCCTGATCAAGAAGACCACCCGGATTATTACGCAGATCAAAGACCAGACCTTTCAGTTTGCCGTCCTTGGTGAGTTCGGCCATGGCAGTTTTGAAATCTCTGGTGGTGTTGGCCTGGAAGGTGCGGATTCTGATATAGCCGTAACCCGGCTCCAGCATCTTGGCCTTGACACTGAGCAGCGGGATGTCGTCACGGGTGAGGATGACCTCTTTTAACTCGGTCCAGCCCTCGCGGTGGATAGAGATGGTGACATCCGTGCCTTTGGGGCCACGAAGAAGTTTGACGGCATCCATCAGGGTCATGTCCTTGGTGGGCTTGCCTTCAATCTGGATGATTCTGTCACCGGCCTGCAGTCCCATTTTGAAGGCCGGGGTGTCATCAATGGGGCTGACCACAGTGAGAATGGCATCCTTCATGGTGATCTCAATGCCAATGCCGGAGAAGCTCCCCTTGGTTTCAACCTGCAAATCCTTGAAATCCTCCGGATCCATATAGGAAGAATGGGGATCCAGGGAGTTGAGCATGCCCTTGATGGCGCCCTCAATGAGTTCCTTGGGCTCGACTTCCTCCACGTAGTTTTCCTGGAGCATGTGGAGAACAGCGGTGAAGGACTCCAGGTTCTGGTAGATTTCCTCGGTCTGCGCAATAACCCTGGAGTCACGATCCCAGAGGGGCAGGGTGGCAACGGGCAGAAGAAGAATAACGACAAAGAGCAGACGCTTGGTGATGGAATTGCCTGATTTCATGGAAAACCTACTGAACGTTTTATTGATTGTGCGCAGAGTCACCTGGTGACAGGGCACGGAAATTAAAAAATATACATGCAAATAATAACATGGATAGCAGGGGACGACAAAAAATAATTTGTTTTACCCGGGCTGGCCTCTTCCTGGGGGCTGGCACCGGGAACAAGGCAGAACCTGAGGCGATGATGATCAGGGCCTTTTCTGGACTCCTGGGGCCATGACAATATGACGGGGATCAAGCCAGACAAGTGGGTCCTCAGGCTCTGTCTTGAGACGGATCTCAAGATGAATGGGGCTGCGCAAGGCGCCGCTATGCTCTGATGCCATACCGATTCCATCTCCCTGGTTGACACTGTCGCCCGGTTTTACCAGAAAGGTGCTCATGCCGCTGGTCAGGGTGTAGTAGCCGTCATTATGACTGATAATGACGAGTTGACCGTAGCCTTTGACAAAGCCGGCGTGTACCACCTTGCCTTTAAAAACAGCCCGGACCAGGGCCCCTGGTTCGGTGTTGAAATCCACGCCAGGGGAGGGCTGGTCCTCATCGGGGGTGGCGGCGGCATTGTCGCCAGACGCCCCTATCAAGGTACCTGCCACAGGGGGCGGCACGGAACCCTTCTGCCCTGCAAAGCCCCGCATCCAGCCTGGCCTTCTCTTTTTATGGGGTTCCAGGGGGAAGGTGGCGATCATCCATGCTTCTTTCTGCTTATGGGCGATTTCCGACTCCTTCTCGAAATCTTCCAGGCCTGTGAGCAGATCCCTGGCCGCCTCCTCAAGAACATCGGCGGCCTGTCTGTAGAGCTCTTTTTCCATCTTGATGCGGCTCAGCACCTCTCTTCTGGCTTCTTTGGCCGCAGCCAGGACTTCCTGCTGCTGCTTGGCCTTGTGCATGGCCTCTTCCAGTTCGGCCTGATGCTCCTGGTGGGATTGTCTTGATTGTTCCAGATCCACGAGTTTGGCCCGGAATCGGGCGATGAGCGTCTTGTCGTGGCGCAGCATGTGTCGGTAATATTCATGAAAGGTCACAAGATCGGGCAGGGTGGCGGCTGAAAAGGTGATGTTCAGTAGGCCGATATCCCCCAGGCGGTAATAGGCGGCCAGTCTCTTTTCTGTTTGCCGGGCCAGGTTGCTTTTTTCGGCTTGGATCGCCTCCAGTCGTACCTGTGATTCTGCTGTCTGGCGCTGTTCTTTCTGCAACTGGTTGGCCAAGCTGACCAGCTCCTGGCTTTCTTCAATGATTTTGGACTCTATCTCGTCAAGTTCATGGAGGAGGTTCTCCTCGACGCGGCTTTTTTGCTCAAAATTCTCCTGCTGGGTGTGCAGGCCCTGCTGCACCTGGCGCAGCTTTTTTTTATGCTCAAAAAGGTCCTGCTCGGCAAAACGGACGGCCTCTTCAAGCCCCAGATCATCACCATACTCATAGGCCAGGGCCGGACGGCCAAGGGCCACGCCCTGGAGCAGGATGATGAGAAGGGCCCAAAACAGGGACTTCTGGAAAAAACGACAGGTCATTGCTGCTTATACCTTCAGGTATTTTCGGATGGAAATGAGGCTGCCGCAGGTGCACAGCAGCAGGGCAATAAGAAAGATGCTGCCACTGTTGGCCAGCGGCAGAAAAGAGAGTTCGAAAAAATTCAGGAAGCCAGGTCCGGAAAAATGGTTTTTGATCCATTGAAATAAAAAAAAGAGAGAGAGGAGGCCGCTGCAGGCCCCCAGCAGTCCAAGCAGAAAACCCTCTACGATAACCGGCCCCCGGATATAGCGGTCTGTGGCGCCGAGGAAACGCAGAATCTCCAATTCCTCCTGGCGGGACTCCAGGGTGAGGCGGATGGTATAGGAAACCATGAAGACCGAGGTAAGAATAAGCAGGGAGCCGCTTAAGATAACAATCATGCGCAGGAGGCTGATGAAATAGCCGAAGCGTTCCAGCCATTCCTGACCATATTGTACCTTCACCGCCCCAGGCAGACTCCCCAGATAATCGCTGAAATCCTTGATCCTGGTCAGGCTCTTCAGGTCGCCGGCGGGGAAAATTTCCACGGTGTAGGGCAGGAAAGAGGGATCAAGGTCTTCCAGGATATCACTGTCGCGACCAAGTTGCTTGCTCAGGCGGGCAAAGGCCTCTTCCCTGGAGATGAAAACAATTTTGTCCACCTTGGCAAAGTCGGTGATTTTTTTCTTGAATTCCGGGCGGAAGGCGGTCGGCACCTCTTGCTCAAGAGAGACAATCAGGCGCAATTCATTGCCCAGACGGCTGCTTGCCTTCTCCATATTGACATAGATCAAAAAAAAGAAGGAGAAGATGAGCACGGAAAGGGAGACCGTAAAGAGGGTCATCACCTGGGAGGTCCAGCCATGGCGGAAGTTGCGGGCAAGCTGGCCAAAGATAAAGGAGAGATAGCGCATGATGTTTTTCTCGTTATGAGAGGTCGAAATTGACCTTGATGATTTCCTGCAGTTTACCGTTCTCCAGGTTGAGGAGACGATGGGGCGATTTCTGGTAAAGGGTCTGGTCGTGGGTGGCAATGATAATGGTGGTCCCTTCTTCGTTGAGGCGATGAAAGAGGTTCATGACTAAAGAGGTGGCTGCTGGATCAAGATTGCCCGAGGGTTCATCCGCCAGGATCAGGGGGGGCCTGTTGGCGCACGCCCTGGCAATGGAAACGCGTTGCTGCTCGCCCCTGGAAAGTTTGGCAGTGGGGGTGTGGATTTTATCAGTCAGGCCGAGGTCGGCAAGAAGCTCCACGACCCGTTGTTTGATGAACTTGGGATTTTCATAGCGCACCTCCATGGCCAGGGCGATATTTTGATACACCGTCTGTTTGGGGAGAAGTCTGAAGTCTTGGTAGGCGACGCCAATATGTTGACGCATTTGCTGGAGCTTATGGCCCGAGAGTTTGCCGATATCCCTTTTGTCGATCTCGATCAGGCCCATGGTTGGTGTTTCGAGAAAACAGAGAAGTTTCAGCAGGGTTGTCTTGCCGGCCCCGCTCGCCCCGGTAAGAAAGAGCATCTCGCCATGGCCCACGGTGAGAGAGACCTCGTCAAGGGCCATGATGTCGGGTGGGTAGGTTTTGGTGACTTTAACAATGTCGATTAATGCCGTATCAATGGTGGGGGCGGTAGCAGATGAGCTCATAGACGCTGTCAGATGAAAAAGAGGGGTGGCCAAAAAGAAAAATTTCTTGGTTCTAAGTTGTGGAAATTACATGATGTAAAAAAAGAGTGCCATAATTATGACGCTTAATGCCTTGCAAGCGCCGGAAAGGGATGTTAAAAAAATTGACACTCTCTATGCCGTACTATATACCAGCTTTTAGGAATAAAAGAAAAACATTGAGTTAGCTATCTTTTTTTGCAGGTCATCGGACAAGGTATTTTTTTTTATGGCCTCTGTTTCTCTGTGTGACAAGGCCTGAGGCTCATGCTCTTTTTCATATATTTCCTTAGTCCGGAGATATTACAGGAGCACCTGCGGCAGGATTGCGTATCTTTCTGCCTCTGCACAGCGGGGAGCCTTGATAATTTGTTAAACCTTCTTCACCCCCCAAGCTAGGTGATCATGACTATTCATGTTGCAGCTGATGCCCTCCCTGCGAAAAAATCTTCTCTAAAACCAAAAACAATTCCCTTCTATAGCAATATCATTGGCAAAAGCCCATCGATTTGTAAGGTTTTTTCCCTTATCGAAAAGGTGCGGGATACCGACTCCACCGTCTTGATCCAGGGGGAGTCCGGAACAGGTAAAGAATTGATAGCCCAGGCCCTGCATCATGGGGGTGATCGGGGGGGGAAGCCCTTTGTGCCGGTGAACTGCGGGGCCATCCCGGCAGAGCTTCTTGAGTCTGAGCTTTTTGGTCATGAAAAAGGGGCCTTCACCCATGCCATCCGCACCCGCATCGGCCGTTTTGAGATGGCGGACGGGGGCACAGTTTTTCTTGATGAGATTGCTGAAATGAGCCCTGTGTTGCAGGTCAAGCTGCTGCGTGTTCTCCAGGAGAAAAAATTTGAAAGAGTGGGGGGCAGCAAAACAATCAGCTCTGACTTTCGTGTCATTGCCGCCACTAATCGGGATCTTGCTGAAGAAGTGCGGCTGGGAAATTTCCGGGAGGATCTTTTCTACAGGATTACTGTGATCCCCATTGAATCGCCGCCTCTGCGGGCGCGGAAAAGCGATATTCCTCTTCTCTTGGAGACATTTCTGGAGCGTTTCTGTGCCTCGAAAAAAAGGGTGATTCGCGGCATAGATGATGATGTCATGGAATGCCTGAAACGGTACCAGTGGCCCGGCAATGTCCGTGAACTGGAAAACATGGTTGAACGCATGGTTATCTTGGCGGCTGGCGAGATCATAACCATGGAGGATCTGCCGCCCCAGCTCTTAAGTGGTCAGGATCAGGCTGTTTCCCCTGTTGTCTCCGATATTCCTGAGGACGATTTTTGCCTCAGTGATGTGGTGGCGGACTATGAGCGAAAATTGATTGTCAGGGCCCTGCAACAGACCGGCTGGGTAAAAAACAGGGCGGCCAAATTATTGAAGGTAAATCGGACAACCCTGCTGGAAAAGATGAAGCGGCACGGTGTGGTCAAGCCGGCGGTGCGTTGAGGTATGGGGATGATTGATAATTCTTGGTCAGGGGTGCGTTTTACGGCCGGGGCTGGGTGCGGCATCGGCAAACGTCCCCTGGCCTTGGTCATTTTTTTGCCGCTTCTTTTTCTGGCGGGAAACCCTCTGTTCTGGGTTGGCTCTGCCCAGGCAGCGGCGGCGATCAGTCAGGAGCAGACAGTAAGACAGGATAAGTTATGGGGCCAGGCCCAGGGCTTCTTGGCGGCCGAGGATGACGAGCAGGCTGCCCTCTATTTCAAATATTACTGGCAGACCTATCCCCGATCGCCGCGGGCTGAGCAGGCCCTCTGGCAGGCGGCTCGTCTCTATAAGAGAAACGCCCCCCTTGCCCTGTCTCCTGATTGGGAGAGGGTAAAGGATCTTTTTCAAGCCTACATTGTCGACTTTCCTGATTCTCCGCGGTTGGCTGAGGCCTATTTCGAGGTGGGCAACAGCTATTTTCAGCTGGGGTTTTACCGTGAGGCCCTCAACTACTACTCTATTTTTCTCAAGGACTATCCTGGCCACGATCTGGAGAATGAGGTCTTTTTCAGGCGGGCCCAGGTCTATCTGCGGCTGGATAAATTCAAGCTGGCCAGCGCTGAATTTGCCAGACTTCAAGGGAGCACGGATAAAGAGATCAGGCTCCGTGGCGAGATCGGCCAGGCCCATGTCCATTTTTTCAAAGGGGAGTGGCATGACGCCCTGGGGATTTTAAAAGGGATAGATCGCCGCAATCCCGATTATTATCTGCGTTATCCGGAGTTACTTAAATATATCGGCATTGCCACCATCAGGGCGGGGAATGTCAAAGAGGGCCGTGATCATATCCTTCGGTATCTTAATATCACGGATCCGGCCCAGGTCGATGACGCCGCCTTTTTTGAGCTGGCGGAAAGTTTCCTGCAGGAGGGCATGGTGGATGCGGCCCGGATTTTTTATGAAGGGCTGGTGCGTCAGAACAGGCCTGCTGACAAATATTTTGTCTTGAGTAATTTCCGTCTGGCCCAGTATAGCGCTATCAATCTGGATAAAATGTCCGAGGAAGAGCGTCGCATCTTTTTTAAGGAAAAGGGGGACAAGCCTTTTCTGGAGGTGCTTGATCGGCTCTATAGTGATCCCCTGGCCCAGGAGGCGCGCTACGCCTTGTTCAGGCGCTACCTTGGGCGGCAGGAATGGGACCTGGCCTATAATATCGGCACGGCTTATCTCCGCTATAAGACCATGGCCAAAAAGCAGCTGGCGGTGGAACAGGGGCTTGCTGATATTCTGATTGCCAAGATCGGCAAGCTCCTCACCGCTGAGAAATATCAGGATGTGCGTTTTCTCTACGAAAAAGAGTTTCCCACCATTGCTGCCTGTAAGAAGGCGGATCTCCTCATGCTTATCGGTGAGGCCTATGAGGCGGAGAGCCTCTATGATCAGGCCTCGGTTTTGTATTATCGAGCCCTGGGCCTGGAGATAAGTGATGAACAGAAGACGAAACTCTACTTTCGGCGTGCCGGAGTATATCTGGCCAATAATGATCTGCAGGCAGCGCAAAGGCTTTTGAAATATCTGCGCCGGCTTTACCAGGGGCAAGCCGCCATTGCCGAGGTCAACTGGTTAAGCGGCCGGCTGCGCGAGATGCAGGGGCGTCCTGAGGATGCCTTGGCTTTTTACAAGATGGCGGTGGAGTCAGGGGGGCAGCAGGAGAGAAAAGGGGTCTATGCCGCCGCCTACCTGGAGCAGCTTTTTGTCGGGCAGGATCTTGAGCCGGTGGCAGATCTTATTGCCATGTTCCATAACCAGGAGTGGCTCCCCCCCCAACGCATCCAGTACTGGTACGGCCGGCTGGGAGTGGAACTTGCCAAGGCAGGGGAAAAAGAAGCAGCCACCGTCATTGCCAAAAGGGCGCTGGCAGACGATCTGCCGGCCACCAGCCCTGAACTTCAGCCCATTCATCTTCATCTTGGCGATTTGCTGGTGGCCCAAGAGAGATACCCGGAGGCCGTTGTTCATTATCGTCTGGCCCTGACCGGTGAGGATGAACGGCTGGCGCAGCTGGCCCGGACCCGGCTCAATGAGGAACAGATTCGCTCTATCCGGGTTGAGGTGGAGGGGATGTTTTAAAGATGAAAAAGAGAGGATTCAGAAGGCAGGAGGGAGGCTCGGCAGCCAGTGGGGCTGGATATTTCCCTGGGCCCTCTGCTGAATGGGCAATTCTGACCACGGCACCTTATGGCCACTTTGAACAATAAAATACTCATCGTTGATGATGATCAGGATGTCCGCATCGGCCTCTTTGAGGCCTTGAGTCTCGGGCAGTTTCAGGTGATGGCGGCTGAGAACGTCACCATGGCCCTGGAAATGGTGGCAGACGAGCAGCCTGATCTGGTCCTGACCGATTTGAAAATGGCGGACGGCTCTGGCCTGGATCTTTTGAAAAAACTTAAGGTCCAGATCCCTGACCTGCCGGTTATTCTGGTCACCGGCCACGCCTCAGTGGATACAGCGGTGGAGGCCATGCGGTTGGGGGCCGAGGACTATATCCTCAAACCTTTTCAGCAACAAGCCGTTCTGGAGACGGTCCGCATGGTGCTGCGCCGTCAGCGTCTTACCCCGGTGACCAGTGCCTTAACGGCCGCCCGGCGTCAGAAGGGGGGGGCGGATAAACCCATTGTCGGCAACTCGGAGAATCTTCGAAAAATCATGATCAAGGCTAAGAGTGTAGCGTCCAGCAAGGCCACGGTTCTTATCCTCGGCGCCTCGGGAACGGGCAAGGAGGTCTTTGCCCGCTACATTCATAATGAAAGCGATCGCCGCCATGGCCCCTTTGTGGCCCTGAATTGCGCCGCTCTGCCGGAGGGGCTGCTGGAGAGTGAACTCTTTGGTCATGAAAAAGGGGCCTTTACCGGAGCGGTGACTGCCAAGAAGGGCAAGTTTGAGCTGGCCAACAACGGCACCCTGCTCCTGGATGAAATAGGGGAATTGCCCCTGCATCTGCAGGCCAAGCTCCTGAGGGTGCTGCAGGAGGAAGAGGTGGACCGGGTCGGCGGCAATCTGCCGGTAAAGGTGGATGTCCATGTGGTGGCCACTACCAATAGAGACCTGGCGGCAATGGTGCGGGAGAAGACTTTTCGTCAGGATCTCTTTTATCGCCTTAATGTCATTCCCCTCCACCTGCCTTCCTTGGCGCAGCGGCCCGGTGATATTCCTCTGCTGGCCCAGTTTTTCCTGGAAAAGTATACTAGTCAGTACAAGAAGGATCTGAAAAGATTTTCCGAACCGGTGCGCCGTTATTTTCTTGACTATGAGTGGCCCGGGAATGTCAGGGAGATGGAAAACCTGGTGGAGCGCGCCGTTCTCCTCAATCAGGGCCGGGAATACGTGTTGGAAGACCTGTGGGATGATGTGGTTCCTGACCCGGGGGCTGATGCACCCGCTCCCCAGTGGCAGGTCCCGGAATCTCCCCTTGCAGGTGATGAGCCGCCGGCGACCCCTGGCGTCCCTCATGATGACAGCGCCATTGTGCCGCTGAAGGATGTAGAGCGTCAAATGATCTTACATGCCCTTCAAAAAACTGACAATAATCGGACCCATGCGGCCAAGATGCTCGGTATCTCCGTGCGTACCCTGCGGAATAAATTGCATGAGTATCGGACCATGGGCATTTTGGCCTGATTTTTTTTCATAAGTAATTCTAAATAGTTATCTTGATTTCGTTCCGTCTTTTTCCTTGCTGCCTTCCTGTGGAGCCATTTTTTGCTCTGAGGGGTGGCGGCAGAAGAATCTTTCACGGCACACTCTTTGCTTGACATCTATCAGTACCCCATTGTGTTCATTCCCAAAACATAATGCCCAAAAGAGATGCCACACCCCGGTGGCGCTGACGAGAAAGGAAGAGAAAAATGCCCATAAATAAGCTGTTTGGCGGCAATATCCCCGTGCTGGAGCAGGCCTTGAATCTCCGTTATGAAAAGCAGGGGCTCATCCAGTCAAACATTGCCAACCTGGAAACACCGGGCTATACCGTGCAGGATTTTCCCTTTGCCACGGTCATGGAATCAGCCATGCAGGGCAGCGGTTCTCTCAGTAAGACCCATGCCGGTCATCTGGCGCTTGATCCGGTTGATGCCGGTATGAGTCATCAATTCTCCGAGGAAAAAAGACCTGTGGATCTTGATGAGGAAATGCTCAAGCTCTCTGAGAACCAGCTCATGTATGAGATTGCCGCCAAAATTATCGCTAAAAAATTTGACGGGTTGAAGTACGCCATTGACGAAGGAGGCAAATAATGGACATCTTGACGGCATTAAAGATTAGCGGCTCCGGCCTGAAGGCGGAAAGGGCCCGGCTCAATGTGACGGCCATGAATCTGGCCAATGCCAATACCACCCGGACCATGGAGGGCGGCCCCTACAAGGCAAAATCCGTGGTCTTCGGTTCCCGGCCGGTGGACACGTTTCATGACACCTTGAACGCCAGCCAGGACCGGTTGCGAACGGTTGAAGTGGTGGCGGTTGTTGAGGACGACAAACCTTTCAAGGAGGTGTACGATCCCTCTCATCCTGATGCGGATGCCCAGGGTATTGTCCGTTTCCCCAATGTTGATACCGTCGAGCAGATGGTGGACATGATCAGCGCCAAGCGTGGCTTTGAGGCCAATGTCACGGCCATTGATGCCATAAAGAGCATGGCCTTGAAGGCCTTGGACATCAGCCGCTAACAGGGCGGATGACAATCTTTTTTAAGGAAGGACCCGGACCATGAAGATATTACCCCTGACTCAGATGCAGCAGCCCCTTACCCTGGAAAAGAGCGCCAAAAGTCCCGGCGATGGTGCCGGTTTCGGCGAGGTGCTCAAGAAATCCCTGGAGGGGGTCAATGCCACTATCCAGGAAGCCGGCCAGATGACAGAAGGACTGGTCACCGGTCAGCATTCCAACATCCATGAGACCATGATCGCCATGGAGAAATCCACCGTATCCTTTCGCATGCTGACCAAGGTCCAACAGAAGGTCATTGCTGCCTATCAGGATGTTATGCGCATACAGGTCTGAAATATCTTGAAGCGGCAACACTCTCTTGGAGAGAGGTCCGCCGGGATTTTTTTCTATAAAAAAAGCGACCTTTTTCCCTGGCAAGGCTGTCTTACCTTTACAACTGACAATTATGGCGAGCGCAAAAGATATTTTTAAACAGGGCTCTGATGTCCTCAGAAGCCTCACCCTCATGCAGAAGATCATTGCTGGGCTGGTGGTGGCAGTGGTCCTCTTTGGCCTCTTGAGTTTGACCTTTGTGGGAAGTAAGCCGGCTATGAAGGTGCTTTTCGCCAATCTCAACACCACGGATGCGGCAGATATCGTTGCCCAGCTCAAGGATAAGCGTATCCCTTATGAGTTGGCGGAAAACGGCACAGCCATTCTCGTGGAACAGAATACCGTTTACGACACCCGGCTCAGTCTGGCTGCTGAGGGTCTGCCCCGGGGAGGGGGAATCGGCTTTGAAATCTTTGACAAGGTCAGCCTCGGCACCACGGATTTTGTTCAGAAATTAAATTACCACCGGGCCCTGCAAGGGGAACTGGCCCGCACCATCAGCCAATTTGACAAGATCAAGTCGGCCCGGGTCCATCTGGCCCAGGCCAAGGAATCGGTCTTTGTCGAAGATACCCTGCCCCCTTCGGCCTCCATCAGCGTTTCCCTGGCCGGTCGCGACAAGCTCTCCGGCAATGAGATCAAGGCCATTGTCAATCTGGTGGGCAGCGCCATTCCAGGGCTCAAAGAGGCCAATATCACCCTGGTGGACACCGCCGGCCATCTCCTTTTCCGGCAGGAGGGCGATGCGGGATCCCTGCTTTCCGCCACCCAGATTGAATATCAGCGCCAGATAGAGCGCATTCTGGGCGCTAAACTGGAAACCATGTTTGAAGGGGTGGTGGGGGCTGAAAAGGTTATCGCCCGGGTGAGCGCTGATGTTGATTTTGATCAGGTGGATGTCTCTGAAGAGCTTTTTGATCCTGAGGAGCCGGTGGTGCGCAGTGAACATCTTGTTGTCCAGCGGGATGGTTCCCTTGATCTCCAGGAGGGTATTCCCGGGGTAAAGGGGCAGTTGGCCACCTACACGGAGGCCGGCCAGGTTGATGGCGAAGGAGCAGCCTTTAACCGCAAGAATATCACCCGTAATTATGAGATCAGCAAGACCGTGACCAGGACCAAGTCCGGCATGGGACAGGTGCGCAAACTGTCGGTGGCGATTATGGTGGATGGGACATATAGGAAGACCGAGAAGGATGGCGAGGTGGTCAAGGAATACCAGCCCCGTAGCGAGGAGGAGCTCGCCACCTTTTTGAAAATGGCCCAGAATACCATGGGCTATGATCCGGAGAGGGGTGATCAGGTGGAGGTTGTTTCCATGCCCTTTTACCTCTCCAGTTATGTGGAACCCGAGCCTGACGTCCTTGACCAATATCGTCAGCTCCTGAATCAACTGGCCTACCCTGTGGTGCTTCTTTTGGTGGCCATCTGCTTCTTTATCTTTATTGTCCGCCCCTTCTTTCGCCTTATGGCAAATCAGCACCTGGCCGAGCAGCAGGCCGCTGACCAGGCTGAACAGGAGCTGGCCGGCGCCCAGTACCCTGAGGATCTCTCTTTGACTCCTCTCGGCATGACCGATAAGGAACGTATCTATAAACTTGCTCAGTCTGACCCGGACCGGGCTGCAGATCTGGTCCGCCGCTGGCTGCGCACGGAGAAGTAGGAAGTAGAAAGAAATGGCAAAACTCAAAGATTCTTCAACCGATACCCTTACCGGCCCTGAAAAGGCGGCTATTTTTCTCCTGACCCTGGGAGAGGATTACGCCTCAGAGGTGTTTAAGCGCCTCGATCATGATGAGATTCGCGCCGTGGGCCGCCAGATGGCCAAGATTGATCGGGTGGACAAGGAGGATGTGGCCGGCCTTCTTGCCGAATTCAGGGGAGATGCCGGCGGCGGTGACATCTTTCTCTCCGGCGATGATATGCTTGAATCGGCCCTGCGCCGGGCCCTTACCGGTGACAAGGCCGGTGAGATTCTCGAAGATATCCGCTCCGACTGGCGCCTTACCCTGTTCCAGAAGGCGCGGAAGCTGGATCCCAAGGTCCTGGTCAATTTTCTGCGCAATGAACATCCCCAGACCGTTGCCCTGGTGCTGGCGGTTCTTGATCATACCCAGGCGGCCAGTATCCTTGCCGAACTCAAGGAGGATGTCCAGGTGGAGGTGGTTATCCGCATGGCAGAGCTTGACAAGGTCAGTCCTGATGTCTTGGTTGAAATAGACCGCGTTCTCCAGGAGGAACTTCTTTCTGTGGAAGGCATGGAGGGCCAGCGTCTGGGCGGCGCGGAAACAGTGGCTGAGATTCTCAATAATGCCGAAAGGGCCCTGGAGGGCCAGATTCTGGAGGGGGTTGAGGAGCAGCGCGAGTCCCTTGCCGAAGAGATCAGGCGGCTCATGTTCGTGTTTGAGGATCTGCTCGGCGTTGATAATCGCGGCATCATGGCCATTCTCAAGGAGGTTTCCACCGATGATCTCAAGCTGGCCCTGAAGACCGCTTCTGAGGAACTCCAGGACAAGATTTTCAGCAATATGTCCCAGCGGGCTGTGGAAATGCTCAAAGAGGATATGGAAATTATGGGTCCCACCCGCATCAAAGATGTGGAGGCCGCCCAGCAGGCCATCATCAAGATTGCCAAGCGTCTTGAGCAGGAAGGCAAGGTCCAGTTGGCGGCAAGCGGCGGCGGGGAGGATGAATTTGTCTAGTATCATTGAGTTCAAAGACCTGGGCGCAGCCCATGATGAAGAGAATTTTATCTCCTTTGAGTCTCTGATGGATGACGCCGGCGGGGAGGGGGGGCAGGCTCGTGATTTTTTGGAGGTTGCCCGTCAGGAGCTTGACCAGGCCAAGGCCCAGGCCCTGCGTCTTGTTGCAGAGGCCGAGGCCCGGGTTGCTGCCCTGGAAAATGAGGCCTATGACCGGGGTTTTGCGAAAGGTGAAGAAGAGGGGCGGCGGGTCGGCGAAGAGGCCCTGGCCGGGAAAATAAGCCAGGCTGCCCAGATTATTGCGGCGGTGAAGGTGGAGCGTCAGCGTATCGGCGCCCTTTATGAAAAGGATATTTTCCAGCTGGTGGTTGCCATGGTGGAGCAGCTGGTTAATCATGAGGTCTCTGTTAATTACCGGGTCATTGAAAAATGCCTGCACAAAGCCCTGCAATATGTGGTGGACAATTCCCAGGTGGTGGCCCATCTGCATCCGGATGATTTTTTACGGATCAAGGATGCCGTGGTGGCGGATCCGCTTTTTCTTGACAACGCCGAACAGGTGGAGCTCATGGAGGACCAGGCCATCAGCCAGGGGGGCTGCCTGCTGAAAACCTCCTTCGGGGAGATTGACGCCACCCTGGAAAAATGCAAGGCAAAGCTCCTGAAGGCGGTTGAACACTCTTTTCTGGCTGCCCTTGCTGAGACAGACGAGGAGCCCTCTGCAGGATCAGGGCGGCCGGATTCTTCTTCTGACCCTGATCTGCAATCTTGATATGCTCGATCTCTCCCCCTGCATAAAAACGGCCCAAACCACGGAAACCGTCACCATTCTCGGCCGGGTGAGCCAGGTTATCGGTATGGTCATTGAGTCCCAGGGCCCGGGTATTTCCGTGGGCTCCATGTGTGAGGTTGATGTCTTTAAGGGGGCCAGTAGTATCCCGGCCGAGGTGGTCGGCTTTCGGGAAGGCAAGGTGCTGCTGATGCCTCTGGGGGAAATGCGGGGGGTGGAGCCGGGCAGTGCCATTCGGATGGTGGGCGGCCAGGCCCGGGTGCCGGTGGGGAACGGCCTGCTGGGCCGCATTATTGACGGCATGGGCCGTCCCATGGATGGCAAAGGCCCTCTCCAGGTTGAGCAGGATTATCCCCTTTATGCTGAGCCCTTAAATCCCATGGCCCGGGAGCGGATCCTGGAGCCCATTGATGTCGGGGTGCGGGCCATCAACGGCCTGCTCACCCTGGGTAAGGGCCAGCGTATCGGCATCATGGCCGGCTCCGGGGTGGGCAAGTCAACCCTGCTGGGCATGATTGCCAAAAATACCGCGGCGGATGTCTCGGTGATCGCCCTTATCGGCGAACGCGGCCGGGAACTGCGGGATTTTATTGAACGCGATCTGGGGCCGGAAGGGCTGGCCAGGTCGGTGGTGGTGGTGGCCACCTCAGATCAACCGCCCCTGGTGCGCATGCGCGGGGCCTATATGGCCATGTCCATTTCTGAATATTTCCGTGATCAGAGCCGGGACGTCATCCTGATGATGGATTCCGTGACCCGCTTCGCCATGTCAAGCCGGGAGGTGGGGCTGGCCATTGGCGAGCCCCCCACCTCCCGGGGCTATACACCGTCGGTCTTTTCCCAGTTGCCCAAACTGCTGGAGCGGGCCGGCACCTGCGTGGGGAAAGGCAGTATTACCGGGATCTATACGGTGCTGGTGGAGGGTGATGATATGAATGAACCCATCGGTGACGCGGTACGTTCCATTGTGGATGGCCATATCGTCCTTGACCGCGATCTTGCCAATCGGGGCCATTACCCCTCCATCGAGGTGCTGGCCAGTGTCAGCCGCTGCATGACGGATGTTGTTTCTGCCGAACAGGCCAGAAAGGCCAAAGAATTACTGGAGGTGCTGGCCACCTACCGCCGTTCCGAAGATTTGATCAATATCGGCGCCTACGCCAAGGGTTCCAATCCCAAGATCGACAGGGCCATTGGTCTGATTGACCCCATCAATGATTATCTCTGTCAGGCCGTTGATAAAAAGAGCACCATGGATGAATCCATTCAGCAGCTGTTAACCTTGATTTGAGGAGGAAGGGATAAAGAAGATTGAGAAGGTAGAGAAGATAAAGGAGTTAAAGAAGGTAAAGAATACGGCATTTTGAGGTGTTCTTTCTCTTTTTTTTGTCTTCTTGAACTCCTTTAACTCCGCCGCATTCTTTATTTCATCGACAATATGTTTCATTTTCGCCTGCAGGCCGTGGAAACCATCCGCCGCAACGAAGAGGAGCTGGCCCAGCTCAGCCTGGGCCGGCAGCAGAAAATTCTCCAGAAGCATCTGGACCGTTTGGCAGAGCGCCGCGCGGAACGGCTGGAGATGATCGCCTCTCTCACCAAGAAGGAAGAGAAAAAGATAACCGGCTCCCTGGTGCAGTTTTACATGGAGGCCGTCCGTTCCAGAGAGGTGCTCATCAAGATGCTGGAAAATACCATTGCCAGTCAGAAGCAGGTGGTGGAGCGAGCCCGGAAAAAATTGGCGGCCACCGTTAAGGAGCGGAAGATCATTGAGGTGGTCCGCAAAAGGGATCAGGAGAGATATCTGGTGGCCGAGCGCAAAAAAGAGCAGGATGAAAGTGATGAGATGGCGGTTCTGCGCTATGGTCGTCCACCCCAATGATTTCCCCTCGGACGCCAAAAAAATGTATGTGGTTGACATGAAAAAGATAATAAAAATCACCCTGCTTGCCCTGGCGGCCCTCACCTTGAGCACGCCGGGACAGAGCGCTGATGGGCCGGTGAAAGCCTCCCCGGCAGAGGCCAATTTTTCTTCCTCCTTGAAGGCGCGGGAGGAGGCGGTGGCGGCCAAGGAAAAGGCTCTTGCCCGGCGCGAGCAGAATCTCGACCTGATGGAGCAGGATGTTGACGGCAAGGTTGCTGAATTGCTTGCTTTGCAGGAGGTCATTACGGCAAAATTGGTGGAGATTCGGACCGAGCAGGATCAGGAGTTTAAAAATTTGATTAAGGTCTATGCCACCATGAGTGCCTCCAAGCTGGCGCCCCTTTTGAACCAGATGGCAGATGCCCATGTTGCAAAAATATTGCGGGCCATGAAAAATGAGTTGACCGGAAAAATTATTCCCAAGCTTGAACCGACCAAGGCCGTACGAATCAGCCTTTTGCTGGGCCGTATCAGCGAATCTTCCCAGTAACCCTTCCCCTTCCCCTCCCCCTTAAAAATAGACCACCCCAGAGCGCTACCTCTATCTCTCTGGGGTGGTCTGCTTGCCCACCAGCCCCGTTAGCGGGGGGCAGCTTTCCACTGCTCTGCTCTGCTAAGGGCAATTTCTGCCCTTGCCGTTCTCCTTACTATCTCGCGCACTACCCGGTAAATCTTGCCTATTGCCCCTGGCGGGCCGCTCGGCAGGCAATTGCTGATGAAAAATAGCGCATTGTATCTCCTTGTAAATTCGACATAAAGGCCGACTCTTTTTTTTTAAGCGGGGAATCTCCTTGTTTGGCACAGCCGTTGCTCTCTGTAAGAGTCAATACAGGGCACCAGGGAAAAACATACCCGGGTGGTGTCTGGGGCAATGTGCCAACAAAGGAGAACAGCTGTGTCAAATATCATCAATCCACTGCTGCCGGTGGCGGGCAAAGAACTTTCTGTTGATCGGACGCGAGGTTCGGAAAAGACAGGTCAGAAATTTTCCGATCATCTTGATCGCCGTCTCAATGCCAGTCAGGAGCGCCGGGAAGATCAGCTGGGGGTAAGACGCTCTTTGGAGCGGTCCGCCCGTGCTGCCCAGGCTGAGGCCGGCCGGGATGCGGCAAAAAGCGGGCGGCCTGAAGATGAGAAGATCAGCGGGGATCAGGGTGATGTACAGAACCTGAGCCTTTTTCTTCAGGACCTGCAGCAGGTGGCGCAGGAGAAAACATTGGTGCCGGGGGCGTGGACCGTGGCCCTGCCTGAGGCGGAAATTGTTGCCGATCTTGCCCGGCAGGCCGGCATGAGCGAGGCCGATCTCACAGCCCTGGTGGAACAGTTTCAGGCGAAAAACAGTGAGCTCGATCTTGACGCCTTCCTGCAGGTCTTGATTCATCATTTTGATGGCTATCAAGTTGATTCCCCCATTGTGGTGCCGGAAACCGAGTTGCCCATGCTGGAGGCATTGCTGGCCAAGATGGGCCTTAATCCTGAACAGCTGGCCCAGATATCCTCGCAGGCGGTGGAAGGCGGCGGCGAGCTTGATCTTGCCCTTCTCGGCCAGGCCCTGGAGGAGTTGCCCGTTGATCTTAAGGGTCTGCAGGCCATTACCCTGTCGCCCTGGGAGGCGGAACAGCTCCAGGCCCTGCTCGGCAAGGCAGGGGTGTCGCTGGGGGGGCAGCTTGAGTTGTTACCGGAGCGGGTTTTTGGCCAAGAGCTGGTGGTTGGTTTTGAGCGCCTGCAATCCCTGCTGAAAGAGGCGGTGGCTCAGGCCAAGGCGGCTCAGCACCAGCTCGATTTGCCCAAATTTCTGGGCAGCCTTGAAGAGGTGATGAAACAGTCCACCTTTGCGGATCAATCGGTGGGTTTCAGCCCGGTGATACAGGGATCCCTGGGTGAGGCCTATGAAGATCTACTGCAGATGTATAACCAGGCCCGCCTCCGCTATGAAGAAGGAATCGGGGCCGAGGAGGAGCAGCGGCAGGGTGAAATTCAGAAATGGCTCGCCGGCATCGTTGCCCAAGGGGAAGAGGGCCGGGGGGCAGCCGGAGAGGGGGGTAAAGAGCAGCCAGCGGCTCTCTTTATCAAAAATAAGCAGGTGGTGGAAAACCTGGGTGGCGGCAGCAGGGAAGAATTTGCCCTGCCTCGTCAGGATGGCATGACTGCCGGCCAAACAGCGGCGGATCAGGCCATTGCCAAGCCCGTTGAGCTGCCCCAGCCTGTTCGCCATTTTCCTGTTCAGCAGCAACAGCAGATTTTAAACCAGCTCTCTCTGGCCGTGGCCCGGGGCATGAAAAGTGGCGAGCAGCATATGGTCCTCCGGCTGCATCCGGCAGAGCTTGGCGAGGTCAAGGTGGACCTTACCCTCCGCAATGAGATGATCTCCGTCTCCTTTACCATGGCCAACAGCAAGGTCAAGGAGACCCTGGAAGGCTCCATGGAAGAGTTCCGCCACAACATGGAAAGCAAGGGTTTTTCCCTCAGTGATGTCAATGTCTCCGTGGGTGAGGATCAGGAGGATACCGGAACCTGGCAACGTTTTGAGATGGCCTGGAGCGGTGAGCGGCTGCAGGCCCAGAATCTGGGGGATATTGCCGGGGATGGCCTTTATTATGCTCGACAATATGTCAATCAGGAAGAAGGGGTCAGCCTCTTTGTCTAACAGAATAAACCCCTTTTCATTTCAACAGTAACGCGAGGCAGAAAAAAATGGAAACTTCAACCATAGGCGTTCCCCTGGCCCAGGCCGATCCCCTCTTCAAACCAGTGGGCAAACAGGAGCTTGATTCTAGTGATTTCATGACCCTCTTTATTACCCAGCTCCAGCACCAGGACCCCATGGAGCCCATGGACAGCAGTCAAATGGCCACTCAGCTGGCTGATTTTTCCAACATGGAGGCCACCATGCAGATGGCGGACAGTATGGATCAGCTCCTGGAATACCAGACTTCTCAGAATAACCTGCAGCTTCTTTCTCTCCTGGATAAGGAGGTACAGGTTTTCGGCCATAGTATTGGGGTAAACGGCGAGGAGATCGGTGGAGGTGAGTTCAACCTGCAGCAGGATGCCGACATGGCCGTTCTGGAGATCCGCGATGCCGCTGACCGGCTGGTGAAGATCGTTGATCTCGGCAGGATTTCCAGGGGTACTCATTCGGTGGAATGGGACGGTACGGACATGCTCGACAAGAAGGTGGAGGACGGCGCTTATAGCTTTGAGGTCAAGGCCTATGACCAAGCGGGTCAGCAGATCGTCGCTGATTACAAGGCCAGCGGCAAGGTGACCGGCATTGATTACGAGAGCGGCACCGCCCTCTTGGTCCTTGATCATCATGTGCCCACCAGTGTGGGCGCTGTGGCCGGGGTGATTTAAGCAAGAGCAGGAGGCGCAGGCCGGCAAGGGTAGTGATGAGGCCGGCTCTGTACTTCTAAAAAAAACATAGAAAAGAGAACACTAAAAAGTTTGGCTGGGCTGCACACGGTCCGCAATATCCTGCAAAGGGAGGAAGCATAATGTCCATTTCAAGTTCACTCTACTCAAGTATCTCCGGTCTCTCCACCATGGGCAACGCCATGTCCGTATTGGGTGATAACGTCGCCAATGTCAATACCGTGGCCTACAAGTCAAGCCGGGCCACCTTTCAGGATGTCTTGTCCCAGTCGGTCTCCACCGCTTCCGGCTCCCGCCAGGTGGGCCGCGGCGTCACCCTCTCCACGGTGGACGGCCTCTTTGCCCAGGGCTCTTTTGAGAGCTCTTCCACCCCCACGGATATGGCCATTGGCGGCCAGGGGTTTTTCATGCTCCGTGGCCCGGACAGCTCTGAGGCGGATATGTATACCCGGGCCGGTGAGTTCCGGTTTGATCTGGAGGGTAATCTGGTCAACCCCATGGGCTATTTTGCCCAGGGCTGGACCCTGGAGGACGGCGATCGCTCAGGCACCATCGGCGATCTCAATATCGGCAAGTCCACGCCGCCCATTACCACCAGCAATGTAGAGGTGATTGCCAATCTCGACTCCCGCATTGGCGACGAGACCAGTGAAGAGCGCCTCTTTGAGAGCTGGAACGGCACCAATGCCGCCCTGGTAACGCCCACCCCGCCCATCGACTCCACCAAGTATGAGTACACCAGCGCCATCAAGGTCTATGACTCCCAGGGGGCCAGCCATGATGTCACCATCTATTTTGACAAGACCACCACGAATAACGAGTGGGAGTTCATGGTCACCACTGATCCCACCGATGATCTGCGTAATCTCTCTGCGAACGATCAGCAGATGTTCGCCCCGAGTGAGCAGATGGACTACACGCTGCATAGGGGGGCCGGCGCCCTCATGTACGGCACGATCCAGTTCACCACCTCCGGGGAGATCGACAAGATCGATGCCTGGAATATTCCGCCCGATGGTCAGGTGGATCCGGCCAGAAACGATAACCGCATTGTCCTGGATACGGACGACAGCTATTTCGAATTCCCGGCCAACTTCACCGGCGAGGCCATCGATTACACCGCCAATCCCCCGGTGATTAATCCCACCATGCGCCTCAATCTGGGGGCCCAGTACGGTGGTGTCACCACCACCCAGCCCCAGGTCCTGGTCAGTGACGGCGGGGCCAGAAGCGATACCCAGACCGGCGCGGTGATCACCTCCGCCACCCAGTGGAGCTCGGTTTATGATAGTAACAATACCCGCATAGAGGCTGGAGATAGCTTTACCTTTGCGGGTTTTGATCATGACGGCTCAGCGGTAGGGCCCTGGATTTATACGGTCGTTCCTACGGACCGGGTCCAGGTTCTTCTTGATGGGTTGCGCACCAACTTCGGCGTCAATGCTGAAATCGACGAGCAGGGGCGTCTGCGGATGACCGATGCCATCCAGGGTGACTCGGCCCTGGCCGTCACCCAATTTACCACCGACTCTACTGCCAGTACCAGTGGCTCGTTGCCTTTTGGTGGAGGCAATATTGATATCACCACCGCAAAAAAGCAGATCTTCTCCGCTGGTCGGGCGCTCAGTACTGCTGGCGGCACCATTCCTCCAGTGACGGCGCAGACGCCCTGGAGCAGTGTTTATGATGAGAGTGGCGACGGTGGTATCGTCTCTGGTAATACCATCACCTTTAATGGGACCATGAGCGATGGTACAGGTGTCAGCAAGATATTTACCGTAATGGCACCAGGGGCACAGCCAGACTGGTCAGGGACCGCCCCTCTGGCTACGGGTACGGTGCAGGACATGCTCAACTTTCTGGAGTTCAATTTTGAGGCCGAGGCCCGCATCGATCCGGCCGGCCGCCTGCAGCTCACCGACTGGCTGGCGGATACCTCATCCTATACCAGCCAACTGAATATAACGGATATTGATTATGTCGGGACGACATCTGTACCATGGGGGCCTACTGATACGCCCTTTGAGGTTCATGCCGCCGATGTCGGCACCGAAGACGGCAGCCAGATGGGGGACACGGTGAGTAATAAGTTCAAGCCCGAGGCCCTGGCCACCACCCAGTACGCCAACTCCTCCACCACCATCTTCCAGGATCAGGACGGCTATGCCTCCGGCTTCCTGCAGTCGGTCTCCGTGGATACCGAAGGGGTGGTCACCGGTCATTATTCCAATGGCCAGGTTATCGAGAAGGTCCAGGTGGCCCTGGCCTCCTTTAATAATCCCACCGGCCTCTTTAAAAACGGCGGCAATATCTTCACCGAGACCACCACCTCCGGCGCCCCCACCACCGGCGCCCCCGGCGATAATGGTCTGGGCAGTATCGCCCCCAACGCCCTGGAGCAGTCCAACGTGGATCTGGGGGTGGAGTTTGTCAAGCTGATTACGGTGCAGCGCGGCTTCCAGGCCAACTCCAAGATCATCACCACCACGGATGAGATGCTCAACGACCTGATCAATATCAAGCGGTAAAAAACTAGGCAGCTGATAGCTGTTATCAGTAGTTGGAAATAAAAGAACCCACCTGGAATGAATCCGTAGGTGGGTTCTTTTTGCTCGTCAACACAAAGGCACAAAGACACAAAGAGATACTAAAAAATTCTCTGTGTCTTTGTGCCTTTGTGTTTTTTATGGAAGCTGGAGTGGTTACACGAATGGCGGGTGCAAACTCTTTCGGTGGGTAGATGAAGGGAGCGGCCGGCTTACGTGCCCGGAATCACTGGGCAAAGATCTTGTCAAAGGCGGCAAAGACGGTCTGCAGCACAGGCACATCCTCTTCCAGTTCAAGGTAGGAGCCGCCCCGGATCTCCTGCTGGATAAGCTCGTCACTGGCGGGGAAGATGCCGCCTAAGGGCAGGTGGCTGTCGGCCACGGCCTCGCTGATCTTGGCCTCCAGCTCCGGAGAAAGGGGGGTGGGGGTGCGGTTGACCATGAGGTATTTGTTTTTGACCTCCAGCCCCAGCGGCTTGGTGATGTCGGCAATGCGGCGGGCCGTGAGGATGCCCCGGGCCGAAGGATCGGAGACGATGAGCAGGTAGTCTATGACGCGCAGGTTGAGGCGGCTTAAGTGCTCCATGCCCGCCTCGTTGTCGACGATGATGTAGCGATAATTGCCGGCCAGCCGCTCCATGGTCATGGCCAGGTACTGGTTGGCCGCACAGTAGCAGCCCGGGGCGTCCGGCTGGCCCATGACCAGCAGGTCATAGCCCGATTCTTCAATGATGGCCTGCTGGATCTTCATCTCCATGAACTGGTCGCGGGTCATGCCGATGGGCAGATCGCCCTTCAGCTCCTGTCTGATCGCGCCGATGGTCATGTCGATGTCCAGGCCAAGCAGTTCGTTGAGGTTGGCGTTGGCGTCGGCATCCACGGCCAGGATGGGCGTCTGCTGGCGGCTCACCAGATATTTGATGAGCAGAGCCGAGAGGGTGGTCTTGCCGGTGCCGCCCTTGCCGGCCATGGCTATTATTTTTGGGGTCATATTTAGAGAATGTCTGGAGTAAGAAGTTGAGAAATAAGAATGGGGAAGCCCATATTGAAAATTACCTCTTTTTTGTTTACCTGCTAACTTCTTATTTCTCAACTCCTTATTTCGCAACTTCTTGCCTGTGGCCGCCACATAACCCTTGCAAGAAAAGGGGGAGTTGGTATTTTAGCGGGTTTATGTCCTCCCTTAGGGTAGGCCATTTTACAGTGCAAACCCGGCCGATGTCGAGGTCGTGCGGATATTTTCTCATGGAGATGATTTTATGGATTACAGGGAAACCCTGAACCTGCCAGCAACAAATTTTAAAATGAAGGCCAATCTTACCCAGAAGGAGCCTGAATATTTGAAAAAATGGCAAAAGGATGATCTCTACGCCCAGGTCCAGGAGGCCACCCGGCACCGGCCTCTGTATATTCTGCATGACGGCCCTCCTTATGCCAATGGGCATCTCCACATGGGCCATGCCTTCAATAAGATCTTAAAGGATATTATCCTCAAGTCCCGCCGCATGGCAGGCTTTCACGCCCCCTTTGTGCCGGGCTGGGATTGTCACGGTCTGCCCATTGAGCTCAATGTCGACAAGGAGATGGGGGCCAAGAAGAAGGAGGTGCCCAAGCTCTCTTTCCGGGCCGCCTGCCGCAAATATGCCGAAAAATGGGTAAAGACCCAGAAGGCGGAGTTTCAGCGTTTCGGGGTGCTGGCGGACTGGGACAACCCCTATATCACCATCCATTATTCCTACGAGGCGGCCATTGCCCGGGAGTTCAACCGTTTTCTGATGAACGGCTCCGTGGTGCGCAGCAAAAAGCCGGTCTATTGGTGCTCTTCCTGTGTCACTGCCCTGGCTGAGGCCGAGGTGGAGTATGACGACCACACCTCCCACTCCATCTATGTCAAATTTGAGGTGGAGCAGGATCTGGGTGACCTTATCCCGGAGCTGGCCGGCAAAAAGAGTTCGGTGGTGATCTGGACCACCACCCCCTGGACCCTGCCCGCCAATATGGGGGTGGCCCTCCATCCCCAGTTTGATTACGCCGCCGTGGAGGTAAATGGCGAGGTGCTGATCATGGCCCAGGCCCTGGTGGAAAAGGCCATGGCCGTCTTTGGCCTGGAGGAGTACCGGGAGCTCGCCGTTTTTTCTGGCCGTCTGCTGGAAGGCCGCCGCTGTCGGCATCCTTTCCTGGCCCGCCACTCCCAGATCGTTCTGGCCGATTACGTCACTCTGGAGACGGGTACCGGCTGTGTCCACACCGCCCCCGGTCATGGCCGCGAGGATTACATCACCGGCCTCAACTATGATCTGGAGGTGCTGAGCCCGGTGGACGATAAGGGTGTTTTCACCGAAGAGGCGGGCGTCTATGCCGGCATGCATATCAGGGATGCCAATCTGCTGATCTGCGCGGATCTGGCGGCAAGCGGTCATCTGCTGGCCCAAAAAGAGATGAGCCACAGCTATCCTCATTGCTGGCGCTGCCGGCAACCGGTGATCTTCCGGGCCACGGAACAGTGGTTCATCGGCATGGAGAGCAATCAGCTCCGCGCTAAGGCCCTGGCCGCCATCAAGGAGGTGGCCTGGACGCCGAGCTGGGGGATGGAGCGCATTCACGGCATGGTGGAGAACCGGCCTGACTGGTGCCTCTCCCGGCAACGGGCCTGGGGAGTGCCCATCACCGCTATTCTCTGCGAAAAGTGCGGCCAGATCATGAACACCGACCAGGTGAATGGGCGCATTGACGAGCTCTTCCGGCAGGAGGGGGCTGATGCCTGGTTTATTCATGATGTCAGCGCCTTCCTCGGCAAGGACGCGGTGTGCGGTTGCGGCTCCACCGAGTTCAAGAAGGAAGAAGATATTCTGGACGTCTGGTTTGATTCCGGGGTCAGCTATGCCGCCGTACTCGAGGAGCGCGGTCTGCCCACCCCGGCCGATCTCTACCTGGAGGGTTCTGACCAGCATCGCGGCTGGTTTCAGAGCGCGTTGCTGGCCTCGGTGGGGACCCGGGGCACCGCCCCCTACAAGGGCGTGCTCACCCACGGCTTTGTGGTGGACAAGCACGGTCGGAAGATGTCCAAGTCTGTGGGCAATGTCATCGCCCCTGAAGAGATCATCAAGGAATACGGGGCCGAGATCCTGCGTCTCTGGGTCTCCTCCGAGGATTATAGCGACGAGATCAAGATCTCCAAGGAGATGCTGAAGCAGCTCGCCGATGCCTATCGCAAGATCAGAAACACCATCCGGTATCTGCTCAGCAATCTCGGGGATTTTAATCCAGCCACCGACATGGTGGCCTTTGCCGAGATGGAGGAGCTGGACCGCTGGGCCCTGGCCCAGTATGAGCGCATGAAGCGCCGGGTCCGCAATGGCTATGATTCCTATGAGTTTCACCACGTCTTCCATGGTCTCCACCAATTCTGCACCGTGACCATGAGTAATTTCTACCTGGATATCCTCAAGGACCGTCTCTATTCGGAGCTCCCCGCCTCCCGGCTGCGCCGTTCCGCCCAGACCGTGCTTTACGAGGTCCTGGTGGGCATGCTTAAGCTGATGGCGCCGGTGGCCACCTTTACGGCGGTGGAGTCATGGGAGTATCTGCCCGCCGATGCCCAGCGGGAGGAGAACATCTTCATTGCCCTCTTTCCCGAGGAGAACGACGCCTATCTCCAGGATGAGCTGCATGCCACCTGGAAACGTCTGCAGGAGGTGCGGGGCGAGATCACCAAGGTCCTGGAGGCGGCCCGCCGCGACAAGGTGATCGGCCATCCCCTGGAGGCCGAGGTGGTACTCACCGCCGGCCCTGAGCTGACCGCTTTTCTGGCCGATAAGTGGCAGACCCTGGAGAGGATCTCCAATGTCTCCGTGCTGACCCGGGCGGAGGTGCCACCTGCCGGCGCCGTGGCCTGCCAGGAGCTGGCCGGCCTTCATCTCCTGGTCAGACCGGCCAGCGGCGACAAATGTGAGCGGTGCTGGACCCGCAGCACCACGGTTGGTGCCGCGGACGAGCATCCCACCCTGTGCAGCCGCTGCCTCGGGGTGATCAACGAACTTGTATAAACAGCGAGGCGGTAGGGAGGAGGGCCGGCCGCGCTCATCCCTGGCCATTGCTCCTCTCTCATTTCTTTTGAAAAAAACTATGGCATCTCAAGCAACCCCGTCTCATGTCAACCTGGCCATGCGCCGCTTTTACTCCATGCTTTCCATCCTCTGGGGGATGGTAGCCCTGGATCAGGCCACGAAATGGTGGATCATGGAGAGCTTCAGGCTCCATGAGCTGCGGGAGGTGATCCCCGGCTTTTTCAACCTGGTCTATCTCCATAACAGCGGCGCCGCCTTCAGCCTGCTCGCCTCGGCGGAGGGCGCCTGGAAAAAGTGGTTCTTTATTGTCGTGGCGGTCGGCGCCCTGGCCTTTATCCTGGTGTTGTTCAAGCAGTACTGCCTGAAAAACAGGACCTATACCGTGGCCTTGGGTCTTATCGCCGGCGGCGCGGTGGGCAACCTCATTGATCGCCTCCGTTTTGGCTCTGTGGTGGATTTTCTCGATTTTTATCTGGCCGGCTATCACTGGCCCGCCTTCAATGTGGCTGATTCCGCCATCTGTATAGGGGTGGGGTTGTTTCTCTACCGGAACCTGCGGGACGGCAACCCGGACAAAATATAATTCTTTCCCCTCTTGATCTCACTGCCTAGGAGTAGAAAAATGGCGAAAACAGCAATTCTCTTTCCCGGCCAGGGCTCGCAGTTTGTCGGCATGGGCAGGGATTTTCTTGACACAGACAGCGATGCCCAGGCCCTGATGGCCAAGGCCGAAGAGATTTCCGGCTTCCCCCTGGAGAAGCTGTGCCTGCAGGGCCCCCTGGAGGAGCTCACCCGTACCCTTCATCTGCAGCCGGCCGTGACCGTGCTCAATCTCATCTGCTGGCAGGCCCTGGCCAAGGCCGGCGTTAAGGGTGATTTCTTTGCCGGCCATTCCCTGGGGGAATATGCCGCCCTCCAGGCCGCCGGCGTCCTCAGCGCTGAGGACGCCCTGCAGCTGGTCACCGAAAGGGGCCGGCTCATGGAGCGGGAGGCCCGGGCCAATCCCGGTGCCATGAGCGCCATCTTGAAACTGGGCATCGAGGAGGTGCAGGGGCTTGTTGCCGCCTGTCGGGAGAGGGGAGAGGTGACAATCGCTAACTATAACTCGGCCCAGCAGATCGTCATTTCCGGCGTCAAGGAGGCGGTGGAGGCGGTGGGCGTCCTGGCGGCGCAAAAGGGGGGCAAGGCCATTGCCCTGCCGGTGAGCGGCGCCTGGCATTCCCGGCTGGTGGCCGGTGCCATTGCCGATTTTGAAAAGGCCATGGCTGGGGTGACCTTTAACCCGCCCCGGGCCACCATGCTCTTTAATGTCACTGCCGCCCCGGAGACGGATCCCCAGCTCATCCGCGCCATGATGAGCCAGCAGATTGCCGCCATGGTCAGGTGGTATGAGATCATCATGGCCATGTACCACCAGGGTGCCACTACCTTCATCGAGGTGGGGCCCAAAAAGGTGCTCACCGGCCTGATGAAAAAAGTGCTGCCACCGGGTCATAACTGCACCTGTCTGCAGGTGGAGGATCCAGCCACTTTGGCCGTCTGTCTGGAAAGGATCTAAAGGGTTTTTCCTGTCTGCCATCACCCCGGGGCCTGAGGCCGTTTCCTCTCTGCTGGGGAAAAAACAGCTTTGGGGAAGGCCGCAGGTTGTTGCAGTGGTAAAGCGTCCGGGTTGGCCGTTAAGGGGGGAATCCACCCTGAAAGAGGCGGGTCGGCGTCGCCTGGGGAGTCCCTTTAAAAACTTGACATCCAAAGGCAGACCAAGTAATTTCTCCTGTTTCCATATTCAGGTGTATGGGTGCGCCCTTGGTGTGGCCCCATCTCTTATTAATTGCAGCCCCTGACATGCAGTGCCTATAAAATAAAATGTTTGATAATCTTTCCGATCGCCTCAATAAAGTGTTCCGCGACCTGCGCGGCCACGGCAAGCTCTCTGAGAAGAATATTCAGGAAGCCCTGAAAGAAGTGCGTATGGCCCTGCTGGAGGCCGACGTCAACTTCAAGGTGGTCAAGGATTTTATCGCCACCATCGAGCAGAAGGCCGTGGGCCATGAGGTCACGGAAAGCCTTTCTCCTGGCCAGCAGGTGGTCAAGATCGTCCATGATGAGCTGGTAGAGCTCCTGGGCGGCCAGGCCGCGCCCCTGCAGCTGGGCGGCAAAGGGCCGGCTATTATCATGCTGGTGGGTCTGCAGGGTTCCGGTAAGACGACCTCTGCCGGTAAGCTGGCAAAATTATTGAAGAAGCAGGGGAGGCGTCCCTACCTGGTCCCGGCGGACGTCTATCGGCCTGCCGCTATCCAGCAGCTCACCATCCTGGGCGAGAGCCTGGCCATTCCGGTTCATCCCTCCACCGCGGATCAGGATCCGGTGGCCATTGCCAGGAATGCCGTAAAGGCGGCCGTCAACAACAATTATGATACCCTGCTCATTGATACGGCCGGTCGTCTCCATGTTGATGAAACGCTCATGGCAGAGCTGCGCAATATCAAGGCAGCGGTAAACCCCGCGGAGATCCTCTTTGTGGCAGATGCCATGACGGGTCAGGATGCGGTCACTGTTGCCGAAAAATTTAATCAGGACCTGGCCATCTCCGGTGTCCTGCTCACCAAGATGGAGGGCGATGCCCGCGGCGGTGCAGCGCTTTCCATCAAAAAGGTGACCCAGCGCCCCATCAAGTTTGTCGGGGTTGGTGAAGAGCTTGACGCCCTGGAGGTCTTTCATCCTGACAGGGTGGCCTCCCGTATCCTGGGCATGGGCGACCTTCTTACCCTCATTGAAAAGGCGGAAGAGGTTGTTGACAAGAAGCAGGCCGACCAGCTGGCCAGGAAGATCAGCAGGGATGCCTTCACCCTGGAGGATTTTCTCGATCAGATCCAGCAGATCAAGAAGATGGGTTCCCTGGAGCAGATCATGGGGATGATCCCGGGCCTGAACCGCATGAAGCAGATGCAGAATATGCAGAAGCCTGATGAAAAGGAACTGGGCAAGGTGGAGGCGGTTATCCGCTCCATGACCCGTGAGGAACGGCGCAAACATCAGATCATCACCGCCAGCCGGCGGCAGCGCATTGCCCGGGGCAGCGGCACTACGGTGCAGGATGTCAACAAGGTGCTCAAGAGCTACACCGAAATGCTCAAGATGATGCAGAAGATGAAGGGCAAGATGGGTGGTGGCCCTGTTATGGCCGGCGGCAAGAAGAAGCGCAAGCGACCTAAAGGATTAATGAGATAGAGGCGGTGGTTGGCGCTTCTTTAACCAATAACAAAGATAGATTGTATTATAAAATAAAGGGTTTTTGGGAGGGTGGTCTTGGCCATTGCTCCCTGGAAAACGCTCTTTTTAAGGAGAACAACATGGCTGTAAAAATTCGTTTGACCAGAATGGGTAAGAAGAAAAAGCCCTTTTACCGCATTGTGGCGGCAAACTCTGAGGCCCCCCGTGATGGTAAATTCCTGGATGTGGTGGGCACCTATGACCCCATGCAGGATCCGGCAGCAGTCACGATCAATCAAGAGAAGCTGCAGCATTGGCTTGCCCAGGGCGCTACCCCCTCCACCACCGTCAAAAGCCTGATGGCTAAGGTTGTTGCCGAATAAATGCAGGAACTTGAACTCATTCGGTATATAGCCACGGCCCTGGTCGAAGATCCGGCCAGTGTGGAGGTCAAGGAAATTGACCAGGATGAGGCCCGGATCATAGAGCTGCGCGTGGCGCCGGATGATCTTGGCAAGGTGATCGGCAAGCAGGGCCGCACCGCCCGGGCCATGCGCTCGTTGCTGGCTGCGGCCACTGCCGGCAGCGGCCAGGATATCCGGCTGGAGATTGTTGAATAGCAGATGGCAGGTGGCAAGGTGACAGGACCTCCAGGTCTGATCCAGGTGGGCACTATCACCAAACCGCAAGGTATTCGCGGTGAGGTGAGGATCCACAGCCTCTCGGGCCAGCCGGAGAATTTCCGCGACTACCCCGAGCTTGTCCTGATTGCGGCGAAGGACCGGCCCCGGAATTATAAAGTGACCTCTTTTCGGAGCCAGGGCAATGTTGCCGTGGTGGCCCTGGCCGGAGTGGCTGACCGCAACGACGCCGAAGCCCTGGTGGGCTGCCAGGTCTGGGTGGCTGAGGAGGCCCTCGCCCCTTTGGCCGCGGACGAGTTTTATTGGCATGAGGTCATGGGCGCGGAGGTGAAGGACGTGGAGGGCAATTTCTTGGGCAACCTTACCTCTCTGTTGACCGCCGGCGGCACCGAGTTGATGGTGGTTCAGCAGGATGGGGAGGAGATGCTTATCCCCAGTGGGCCGGAATTTGTGGTGGAAATCGGGCCGGCAGGGATTATTGTTGATCTGCCCCCTGGTTTCCGTGATATCAACCGCGCACAATGAGTCTTCGTTTTGATGTCCTCACCATCTTTCCGGACCTGCTCACCTCCCCTCTAGAGGAAGGGATCATCCGCCGGGCCCGCCAGGATGGCAAGATCGAGGTTGTCATCACCAATATCCGTGATTTTGCCACGGATAAGCATGCCATGACCGATGACCGCCCCTTTGGCGGCGGGGAAGGCATGGTCATGAAACCGGAACCCCTCACCGCGGCCACCAACCAGGTGCGGCGGGCAGGAAGCGGCAAGGTCGTGCTGCTGAGTCCTCAGGGGCGCCGTTTTGACCAGAAGGTGGCGGAAGAATTTGCCGGCCTGGAGCAGCTGATCCTGGTCTGCGGACGGTACGAGGGCGTTGACCAGCGTTATATTGAGCAGCAGGTGGATGAAGAGATTTCCATCGGTGACTATATCCTCACCGGTGGCGAGTTGGGGGCCATGATCATCATTGACGCCGTGACCAGGCTTCTGCCCGGGGTCCTGGGCTGTGCGGATTCGGTGAGTGGCGACACCTTCAGCCGGGGCAGCCTCAAGTATCCGCAATATACCCGGCCGCGCCTCTTTGTAGATCAGGAGGTGCCGGCGATTCTGCTCTCTGGCGATCACGCCAAGATTGAGCAGTGGCGCTGGCTGCAGGCCGTGACCAAGACAAAAAACAGACGGCCTGATCTCTTTGCCACCATGGAGTTTTCCGGCAAAGAGCGTAACCTTCTAAAAAAACACGGCATTATTTGACCGGCTGTGTTGGGCCATGGTGGAACCTATGCTGGATATCGCTCTTATTCATTATCCGGTATATAATAAAAATCGGGAGATCATCGGTTCCGCGGTCACCAATCTTGATCTCCATGATTTGGCTCGGGCCGGTCGAACCTACGGGGTGGGGACGGTCTACATCGTGACCCCCTTTGCAGATCAGCAGGAACTGGTGCGGGAAATTGTCAGCCACTGGCAGGAAGGTCACGGCGCTCTCTACAACAAGGACCGCAAAGAGGCCTTGACCGTTATCGAGATCTGCACGGATCTTGACGAACTTTTTGAGCGCGTCACCAGCGCCAGGCAGGGCAGGCCCACCATCCTGGCCACCTGTGCCGCTGACCAGAAGAAGACCATTGGTTTTCAGGACGTCCGGGCCGGTGTGGCGGCAAAGGAAAATTTTCTGCTGCTTTTCGGAACCGCCTGGGGGTTCACGGAAGAAGTTTTTGCCATGGTGGACGGCACCTTGCCGCCCATCGTCGGCGCCGGTGACTATAACCATCTTTCGGTACGGTCAGCGGTTGCCATAATATTGGATAGAATTCTCGGATCGAGAGATTTGTAAGATAAATACCCGGTTTGCCAATCGGATCAACACAACAAAGAGAGTGACAACAATGAGCATCATCATCGACCAGATTGAAAAAGAGAATATGAAGTTTGATCTCCCCGACTTTCGTTCCGGTGACTCCGTCAAGGTTCACATCCGCATTGTTGAGGGTGCCAAGGAAAGGATCCAGATCTTTGAGGGCGTGGTTATCGGCCGTCGGAATCGCGGCATGGGTTCCAACTTCACCGTGCGCAAGATCTCCCACGGCGTCGGCGTCGAAAAGATTTTTGCCCTCCACAATCCCCGTCTTGAGAAGATTGAGGTGGTTACCCGCGGCCGGGTTCGGCGCTCCAAGCTCTACTATCTGCGTGACCTGCGTGGCAAGGCGGCTCGTATCCGCGAGCGCGGCGTCAACTAATTTCTGTCGCTGCTTCCTGGCTCTTTGCCTCCGGAGACGGGCTGCTCCTTGAGAGGGGATGGCCCAACTCCGGCTTTTTTTTAGCGGGCGGTGCTCCCCCTGGCAAGGGCTGGTTGCTTTTGGCCATGAGATGCAGCAGGCCATAGCCGGTTCCGGCCGGTGAGAGCTCCTCCCTGGCAGGGTGCAGGTGATCTCTTTTTTATGAAGGCGTGAGTGCAGCGAGGTGTCAACCTCTGCATTTGCGCCTTTGTTATGTGGGCCCAGCAAGGAGAGCTGTCAGAGATGGATACTTTTTCTTATGAACGTCGCCTGCAGCGCCAGGGCCTGATGCCGGTGGCCGGGGTGGATGAGGCCGGCCGCGGCCCCCTGGCCGGACCCGTGGTGGCGGCCGCGGTTATCCTGCCTGCTGGTCTCGATTATAGCCCCTTCCGGGATTCAAAAAAAATGACGGCCCAGGCCCGGGAGAGGGTCTTTGCCCTGCTGACGGAACTGCGGGTTGCCATGGCAGTGGGTATCTGCTCGGCCCAGGAGGTGGATGCCATCAATATCCTGCAGGCCTCCCTCCTGGCCATGAAAAGGGCGGTGGAGAAACTCTGCCAGGCGCCGCTCTTTGTCCTGGTGGACGGCAAATTTACCATCAAGATGGATCTGCCCCAGCAGGCCCTGGTGCGGGGCGAAAGCAAGAGCGCCTCCATTGCCGCCGCCTCCGTGGTTGCCAAGGTGACCAGGGACAGGCTGATGCGCGCCTATGATGAGAAATACCCCCTCTATAATTTTCGCCAGCACAAGGGCTACCCCACCAGGGAGCACAAGGCGCTCATTGCCCTGCACGGCCCCTGTCCCATCCACCGCATCACCTTTAAAGGTGTCCAGGAGCATCTGGGATGAGTCTGCGGGGCAAGGCACTGGGCAAGGCAGGGGAGGGGCAGGCCGCCCTTTTTCTCCAGCAAGAGGGGCTGGTCATTGTCGAGCGCAATTTTCGGACCCGCAGCGGCGAGATTGATCTTATTGCCCGGGACAAAAAAGAACTGGTTTTTGTCGAGGTCAAGACCCGCAGCGGCACCACCTTCGGCTCTGCCCTGGAGGCGGTGGATGCCCGTAAATGCCGGCAGATTGTTCGGGTGGCCACCGAATATCTGGTCAAAAACGGCGGTTTTGACCAGCCGGCCCGCTTTGATGTGGTTGGTATTCTGCTGGGTGACCCCATCCAGATCGAACATATAAAAAACGCCTTTGAGGCCAGCTGACAGACCATGACCACGTACGCCCCAACCATACCGCCTCTGGCCATTTCCATGGGCTGCCCGGTGGGGATCGGCCCGGAGCTGATCCTTAAACTCTTTGCCGCGGCTCCCCAAGACGCCGTGGTGATCGGCGATGGGGAGGCCTTGCGCTGGTGCGCCGAGGAGACAGGTTTGCCCGCCCCTCTCCTGCCCTGGCAGCCCGGCGAGCCGCTCCAGAGCGGCACCATTCCCCTCTATACCCCGGCGGATACCCGCCTGACCAGGAACGATCTGCAGTGGGGGAGACCAAGCACCAAAACCGGCCACGCCATGGGCCGCTATATTGAGGAGGCGGTGGCCCTGGTCCAGGGCGGCTGGGCCAGCGCCCTGGTGACCTGTCCCATCACCAAGCGCGCCCTTAATGACGGGGGATATCCTTTCCCCGGTCATACCGAGATGCTGGCCCACCTCTGCGGGGCCAAGCGCTTTGCCATGATGATGGCCGGCCCCCTCCTGCGCGTTACCCTGGTTACCATTCATACTCCCCTGGCGGCCGTGCCGGCCTTGGTGACTCAAGAGGCAGTGGCTGACATGATCGACATGACCTGGCAGGCCCTCCAGCATGATTTTGCCATTGCCCGGCCGCGTCTGGCAGTGGCTGGTCTTAATCCCCATGCCGGTGAGGATGCCCTGTTCGGCAGCCAGGAGAGGGAGGTGATCGGGCCGGCCATTACAGCGGCCCGGGCCCAAGGCAGGGATGTCCAGGGACCTTTCCCGCCTGATACGGTGTTTCATAAGGCCAGCCAGGGTCTTTTTGACGCCGTGGTCTGCATGTACCACGATCAGGGATTGATTCCCTTCAAGCTCCTCCATTTCAGCGATGGCGTCAATGTTACCCTGGGTCTGCCCCTGGTCCGCACCTCGGTGGACCATGGCACTGCCTATGATATTGCCGGCCAGGGCGTGGCCAGCCCGGCCAGCCTGCAGGCCGCCTGTGTCCTGGCCCGGCAGATCCATGCAAATCGAAGCAAAAAAGGTGTGTCATGACGGAATATGCAGGGATCGGGCTGTGCGGCAGCCATCGCACCGGTAAAACAACCACGGCCACCAAGCTGGCCCAGGATAATGGCATCCCCTTTGTGGAGACCACCACCAGCGCGGTTTTTGCCCGGCATGACCTGCAGCCCTCTTCCCCCATGGATTTTGCCACCCGGCTCTGGATTCAGGACAAGGTACTGGCGGCTGCTGAGGAGATCTGGGTGCAGCATCGTCATTTTATCACCGACCGGACCCCCCTGGATATGCTGGCCTATACCCTGGCTGATATCCAGGGCCGGACCCAGGTTGATTTTACTGCCCTGGAAGGTTATGTTCAGCGCTGCTTTGCCGCCACTAACCATTATTTTGTCTCTCTCTGTGTGGTCCAACCCGGCATTCCCCTCATGGCTGCGCCGGGCAAGGCGGCCCTCAACGAGGCCTATATCGAACACCTCAACACCTTGGTTTTGGGCCTCTGCCTCGATGAGCGTCAGCAGGTGCCTTTCTCGGTGATGCCCAGAAAGTGCATTGCCATCAGCAGCCGCGCTCTCTTTATCCAAGAGAAGTGCTTTACCCCTCTCTAGATTCAAGATAGAATAAATTTTTTTATTGAGCCATTGCCTGGAAAGAGAAAAGGGGCGGCTCCAATCTTCTGAAGAACTCTATGAACTACCGAAAGATATTTATTATTCCAGCCACCAGCCTCTTGTTGCTGCTGCTCCTTGCCGGCTGCGCGGCCCATCATCCTCCTTCCGCCATCCCTGAGGAGATTGCCGTTGCTGAACCGGATGACCCTTCCTGCGCCTCTTTCTATTTTAGCTGGGGGCATATTGCTGAAATGGACGGCCGTCTTGAGGAGGCCCAGGACGCCTATACCAAGGCCCTGGTTTGTGACCAGCATTCGATCTATATCCGTCAGCGCCTCGCCTATCTGCTCATTGCCATGGGCAAGAAGGAGCAGGCCACTCTTCAGCTTGAGAAGATCCTGGAGAGTTCCCCTGTCGATAATAGCACCCGCCTCGATCTTGCCGGCATCTTTGAAAATCTTGGGAAAACAGCAAAGGCCATTGCGATTCTCCAAAAAAATATCAGCCATGATCCCAAGGACAACCAGAGCCGGCTCACCCTGGGCTATCTCTATTTCCGTCATGAGCGCTTTGCCGAGGCCAGAAAGGCCCTGGAAGAACATATGGCCCAGGAACCCGACTCGTATGCCGGCTCGGTGATGCTCGCCAAGCTCTATCGGACCATGGGCGAGGTGGAACGGGCCCGGACCATGTATGACCAGATTCTTGAGCGCAACTGGTCCTCTTTGCAGGCCCTGGATGCCGCCGAATTTTATGAGCAGATCATGGAGTATGACCAGGCGGTTGCCATCTACCAGAAGCTGCTTGAGGAAGAACCTGATCAGGATACCTACCGCCGTAAGCTGGCTGGTCTCTACATGGTTCTTGGCAAGCCTGAGCAGGCGGTGGTGGAACTCAAAACTCTGAAAAAAAGCAGCCCGGAGCCGGAAAAGGTGGATCTGGCCATTGGTCGTCTCCTGCTGGAACAGAAGAAATATGAGGAGGCCATCAGCCATTTGCGCCGGATGTTGGTTGACTATCCCCGGATGGATATGGTCCGGCCCCTGCTGGCCCTGGCCTATTATGAGACAGGGGACAGCAAGGCCGCCCAGAAGGAGCTGGCGCAGGTGGAAGTGGACTCCAAAGGCTATGAGGATGCCATCCTTATGCTGGTTCGCCTTTATCAGGATGAAAACAAGCTGGCCGAGGCGGCGGAGATTTTAGAGCAGGCCCTGCAGGTAAGTTCTGAGGAGCACCAGCGTTTTTTCTTCATGCTGGCCGCCGTTTATCACAAGAATAAGGAGCCCCAGAAGGGAATCGCTGTTTTTGAGCGCGCTGTCCAGCGCTTCCCTGAAGAGAGTCAGGTCTGGTTTGAGTATGGCCTCTACATGGACAGAATAGGAAGGCAACAGGAGGCCTTAAACCATATGGTCCGGGTGCTGGAGCTTGACCCCGATGATCCTTATGCCCTCAATTATGTGGGCTATACCTGGGCTGAAGCCGGTATCAATCTTGATCAGGCCCTGGATTATGTCCAGCGGGCCGTGGCCGCCCTTCCTGAGGATGGATTTGTCCGTGATTCCCTGGGCTGGGTCTATTACCGGCGGGGAGATTTCGACCAGGCCGTCACTGAGCTGGCCAGGGCCTGGGCGCTGCAGCCGGAAGATCCCACCATCAACGAGCACCTGGGCGACGCCTATAGGAAAACCGGCAGCCTGACCCAGGCCGCGGAATATTATGAGAAGGCCATAGAATTATTTGAAGATGCCAAAAAGAGGGCGCTGGTGCGGCGCAAGCTCGAAGAGATCCGCCCGGTGGCCAGGTAGGCCTTTTATGCTCTGGTGCAGGCGTTCCATAATTCTTATGGCCTCTCTTTTGTTGCTGGCAGGCTGTGCCGGGTTGCCGACTTTTCACGGGATCAGTGGCGAGGAAGAGCGGGAGGTGCGCCGCCGTTTTAACGAGATGGTGGCCTCTCAGGCCCAATGTCCGTGTTGTCTTGATGGCGCGGCCCATGTCACTGTTAAAAATCTCTTTTCTTCCGGCTTCATCAGCGGCTATCTCCAGGCCATGAGCCCCTCTTCTCTGAAGTTTGTGGGGGTCAATCCTCTGGGGCAGCCCCTGCTGATTTTCACCACCAACGGCCGGCACTTTCAATATGTGGCCATTGAGGAGGGCACGGTCTACCAGGGGGAGGTAAGCAGTGCAACATTTCGCAAATACACCCCTGAGGGCTTTAATCCCGCCTTCTCTTATTACTGGCTCACCGGCCGCCTGCAGCCCGGGCCGGTTGAATTGACCGGGGTGAGCCGGGATGAGCAGGGCGGCTATTGGGTTGATCTCCTGATGGCAGGCGGCAACCGGGCCCTGGTCCTTTTTGAGCCGGAGACCCTGCAGATCCGCCGTCATATCGTCGTAAACAGCGACGGCAAGCGGGTCCTGAATATCCTCTATGACCAGTATGGCCGTAGGGAGTGTGCTGTGCCGCGCCACATCAAAGTGACCTCGCTGGCCATGGACTCTGTCCTTGAGATCCGTCTTGATGATCTCCTGGATGAGGTCTCCCTCTCCCGTGGCGATTTTGAATTTTCTCCCCCGGCCGCCTTTAAAGAGGTGCTGGTGGAGTAAAGATGTTTCTGTGTCCTCTTTGTCTATCGGTGATGGTTCGGCCTTCCTTTCTGCCATCTATTTCGCATTTTCTCCTGATTTAACCCCTTATAAATAACGTGAATCCAGAACAACTCCTGCCTTTAGTCCGCAAGGCAAGCAGATATTGCGGCAATGAATTCAATGTCCCTGCCAAAGAGTGGCAGGATGTCTCCCTGCGCTATCTCCTGGCCTTTCCTGATATGTACGAAATCGGCATGTCCCACCAGGGCCTGCAGATCCTCTATCATATCATCAACGGCCGGAGCGACCTCCTGGCCGAACGGGTCTATGCCCCTGATACGGATCTTGAGGATCTATTGCGGCAGACCAAGACCCCCCTGTTCAGTCTGGAGTCACGCCACCCACTTCTTGATTTTGATGTCCTGGCCTTTACCCTGCCCTATGAGCTGTGCAATACCAATATTCTCACCATCCTGGATCTGGGCGGGCTGCCTTTTTACAGCAGGGACCGCAGTGAAGAGCACCCCCTTCTCCTTGGCGGCGGACCCGGCGCCTTTCACCCTGAGCCGGTGGCTGATTTTTTTGATGCCATCCTGCTGGGGGATGGGGAGGAGGCCATTGTCGAGATCAGTGATTTTCTGCTGGCCGCCAAGCAGGCTGGCTGGTCCCGCCAGCAGGTGCTGGCCGGGTTGGCGGAGATTGAAGGGATCTATGTGCCCGCCTTCTTTGCGCCCCAGTATGGCCCCGGCCATGCTTTTGAGGGGATAAAGCCGCTGAGAGCGGGGTATGAAAAGGTGCGGCGCCGCGTGCTGCCGGAGCTGAGCAATGATCCGGCCCCTGCACCCCTGGTTCCCCTGAACAAGATTGTCCATGACCGGCTGGGGATTGAGGTGGCCCGGGGCTGTACCCGGGGCTGCCGTTTCTGTCAGGCCGGCATTGTCTACCGGCCGGTGCGGGAGCGCGCCCCGGAGCAGGTCCTGCGTCTTGCCAAGGAAGGCATCAGGGCCAGCGGTTTTGAGGAGCTGGCCCTGCTGTCGCTTTCCACCGGCGATTATTCCTGCCTGAGCCCTCTGCTGGTCAAGCTGATGGATACCTTTGCCCAAAAGCGGGTGTCGGTATCCATGCCCTCCATGCGGGTGGGCACCCTGACTCCGGAGATCATGGAGCAGATAAAGAGGGTGCGCAAAACCGGCTTTACCGTGGCCCCGGAAGCGGGTACCGATCGCCTGCGGCAGGTGCTTAACAAGGGGATCACGGAGGAGGATCTCCTGGCCACCTGCGGTTCCGCCTTTAGTCTGGGCTGGAAAACCATCAAGTTTTACTTCATGTTCGGCCTGCCCACCGAGACCCAGGAGGATCTGGACGCCATACCCGAGCTGGCCTTAAAGGCCCTGCGGGCCGGCAGCGGGCCGGGCCGGCGGATCACGGTGAGTGCGGCCACCTTTATTCCCAAGCCGCACACCCCCTTCCAGTGGGAGCCCCAGCTCTCCGTTGCTGAGGGCTTTGAGCGTATTGATTTCCTCAAGGCAAAATTGCGGGATAACGGCGTGCAGCTGCGCTGGGGTGATCCCCGTCAGAGTTTTCTGGAAGGGGTCTTTGCCAGGGGTGACCGGCGGCTTGCCGCCCTTATTGTCGAGGCCTGGCAGCGCGGTGCCCGTTTTGATGCCTGGAATGATCATCTGCGTCTTGATACCTGGAAAGAGGCGGCAGCCGCCCTGGGGGTGGATCTGGAGCACTATCTGCGCCGCCGTGATTTCCATGAGCCCCTGCCCTGGGATCATCTCGACTGCGGGGTAGACCAGGCCTTTATCCGGGCGGAGTATGCCAAGGCCATGGAAGGGGTCTATACCCCTGATTGCCGCGTCCACGGCTGTCAGAAATGCGGCCTCTGCGATTTCAAGACCGTCTTTCCCCGGACCTGCCAGGGGGAGCCTGATTGGCCGGCAGAGGAAGAGGGTGACGGCCGGGAAGAGGAGGGTGAGGCCCCTCATTTCCATTATCGCCTCGATTATTCCAGGCTGGACCGGGCCCGTTTCCTCTCCCATCTGGAGCTGCTCCAGGTCTTTTTCAGGGCCTTTAACCGGGTCGGCCTGCCGCTGCATTACTCCAAGGGCTTTAACCCCTCACCCAAGGTCTCCTTCAGCCCGGCCCTGCCCCTGGGTACCGAAAGCAGGGCAGAGTATCTTCTGGTGGATCTGCGCACGGAGATTAAGCCGCAAGAGTGGCTCAGCGCCATTAATGAGCAGCTTCCCCAGGGGCTTTGTGTCCAGGCCTTGGGGCAGGCCGAGTCAAAAAAGATTCCGGCAAAGGTGGAAACATGTTACACCTTGTACCTGCCCATGCCGGTGGCCGAGGAACCCCTGGCCTCTTTTATGGCCGCAGCCGCCTTTCCGGTGACGGTGACCAGGAAAAAGAAGGAACGCGTCATTGACGGGCGGCCCCAGGTCACGGAGCTGCGGCTCCTTGATGAAAAGACCGTTGTCCTGCAGATGATATCCGAGGTGAGCAAGGCAGCGCTGAAACCCCTGGAGATCATGCGGGCGGTCCTGGAGCTCACTGAAGAGGAATTAATACAAATCAGGGTGGTGAAGGAGTGGTTCAAGGCCGCTTGCTGAGCCAGGAATGGACACCACCTCTACTTCTTATATAAAAAATATGGCAACAGATCTTCTTATAAACGCCACCTCCTATGAGGTACGCATCGCTCTTATTGAACATGGCAATCTTGTCGAGTTCCATGTGGAGAGACCCACGGAAAAAGGGTTGGTGGGTAATATCTACCTGGGCAAGGTGGTCCGTGTTCTGCCGGGAATGCAGGCCGCTTTTGTGGATATCGGGCTTGACCGCACCGGTTTTCTCTATGTGGATGATGTCCACATCTCGCCCGCGGCCTTTGAGAAGCGTCTCAATAACTGCGGAGAAGGCACCTCCTGCTGCGAGAACGAGCCCCCGGATTCCCTGGCTGTCCGCACGCCGGGTAAATCCATTGAGGACCTGCTCGTGGAGGGCCAGGAAATTCTGGTGCAGATCTGCAAGGAGCCCATCGGTACCAAGGGCGCCCGTCTTACCTGTCATATAACCCTGCCCTGCCGCAATCTGGTCTTTATGCCCATGACCGATCATATCGGCATATCCCGGAAGATGGAGGACGAGGAGTTACGCCAGCGCCTGCGCAAGGATATCGAGGAATTGCGGCCGGCCGGCACGGGTTTTATCGTGCGGACCGTGGCCGAGGATGCCAGCCGGGAGGATCTGGAGGCGGATATGGAGTTTCTCCTCCATCTGTGGAGTGAGATTCAGGATATTGCCGGCAGAACAGGGCCCATGAGCCTGGTCTATGAGGATCTTGATATCATTCTCCGGGTGGTGCGCGATATGTTCACCACTGAGGTGGATCGCCTGGTGGTGGATGATCCCAAGACCTACCAGCGGGTGGTGAAATTTGTGCAGACCTTTGCCCCCCACATGCATGAGCGGCTCCACCTCTATGAACAGAATGCCCCGATATTTGACGCCTACGGCGTTGAGATGGACATCAGCCGGGCCCTGGATAAGAAGATCTGGCTGCGATGCGGCGGCTCTATTATTATCGAGGGTACCGAGGCCCTCACTGTTATCGATGTCAATACCGGCCGCTATGTGGGGAAAAATGATCTTGAGGAAACTATTTTCAAGACCAATATGGAGGCGGTCCGCGAAATCGCCTATCAGCTCAGGCTCCGCAATATCGGCGGCATCATCATTGTGGACTTCATCGACATGGAAGAGGAGGCCCACCGGGAAGAGGTGTTTAGGGCCATAAGCGAGGCGGTTCTCAAGGATAAGAGCCGGGTCAATATCCTCAAAGTCTCCGAGTTCGGCCTGGTCCAGATGACCAGGAAGCGTAACCGGGAAGACCTGGTCCGGATGATGTGTGAGCCCTGTCCTTATTGCGGCGGTGATGGCCTGCTCAAGTCCAACCGGACGATCTGTTATGAGATCTTCCGTCGTATCTCCCTTGGCGCCAAAAACATCTTGGGTCCCAGTGTGACCATCAAGGTCCATCCCAAGGTGGCGGGCATGATGCTGAAGGAAGAGGCGGTGACCATCCATCATCTGGAGGATGAGCTCAACAAAAATCTCATCATTATCCCCCACAAGGATATCCATATGGAAAAATATGAGATTATCTGGGCCAGCGACAGCAGTGCTGCTGCCGCCAAACAACTGCCGGGGAAGGTCAAGGCCCTCTAATGCGGGGCGGAAAAAAGAGGCTGCCGATAGCGGGGCGCCCTTTTTTCGGTGTTGACAAAAAAAAGAAATGTGGTATCTATCACTGTTTCCGTATCCGGGAATTTCTCCTTGTTAAGAGGGATGCGGAATTTTAATCAGAATAATGAAACGTGGCTCCCTGTGGGTCACGGGCTGCTTCCCTGGGGAAGCGTTTTCGTTTTGGAGGAAGGGCATGTACGCAATTATTCGTACCGGTGGTAAACAGTATCAGGTTGCAGAGGGAGATCGTCTGCGGGTTGAAAAGCTGGTGGGTGAGGTTGGTGATACCGTGGAACTCAATGAGGTTCTTCTGGTTGCTGATGGAGAGGCGGTGCAAATTGGCCAGCCTGTTCTTGAGGGTGCCAAGGTAACTGCCAAGATCGTTGAGCAGGATAAAGGCAAAAAGGTAATTGTCTTTAAGAAAAAGCGTCGGCAGGGCTACTCCTTAAAGCAGGGCCACCGTCAATTTTTCACCGCCCTTGAAATTCAGGGTATCTCTGCGTAAACAAGTATTGCCGGCCTGGTAAAAAGCCGGTTTGAACCATATAGAGGAAGAAACAATGGCTCATAAAAAAGCAGGCGGTAGTTCCAGGAACGGACGGGACAGTAATTCTCAGCGCCGCGGCGTCAAGCGTTTTGGCGGTCAGATTGTCCGGGCTGGTAATATTCTGGTCCGTCAGTTAGGCACCAAGATCCATCCCGGCCAGAATGTCGGTCTGGGTCGTGATTTCACTCTGTTTGCCTTGGTTGACGGCGTGGTTACCTTTGAAAATTTCGGTCGTAACCGGAAAAGGGTATGTGTTTATCCGGCAGCCGAATAAATTTTCTTATACGTGGTCAGAGGGCGTCTTGCCAGCTGGCCACTTTTTTTTAACGGGCTCTTTGTGGCCCGTTCTTTTATGAAGGCGTCTCACCATGTCATTTATTGATGAAGCAAAGTTCTTTGTCAAGGCCGGTGACGGCGGTCGGGGCTGTGTCAGTTTTCGGCGGGAGAAGTATGTCCCCCGGGGCGGCCCTGACGGCGGCGACGGCGGCCGGGGGGGCTCTGTCTATATCGAGGCATCCCCTCGTCTGCAATCGCTCATAGATTTCAAGTATCGTTCCCATTTCATCGCCAAAAGCGGTGCCCATGGCAAGGGCAAAAAAATGCACGGCCAGCGGGGCAAGGACTGCGTTATTGAGGTCCCCCTGGGCTCTCTGGTCAAGGATGCCGAGACCGGCGAGGTCATTGTTGATCTTGTGGAAGAGGGTCAGCGCTATCTGGCGGCCCGCGGCGGTCTGGGCGGCCGCGGCAATGTCCATTTTGCCTCAGCCACCAACCGGGCGCCCCGCATAGCAGATAAGGGCATGCCCGGCGAAGAGCGTTGGCTGCGTATTGAGCTGAAGCTCATTGCCGACGTCGGCCTCATCGGTCTGCCCAATGCCGGCAAGTCAACCCTGCTTTCCCGTCTCTCTGCAGCCAACCCTAAAGTGGCGCCCTATCCCTTTACCACCCTCGACCCTCAGCTCGGGGTGGTTAATTTCGAATATGGCGAATCCTGTATCCTTGCCGATATCCCCGGTCTTATCGAGGGGGCTCATGCCGGTGCCGGCCTGGGCCATAAATTCCTGCGTCATGTTGAACGGACCCGGATTCTGCTCCATGTCCTTGATGCCACGGGCATGGAGGCTGATCCCTGGCACCAGTACCAGGTTCTGGAGAATGAGCTTGCCCAGTTCAACGCCGAATTAATCGACAGAAAACGGCTGGTCCTGCTCAACAAGACAGATCTGATGAGCCCGGAATATGTAGCGCAGGTGACGGCCCGTTTCCAGGAGGCCCAAATCCCGCATCTGGTTATCTCCGCGGAAACCGGGGCAGGTCTTGATGCCTTGAAGGAGTGGCTGGCGGAAATTCTCTTTGAGGGTGAAGAAGGGCATGCCTGAGCGTATCACCGCGGAAGAAGGAAGGAAACTGCGCCTGGCCCATCTCAAGGGTATCAAGCGGGTGGTGGTGAAGGTGGGCAGCGCCGTTTTAACCGGGGACGCGGGTCTCCATCCCGAGACCATGGAAAATCTGGCCGATGAGCTTGCCTTTTTGCGGGAGAGCGGCCGGGAGGTCATTCTGGTCAGCTCGGGGGCCGTGGCCGTGGGACGCCGCAAGCTCTGCATTATCCAGCCGGTCTTGTCTCTGAAGGAGAAGCAGGCCACCGCTGCTGTGGGCCAGTGCGGACTCATGCATTATTATGACTCCCTCTTTGCCAGGCGCAACCTCCGGGTGGCCCAGGTGCTTCTCACCCATTCGGATCTGGCCCATCGCGGCCGTTATCTCAATATCAAAAATACCATGGCCACCCTCTTTGAGTGGGGGGTCCTTCCCATTATCAATGAGAATGACACGGTGAGTGCCGAGGAGCTGCAGTTCGGGGATAATGATACCCTGGCGGCCCTGGTCACCAATCTCATTGATGCGGATATCTTTATCTGTCTCACCGATGTGGACAGTCTCTACACCGCCAATCCCACCACCGACCCTGCGGCCACCCCGGTCCATACCGTTGCCGCCATCACCGACAAGGTCATTAATATGGCCGGCAATTCCGGCTCCATGCTGGGCACCGGCGGCATGCACAGCAAGATCCGGGCGGCCCAGATGGTGGCTGCCGGGGGCGGCTACTCCTTTATCGGCCCGGGCCGCCGGCCAGGGGTGATTCAGTCCCTCTTCAAGGGCGAGCTGGTGGGCACCTTTTTCCTGCCCCAGGCGGAGAAAGAGAAACTCCATTCCCGCAAACACTGGATCGCCTACGTGCTGCGTCCCAAGGGCTACCTCGTCCTGGATGACGGCGCCTGTCGGGCCCTGGCCCGCCAGGGCTCCAGTCTTCTGCCCTCCGGCATCCTGGAGGTGCGCGGCGATTTTGCAGCCGGTGACCCCGTCCATTGCCTGAACAGGGAGGGCCGGGCCGTGGCAGCCGGTCTGATTAATTACCCCAAGGCAGAGGTGGAGAAGATCTGCGGTCATCACAGTTCCCAGATCCCTGAAATCCTCGGCTACCAAGGGGATGACGAGGTCATCCACCGTGACAATCTGGTGAAGTTGTAAGGGCTTTGCCGTCCAGATCAGGCCAGTCGTCTCCCTCCCCTGCAGAGGGAGGCGTGTGGCCTGGGTAAAAAACTGGTTCTCTTCCAAGAGCTGCTACCCGCAAATCCTGCGGACGAGTCTCTTTCAAAATATATTCGTAAATCAGCGGCGCGGGGAAGCTCTCCAAAAACCGTTTATTCGTCCTGCTTGGCAGGATATGCAGAAAAGCAATCCCGTCTCAAAAAATCGGTTGTCCGGATATTCTTTGCGCAGTATCTTTGCGTAACAAGGCTGATAGGCACCCCGCATAAACGCCATATTTCACCTGTCGGTCAAGCAAACCAACCATATTGCCCACTCGGGTTCTGCAGGGTGATACACAGACCTATAGAATTACTTGTTAGATTTTAAAGCACCCTAGCTCTATCAAAAGACAAAGGACTTAGAGAAATTGCCAAACTGTCTTTATTGCAATAATGATAAGCCAGCCGATGAGTTTACTTTGGAGCATGTAATTCCGCAGTTTCTTGGAGGAGCGCAAGCACCAGATGAACTAAAAACAAGGAGAGTATGCAAGACTTGTAACAGCAATCTAGGATTGTTTGTAGATGCAGGTTTTGAGAAGGATTTTCTTGTTTTTAATCAGTTGAATGAGGCTGCATATGCCTTTTTTAATCCAGACGAACCTTCTTCACTTCCATTGCACAACATGGGCATTTCTGACCTTACCCCACCTGGAATGAAAGAAGATGAGGTGTGTGAGTACTGGTTAGGCCCTCTCGGTGAACAAATTATTTGGATACGACCATCTGATGAGCGCATGTATTGGTATTCAGGAGGAAACCCAAGGACGGTAAAGAAAGTCAGAACTAGAGCATATTTTCTTTGGGCAGAACGTTCGCAGAAAAACCCAATAATCACTTGGCTTGCTTTTCGAGACGCATTTTTAGGTCGAAAAGTAAAGAAGCTTATGTGCACTAAGTTAGATGGTGCTGATCCGAAATATATCGGTTTTTCTGAGCCTGATGAATTAGATAATGAGCGTATTGAATATTTCAAAAAGGAATGCAGCAATGGCGAAGAAAGAAAAAACAAGCTGTCAATGTACGTTCGTTACGATATCCGCTTTATGGCAAAACTTGCAATCGGTTTAAGTCACGTAATATTTGGGAGTACTATAGAAAAAAGTCATTATTCTAATGCGTTGCGTCAAGCCCTGTGGTTCAGAGAGGGAGATTCAGAGCCTACAATTGAGGGGCAAAGTAACCTTGGTGAACAGGATCAATTTCTGAAAGAGCAATGCGGTGTCTCTAATGGTGTGACTGTCACTATATTGCCAGTTTCAACTGGTGTTGCTGTTAATTTGAACCTTAACAAAAAAATGAACTGGGTCGTGAATTGCGCAAAGATTGATGAAGTAAGTGATCAAATAACCAGCGAATTGTCCCATGGTATATGTGTGATTTTATATAGGTCATTAAACAAAGGGATAAAATTAAGTCTGCCTGAGTTAATTGCACATAATCAGGGAAGCATCATCCATCAAGAGCTAGCTGAAGTTGAAAAATTAGCAGGGCTAAATGAAGGCTATTTTGCAAATTTATAGAACAAAAGAACCTAACAAACGCATAAGCGCGGACAATTTGCTACGCTGCGCTTCGCAAATTTCCGGTTATGCGAAGCGTTGGGCGTCAGGAATTCACCGCTATGCCTACTCCAGCTGAGTTCATCGTTTTTGCCGTACAGCAGGCCCGAGAAGCAGAACGGTTTGGCTTTTCTCGCAACGAGTGTTGCAGGAACCTTAAAACCGCGTTGCACCAACACTGGCAAAACAAAACGATGGGACTGCACGGTCAGAGCCGAAAACATGAAATCCCGAGATCAAAGGCCGCTAAAGACCTGACATTGCGAGAATGCGAAGTCGAGCATGCTGTGCCACAGATGGAAATTGTAAACTGGCTTATGGACATAAACCCCCTAACTCCAGAAGCTGTCGTCGCACTTCTAGAGAAATATTTTCGAGTGATGCTGGTTACCAAAGAAGAGCACGCGCGGCTCAATGCAAGCGGAATGAGATCAAAGATGCCAAAAGATTGGGATCGCTCGGACGTATTTGCAAGATACCGATTGGTAGGCATCGAATTGATTGCTGGGTAGGAGATGGGGACGTCCATAAGATTATAAGTTTCTCAAACTAGAGGCAGATTTTTATGATTTTATCAGAGTTCCGAGAGTTCCGGACACGAGTTCCGGGGACACGGACACGAGTTCCGGGGACACCATAGAATGGCACTAGTTTAAGCCTTTTTCAGCCTAAAAATCAGCTGAAAATATCAGCTGGAATTAGTATATTTCTGCATGAAAAACATGCGGAAATCATTGCCAATGCTCCCAGGGTTTCACCTGCGGGCCAGGCGTCGAAAA
>JAGXFQ010000014.1 GCA_024637145.1 Desulfobulbaceae bacterium
CCAGGAATCATCAGCCTTGTGACATACGGTGTCAAAGCACCACGTTATTCCTCGACTTAAACCTGGTGGAAGGAAGACACTCAAGGACGGGCTCATAACCCAAGGGGTGACCCTTCTCTTCCACAACCTGATAGTTTTACCAAAAAAAGCTATGAACTATTTGCAAATAAAAAAAATTCCGGGGGGCCACTTCGATTCATGCCGCAGATGAAAACACCGACATTGGCCTCGACCTTCCAAGATTTATTCTTGTATGGTTTGTTTAAAAAAAAGACCATATAAGGGGTACAAAAACACGAAGAGCTTCTTGTTTTTATGTTTTTCTTTGTGCCTTCGTGTCTTTGTGTTTCGTCTGCAATAACGAAATTCTACACGTACATTTAAAGTTTTACGGAGTACTATTTATATTTTGCATGACAGGCCTTCCTCTGATTGTTGACCAAGGCGAGGAGGCGGGACGCCTCTTGGAAATTTCCCTCCTGGGCCAGGGCCAGGAGCTCTTTCATGGTGGCCACCGACTCCTGCCATTGGGGGTGCCACTGGTCAGCCGCACTCCGGCCATACTCCTCACAGGTTTGCAGAAAATCTTGCTGCAAGAGAGGGCTGGGGCTTTCTGCCGTGCCAATGGCAGTGCTGATCTGCTTCCATTGCCGGCTCAGATCCTTTTTCAGTTTTTTAAGGGCATATGGCCTCGAGCCGCTGGTGGTTTTGACGATTTCAGGGGGGACAGCCTTTCTAAGCGAGGGAGAAGCGGCCTGCTCTGAGTGGGCTGGTCCCTGATCAGCCAGACTTGCCGTCAGGCTGAGATCAAATTTCACCTCCCCTCGTACGAGCTTCTGTTTGACTTTGACGGCAACCGTATTGCACAGAGTGAGGGTCACCCCGCCCACCGTTAACTGTCCGACAGCAATCTGATCGGCCAGGCGGCGCAGTTCACTGGCAACGCCCTGCAGATTTTCAGGGGAGCAAGAATGTTTATCGGCGGCCATCCGCCCTCCTTGTAAAAAGTTCTTTGTGAGAAAAACAGGACCTCACCACCAGAGCTTGACTGCTGACAATAACTATTACTATTTTTCCTACCAAGACGAAAGGCCAAATCGGTGTGCTCGCCCAAGGGCGGCAGAGTCGCCCATCCCAAGCAGGAATGGCCCACTCCTCCTTGGGATGGTTAAAGATCTCGTCAGGAGAGATCAGCCGGGCAAAAAGTGGGCAAACCCGGGGGCAAGGTCGCTTGAGATCACTTATTTGAGATCTTTCATGGTTTGGAAAAGCTCGGCTATCTCATCCTGCACCGCCTGATCCCCCGCCATCATGCCCTTGGCCTTTTCCAGATGATAGGTGGCCTGCTTGAACTGGCCTTTGAAATAAAAGCTGCGCCCCAGATTGAGATGAGAGAGGGCCTGATTTCCCTGGCGCGCCTGGATACCGGCAATCTGGAAATAACCGCCGGCAAAATCAGGCATGGCGCCCACCAGTTGTTTGTAGAGAGCAAGGGCCCGCTGGTCATCACCACTGGTGGTAAGGGTGACAGCCAGATTATAGGATGCATACCAGTCCCCGGGGTCAAGATTTCTGGCCTTGTCAAAAAGCTCCTGGGCCTCTTGAAGACGGCCGCTCTTAAAGGCGATAAGGCCAAGGTCACTGAGCAGAATCGTTTTGGCGGGAAAGGCCTCCATAACCTTTTTCAGTTCCTCTGCCGCCTTGCCATATTCACCCTGATCGGCATAGGCCAGAGAAAGGCCATAGGTGGCCATCTGCCGCTCAAATTCATTGTCCGCGGTGCGGATTTTTTTCCGGTAGGATGCCATGAGCTCTTGGGGTTGCCTGGTATAGGACTTAATGCGGCACTTGATGCGGTTGAACGCAAACTGATCCACCTCTGGAAAGGTGCCGCGCTCTTTGCCGTGGATCAGATCTTCAACATAGCCCATGCGCAGTTGCGGCTTGGGATGGGTGAGCAGGTATTGCGGCACTTCACCCATATTGAGCTGATTAACCTTGTGCATCTTTTTGAGCATGGTGACCATATCCTGGGGGTCACGCTGGGCCTCAAGCATATAGGCATAGGCCTTGCGGTCCGCCTCTTCTTCGTCCTGGCGGGTAAAGGCCATGCTCATGGCAGCCCCTGTGGCCATGCCGCCGGTAATGAGGGCCTGGGAAAGGGCTCCACCCCCCAGGGCAATACCGGCCAGGACCAGGGCCAGGGTGGCGGCATTTATCTTGGTGGAATTGTCAACCCTGTCGGCGATATGACGGCTCACCACATGACCGATCTCATGGGCCAGGACACTGTGGAGCTCTCCCTCATTTTCCATGGTTTCCAGCAGACCTGAATACATGAAGATCAGACCGGATGGGGAGGCAAAGGCATTGAATTGCCGATTGTTGATTACGTAAAAATGATAATTGAAATACTGGTTGCCGGCCACGGCAAGGATCTCCTGGCCCAGCTTGTTAATATATTGATTGATATCGGGCTCGTCCAGGATGTCAAATTCACTCCTGATCACAGCCAGCATCTTCTGGCCGTATTCCCGTTCCTCCTTGACACTAAAGGCGTATCCAGGGGAGGTGGCAAGAAAATCCCAGCACAGAAGAAGGGCTATGGAGATGACTATGGTCACTTTTTTGTAAAACATAAAATAAGGGGCCACCGGGGCAGGGAAAAGAGATCTTGGGGCAAAAAAGAAACTAAGAGAATAGGTATACCTTATCAGTTTTGTTTGCCAGATAAAACGGGCCAAGAGGGTTTATGGACTTCTGTCCATAAATCCTGTATAGATTTTAGGGATCATTTTTTTCGGTCCTTTTATTAATCACCTGATTACCCCCTTCTTATTTCTGCCATGCTTCGTGAACTGCACATAGAAAATCTGGCCATTATCAAAGAGCTCACCCTTGATTTCAGCCATGGCCTCACCGTGTTGACCGGTGAGACCGGGGCAGGGAAATCAATCATTCTCCAGGCCATCCATCTTCTTTCCGGCGGCAAGGCCACGGCCAAACTGGTACGCAGCGGCACCAAGCAGGCCGTGGTGGAAGCCCTCTTTGAGATCTCCCCGCAATCCCCGGTGCGCAAGCTCAGCCAGGATAATGGTATTGAATGTGATGACACCCTGATCCTTAAAAGGATCCTTTCTGAGAGTGGTCGCAGCCGCTTTTATTTAAACGGCAGCATGACCACGGCCAAATTTGTCGGCTCCCTGAGCGAATTTCTCCTCAGCGTGGCCAGCCAGCACGATCATCAGCAGCTCCTTGATCCCCAAGCCCATCTTGATTTTGTCGATACTGCCGGCGATCTCTTTACCCAGAGGCACGCCGTTACCGCCCTCCATGAAAAATGGACAGCAGCCAGGCAGCAGCTCCTTACCCTCCAGGGCAATGAACGGGACAAGGAACAGCGTAAAGATTTTCTGCACTACCAGATCAACGAAATCGAAGAGGCGGCCCTGGTCAGCGGCGAAGAGGAGAGTTTGCTGGAAGAAAAAAACCGGCTGCGCAGCTCCACGGAACTCTCCAAACTGGCAGCCGACGCCTATGACAGGCTGTACACCATTACGGATTCCCTGGCCGCGGTCCGCAAGAAGCTGGAACAGGCCGCGCTCCTTGACCCGCAGGCCGTGGCCATCAGTGAGGGGGTTGCTGAGCAGAGTTATCTCCTGGAAGAGCAGCGCACGGAAATCCGCGATTACATGGCAACGATTCCCCACGATCCTGCCCGCCTTGATGAGGTTGCCGAGCGTATTGACACCCTCGCCCATCTGAAACGAAAATATGGGGGGTCCATTGCCGAGATCCTCCACTTCCTTGAGGAGGCCCGTGCAGAGCTTACCACCCTGGAATCCCTGGATCAGGAGATTGCCGCCACCCGGCTCCTGGCAGAAAGCTCTCTGCAGGAGTTACACACCCTCTGCCAGGAGCTGAGTCATGCCCGGCAACAGGCCGCCCAGCAGCTTGGTGTTGCCATCAGCAACGAACTGCACTCCCTCTGTCTGGAAAACAGCCGCTTTGAGATCGAGGTGACCCCCAAGGAGCCGTCGCGCACCGGCATGGATCATCTGGAATTTCTCTTTTCCGCCAATTTTGGTGAGGAGATCAAGCCCCTCAAGCAGGTGGCCTCCGGCGGCGAGCTCTCCCGCCTGCTTCTCGGCCTCAAATGTGTGCTGGCCAAAAATGACCAGGTGGAAACGGTGATCTTTGACGAGGTGGACAGCGGCATCAGCGGCCAGGCAGCCGAATCGGTGGGTGCCAAGATCAGGGAACTGGCCGGTCACCACCAGGTCCTCTGCATCACCCACCTTGCCCACATCGCCTCCCTGGCTGATTGCCATTTCCAGGTGAGCAAAGCCATTGAAGATGGCCGGACCATGACCACCATCCGCTCCCTGCAGGGCCCGGCCATCGTGGAGGCCCTGGCCGCCATGCTCGACGGCACCTCGGCCACGGCGAGCACCCTGGCCTATGTCCAGCAACTGGTGGAGAGAAAGACAAAATGACCACTGCCCTCGCCCTCTTTTCAGGCGGCCTCGACTCCCTGCTCGCCTGCCGGGTTATCCAGAATCAGGGGATCAAAGTCAAGGCCCTCAAGTTTGTCAGCCCTTTTTTCGACTATGACCTCCTGGTCCGTCAGGATGAATATTGTTCCGAAATCTTCACCAGATACGGCATAGACGTTGAGCTCATTGACATAAGTGCACCTTTTTTGCAGATGCTGGCCGCCCCTGCCCATGGTTACGGTAAAAACTTCAACCCTTGCGTTGATTGCAAGATTCTGCTGGTGTCTACCGCCAAAGGGCTTATGGCCCACTATGACGCCTCTTTTCTCATTACCGGCGAGGTGGTTGGCCAACGCCCCATGTCGCAACGCCAGGATACCCTGCGCATCATCGAAAGAGAGAGCAACACCGACGGCATTCTTCTGCGCCCCTTGTGCTGCCGGGCCCTGAAGAAAACAAAGGCAGAGGAGCTCGGTCTCATTGATCCGGACGCGCTGCCGCATTTTTACGGCCGCAACCGGACACCGCAGATAGAACTGGCTGCCCAACTGGGCATTACGGACTTCCCCTCCCCTGCCGGAGGCTGTATCCTCACCGAGCCCTTACGGGGCGGCCGCATGCGAGCCCTCTACAACCTGCACCAACCGCACCTGCTGACCCCTGACAATACCCGCTTTCTTCTCCAGGGCCGCCAATATCGTTTTCCTTCCGGCGCCTGGCTCAGCTTGGGCCGCAACGAGGCGGAAAATGACCATATTGAGTCCCTCCAGATGGAGAAAGACCTTATAATCAGGGCCGCTGCTGACCGGCCGGGTCCCAGCGGCCTTCTCCGGTTCAGTCAGGGCCTGGCGGATTATGAGCTCGCCGCCGCCATTGTCGCCTGTTACCTGAAAAAAAATGACGCCCGGATCCAGGAGATGCAGGTTATTAACCATGGGGGCCAGAGCCATCTCCTCAAGGTGGAACCAGCCGGCCCTGAGGAGATCGAAGCGCTGCGCTGGTAGCAGCCCTTTCTTATGCCTGGATGTGCGGGAATTCTTGCCAGGGCCGCCGGCCAATATATTCTATTGTTCTTCGCCCTGCTGCCCAAGGATATGGCCGGCAAGTCTTAAAGCCGATGTAACTCAGTTGGCTGACTTGCTGATTCGTAATCAGCAAGTCAGCGGTTTAACCCCGCTCATCGGCTCCAGCATTACTAACTGAAAGCAATCAATTACTTCAGTTGGCTATCTTTGCTACCACGACGATTAAACAGTGTAAAAGCCGTCTGTTCTTTTTCGAGTTCTAACTGGCAACCTACACAAAGGCGAACTCCAGGGATTGCTTTACGGCGAGCATCTGGAATAACAGCCTCACATTCCTTACAATGAGTAGAACTCTCACCATCAGGCAACCGACTTCTGACTAGTTGTACTCCGTCTTCTACTGTGGCGTTTATTTGATCCTGCACAGCCCCATCACGGGACCAACCAACAGCCATAATATGCTCCTTTGTAAATTATTCCATCCCCAAGCCCATGCATATCCAATGATTTATGCAACCTTGAGAAGGAGTTTTTTGCCAAGTGCTTTGGCAAATTTCTCCAAGGTGGATAATTTTATATCTTCTGCATGGTTCTCAATGCGAGATATGGCTGACTTTTTGGTTTGGAGTTTTTGTGCCAATTGTTCCTGGGTAAGACCAGCTTCTTCACGAGCATTTTTGAGAATGACGCCAATTTTAAATTGTTCGTAGCCTGAATCAAAGCCATTAGCGAATTCAGGGTCACGGCTTTTGCGATTCTTTATGTATTTTTTTAAATCACTCATTGTTAACTCCTTTTGAAGTAATCCCGTTTCCTTTCCTCTGCCAATTTTATGGCCTGCTTCGGTGTTTTTTGTGTTTTCTTTTGAAAAGCATGATTGAGCACTATCAGTTTAGGGCCATCAAAGAATCCTAATATGCGAAATATATCATTTCCTGATTGTACCCTTACCTCCCATATGTCATCTGTGTTTACAAGTTTTTTGAGGTAGGTTGTCGGGACTTTGGGTAGCTCCTCAATTACTTGTAATACCCAAACAGCTTTTTGTGCCTGCTTTGGGGTTAATGAGTTGAAAAACTCCTCAACTGGGCTTTTCCCATTGGCTGCTTTGTAAAATTCAATTTCAGGCATATGAATATATGTTAACTCGCGTGTTAACTTTTAGCAAGTTGTAAATTTTATCAGCTCACAACAGTGTAATAAGTGGAATCTAATCCGTCATATCACCCCTATAGATGGACGGATTTTCCACTTATTGCAACAAGAACAGCCGGGTCAGGCTTTGGTAATGGCACAATTCAAGTATCGCAAGCCTGACCCCAGCCCCTTTATATCAATAAGTTAGATGCTATATTCCCAAGGATTTAGTAGGGCAACACCGCTAACTTCCATATCTGTCGTGTTTCTGGTTACGACTGTTAGGCCGTAAGAAATTCCTGTAGCCGCAATTTGCCCATCGATTGCAGGCAGGGCTTTGCCTAATATTTCAGAATGAGCTTGGATTTGCCCCCAAACTGTAGCCGTTTGAAGGTCGAAATTAATAATTCTGTTTTTGAATCGTTCTTGAAGGTCTGAATTTACCCAGCGGTGAAGTTTGTCTTTCTTTTTGTTTTCAGGTAATTTTTCGATTCCTTTGTGGATTTCTCCGATAGTTAAAACACTGATAAACAGGGTGGTTTCTTCAATTTCTGAAACCCATTTAACGACTTTTGGACTGGGAGATTTTTTAATGAGTTCTGAAATTACACAGGTGTCCAGTAGGTAATTCATAACTCAATATCCCTTGGCGTTTCCTTGCTTCTAGTTAGGTCTAGGTCCTCTTTTGCGAGAGGAGATGCCTGGAAAAATTTAACCAAGTTCGTTTTTGGTTTTATTAATTTTTGATATTCGTCGATTGAGATCACAACGACGGCATCTTTGCCGTGTTTGGTTACGACCTGCGGACCATTATGTTGTGCTTTATCAACTAGATTGCTGAATCTGTTTTTAGCATCCTGAAGTTGCCAATGGTTTTCTATCATAGCGACACCTTGGTTAGTATTTTTCTGTCCAGTCTGTCTAGAATATATGCCTTGGGTTGATTGGTGTCAATTTTTTTTGCGAAGTCAACAAAGGATCACAAAGGGGTCACAAAGGGGTCAGGGTCACAAAGGGGTCAAATCTTCCTTTGACCTAAGAGAGTACCTGAGAACAAAAGAGTACAGTGGGGTCAGGCTTTGGGGTGAATTCAGATTGCAATAATCCCATGATAGGCACCAGCTCCGCTGGTAGCAGCATCTTTCTTTTGCCTGGATGTGCAGGAATTCTTGACAGGGACAGGCAATATATTCTATTGTTCCTCACCCTGCTGCCGGGATATCGCCAGCAAACCTTAAAGCCGATGTAACTCAGTTGGTAGAGTAGCTGATTCGTAATCAGCAAGTCAGCGGTTCGACCCCGCTCATCGGCTCCAGTAATATCAAGGGCTTACAGATAAGAAAAACTGGGAGCCCTTTTTTTAACATTTGCCATTTGCGCCAAAGAGGGCTTTTCAAAGTGTCGTTGTTCGCCACTGGATACTCTCCGTACTATCCAGATTCCCAGCCACGTCAGAGAGCATCTTTTCCGCAAACTCCGGCTCTTCACACCCTCCCCTGGAACGTGCTTATTGGCCCTGAATCCGGCCCCATCCTCATTCAGGAATTGTTGCCCGGGGCCAGCAGATCACAATTTTCTTCCTTTTTATCATTATTTTTTTTATAAAAAAGAGTATAGTCACCTTTGAAATCAAATCTGTTTTTAAACAGGGGCGGAAAACCACAGGTCTCACGTCTAGATAACCGAGTTACCAAGTAACTGTACATGGTGACCCGGTTTTTTTTGTTGTTACACAGACCGGTCACGTTAATTTTTAGACAAGTTGTAAGGTTTATGAGAAATAAAGAAGTTTGTCCACGTCCTGCACCAGATGCACGTCAGCCCATCACCTTGGATTCAGGTTCCATCTTTGGTCTGCCTGTCCCTAAAGCAAGCAAAGCTGCTGCCCGGCCTGCACCTGCTTCCCGCCCTGCGCCCTCTGCCAGGAAAACAACCCCGCAACCTCTTAAAAAGGCTGCAGCTCCGGCTTCACCTCCACAGCGTCAACCCCTGGAAAACGGTGACTGGAACCTCTCCGACTTTGAGGTTGCCGAGGAGAAAGGACGCAAACGTTTTCATGATTTTGACCTGCCCCTTGAGGTGATGCATGCCATCAGTGATCTTTCTTTTCATTACTGCACACCTATTCAGGCCGCCATCCTTGGCCATACCCTGGGCGGCAAGGATGCCACTGGCAAGGCCCAGACCGGCACAGGTAAATCAGCGGCCTTTCTTGTCTCCATCCTGACCACCCTTCTGAGCAAAAAAGCAGCCGGACCCGGTAAAATGGCCAGCCCCCGCAGCCTCATCATCGCCCCCACCCGGGAGCTTGTCATGCAGATTGCCGAGGATGCTGAAAAGCTTGCCGCCTACAGCGATCTGCATATCGTCCCTATTTACGGCGGCATGGATTACCAGAAACAGCTTGATGATGTCCAGGGCCGGCAAGTAGATATTGTGGTGGCCACCCCGGGACGACTTCTTGATTTTCACCGCAAACGCCATATCCACCTGGGTGATGTGGAGATTTTCGTCATTGATGAGGCGGATCGCATGCTTGATATGGGTTTTATCCCGGATGTCAAACAGATTGTCTACAACATGCCCTCTAAAGATAAGAGACAGACCCTCTTTTTCAGCGCCACCATTACCCCGGCCGTGAATCATCTGGCCGAGCAGTGGACCAAGGAGCCGGCCGTAGTTGAGATCAAGGCAGACCACGCCACGGTTGACACCATTGACCAGCTTGTCTACCTGGTCACCAGCGATCAAAAACCCACCCTCCTCTACAATCTTATTACTGCCAAAGATCTGCACAAGGTGATTGTTTTTTGCAACCGCAAGTCAGAAACCAGACAGCTTCATGAATTGTTACGGCGCTATAAGATCTCGTGCGGCATGCTCTCCGGTGACGTTGACCAGAAAAAAAGAGTCACCACCCTCAATGATTTCAAAGAGGGTAAAATCCGCGTTCTGGTGGCCACTGATGTTGCCGGCCGCGGCATCCATATTGACGGCATCAGCCATGTGGTGAATTTCAATTTGCCCTATGATCCGGAAGACTATGTGCACCGCATCGGCAGAACGGGCCGGGCCGGTGCCGAAGGGACTTCCGTCAGCTTTGCCTGTGAAGAGGACTCCTTCTACCTGCCTGACATCGAGGCATTTATCAATCGTAAGCTGGAATGCCTCTATCCGGCAGATGAACTGCTGGCAGCGCCGCCGGTACTGCCACCTCTGCCGCCCCGCCCCAGACGACCAAGCCCGGCCAGGAGCAGAAAGCCTCACCGCAGATAGCAGAACGTTGTGCCATTATTGCCTTGCAGGGGCTGTAGTTTCCCCAGATGACCTTTATCTTATCCATCTATTCTTAAGGAGGAAGACATGGAAAATCGTCAGAGTGGTACGGTGAAATGATTTAACGACAGAAAGGGTTTCGGCTTTATCATCCCAGAACAGGGCAAGGATGTCTTTGTCCATTTCCGGGCAATCCGCGGCCAAGGGCATCGCTCTCTTATCGAGGGGCAAATGGTGGAATTTAATGTGGTGGAAAGCCCGAAAGGGATGCAGGCCGAGGATGTTGCCGTTATTTAGCACGTTTTCACGCCTCATCCCCTGACAGGGTGAGCCGCATGATCAGCTTGAGTGGGCACTGTTTCTCCAAAAGAGACAGTGCCCATTCTTGTTTCAAGGGCTATATAAAGGCATGACTCTTTTTGCCATCAGAAACCTGCACATTTTAACAATGGCGCCCCTGGATCTGGATCTGGCGGCCGGAGAATGCCTTGCTGTTACCGGTGATTCCGGATCTGGTAAGTCACTCTTTCTCAGGGCCCTTGCTGATCTTGACGCCAATCCCGGCGAACTCTTTCTGCGTGGCCAACCCTCCACTTCCTATCCGCCCTGGGAGTGGCGACGCCAGGTCAGCCTCCTGCCTGCTGAAAGCAGCTGGTGGCTGGCCAGGGTGGGCGATCATTTCCCCGGCCCGGAAGTCGACCTGCACCAGCGCCTGGCCGAGGTGGGCCTGCCTGCCGATATCCTGAAGACTCCGCCCCATGGCCTCTCCAGTGGTGAACGGCAGCGTTTATCTTTATTACGCGTGCTGCTCAATACACCAACGGTCCTCCTCCTGGACGAACCCACGGCAAATCTTGATGAAAAGAACATCGCTCTGGTGGAAAGGATATTAAAGAGATACCAGCAGCTCCATGAGAGCGCCCTTATCTGGGTCACCCATGATCTGGCCCAGGCCAGACGGGTGGCCACCAGACATCTGCGCCTGCGGCCGGATGCGGGGCATGAACTAAAAGAGCTTTGAGGAATATGTAATGGATATGGTCCTTCTTTCCCCGGTGGATCTCGGCCTGGCCGCCACCCTGATTCTTCTGCTGGGCGTAGTGAGCCTCAAACTGCGCCTGCACCAGGCACGCCAGCTCTTCATCGCCGCCCTGCGCTGCACACTCCAGCTTCTGCTGATGGGCTACATCCTGAAGCTGCTCTTTGCCGCCTCTTCCCCCGGGGCCATCCTCATCATGGCCCTGGTGATGCTGCTCAGCGCCGGCCAGGCAGTGACAAGCAGGATGCACCGGCCCTTATCCGGCCGCTGGTCCTATTTCCTGGGGGTGGCTGCCATGTTTCTCTCCTCCTTCACAGTCACGCTCTTTGCCCTCTTTATTATTATTGATATCACGCCCTGGTACACCCCGCAGTACGCCATTCCCCTGTTTGGCATGATGCTCGGCAATACCATGACCGGGGTGGCGCTCAGCATGGACACCTTAACCACCACGGTCTTTCAAAACAAAAAGAGCATCGAAGGACGGCTGATGCTTGGCGAAAAATGGCGGCAGGCCATCCAGGACCAGATTACCGCCGCCATCCGCACCGGCTTGACCCCCATCATCAACTCCATGGCCACCACCGGTCTTGTTTCCCTGCCCGGTATGATGACCGGCCAGATCCTGGCCGGTTCGCCTCCCATGACCGCCGTGAGCTACCAGATCCTGATCATGTTTCTCATCGCCGCAGGTACCGGCTTCGGGGTTATTCTTGCCGTGCATGGCACTGCCCGCCATCTCTTTGACCATCGCCATCGTCTTCGTCTTGACCGACTGACCTGAGGCAATGGCTGAAAGGAGAGGAAAAGGACAGACTCTTTTGCTTTTCTGCGGCAGATGGAGTAGATAGAAAAGTTGTTTTTTTTGGCGGCCAATACTATGGGCCGCTTTTCCCAGAGATAATTTATTACGACAAGAGGTGTTTCATGTCTGATCTTATTGCAGTTTTTGACACAACCAAGGGTGAAATCCGGGTTAAACTCTTTGCCGACAAGGTGCCCATGACCGTGGCCAGTTTTGTCAATCTGGCCCAGCGCGGTTTTTACAAAGGGCTCAACTTTCACCGCGTTATTAATGATTTCATGGTTCAGGCCGGCTGCCCCTTAGGTACCGGTACAGGCGAGCCGGGCTACCGTTTCGAAGATGAGTTTGACAAGGACCTTGTCCATGACGCCCCAGGCAAATTATCCATGGCCAATGCCGGCCCCGGCACCAATGGCAGCCAGTTCTTCATCACCCATGGTCCCTGTTCCTGGCTCGACGGCAAGCATGCTGTTTTTGGCGAGGTCCTCTCCGCAGCAGATATGGATGTGGTAAATAAGATCGCCCAGGGCGATATCATCAACGACATTATCATTGAAGGAGATACCGCTCCCCTGCTCGCCTCTCAACAGGAGAAAGTGGCTCAGTGGAACAAGGCCCTTGATGCCCAATTCCCCCATCTGCAGAAGGTCTAGGGCGCACCTCTTTCTTCCCCCCACCAACAAAAAGGCCCGGATCAGTAACTGATCCGGGCCTTTTTGTTGGTGGGGAGTGACGCAACAGGGATTTTCAGGGTTCTGCCGCAAACATGACCCCTATCTGGGACCACATCTCTTCCGGTATCTCCGTGGCCAGCTTCAGGGCCCCGGTACAGCCGACAAATTCCGGATCAGCCACTGCGGTCACCTTTACCTTGCCATACTCGGCAAGATGCGCAACAATCATGTCCGCCAGACCGGTAATCCGAGAACCGCCACCCGCCAGAATGATATTTTGCAAGGTGGCTTCCTGGTCCTGGGGATCAAATTTCTGGATCAGGTTTTCTATATGCTCACAGATATCAGGGACAATACTTTCACACACGGCATTGACATCTTCCGTGACATCAAACTCAGCGGGCTTGCCCTCATGGCGCAGGGTCACCAGGGCTCTTTTTGAACCATCCACTGAGGCGAATTTTTCCTTTATGCCGCAGGCCACCGCCTCGGTCATCTGCACACCGGGATAATGTCTGGTGATGGACTGGGCCAGCCGCTCATCGATATAGTCTCCTCCCTTTAAGAAGGTAACCTGATCGTCAGCCACGGGCACGGTGCCCTTCATGCCGCAGATATCAACGGTACCGGCGCCGATATCAATGACAATACAGTTGGTGAGATTGTTGAGCTGATAGGCCACCATAAAGGGTTCAGAGACCACCAGGGCCTTGGACATGAATTTCTCGGCAATGGTGAGCAGCAGTTCCTTGTTCATGATGGAGGCGCGGGCCGGCACCCCGATAATGCCGCAGACCTCCACATCCTCACCTTTCTTGGCAAGTTCAACCAAATGACCGAGGAGTTCATGGGCGGCCCGGTAATCACGGGCACTGGCCTCACGAATGACCCCATCCGCCAGGGGGTAGCAGAGATCAAGAAAATTGCGTTTGGCAATGGCTTCATCCCCAAAAAGAGGGAGCTTGCCCACCATTTTCTCACTGATGATATCCTTGGGATAACCCACCACAGAACGGGCCAGCAGCTTGGCACCGCGATCGGACATGATGGCGGTACGGCAGGTGCCCAGATCGATACCCACGGTGATTTTCCCCTTCTTAGGTGAGGGGGCAACCTCGTACTCCTGGTCCATCTTGCTCTCTTCCATAATCACTTCCTCTGCTTCCAAAATGAAGCCGCCAACATATCCTTCATCTTATTCTTTCTCTTTTTTGGCCTGCCGCATGAGATCCTGGACCACACTACCCGGCAGATAATGGCTGCCCTGGACAAAAAAGAGCGCTTCTTTAATCACCTCTTTTTCCAGGGCCAAAGCCTCTTCGAGTTCCTGAACATTAACGAGACAACTATTTTTCTCCTGTTCAAGAACGGTATGTTTTGTGCGCAGTGATGCTATATTCTCCTCAAGGCCGGCAATCATCTTGACCTGCTCTGTGAGCTTCCGGCACTCTTTGGTCTTTTCCTGCAGTTCTTCCCAATACTGCCTGCCCTCCTCACGGATTTCAGTCATCCTGTTGCGCATGGCTTCCAGCTGCTCCGTGAAGCCAAGATGTGCTGTCTGCCGCTCACTCTCCTTCTGCTCTTCTTCCTTGGCCAGTTTCTTCTTGATGAGCATACTGGTTATCCCGGCGCCCACGGCTCCACCAAGAATGATAAATAACAGCCAGACAAAAAAATCCATGTTCAAAATCCTACTTTTTCTTCAGGTTAAATAAAGCAGCCTTTTATGCCTCAGGATTTTTCCTGGCCGGCCGGAGGAGGAAAAGGGGCAGCGCCATGCCTGAAACCAACCTGGCCCCACACTTCGGGATCAAGGTCCTGGGCCAATTTCAGGGCCCCTTGGGCCCCCATAAAACCGACGTTGTCGATGCAGCGCACATCCACATCGCCATATTCAACCAGGTGCAGGGCCACCACCTCATCAATTCCCTGAATTAAAGAACCGCCGCCGGCCAGAAAGATATTTTCAAGGACCTCAGGCTGCACCTCAGGATCAAAGCCCTTCACCATGGTTACCAGATGCTCAAGGATATCAGGGATAATAGACTCACAGGCGCTGCGCAATTCAGGGGTGAGATCCACCTCCACCGGCATACCGTGGGCCCGCAGGGAGGTAAGCACCGGGCCGCCATAGGAACCCACCAAGGAAAACTGTTCCTTGATGAGCCGGAGCTGCGTTCTGGAAAGCTGCAATTCAGGATAGCGCTCAGCCACAAGGGCCTCAAAACGACTGTCAATATAGTTGCCGGCCCTGGTCAGAGTCACCTGATCATCAAGACGAGGGACCGTGCCTTTCATGGCACAGATATCAACGGTGTCGGCGCCGATATCCACAATAATACTGTTGCTGAACCTCTCTAGCTGATAGGCCACGCTAAAAGGCTTGGCAACGATGAGGGCAACATCAAGAAGATCGCTGGCCAGTTCGGCAATCTTCTCCTTATTGTGCACAGAGGCCCGGACCGGTAAGGCGATGGCGCCACACACCGCTCCTCCCCCCGCGGCATCACGGGCCTTGGCAATAACGTGTTTGAGCAATTCATAGGCCGTATTATAATTATAATAATTGGCCTCACAGATGAGGCCCTCTTCCAGAGGCTGATAGAGGGTGAGGGCGGAATGGTGCTGCAGCGCCTCAGCGCCGAAAACCTGGGATTTGCCGAGCAGCTTCAGACCAATGAGATCCTTGGGATAGCCCACCACGGAAGCAGTCATTTCCCGGTAGCCTCTACTGGAAATCACCGCTGTCCGGGAACTTCCCAGATCAATGCCAAGCAACAGATTATCACACCTACTCATGCATCGTCCTTAAAGGCTTTCAACTCCGCCTTCTGTAAGATTCTTTAAAGAGTCCAGCGGGTAAAGGTATCATATTTAAAGGAGAAAGGGCTGCTCTTCTTGAGCAGAACAAGATTTTTGCGCCCAGGTGGCGGCAAGGCACCAGAAAATTTCTCATTCCATGGCAAAGAGCTTGGCCTCCCCACCAAACTCCCATTTTTAGTACAATGCTACAGGAAATCTTGTCAAGTCAATTTAGATAGTTACAGCCTGGCGTTCCACCTGAGATAGGGGAGAGGCGACTTTATCTGCCCTTGGGCGATCCAGGCCCACGCTCCTGGCCGCTCTTCACCCTGCCCTTGCCTTTCCCGGGCTTAAGCTGGCAAGCAAGATTTTTCTGCAGGCACTGCCGCTGCAGTTGTCGTTCCTTGAAATTTTTGGCCACATAGAGAGGTGCGCCGTTTCTGTCCACCTCAGAGACATACATGGCCGTGGCCAGGGTGCCGGGGGTGGGGGTGAAATCCTGAAACTGGCGGACCGGCAGCTTGAGCTCCTTGAGATCCTCGGCAAGCTGGTTCATGTCCGCCAAGGTGCAGCCCGGATGGGCAGAGATGAGATAGGCTGACAGGGCAATCCTGCTGCCCTTTTCTCTTTTGACCTGCCCACATGCCGCCAGGAAATCCTGTAAGATATGATTGCCGGGCTTGTGCATCAAGGCCAGGACCTTGTCCACCGTATGCTCCGGGGCAATCTTCAGCATTCCCGGACAGTGTTTGTTCAGCAGGGCGCGGAGGAGTTTCGGGGTCTGCAGGAGGAGTTCCATGCGCAGACCAGACGAAATAAAGAGATGCTTCACCCCCTTCACCTTGCCCACCTGACGCAGCAAGTCCAGAAAGATCTCCTCATCAATAGCGAGCTGGGGACAGATCCTGGGAAAGAGGCACTCCCTTTTCTTACAGCCGCCTTGGCGGCAGCTCACCCCAAAGAGGTTGGCAGTGGGGCCGCCCAGATCGGAAATGGTCCCATTAAACTCCTTGGCCGCAGCCACTCTTGCCACTTCCGCTACCACGGATTCAAGAGAGCGGCTGACCAGGGCAGGTCCTTGATGGCGGGTAATGGCACAAAAAGAGCAGTTGCCGCAACAGCCGCGCACAATGGTGATTGAGTTTCTGATCATCTCCAGGGCGGGAACCTGGCCGCTCTCGGCAGGGGCCTGCCTGGTAAAGGGCAAGGCATAGATGGCGTCCAGCTCAGCGCTGCTGAGCGGCGGTGCCGCCGGCATCTGCACCACATAATGGCCCTGCTGCTGCTGCACCAGGACCTTCTGACTGGCGGCCCGAGCCTCCTGATCAACCAGAAGCTCAGCTGCCATAAATTTCCGGCAATCCCTGCTAATATCCTGAAAGGAAGGAAGGAGAAGCTGCTCCTGCCCAAAATCACGGCCCGCAAACTCTTGAGGACTCAAGCGCACGCAGGTGCCGGCAATCCCGAAAAGGTCCTCCTGATGGCTGAGCCGCCGGGCAATCTCAATAACGGCGCGCTCTCCCATGCCGTAGACCAGGAGATCCGCCTTGGAGTCGGTGAGCACCGAGGCCCGGATCTTCTGCTGCTGATAATCATAATGGCAGAAGCGGCGCAGGGAGGCCTCCACACCGCCGATGATGGTGGCCACCTCTTTATAGGCCTGCTTGACCAGATTGACATAGATTGCTGTGGCCCGGTCCGGCCGGCGGCGATTGGTCTTGAGCCGCGGCCCGGGGAAATAGGGATCACCGCCAGGGGAATACTGATCCTCATCGCGGACCTTGGCGTTGCCCGTGTAGTTGGAGACAATGGAGTCAAGATTGCCGGCGCTGATTCCGAAAAAAAGACGGGGCCGGCCAAAGCGCCTGAAATCGTGGGGGGAATCGTAGCGGGGCTGGGCCAGAATGGCCACCCGATAGCCCTGCTTGGCCAGAACACGGCCGATGAGGGCGATACCAAAGGAAGGATGATCCACATAGGCATCCCCGGTGACCAGGACAATATCAACCCACTTCCAGCCCCTCTCTTTCAGGTCTTGGCTGCTGGTTGCCAAAAAGGATTTCCTGTTGTCTGCCATGGGGTCCTTTAGAAGGTGAGCCATTTTTCGTATTGTTCCTGCAGAACCGGCCAGCTGCCTTGCGCGGTGAGCGCCCGCCGTTTACTTGGACTCAAAGGGGGATGATTCTCCAGCAGCACCTGGCGCAGTCTCTCTTTAAAGACCTGATCATTATCATAGAGATAGGCCGGCTCAAAAAGTTCGGGATAGGAGAGACGGTTGGGCAAGAAGGGACGGCACCCGGCCCGCACCGCCTCCAGGACGCTGAGCCCGTAAAATTCGTGGCTGGCCGTAGAGATGATCAGGGTCCCCTGCTTTAACAGTTGCAGATAGGCGGTGCGATCGGCAACATAGCCGAAATGGCTCAGTCTGCTGGCAAGCCTTCCGGGGATCTCCGCAAAAAGGGCTGGAGAGCGCTGGAAAGATTGACCCACCACAATGAGCTTAAAAGGCACCCCCTCGTCGGCCAGTTCAAAAAGAGTGTGGAAAAAGAGCTCCGGATTTTTATCATGCTCCCAGCGATGGTTCCAGACAATCACCGGACAGGAGGGGGGCTGCTGTTCAGGCAACAGGTCAAGTTCACTGAAGTTGAGACCAGGAGGGAGTATGGTTGATTTTTGGGAAATCTGGTCTGTGGTGTCCAGCCTGACATCAGGGGCCTTCTTCTCCATGGCCCGGCAACCGGCCAGGAAGGTGTCGAGATTAAAGCGGCTGTTAAAGCCCAAACGGTCAGAGGCCAGGGCCGTCAGATAATTGGTGAGACCAAAATGAAAATCACGCTCATCCTGGACCTGGACGGGATAGGCGAATTGATTCTCATGAAAATAGGTGAGCAGGGGCAGGCGGTTGAACCAGCCGGGCGCCAGACCGCGAAGGGCGGCGACATCGACAAAGGTAGAGCAGAGCACCGCCTCCACATCCAGCTGTTGGCCAAGCTGGCCGGCAATCCAGGGCGCTGCGAAACGCATGCGCCATTTCCACTTGCGGGCCGGCAGGGTTATCTGAAGGAAGTTGAGGTCAAGATGCTCTGCCAGCTGCTGCAAAAAGAATTTATGGGACCCCCCGAAATAGGGCTCAAGGACCAAAATGTTGCGGCAATAGCCCATTAATATTTCTGGGCGGCATAGTTCAGCCAGCCGCCGGCCAGCACCAGCTCCTTGTCAAAGGAGTTCAAATGAAAGGCAAAGGTGGCCTTTGTGCTGCCCGTGGCCTGGACAATCTCTTTAGCAATATCAACGGAAATCTCCACCTCCGGACCCATCTTGAAAAGCGCCTCAATATCTGCAGGGGGCAGTTCAATGGCCAGCATGCCGCAGTTGAACATGTTCTGGCGAAAGATACGGGCAAAGCTTTCAGCAATAACGACGTTGATGTCATTCACCTCAAAAACCCAGACCGCGTGCTCACGGGAGGAGCCGCAGCCGAAATTGCCCCGGGTGACAATGACCCCTGCTTTTTGGGGATCAGTGCTGGGATCAAAGCCGGGCAGGGTCAGATCTTCGAGGATAAAGGGCCTTAAGGCCAGTTTCGAGTTTTCGGTGAGATATCTGGCCGGGATAATTTCGTCGGTATTGATATCTGCTCTGTCAAGAAAGAGCACAGAACCGCTGAATTTTTTCATGCTGAAGTACCTGGTGACTGTTATTTATGTAAACTGCCTCTGCCTTCTGCCTGCAAAGCCAGAGAGGATAAGGAAACGAGGCGTCTGCCTAAAGGGTGCGGTGATCGGTGATCACCCCCTGCACCGCTGCCGCTGCTGCCGAACGGGGGCTCATCAGGTGGACCATGCCGCCTTTGCCCATGCGGCCGTTGAAATTACGATTGGTGGTGGAGGCGCACACCTCGCCCGCGGCCAGAACACCATTGCTCATGCCCAGACAGGCGCCGCAGGTGGGGTTGGTGACGCAGAAGCCCGCCGCCAAGAAGATCTGGATGATCCCTTCGTCCAAGGCGGTGGTGTACACCAGGGGAGTGGCCGGCGCCAGAATGCCGCGCACGCCAGGGGCCAGTTTGCGGCCTTTTAAGACCTGTGCCGCCTCCCTGAGATCTTCAATACGACCATTGGTGCAGGAGCCGATATAGACCTGATCCACCGGGGTCCCTTCCAGCTCGGTGACATCCTTCACCTCATCGGGTTTAAAACCATAGGTGACCTGGGGCACGATCTGCGAGATATCAAAGGTCAGTTCGGAACTGTAGCGAGCATCACTGTCACTATGCCATTTCTTGAAATCCTCAACCGCCGCCTCCTCAGAAGGATATTCATCCTTGATAAAGGGCCACAGATAGCGGGCGGTCACCTGGTCCGGCATGCACACACCACAGGTGCCGCCCGCCTCAATGGCCATATTGCAGAGGGTCATCCGCGCCTCCATGCTCATGGCATCAACAACCGGCCCAACGAACTCAATGACCTTGTCCGTGGCGCCGTTTACCGTCAGCTCCTTGATGATATAGAGGATGACGTCCTTGGCATAGACCCCCTTAGGGAGGGTGCCCTCAATATGGATTTTCATGGTTTCCGGCAGCCGGAAGGAGCAGACCCCTTTCAAGATGCCGACCTCCAGGTCCGTAGTTCCCACCCCGGCGGCAAAGGCGCCAAAGGCACCATGGGTGCAGGTATGGGAATCGCCCATGATGATGGTGTAGCCCGGCCGGACAAAACCCTTTTCAGGAAAGAGGGCATGACAGACACCGTTGCTGCCCACATCAAAAAAATCGATGATTTTATGGCGCCGGGCCCAGTCTCGCAAGATCTTGGCCTGGGTTGCCGTTTTTGAGTCTTTTGAGGGGGTTACATGGTCAATAACCGCCTTGATCTTGGCAGGATCAAACACCTTGTCCAGACCGCGCTCAACAAGATCATTAATGGCAATGGGCGTGGTGATCTCGTGACACATGACCACATCAAGATCAAGAACGACGTTTTCGCCGGATGGGTTATCACGGCGGTGGGCTGCAAAGATTTTTTCAGCAATGGTTTTCCCCATGAACGGAAACTCCTTTTTTCAGGCAATATTTGCGTTTAATCAAAAAAATAACAAGGGCATCTCAAAAGAGGGCAAGCCCGCAGTAACAGTAAAAAATGTTCCAAAGCCACTCTTGTACCAGGTGCGTTCAGGCACGCAGGTTGACTGAGGGGCATATCTACCATAATGCGCTTTATTTTTCTACTTTTTGTCACGCTGAACAGACACCATAGAAAAGATGGGCATCTTTACCCTTGACCTTTTCCGGCAGAAGGTAAATATATCATTTCTGAAAAAATGTTATACAATCACCGATATAAATCCTTTTCTCACCCCTTCTCCCCCCTGGCATGAATAACAGCCTTCAGCTTCAACAGCGCACAATCGCCTTTATCTCCGACTTCCTCAGCAAAGAGTATGCGGGGTTAGAAGCGCAGGAGCAGCTTTTCAAAGATACCGCTGCCCTTTTCCAGGGGCTTTGGCCGGACTATCAGGCGTGCCAAGTGGGCTACCACACCTTTCAGCATGCCCTGGATGTCACCCTGGCCGCCATTCGCATGGCTGCCGGCTGGAATAAACTTAATCCCCAGACCCCTCTTGCCCCGCAACATATCGAGGTACTTCTCTGCAGCGGCCTCTTCCATGATGCCGGCTACCTCAAGGACAAGGATGACCAGGAAGGATCCGGGGGCAAATATACCTTTGACCACACAAACCGCAGCAAGGAAATAGCCCGCAGCTACCTGAGCCGGCAAAATAAGCCGCCAGAGATGATCAATCTCGTTGAACTGATTATCGAGGTCACTGATTTCGGGAAAGAACCCGACCTTACGGTTTTTGCCTCCCCTGAAGAGGGCCTGGTGGCCAGGATGGTGGCCTCTGCCGATCTCATGGCCCAGATGGCGGATATTGACTATATGAGCCGCCTCCATGATCTTTATGATGAATTTCTGGAGGGCTATGCCTTTGTGGGCCGGGACAAACTGCAAGAACAGGGCATTCGTATCTTTGACTCTTTTGAGGAACTCCTCAAGGAGACCGTCTCTTTTTACGAAAAAATCATTCTCCCCCGGCTGGCCTCTCTCGGCCGCATGGATCGGTACCTCATCGCCTTTTTCGGTGAGGGCCGCAACCCCTATCTGGAAAACATTATTGCCAACCTCTCCGCCCAGATGCAGGCCGGCCAGGTTAAATGGCAGAAGCTGGGAGAAATCCTGCAGGAGCTCGGCCTGGTCTCTGAAGAGGTTATCCATGAGGCCCTTCTGCGCCAGCAAAAGAGCAAAGCACCCTCCCCTCTTCCTGAAGCCAACGGAGATCAGCTCCGCGAACGCCTCTTTCAGTGGGCGGCTGCCACCAACAAATCCAAGCAGCTGGGGGATGTGCTCATGGAGATGAAGGCTGTGGAGCCCTCCACCCTGCGCCACGGCCTTCTGGCCCAGCTGCTGCCTCCCCGGCTTTTAAACAAGTTGAGTCGTAACGAGCTTATTTTTTTAGTAAACACCTCCCTGCTTGTCCAAAACAGTCAAAACGCACCCTGGGTCTTCAAGCAGATCCTGGAGATGATCAACGAACAAATGGAGTGCAAGACCTGCTCTTTGTTCCTTGCTGATCAGCATGCCCACCGCCTGATTATGGCGCTGCAGGTCGGCACTCTTGACAGAAAAATCAAACAGGGCTTTGATATAGACAAGGGGCTGATCGGCTGGGTATTTTCACATGGGCGAAGCGCCTATCTTGCCAAAGGCATGCTCATCGATCAATATGAGGTTGCCCAGGCCACCCCCATCGCGGAAGAGGTGGACTCGCTGCTTGCCATTCCGGTCTATATAAACGGGGAACTGGTTGGCGTTATGGAACTTGCCGAAAAAATAAACGGTTCCTTTTCCAGCCGCGATGCTGATATCATGACCGTGGTCACCAATATTCTGGCCAGTCTTCTCTTGTTAATCAGTCAAACCATCACCCCGCCCCAGAAAGGATGATCACCAAAAGCGCTTACCCTTGTCCGGCCGGCAATTATCCCTCTGGACCAACCTCTTCTTTTTGATTTATTTCCATGAAATTGTGTCATTTTAATGCATTTATAATATTTGTCCTCTTTCTCCTTTCTCCCCCTGTGGTCCAGGCCGACCACGGGGTCTCCCTTGATGGGGTCTTGAAATATCCAGCTGATTTCCCTCATTTTGACTATGTCTCTCCCCGGGCCAAAAAAGGGGGAGATCTCGTTCTCCATGCCCTGGGCAGTTTTGACAAATTCAACCCCTACACCCTGAAAGGCGCGGCACCGGACGGCATGAGCGAGCTGGTTTTCGAGACCCTGACCATCAGCAGCATGGACGAAACATTCGCCCGCTACGGCCTGATTGCCAAAGAAATGGAGCTCGCGGCCGACAAAAAATCGATCCTCATCTCCCTTGATCCCCGGGCCCGTTTTTCCGACGGGACGCCCCTTACGACCGCAGATGTCAAATTTTCCCTGGAAACCTTGAAAGGCAGTGAGGCCCACCCCTTCTTTGCCTCCTACTACCGGGACATCAGCCACGCCGAGATCATCTCCCCCAGCCAGATCCGTTTTCACTTTGGCCGCCCCAACCGGGAAATCCATATGATTGCCTGTGAACTTCCGGTTTTTTCCAAGAAATTTTACAGCGCCCACCCCTTCAATGAACAGGGACTGGTGCCGCCCATTGCCTCAGGTCCCTATGTGGTGGCCAAATTTGTAAACGGCAAGAGTATCACCTATAAGAGTAACCCCAATTACTGGGGCAATGACCATCCTGTCCGCCGCGGCATGTTCAATTTCGACACCATTACCTTTAAATTTTTCAAAGACCAGGTCGTTTCGGTGGAGGCCTTCAAGGCCGGCGAATTCGACTTCATGTCCGTCAATATTGCCAAGCAATGGGCCCGTGACATGAAAGGCGGCAATTTCGAAACCGGCGCCATCCAGAAAAAATATCTGCACCATAAGCTCAATGCCGGCATGCAGGGCTTTGTCTTCAACACCAGGCGCCCCTTCTTTGCCGATCCCCGGGTCCGTGAGGCCCTGGGCCTGGCCTTTGATTTCCACTGGACCAACAACAGCCTCTTCTTTGGCCAGTATGAACAAAGCTACAGCTACTTCAGCAACTCCATCTATGCCGCCCCCGGACTGCCCTCCCCGGCAGAACTGGCCCTTCTTTTGCCCTTCAAGGAGCAATTGCCCCCGGAGGTGTTCAGCAAACCCTTAACCCCGGTATCCACCGCCCAAAAAGGTGCTCTGCGCCATAATCTGCGGCAGGCCAAAACACTCCTGAACCAGGCAGGCTGGCATTATGTCGATGGCGCCCTGCGCAATGGCCGGGGTGAGCCCTTTATCTTTGAAATCATGCTGGCCTCCCCCTCTTTTGAAAGGGTGATGGCACCCTACGTCAAAAATCTGGAGAAACTGGGCATTGAGGCATCCTACCGGACCATTGATGTTGCCCTTTATATCCGCAACATGCGCACCTTTGACTATGACATGACCGTCTACGTCTTTGGTCAGTCCCAGTCACCGGGCAATGAGCAGCGGGACATGTGGAGCAGCAGGGCGGCCGATCAGGATGGTTCCCGCAACTATGCAGGGGTGCGCAGCGAGGTGGTGGACGCCCTGGTGGAGGCAATCATCTACGCCACCAGTCAGGAAGATTTGACCACTGCCTGTCGTGCCTTGGACAGAGTTTTATGGTACGGTTATTATGTGGTGCCCAATTGGTTTAGCCCGGCCCACCGGGTGGTCTACTGGGACAAGTTCAAGGGCCCGGAAAAAGAACCCCTCTATTATACCCCTTTTGACGCCCTGATGACCTGGTGGCTTAAATAACCTTTTTTTCTCCCCAACTTGAGGCTGCAGTCTAATCCATGTTGAGTTATATTCTCCGCCGTCTTCTGCTGATGATTCCCACCCTGTTCGGGATCATGCTCATCACCTTCAGCATCACCCAGTTTGTGCCGGGTGGCCCGGTGGAGAGGATGATCGCCAATCTCGAATCAGGCGGTGCCAAAGGCGGGGAGGTTGCCCACTCCACCAGCACCCTCTATCGCGGCAACAAGGGCCTGGACAAAGAGCAGCTGGCGGAGATCAAAAAGCTCTACGGCTTTGACAAGCCGGCCCACATCCGCTTTATCACCATGATGAAGAACTACCTGCTCCTTGATTTCGGGGAGAGTTACTATCATCACCAGAGCGTCACTTCTCTGGTGATTTCCAAGCTGCCGGTCTCCATATCTCTCGGCCTCTGGTCCTTTGTCATTGTCTATGGCATCTGCATCCCCCTGGGCATCAAAAAGGCGGTGCGGGACGGCTCCCGCTTTGATTTCATCTCCTCGACAATCATCCTGGTGGGCTATGCCATCCCCGGTTTTGTCCTGGCCATTGTACTCATCGTCTTGTTTGGCGGCGGCAGCTTCTGGAACTTCTTCCCCCTGCGCGGCCTGGTCTCCGACAATTTCAGTCAGCTCCCCCTCTTCCATAAGATCCTAGACTATCTCTGGCATATGGTCCTGCCCATTACTTCCATGGCGGTTTCCAGTCTGGCCGTGATGACCATGCTCACCAAAAACTGCTTTCTGGAGGAGATCCGCAAACAATATGTGGTCACGGCCCAGGCCAAGGGGCTCAGTGAAAACCAGGTCCTCTACGGCCATATCTTCAGAAACGGCATTATCCCGCTGATCACCGGCTTCCCCGGCGCCTTTATCATGTCCTTTTTCACCGGCAGCCTGCTCATTGAGACCATTTTCTCCCTGGACGGCATGGGGCTTTTGGCCTACGAATCGATCTTAAACCGTGATTACCCGGTGGTGCTTGGCACCCTCTTCCTTTTTACCATCCTCGGTCTGATCGCCCGCCTGCTCTCTGATTTGAGTTATGTGGTGGTTGATCCCCGCATCACCTTTGAAACCACCAGCGGCTGAGGAAAAAGAAGATGACTATCAATCAATTACGCTGGCAAAAATTCAAGGCCAACAGGCGGGGCTATCTCAGCCTCATCCTCTTTGCCATTCTCTTTGTGGCCAGTATGGGCGCTGAGCTCCTCAGCAATGACAAGCCGTTTCTGGTGCGCTATGAGGGCAGCTATTACCTCCCCTTTTTTCACGATTATCCGGAAACCACCTTTGACGGCGATTTCGCGACGCCCACTGATTATCGGGATCCCTATATCCTGGAAAAGATCACCAGCCGTCCCAATTTCGCCCTATTCCCCCTTAATCCCCATAATTACAAATCAATAAACCAGGAACTCACCGTGCCGGTCCCCTCCCCCCCCAGCCCCCAGAACCTGCTGGGCACCGATGACCGCGGCAGGGACGTCCTGGCCCGCCTACTCTACGGTTTCCGGACTTCCATTCTCTTTGGCCTGGCCCTGACCATTACCGGTACCCTTTTCGGCATTGTGGTGGGTGCCCTGCAGGGCTATTTCGGGGGCCGTATCGATCTCCTGGGCCAGCGCTTCATCGAGATCTGGAGCGCCATGCCCGAGCTCTATCTGCTCATCATCTTTGCCTCCATTTTCAAGCCGAGTATCTGGATGCTGCTTATTCTGCTCTCCCTGTTCGGCTGGATGGGCCTCTCCGATTATGTGCGGGCCGAATTCCTCAAGGGCCGCAATCTCGATTATGTCCTGGCCGCCCGGGCCCTGGGTGTCGGCAACCTTACCATCATGTCCCGTCACCTTTTGCCCAACGGCATGACCCCGGTGATCACCTTTCTGCCCTTTCGGATGTCCGGGGCCATTATCGCTCTCACCAGTCTTGATTTCCTGGGACTGGGAGTGCCGCCCCCTTCCCCCAGCCTGGGCGAGCTGCTGGCCCAGGGTAAGGCCAATATCGATGCCTGGTGGATCTCCCTCACCACCTTTGGCGTCCTGGTGGTGAGCCTGGTTCTTCTCATCTTTATCGGTGAGGCCCTGCGCCAGGCCTTTGACCCGAGGAAGGCCTGATATGCTGACCATCAACAATCTCTCCGGTGGCTTTAAAGCCCAAAAGGTCTTCAGCCAGGTTCTCCATGATATCAATTTTGATATCCGCCCCCAGGAAACCGTGGCCCTGGTGGGCGAATCGGGCTCCGGCAAGTCGGTGCTCGCCCACTCCATCCTGCAGCTTCACGACAAGGAGCAATACCGGGCAAGCGGTGAAATCCTCTTCCATGACCAGAATCTCCTGAGCTGTAGTGATCCGGAGATCAGGGCCATTCGCGGCAACCGGATCAGCATGATCTTTCAGGAGCCCATGACTTCTCTTAATCCGGTCTATCCCATCGGCAGGCAGCTCATGGAACCCCTGCTCATCCACCGGGGCATGACCAAACAGGAGGCCCACAAAGAGGCCTTGAAGCTCCTTGACCAGACCGGCATCCAGAACGGCCTTCAAAAAATGGCGGATTATCCGCATCAGCTCTCCGGCGGCCAGAGACAAAGGGTGATGATCTCCATGGCCCTGGCCTGCCGGCCGGAACTGCTCATTGCCGATGAGCCCACTACGGCCCTTGATGTCACCATCCAGGCCCAGATCCTTCTCCTGCTCCAGGAACTGCAGGAACAGTATCAGATGGCCATCCTCCTGATCAGCCACGATTTGAATATGGTCAAGAAAGTGGCCCAGCGCGTCTCCATCATGAAGGCGGGCCGGATCGTTGAGCATGGGGAGACCGGGAAGATTTTTTCAGAACCGGCACACGAATATACCCGCCACCTGCTCGCCTCTGTTCCCCATGGTGAACAGGTGGCCCGCCTGGACAGGCCGCCTTTGCTCACCCTCAAGAACATGCGCTGCGCCTTCCCCATCAAGAAAGGTTTTTTTAAACGGCAAGTCGGGGAGATAGTTGCTGTTAATAATGTAAGCCTTACGGTTCGGGAAGGCACCACCTACGGCATTGTCGGGGAGTCGGGCTCAGGGAAATCCACCCTGGGTTACGCCCTGCTGCGCCTGCTGGCTGCTGAGGGAAGTATCTTCTTTGAGGGAAAGGATATCAAACAGTTCCCGCCCAGGCAGATGCGGGCCCTGCGGGCCAGGATGCAGATCGTTTTTCAGGATCCCTTCTCCTCCCTTTCCCCCCGCCTTACGGTTGGCCAGATTCTCAAAGAGGGGCTGGCTGTCCATAATATCGGCAGTTCAGGCTTGGAAAGAGACGCCTTGACGGCCAAGGCCCTTGATGAGGTTGGCCTGGAGGCCGGGATGGTAGAACGCTACCCCCATGAATTTTCCGGCGGTCAGCGGCAGCGCATCGCCATTGCCAGGGCCATTATCTTAAAACCCAAATTCATCGTGATGGACGAGCCCACCAGCGCCCTGGACATGACGATTCAGGCCCAGATCATCGGCCTGCTCCAGGATCTGCAGCAGAGGTACAATATCGCCTACCTCTTTATCTCCCATGACTTACGGGTAATACGCGCCCTGGCCGACGAAATTGCGGTTATGAAGGATGGCCGAATCATTGAACAGGGAACGACCCAGGATATCTTTCGCAACCCCACCAAAGAGTACACCAAAAAATTATTTGCCGCGGCCGGCTTTGGGAGCAGCCTGCCAGAGTCGCCCAAAAGCCTGAGAGCCCTTTGAGCCTCCCTGGACCGCTCTTTTTTTCAGGTAAGCAAACCCCGGCAACGCCTTCCCTCTCCCTGGTTTGGGCTGCAGGCGGTGAGGAAGCAGCCACCTCTGCCGGCCCCACTCACTGCTGCCAGAGGATGAAATTGGCCTCCAGCGGCACGGAGGCCTCGCTGTGCCAGGGAACGACCCTGGCCGTATAGTCCCTGGCCGGCCGGTCCGCAGCAACCGTGGCCTGATACGGAGAGGCGCCCCCGGCTGGCACGGCCATGTCGCCCCTCTCCATGGTGACCAGCACGGGAGCTGAGCCCGGGGCCAACGGCTCGGCATATAATTCAACACGCACCGCTTTCGGGGCAAGCTCGCCCAGAAAGACCTCCACCTGAAACAGGTTGCCCGCTGAAAATTCCTGCACCGTGCATTCCCCGAAACGGAGCTGCGGCCAGTGGCGGGTGAGGGAGCGGTGCCATTCTGCCAGGGCAGCGGCTCCCTGCGCCTGCTCGGCTGCCCGCCGTCCATAGGAGAGGGCGGCCGGCAGGTAATATTCGTCGGTATATTCCCGGGCCATCCGATTCGCGGAAAACCTGGCCGTCAACTGGGCCATGCTCTGCCGCATCATGGCCACCCATGCCGTGGGGATGCCCCGCTCGTCCCGCCGGTAAAAGGCCGGCACCACTTCCTGTTCCAGGAGGGTATATAATTCCTCGGCTTCCGCGGCATCCCAGGCAGATTCATCAGCATGCTCCCGGCCGTCGCCAATGGCCCAGCCCACTCCCGGTTGATAGGCCTCGGCCCACCAGCCGTCCAGTTCAGAGAGATTGAGACCACCATTAACCAGTATCTTCATGCCGCTGGTGCCGCTGGCTTCCCAGGGGCGCCGCGGCGTGTTGAGCCAGAGATCCACGCCCTGGACCAGTTCAGCGCCGAGCCCCATGTCATAGTCTTCCAGAAACACTCCGTGTTCACGGAGCCCTGGTTGACGCAGGTAATCATTCCACTCCCGCACCAAAAGCCTGCCTGCTTCATCCTGGGGATGGGCTTTGCCCGCGATGACAAGCTGCACCGGACATTGCAGGTTGGTGAGCAGACGCGTCAGACGCTGGGGATCGGTAAGGAGCAGACCAGGCCGCTTATAGGTGGCGAAACGTCGTGCAAAACCGATGGTCAGGGCGTGAGGATCAAGGACCTGCTGACATTGGTCATGATTTTCTTTTGTGCCGCCGCAGGCCGCCTTCTGACGGGCCAACCGCTGCCGCACCGCCTTGATAAGGGGCAGTCTGGCCTGGTTCCGCATGGACCACAATTTTTCATCCGCCACGTTTTCCCAGGTCTGCTCCATGTTGTCCAGGGTGCTGAGCCATCTGTCCTGACCGCATTGCGCGGTCCACAGCGCATCTGCCGCCGCTGAATCCCATGACGGCACATGGACGCCGTTGGTGACATGACTGATGGGAACTTCCGCCCGTGGCCACCGGGGAAACTGGGACCCAAAAATACGCCGGCTGACCTCTCCGTGCAGGCGGCTGACGCCATTCACCCTGCCGCAACCGCGCAGGGCCAGATAGGCCATGTTGAAGAAGTCGCTATCCTGGCCGTTATGGGGACGCCCCAGGGCCAGCAGGGCGCCCAAAGAGATGCCCAGGTCACCGGCATAAGCAGAAAAATATTGCCGCATCAGCCCCGGTGAAAAACGATCAAAACCCGCGGCAACCGGGGTGTGGGTGGTAAAGATATTCCCGGCCCTGGTGCCATGCAAAGAGGTGGCGAATGACTGACCCTTCTCTGCCATGAAGCGCCGGGCGCGTTCCAGCACCACAAAGGCGGCATGCCCTTCATTGAGATGACAGACCGGCGGCGCTATCTGCAGCGCCTCCAACAAACGCCAGCCGCCGATGCCCAACACCATTTCCTGGCGCAGCCGCATTTCCGTGCCGCCGCCGTAAAGCTCGGCCGTGATGCCCCGGTCACCCGGGGTATTGAGGAGATCGTTACTGTCCAGGAGATACAGAGGAACACGTCCCACCTGGGCCAGCCAGCCCCGCAACTGCAGAGTGCGGCCCGGCAGTTCCACGCTGACCCGCAGCCATTCCCCGTCAGGGCCCTGTAAGGGCAGCACAGGCAACATGGTGGGATTGTTGTAAGGGAAAAAGGCCAACTGGTCGCCACTAACGTCAAAGGCCTGGTGAAAATAGCCCTGCTGATAAAGAAGCCCCACCCCCACCAGGGGAATACCCAGGTCACTGGTGGTCTTCAGAAAATCGCCGGCCAGAACCCCCAGGCCACCTGAATAAATGGGCAGGGCCTCACTCAAGCCGAATTCCATACTAAAGTAGGCCACCTTTCCCACCTCCGCATGGCCATGCCTCTCCTGGAACCAGGACGATTGGCTGAGATATGCCTGACGATGGGCCAGCTGGCGCTGCAACTCCTGGAGAAAAGAGGGATCAGCGGCCAGGGTCTCCAGCCGCTTTCGGGAGATACTTTCCAGGATGCGCCAGGGATCTTCCGTGGCCGCCCAGAGCTCAGGATCCACGGTGCGCCAGAGGAGATCAGCGCTATGGTTCCAGTTCCAGCGCATATCAAGGGCCAGTTCTGTCAGACCGGTAAGGGCCTGTGGCAAAGTTCGCGGCAGATAACGTTCCGGATTCATATTCCTTCTCCCCTGCTCTTGTTAGGTCCCCTGGGGGGGATTTTTCATGATTACCATCCTGGTTTTCTCCTGCCTGAAGCCTCACCTCTGCTTTTTTTTCAGGCGCCCCATCCTCCAGCGCCGCCTGCCCTTTCAACCATCTTTTTTTTGCCGCTCTTCTCTGGCGCGGAGAAAGACTTTTTCCAGCTCCACCAAGACAAAGACCGAAAAGGCCACCCCAATGATCCTCACCCAGTCGATCAGGGCCAGAGACGTTGAATTGAAAAGAAGTTGCAGGGGCGGGGCATAGGTGAACAGGAGCTGGGCTGCAACAACCAGGAGAATGGCAATGAGTACGGAACGGTTGCCCAGCAGGCCTTGCCGGTTAAGCACGGAATCTGTCAGATATCTGGTGTTCAAGAGATAAAAAACCTCGAACATGACCAGGGTATTCACCGCCACGGTCCTGGCCATGGCTATGGGCATCTCATGGAAGCGGTTCCAGAGGAAAAGACCGAAGGTCCCCACGATAAGAATAAGGGAGACAAAGCATATCCGCCAGATCAGGAACGGCGAAAGCAGCCGCTCGTCAGGGTGACGCGGAGACCGTTTCATCACCCCCGGCTCTGCCGGCTCAAAGGCCAGGGCCAGGGCCAGGGTGACGGCAGTGATCATATTAATCCACAGGATCTGGACCGGGGTAACGGGCATCATTTTACCCATTAACAGAGCGGCGATAATGATGCCGGCCTCGCCGCCATTGGTGGGCAGGATAAACATGATGGACTTCTTGATATTGTCATAAACGGTTCGTCCCTGTTCAACGGCCTGGGCGATGGAGGCAAAATTATCATCCGCCAGCACCATTTCAGCGGCCTCTTTGGCAACCTCGGTTCCCTTAATGCCCATGGCAACACCGACATCGGCCATTTTCAGGGCCGGGGCATCATTCACCCCATCTCCGGTCATGGCCACAACCTCGCCATGGGCTTGCAAGGCCCGAACCAGCCGCAGCTTATGTTCCGGGCTGACCCGGGCAAAGACATCGACATCCTGGGCCCGTTGCCGCAACTGCTCATCATCAGCAGCATCAACTTCGGCGCCGGTAACCACGCGGCCACCGTCGCCGATGCCCATCCTGCTCCCGATGGAACGGGCGGTTAAGGCGTGATCCCCGGTAATCATCTTGACCCGGATACCAGCGGCCCGGCAGGCCGTAATGGCCACAATCGCCTCGGGACGAGGAGGGTCGATGATTCCAAATAACCCCAAGAGGGTAAGACCGGACTCGACATGGGAAAAATGCAGCTGGTGCTGCTCCGGCTCTGCCAGCTTGCTGGCCACGGCCAGCAGGCGCTGGCCGTCGTCGGCGATCTCCTCGATCCGGGTCAGCCAATACTCGCTGTCCAGAGGCAGGTCTTCCCCATGGCTCCGCTGACGCACACACATCTCCAGGATGCGCTCAGGGGCACCCTTGACATAAATAAAATTATGACCGGCATGATCATGATGGAGCGTGGCCATAAAACGATGTTCAGACTCAAAGGGAATAACGTCGATGCGCGGAAAGCGGTTGTTTTCAGAAAGGGGATCAAGCCCGGTCTTCCGGGCCAGGACAATGAGCGCCCCTTCGGTGGGATCGCCCTGAATTTCCCAACGGCCATCCTGGTCCAGAAGCTGGGAGTCGTTGCATAATAATCCTGCCCGGGCGATTTCCGTCAAGATGGGATACTCCCTGGCCGGCGCATCGAGATCAACCCCCTCAAGGGCGAAGCCGCCATGGGGGTCATAGCCGGCGCCACTCACCTGGAAAACCAGCTCAGCAGAGGCCACGGTCTGGGTCGTCATTTCGTTACGGGTCAGGGTCCCGGTCTTATCAGAGCAGATCACGGTTACCGAGCCCAGGGTCTCCACCGCCGGCAGTCGCCTGATAATGGCGTTCCGGCCGGCCATGCGCTGCACCCCGATGGCCAGAGTGATGGTGATAATGGCGGGCAAGCCCTCCGGAATAGCGGCCACGGCCAACCCTACCACCACCAGGAACATCTCACTCAGGGCGTAATCTCTGATAAAAATGCCAAAGAAAAAGGTGAGAGCGGCAAGGGCCAAAATCGCCATGGTCAGCATCTTGCCGAAGGCAGCGATCTGGACAAGAAGTCTGGTGGTCAAAGGGGTGACTTTTGTCAAGAGCATATTAATGCGGCCGATTTCGGTATGGTCGCCGGTTTCCACCACCAGCCCCTCACCCTGACCAAAGGTGACCAGCGTGCCTGAATAGGCCATGCATGTCCGATCACCAACCCCGACCTTTTCTTTGACGGGCAAGGGTGTTTTTGCCACTGATAGCGATTCGCCGGTGAGGGGAGCCTCATCGATGCGCAGTTCTTTGGTCTTGATAAGCCGAAGATCAGCAGGAACCTTATCACCTGACTGCAGGAGGACCAGGTCGCCGGGCACCAAGGCCTCGCTGTTCAAATTCACCCTTTTGCCATCACGCAGAACCAGGGCGGATTGAGAGAGCATGGTCCGTATTGCCTCCAGAGCGCTCTCGGCCTTGCCTTCCTGAATAAAGCCGATCAGGGCGTTGATGATCACCACCCCGAAGATAACTCCTGCATCGAGCCAGTGACCTATGAGGGCGGTTGTCAGGCCGGCACCCAGCAGGACATAGATCAGAACATTATGAAACTGCATCATGAACCGCGTAAAGGGGGTGCGTTTCTTGGGCGGACTTAATATGTTAGCTCCGAATCTCTCCAGGCGGCGGGCCCCTTCTTCGCTGCTGAGGCCCTGGGGGGCGCTGCTGACGGCAGCCATGACCTGGTCAATCTCCAGGGCGTGCCATGGTTTTTCCATACTCTGCGGGTTGGTTCTTGTAGCCATTTAGGTTCTCACGTTTAATTTTTCAGGACTTGCTATTCTGTTCTGACCATTTTTTTTGGCCATGCCGTATGAGTGCTGGCGATCATCGTCCAGGGGGCCGGTCAGCGCAGAAGGTCTCTTGTCATAATTAACAACAATTCTCTACAACAATGCCGTCCTGGTCAAGAGAAAGCGGGGTATTAGAACAAATGTATTTGGCTGGAGATGTTTTTGGGGAATCACTGCAGATTGCCTCAGAGAGAGAAAATCTTGGACCGCAGCTGAGATTGAGCAAAGAATAAGACATGGCCCTGTTTTGGCAAGAAAAGAGGTGCAGAAGGCCAGGGCAGAGGCTACCCCCCCTGCAGGGCTTTGTCTTGGTCTGAAGAATGCTCTTCTGCAGCCAATGCTAGCGCAGCTTTTCACCGGTGAGGAGATCATAGATCGCATCCTCTGACTCTGCCGGAGAAAGGGCGGCGGGCGTTGCTTGCGGGTGGCGGTTAAATTCCACCAGATCGTCAATGCCCCGTCCCTTTATGGTAACAGGCATGGCAGGTTGGGCTGCTCCCCCCTGCCCTCCGAGATCTGCCACCTCCACTCTTTTTTCCACCACCTGCACCAGATCCCCTTGTTCAACAAGCTCAGAGAGAGCTCCCAGGGCCTGGATGACCTTATTGAGTTCATCGGCACTGTGCGGATCAACACTGCTCAGCATGGCGGTGGCCATGGCCACCGCCTCCATGCAGGCAAAGATATCCTCCATTTTTCTGAGATCAAGGACTTCTTTTTCTTCTGCAGAAGCAGACATGGCTCCATCACCTGTGGGAAAAAACATGAAAATCTTATATTAATACCAAATGGCGGCCAATCCTGCCTTTTCTTTAAAAAAAAGGGCCTTAGGGAAGCGGCAGGGTAAAGGCCTTCAGGACATTGTCCTGCATCATGGGCACAACCACAAGCTCCCAATCTTCCGGCAGAACAGCCAGATCAGCTGCCCCTGGAGCCAGGGAAATGGTCTCCATAATTTTCCCTTCCCCACTGAGGTGGATAAGGGAACCCTGAAGCGCGTCCGTGACTAGAAAGGCCCCGGTTGCCAGACCTTGGGCGCCGTCAATACTCATCCCAAGAGAGCCGGCCCCCACCGCCCTGATTTCCCGGCTCTTGAGATCGACCTTCAGCAGAGACCCAGTCGCCTCTGTGGCACATCCCCCTCTCCGTCTCCCGCCGCTGCCCACATAGAGGGTGTTGCCCTCAACAAAAAGGGCCGTTGGCGAGGCCAGATCTTTATCCCGCAGCCAGACGGTGAGCTGATCTTCGGCAAAGATATAAAGCGTGTCGGTATCCATATCTGAGACATAGACCCTGCCTTGGCTGTCAATGGCCACATCCTTGAGGAACCGGGCATCCTGGGCCGGATATTTCTGCATCCTTCCTGAGGTGAGGTCAATCACGGCCAGGTCGGTCATATCCGCCACATAAAGGGTGTCACCCTGCACGGCCATGCCCGTGGGGGCGTTAAGACCGGTCAGCCATTGCCGGTGCAGCACGCTGCCGTTTAAGGCCACCTTGCTCAGGTAGCCCTTGCCCTTTTTCTGCAGGGGAAGAGCGTTGACATTGGCAACGATGAGAATCCTGGCCACCGGATCAAAAACCACGGATGACGGATTTTCAAAGACCGCCTCACTTTCCCAGGCCGGCTGGAGATGGAGGGAGATGACCTCCTCACTGTTGATTCCCGAAAAAAAGACGCAGGAGGACAACCAGGGCCAAACCCAAAAGAGGCTGATGAGGCAAGGGGTCTTTTTCACTCGTGTTCCCGGGGAGACGGCCCAAGGACGGGCCAATGGTTTCTTGACGGTATAGGCAAACAAAGGTATGGAGATTTTAAAGAGTAACCCCTACCAAATAGAACCATTGATGACAACGGACAAAATAGATCTCAGAAATTTTAACAAAGAGCAGCTCCAGCAGTGGATCAGCGCGCTGGGCCACTCCCCCTATCGGGGCCGGCAGATTTTTGCCTGGCTCTACCGGCCCGGCATTACTGATTTCCAGCAGATGACCGATTTGCCCCAACAATTCCGCGATGAGCTGCAGGAGAGCGCCTTTATCAGCTCTCTGCCCATTGCGGCCCAAGAAGTCTCTACAGACGGCACCATCAAGTATGGCCTGCAGCTCCACGATGGGCTGCTGATCGAAAGCGTCCTCATCCCGGAAGAGGAGCGCAACACCCTCTGTATTTCCTCCCAGGTGGGGTGTGCCATGGGGTGTGCCTTCTGCCTCACCGGCACCATGGGCTTCAGCCGCAACCTGACTCCGGCTGAGATTGTCGGCCAGATCAGTGCGATCCAGAGGGACCTGAGCCAGCGGCAGGCCGGCCGCATCACCAATATCGTCTTCATGGGCATGGGGGAACCCCTGGCCAATTTCGATAATCTGCTCACTGCCCTGGCAATCATCATGGACGAACTGGGCCTCCATTTCACAAACCGCAGCACCACGGTCTCCACCTGTGGCCTGGCTCCCAGGATTATCGAGCTGGGCAAACGGTTCCGGGTGAATCTGGCCATTTCCCTCCATGGTGCCGATGATGAGACCCGCAACAAAATCATGCCGGTGAACCTCACCTACCCCATTGCCGAGGTGCTGGAGGCGTGCCGGCAATTCCCTCTGCCCTCCGGCAAGGTGCTCATGTTTGAGTATATCCTCCTGGCCGGAATCAATGACAGTGTTGGTGATGCCCAAAAGCTGGCCGCGCTTTTAAAAGGAGTGCCGTGCAAGATAAATCTTCTGCCCTGCAATGAGGCCCCGGAGATCCCCTTTTCCCAGCCCAGTCGGAACCGGGTCTACGCCTTCCAGGATGTCCTGCGTAAGGCAGGCTATACCGTGCTGATCAGAATCAGCCGGGGCGCTGACATCTCAGCGGCCTGCGGCCAGCTGGCCAACAAGAGCAAGCAGGAGCAAAAGGGGGTATGAGCCTCCATCACTTCCGCCGCCAATCTCCCTTTGACGTTGATCTCCAGACCCTCTTTGCCTGGCATGAACGCCCCGGCGCCCTGGAAAGATTGATCCCACCCTGGGACCCCCTGCGGGTTCTCCACAATGACGGCCATCTCCAGGCAGGGGCCCGGGTGGATCTGCTCCTGAAGGTTGGCCCGGTGCCGGTGCCCTGGCGGGCCAGACATACCGGCTATAAACGCAACTCCTTTTTCCGCGATGAGCAGGAACGCGGCCCCTTTCGGCAATTCATCCACACCCATGGCTTTCGGGAAGAATCTGCCGGCCGGGCCACCCTCATCGACACCATTGATTATGAACTGCCCCTGGGACCAGTGGGGGATCTTTTTGCCGGTCGCCTTGCCAGGCAGCTCCATCAGACCTTCAACTACCGCCACCACCTCCTGGCTGAAGACCTCCGTGCCCATCAGGGCAGCACCACCCCGCCCCTGACCTTTCTGATCAGCGGGGCCACCGGAGTGGTGGGGCGCAGCCTCATCCCCTTCTTGACCACCGGTGGCCATCGGGTCATTACACTGGTGCGGCAGCGCCCCATTGGCCCGGACGAGCTCTTTTGGAATCCTCTGCTGGGGGAACTGGATCTTTCATCCCTGCAACAGATTGATGTGGTGATCCATCTTGCCGGGGAGAATATCGCAACTGGCCGCTGGCATGATGCCAAGAAGAGGCGTATCCTGGAGAGCCGGGTTCTGGGAACCCGGCTGCTGGCCGAAAAAACAGCGGCACGCCGCCAGAAACCGCAGGCTTTTTTGTCCGCCTCGGCCATCGGCTTTTACGGCCATCGCCAGGATGAGATCCTCAGCGAGAAGAGCCCGGGGGGCATGAATTTCATCTCCCGGGTGTGTGCGGAGTGGGAGGGGGCCACTCAAACAGTGCGCCGCGCCGGCGTCAGGGTGGCACTGCTGCGCATCGGAGTGGCCTTGACTCCGAAGGGCGGGGCCTTGCAGACCATGCTCGGTCCCGCCAGATTAGGTATTATCGGCCCCTTGGGCACGGGCAGCCAATATATGAGCTGGATCGCCATCAATGATCTGGTCTGGGCCATCCACCATATCGTCTTCAACGCGGCACTCGAGGGCCCTATTAATATCTGCGCCCCAACACCGCTTACCAACCGCGAGTTCGTCAATATCCTGGCCGCCAAGATGGGGCGCCGCACCCTGCCCGCCATTCCAGCCGGGCTGGTGCGCCTTTGTTTCGGGGCCATGGCAGATGAAATCCCCCTGGCCAGCACCAGGGTCAGACCGGAGAAACTCCTTGCCAGCGGCTTTGGTTTCCGCTATCGATCCCTTGACCAGGCCCTTGATTATCTCCTTTCTGCCCTCAGGTAAAGATGCCCTCTCCTTTCCGCCTCATATTTCTGCTACTCATGGCCTCAGCCCTCACCTTCGGCTATGCCGATCTTTTGGTTGCCGCGGCTACCCCCTTTGATTTCGAGCGACTGCACATCTTCCTCTTCAACCTGTGCAGCGGCGGGACCATTCTCGTCTATTATACGGAAAATAAGCGACGAGTGACCAAGGCGGCCAAGGCCTTTCTTCTGCTCTCTTTCGCCTATGCCCTTCTCGCCTTTTATGAGGTCTATCTGCCCGCCCTGCTGGTGGGGGTTATGCTGGCGGGGATAGTGGAGTTGGTGCGTGTCCGCCGTTTTTCCTGGAACGCCAAAGGCCTCTTCTCCCCGGCGCTTTCCGTGCAGAGCAAATTCCATCAGGCAGCCCTGATCTGCCTGAGCCTGGGCCTGCTTGCCTCCTCCCTGGTCATCGCCAACAACGAATTTTTCTTTTGGGTGACCCTTGCCAATCTGAAATTAAACACCTTTTTCCTTGGCTTTTCCTTTCCCATATCCCTGATCAGCATGTCGGTTATTTTCAGCCAGATGAACAGCCTCGGCCAGGAGGGTCAGCCCCAGCCACTTCAGCGTCTGGTTGCCTTGCTCAAAAACAGCTGTTTCTGGACCATTAATCTCGGGGTCATTATCTTCTTTATCCTGATCCTTTTGGAGAGGCTGGTCTATCAGGTCATTATCGCCTCCATCCTTTTTTGCGCGGTGATGCTCATCTATATGCTCTATCGCCACCTGGGCACCAGCCACCAGCAGAAATATTTCCTCACCTCCGGCATGCTCTTTCTGGTGGCCACCGCCGTCACCGGCATCCTCTATATTATCTTCGCCTTTTCCCCCACCTATCTTCCTGAAAAATACAAATCCCTGTTACGGATACACGCCTACCTGGCATTATACGGCTGGAATCTCAGCGGCCTGGCAGTGCTGGTCAGACATCACGACTTCCCCATCCAGCTCCATTCAGGCACGCTCGTCGCCTTGCACTGGCTCACCGTGCTTTTCCTCTGTCCCCTGGGCAACCACAGCCGGCTCTTTGCCGGAGCAGCCATTCTCTGTTATCTGTTGATCCTCTCCGCCTTTTTCTTCCGCAAAGGGCTGCCAGACGCCGGCCTGGCAGAACTGCCCCTCGAACCTCTCCTTCCTCGGCAGTGACCAGGAAGATGCCCCTAGCAAATAAATTTATTATTGCCGGACCCTCCTTAATCGCGATACGCTTTTTATTATGACAAGGCAATGAATGGAGCGCGCCCTGGCCGGCCCCGGCAAGGACGCGCTCTACTCATAGAATAAGGAGCTGTAATCATGACGGAAGCGCTCTTTTATAAGGCTGAGGCGGATAAAACAATTGTCTGCGCTCTTTGCAACCATCACTGTCATATCAAACCGGGCAAACGCGGGATCTGCGGGGTCCGCGAAAACCAGGAGGGTACGCTCTACAGCCTGGTCTACGGTCGCCTGGTTTCCGCCAATAGCGATCCCATTGAAAAAAAACCCCTCTTTCATTTCCTGCCCGGCTCCACCTCCTACTCCATTGCCCCTGTGGGCTGTAATTTCCGCTGCCGTCACTGCCAGAACTACCAGATCTCCCAATACCCCCATCTGTACAACGGCGAGATAATTGGAACCGCCACCAGTCCTGAACAGGTGGTGGCGGCGGCGGTTGCCGCTGGCTGCGCCAGTATCAGCTATACCTATGTGGAACCCACCATTTTCTACGAGTTTGCTTATGACTGTGCTCTTTTGGCCCATAAACGCGGCCTGAAAAACGTCTTTGTCAGCAACGGCTATATGACTCCGGAAGTCACCCGGCATCTGGCACCGGTCCTGGATGGCATTAATATCGACATCAAGGCCTTCAGCGATGATTTCTACAAGAAAATATGCTCGGCCCGCCTCCAGCCGGTTCTGGACAATGTCCGCCTCATGCAGGCGCTGGGGGTCTGGGTTGAAATAACCACCCTGCTCATTCCCGGCCTCAACGACTCAAAGGCGGAATTAGAGCAAATGGCCCGCTTTATCAAGGATATCGATGCTGACATACCCTGGCATCTTACGGCCTTTTACCCCACCTATAAACTGACGGACAGGCCCCCCACCCCGGTGGAGACACTGCGCCGGGCCCGGGATATCGGCCTCAAGGAAGGTCTCCACTTTGTCTATGAAGGCAATATCCCGGGTGAGGGCGGCGAGAACACCTATTGCCCCCATTGTGGGACTGAGATTATCAGTCGCTATGGTATGAGCTGCAAGGCGGTGCAGATATCAGCAGGCAGGTGCGCCCACTGCCAGGAGGTCATTCCCGGTGTCTGGTAGCCCCTCCTGCCTCCTCTGCTGATCAGGCCCCCTCCTGGCCCCTGTGCAGCCGTGTCCACAAAGGCCAGCGGCCCTAAAGGCCCTTTTGCCCCTCTCTTGACGAACCCCTCTCCCCTGTTTATAATGCCCTCTTCTAATGAGACAGCCAGAGCAGCTGGAGAAGAGGGTCACCTTGCCAGGATAGGCAAAGCCGTTTATTTCCCGCACAACTCCGCCCAAACCAACAGAAAGACAAAGGGGTTCCCGGGTGGCCCTTGGGCCTTTTTTTGCTTTGGGGGCTTTTTGGTCTTACGAAGGCTCGCGGCCCGAAGGAGCTGCTCCTTTGCCCCTTGGCGACGGTGCCAAAAAAAATAACTGGCAGAGGGCATTTCCTGGTATGATGCCTGCCCTTGGCACCTTGCCTGCCAAGACAACCGGCCCCAGGGCCTGAACTCTTCGCGTCTCGCCTGGAGTCCGGAAATCCTGCCTCACCACCTGATCCTTCCCCCCTTCCTTGGCTTTACAGGAGCTCCTCATGCGTATAAAAATTCTCGGAATTTCCGGCTCACCTATAGAAAACAGCAATACGGATCGGGCCCTGCAGATTGCCCTGGCGGCAACCGGTTATCAGACAGAGTTTATCAAATTATCTGACTATACCGTGGGGCCCTGTAATGCCTGTTTGGGCTGCACAGAAACCAATAGATGCGTGCTCAAGGATGACGGGATCATGCTGACGGAAAAGGCCTACAAGGCAAACGCCCTGATCATTGCCGGCTGGACCCCTTACGCCTCCATTGACAGCCGCACCAAGGCCTTTATGGAACGCCTCTATGCCCTGCGTCATCGCCATGGCCTCATGCACGGCAAACCAGGGGCGGCCATCGTTACGTCGACAATTCCTGAGGGTTTAGAAGGAATGGCGCCGGCCGGCGACCTGGGTATTGGCGCCATTGAGAACCACATGAGAGCAGAAGGGATGCATTTTGTGGGCGGTGTTCAGGTGGCCGACAATGTGCCCTGTATCCATTGCGGTGATGACCGCCAATGTGCGCATTCAAGCCTCAAGTCCATCTACGGCCGGGACGCCACCATCGCCCAGGTGGGAATCAAGCGCCCGGAAGAGTCCCCGGCCACCATGGCTGCCCTGGAAAAACTGGGTAAGGACATTGGAGCCGCTGTGTATGGTTGAGGAAAGCATGGCCTCTGGGGGAGGAAGTGCCTTGGTGGAGGCGGCCGCCATCTCCTGGACCTCGTTGCCCCAGGTTATTGACGTGCGCTCCCCTGCCGAGTTTGAGGCCGGCCATATTTCGGGGGCCTATAATGTCCCCCTGTTCAGCGACGCGGAACGAGCCACAGTGGGCACCCTCTATAAGCAGGTGAGCCGCCAGGCTGCCCTTGATAAGGGCCTGGAGATTGTCGGCCCTAAGCTGGCCGCCCTGGTCAAAGAGATCAGAGAGCATGGCGGCCCGGTGCCGCTTATTTATTGTTGGCGGGGCGGCCTGCGCAGTGCAAGCGTCTGCGGACTCATGCAGATCAGCGGCCAGGGCTGTAAGCGCCTGGCCGGCGGCTATAAGGCCTTTCGCACTCATGTGCGCCAGCACTTTTCGCAGCCTGCCCGCTTGCTCCTGCTGGGCGGTTCCACCGGCAGCGGCAAGACAGCCCTCCTCCACCGACTGGCCCAGGATCATCTCCAGATTCTCGATCTGGAAGGAATGGCCAATCATAAAGGCTCTGCCTTTGGTCATATCAACGAAAAACCGCAGCCCACCAATGAGCAGTTTGAAAACAATCTCTTCCTGGCCTGGCAACACCTCGACCCAAGCCAGCCCATCCTGGTGGAAAATGAGAGCCGGGTTATCGGCAAGGTCCACCTGCCCGAACCTCTGTTCAGCCAGATGCGCACAGCCCCCCTGCTTGCCATTGAGGTTCCCAAGAAGGCGCGTATTGCCAGGCTGATCGCTGATTATGCCACAACACCCAAGGCCGAGCTGGTGGAGGCCACCAAACGGATCGCCAAGAAACTGGGCCCCGAGAAGGTGCAGAGGGTGGAGGAGCATATCCAGAACGAGGAGTTTCATCAGGCCTGCGAGATCCTGCTCTCCTATTATGATATCTATTATTACCGAGGCGTTTTCAAGCGTCCGCCTGAGCTCATTCACTACCTGGAGCTTGAGGGTCGGGACCTGGACCGCGATGCAGCGCTCATTAAAGCAAAAATAGCTTCCCTGCCCTCTTTGTTCGGCCCTCATGCGCCACAATGAGGCTGGCCATCCGCCCTTGTGATCAGTCCCTGGGAATGTACGAAAATCCCTGGTGTTGATAGACAATCATCGCCACATAGCCGTTGTCAACCAACACCACCTGAAAGTGGAATCAGCCGCCCACCAAAGGCCATAGCCAAAAATAACATTTTCTTAAAATAGCATAAGGGCGCTCTGGGCGGGATTAAATCCGAGAATAGTTATCATGTTAACAAAGAGCGGAGCAGGAAAAAGAGCAGGAAGAGAAATAAAAAAAGCCTGAAAGACACGAAGTCGATCAGGCTTTTTTTATTTCTATGGTGCTAAAATTCAGCCAAGGGCTGCAGCCAGACTCTTTTCCAGTTTGGCCTCAACAGTCTCGGTGATCACCTTGCCATCCAGGACATTGTCCTTGCGCAGGGATCTGGTCGTGGTACCAAAGGCGGTTCTGACCTTGACGGTGGACAAGGCGGCCAGGGCCTTGTCCAGACGTATCTTCATTTCCTCTGGTGCAATACCTTCAATATGGCCCAATGGACCAAGTTCCGTTACCTGGGCTGAAAACTGCGTAATCAATTTAACAAAACGGGGCGCCTCGGCAGCAGAGGCCCATTGCAGGTTGTAACGACGTTCATCAAGACCGATATCGCGCATAACCTTGTGGACGAGGGCATTTACGCCCATTGCATCATAATTACCAAACTGGTAATGGCATTCGCCGAGTTGTCAGCCACCGGTGAAGATGCCGGCCGCACCTTCAGCAAAACCGCGTAGAATAAAGGTGGGGTCAATACGACCGGTGCACATGACACGGATCGTCCGGAGATTGGGGGGGTATTGGTAACGGGCCACCCCGGCAGCATCCGCGGCGGCGTAACAACACCAGTTACAGAGAAACCCTAATATTTTCGGATTAAAACCACTCATTTCTTATCCTCTTCAATGGCGCCAAAGGCGGCAATTTGAGCAAAAATTTGATCCTGGGTAAAACCACCCATATCAATGGCAAAGGTGGGACAGCGTGAAGAACAGATACCACAACACTTACACGAGGCCGCAATGGTTTCGGCCTTTTTCTTCTTGTCCATCTTCACCATCTTGATGGCCTTAAAGGGACAAATGGCCTCACAGATCCCGCAGCCGATACATTTTTCCTTATCAATGATGGAGACAATGGGGGCAACGGTTACAGAGCCTTTAGCCAGGGGGATGGCAGCCTTGCCGGCTGCGGCCTGGGCCTGGACAATGGTCTCCTCCAGGGGCTTAGGCGAATGGGCCAGACCACAGACATACACCCCATCCACGGAAAGCTCAACCGGCCGTAACTTCACATGGGCCTCAAGATAGAAGTCATCCGCGGTGAGGGGGGCCTTGAGCAGCTTGGAAAGCGCCTCAGTTCCTTCGGGAACGACACCCACACTGAGCACCACCATTTCAGGGTTCAGGGTAACCTTCTCCTGGAGGATGGGATCAAAGAAGGAAACCACCACGGATTTGCCCTCCTTATGCACCTTGGGCTTGTCAGCCACCTCATAGGGAATAAAGATGACCCCCTGCAGTCGGGCCTGCCGATAGGCATCTTCGGCATAGCCATAGGTCCGCATGTCGCGGTAGAGAACTATTACCTGAGATTTAGGATTTATCTCCTTGATTTTCAGAGCATTTTTAACTGCCTGATTACAGCATACCTTGGAGCAATAGCCCAGATCGTCACCGCGGCTGCCGGCACATTGAATCATCACCACGGAATCAGGCGCACTCTTTGTGCCCTTGCCGGCCAGTTTGGCCTCAAGATCGAGCTGGGTGACAACCTTCTTGGCCTCGCCAAGCATGAAGTTCTTGGTGCGATGCTCCTTGCCGCCGGTGGCCAGGATAATGACACCATGATCAATGATCTTCTCACTATTCTTTTTGCCTGCTTTGGTGGCAAGGACAGAAGAGAAATTGCCGATAAAGCCGGAGGTGGTTGCCAGTTCCGTGTTGGTATGGAGGCTAATCCTCTTGTTTTTCTTGACCTGAGCGGTGAGATCCTGCAACAAGATGGCCGGATCATCACCCCAGATGGTTGTCTTGATATGGGCGAGATTACCGCCCGGCTTGGCTTGACGCTCAATGAGATGACAGTCGAAACCCTGATTGGCAAGATTGAGCGCCGCAGTCATGCCGGCCACACCGGCACCGACGATCAGGGCCCCGGAGGTCACCGGCACGGTATATTCCGGCAGGGGGGTGATATGGCGGGCCTTGGCAACACCCATGCGGACCAGATCCATGGACTTGGCCGTGGCCTCTTCCGGCTCCTGGGCATGCACCCAGGAGCAATGATCACGGATGTTAACCATCTCAAAAAGCGAACGGTTGAGACCGGCATCCTTCAGGGTTTCCTGAAAGAGGGGTTCATGGGTCCGAGGGGAACAGGCGGACATAACCAGACGGTTAAGCTTATGCTCCTTGATCTTCTCCTTGATAACCTCCTGGGCATCCTGCGAACAGGCGTAGAGGGTCTCGCTGTAATAGGCGACATTCTCCATGGTGCCGGCATATTTGGCCACCTTCTCAACATCAACAGTACTGCTGATATTAATACCGCAATGGCAGACAAAGACCCCGATGCGCACCTCATCCTCAGCCGTCACTTCCTGCTCTTGCGGATATTCCTTGGTGATGGTGGCGGCATTGCGCTGCTCCCTCATGAAGCCGGCCGCCAGACTGGCCGCGGCCGAGGACTGGGTGGCTGACTCAGGGATATCCTTGGGTCCCTGAAAGGCCCCGGCCACCAGCACCCCGGCCCGACTGGTCTGCAGGGGGGCAAAGGTCTCGGTCTGGGCAAAATCATATTTATTGAGCCCAAAACCGCCGATTTCAGCAAGAGTGCCGGCATCCTTGGGGGACTCCAGACCAACGGAGAGGACCACCATGTCAAAGGTCTCAAAACGGTGGGTGTTGTCCATGGTGGCATAGGTCAGTTTGAGATCCTTGCCCCAGGGCATGACATCAGCAACCTTGGCACGCACAAACTTGACACCATACTGTTCTTCGGCGCGGGTGCGGGCCTTGTCAAAATCCTTACCCTGGGTCCGGATATCCATGTAAAAAATGGTGACATCGCACTCAGGATCATGCTCTTTGGCAACCATGGCCTCCTTGATGGCATACATACAGCACACCGAGGAGCAATAGCCGTTGTCGCAACCCAGATCGCGAGAGCCCACACACTGGATAAAGGCCAGCCGCCGGGGATGGGAGTTGTCGCTGCAGGTCACCTGCCCCTCAAAGGGGCCGGAAGCATTGGACATCCTCTCAAACTCCAGAGAAGTGACCACATCCGGATGCTTGCCATAGCCATATTGGGCCAGGGTATCCTCGGAGATTTTACCAAAGCCGGGCGACATGATCACCGCCCCGATGGCATACTCCTTCTCCACTGCCTTCTGACTGAAATCAATGGCCTTGGACTGGCAGACCGGTACACAGATCTGGCAGGTCTCATGCTGGAGATAGAGGCAGGCACTGGGATCAATATAATAGGTGGCAGGCACTGCCTGGGGATAGTCAATATGGATGGGCCGGGTTATGGACAATCCTTCATTGTACTCATCGGTCAAATGCCGGGGGCAATATTGGGTACAGAGCCCACAGGCCGTACATTTATCCGCATCAATATAGCGGGGACGCAGATGTACTTTCGCTTTGAAATTCCCGGGTTCCCCCTCAAGAGAGAGAAGATCCGCGTTACTGACTATTTCGATATTTGGAGACCGACCGGCCTCTACCAGCTTAGGCGCCAGGATTCAAAGCGAACAATCATTGGTCGGAAATGTTTTATCGAGCTGGGCCATGGCACCGCCCACAGCCGGTCCCTTTTCCACCAAATAGACGTAATATCCAAGTTCGGTGAGATCAAGGGCAGCCTGCACCCCGGCGATACCACCGCCGACGACCATCACTGAACCAGATCCTTTACCTTTTGCTTGTCCCATAATTGACTCCGTATAACAGATATAAAGAATGGCAAGAAGCTCCGCGGGGATAAAGAATACCCCTACCTCTTGCGGCCCTGCCACTCCCCTGTTTTCTTAATCCTATTAATTTTTATTCTGGATATTCTTCTCTATTTCTTTCACTGCTCAACGTCTCTTTTTTCTTCATCACTGCGGCAATTCAGGTCCCAACACCTCTACCTTAATAGCGCAGAGCTTATATTCCGGGCTTCTGGAAAGGCGATCCAGGGCATCCAGGGTCAGGAAGTTCACTAAGGCCTCTGTATGATTATAGGTGGTGAAGATGGTTCCCTTCTGGGAACGATCCGTAATGGTGGCCCGCATCTGCACGGAACCGCGACGGGAGGTCATCCGCACCCAGTCGCCCTCAGTGATGCGATAATGGGCCGCATCAACGGGATTGACCTCAGCCAGGGCTTCCGGGCTGATGACGTCAATTTCAGGGGTCTTGCCGGTCATGCTGCTGAAGTTATACCGGGCAAGATCGCGACCCGTGGTAAACTTCAGCGGATACTCTGCATCGGGCAGTTCCACCGGCGGGATGTACTCCTCCGGGATGAAGAGACCCTTGCCGCGGGTAAAGGTCTCGGTATGGAGAACCGCGGTGCCGGGATGATCCACCGTGGGCACCGGCCATTGCAGGCCAACCTCTTCCAGGCGCTCATAGGTGATGCCCTTATACTGGGGAAGAAGCTGGCGAATCTCCTCAAAGACATCTTCAGCAGAGGAGTACGACATCTCATAGCCCATCTTGTGGGAGAGTTCCGTGATGATCTGCCAGTCAGGTTTGGCCTCACCAGGGGGATTAACGGCCTTACGCACCCTCTGCACCCGGCGTTCCGTGCTGGCAAAAGTGCCGTCTTTTTCGGCAAAACAGGCGCCCGGCAGAACCACATCAGCCGCCTTGGCCGTCTCGGTAAGGAAAAGATCCTGGACCACCAGGAAATCAAGCTTCTCCAGGGCCGACTGGACGTGGGCGATATTGGGATCGGCCACAGCCGGATCTTCGCCAAAGATATAGAGGGCACGGATGTCCCCCGTGGAGATATTATCCCACACCTCAGTGGCCGGTTTACCGGGTCGCCTGGGCACCTTTATCTTCCAGAGCTTTTCGAACTTGTCCAACATCTCTTCATTATCAAGACTGCCGTAGCCCGGCAGGGTATTAAAGAGGGCGCCCATATCACAGGCGCCCTGAACATTATTCTGGCCGCGCAGGGGATTACAGCCCCCCCCTTCGACACCCACCTTGCCGCAGAGCATGGCCAGATTGGCGATACTCTTCACCCGGTCCGTACCGGTTACATAATGGGTAATGCCCATGCCGTGGAAGATGGCGTGACGGCCCTCGGCGGCATAGAGGCGGGCAACCGCATAGAGCTGCTCTTCCGCAATACCTGTTATGGCAGAGACATGGGCCGGAGTGTATTTTTCCACCAATCTTTGCAGTTCGTCAAAATCCTCGGTGCGTTCAGCAACGAACCTTTTGTCCCACAGCTCCTCTGCCACAATAATATGCATCAGGCCGTTGAGGAAGGCCACATCCGTCCCGGGCTGGATGCTGAGCCAATGATCAGCGCGATCCGCCAGACGAGTCCGGCGGGGATCAATGACAATCAGTTTGGCGCCGCGATCCACGGCCTGGTGAATACGCAGGCCAATGGTGGGATGGCTGGTATCCGGATTGGAGCCGATCATGAAAAAGAGATCCGTCTTTGTGGTGTCGGCAATGGAGTTGGTCATGGCGCCGCTGCCAAAGGTGAGGGCCAAACTGGCCACCGTGGGAGCGTGTCAGAGTCGGGCACAGTGATCGATATTATTGGTACCGATGGCTGTGCGCATAAATTTCTGCATCAGATAATTATCTTCGTTGGTGGCCCGGGCGCAGCTGAAACCGGCAATGGCATCAGGACCGTACATGGACTTGATATCGAAGAAATTCTTGGCAATGACATTATAGGCGTCATCCCAGGTGGTCTCAACCAGCTGACCATGCCGTCGGACCAGGGGCCTGGTGAGACGTTCTTTAGATTGGACAAAATCATGGGCAAAGCGGCCCTTGACACAGAGGGCGCCATAATTGGGCGCCAGATCAGGATCGGAAGAGACCTCCATCAGGGTATCGCCCTTGACCTTCAAGATGAGCTGGCAGCCGGCCCCGCAATAAGGACAGGTGGTCCGCACCTCTTTCATCTTTTCATAGTTGAGGGGAACTATGGATCTTTTCTTGTTGAGGGAGCCTGTGGCGCAGTTATCAACGCAATTACCGCAATGAACACACTTGTCGTTGAAGGAGAGCTTGATGCGGGCGGGCATGCCGTTATCATCAAAACCGTCATGACTCAAGTCAAGGGCGTCATAGGCACAGCTGTTGACGCAGCGCCGGCAATAGACACATTTGTTAAGATCAACCGTGATGACCGGATGCTCCTCATTCTTGGCATAGAGGGGCTTGGTGCCCATGCCGCTCTTGTTGATATTGACGTTATAGTCAATATCAAGCTTTTTCAGATCGCAGCGGTCAAAGGCGGTACAGCCACAGGAGAGACAACGGTCCGCCTCATTTTTCGCCATCTCTTCAGAAAACCCGAGCTTGACTTCACTGAAATCCTGAATGGAGGTCTCCGGCGGCCTGGTGGGCATCTTCTCGCGGAGCTTAATGGCCACACCATCGAAGTTGGCCATGGCCACCTGGTCAAAGGATTTGCCGCGGCTGAAGTTAAAGCGGCTATCTGCCTCTTCCTTTTCTTCGCCGGTGATGAAGGCGTGGATATTACTGGCGGCCTTCCGGGCCGAGACTACGGTCTGAATCACGGTGCGCGGTCCGGACACACAATCCCCAGCCGCAAATACACCCGGGAGCGAGGTCAGGGAATCACGCGGCGAGGCCTGGATGGTATTTTTGCCTGAAATGAGCAATTGGCTTTCCAGCACCCCATCTCCAAAGGAGCCCTCACAGGCCATCTGCCCCAGGGAAGAAACAACGGTATCAACCACCAGGGAGTTATTGGAGTTGGGAGCAGCCTCCGGATGCCTGACCCCTTTGGCATCGGGTTCGCCAAGGCGCATCCGCACCAGTTCAAGCTTCATGCGGCCGGCTTGATCAACAACCTGAACCGGGGCGGCCATGAGCAGGAATTGAACCCCTTCCCCCTTAGCCTGCCTGATAACGCGCTGGTTGGCCGGCATTTCATCCTGGGCCCGGTGAAAAATTACGGTGACCTGCTCTACGCCCTGGCGCAGCAGGGTCCGCGCACACTCCATGGCAATATTATTACCGCCGATAACAGCAGCAGTTTTGCCATAATTCGCTTTCCTGCCCATGGCCACTGACTTAAGAAACTCCGCAGCGCGGTGCACCTTGGGCAGCTGGCAGCCAGGAACGTCAAGACGAACATCCACCCCGGCGCCTGTGGCGATAAAAGTGGCTTCATAGCCTTGATCCGCCAGATCCAGGAGCGTGAAATCTTCACCCCACTTCTGGTTGAGGCGAACGGAGATTCCCATTTTCATGATCATGTTCGTCTCATAATCAAGGACCTTGCGGGGAATCTTATACTCGGGAATCCCGTAACGGAGCATACCGCCCAGCTTCGGATTGGCCTCAAAGACCGTGACATCATGTCCTTTCCGGGCCAGAAAATAAGCCGCCGTCAGACCGGCCGGCCCCCCCCCGATAACAGCGACCCGCTTACCGGTGAGCTTTGCCCTGGGAATGTGCAGGTCAATATTATTGGTCATGCACCAGTCGGCCACGAAACGCTTGAGATGGTTGATGGAAACGGGCTCATCAACCAAGAGGCGGCGGCACCTGGTCTCACAAAAACGGGGACACACCCTGCCCACGGAAAAGGGGAAGGGGTTGCGATCCATGACCAACCGCAGGGCCTCTTCATATTCACCCTTTGCCACATGGGCGATATAGCCCTGGACATTAAGTTGACCAGGACAGGTGAGGTTACAGGGGGCCTTGCAGTCACCGAAATGGCTGGCCGAGACCGCAGCCAGCCGCTCTTGACGATGCCTGGTCAGTTCCTTTGACTCCGTGCTGATCTTCATGCCGTCCTGGGCAACAGTGGCACAGGAGCGGACAAAGGCTGCTGAACCTTCTATCTCCACAACACAGAGCTGACAGGGAATATCACCATGTTTGCCCTTAACATGACAAAGAGTGGGGATATGTATCCCGGCGCGCTGCGCTATGGCCAGGATAGTCAGGCCTTGTTCAGCAATGATTTCAGAGCCGTCTATCTCTAAGGTAATGGTCGACATATTTTTTTTTACAATCAGAATTCAGGATGCAGAAATCAGAATTCACAAACAGGAATGAAAAAGAGAGCAAGATGGCTTGTCATCATTCGTATTTCTGAATTCTTCCTTCTTCAACTTTAGGAGACCTTAGGCAGCCGGTTTCCATTCCTTGAGGAAAGCGGGGAGATGACCGGCCTCGCGGGGACCAATGGTAATAGTCCAGCCTGGCAGTTCTTCTTCCAGTTCCCCCTTCATGGAGGCAAGATAACCCGGGATGATCAATTCCCGATGCTTAACTTTATCCTCAATGCCCGCCTTTTTCATGAATTGGGCAATGTGATCCGCGCCAAATTTTCCGGCAGCCCAGGCCGTCAGAACGGAGAGACCTTCCGTGTCTTTAATCAGCAACCAGGAAGGGACATTGGCGCCCTCGATTTCACCGGAGACAATAAAATAGGTGAGAGAGAAGTTGCAGGTGATCAGCACCGGGGAGTTCTCATCAGGACCGTTGATATTATAGAGATCTTCCTGAACCACCATGGGACGCTGGGGATCGGTAAAGATATTAAGCTGCTCAAGGAGAAGGGGGAAAAGGATATCGCCCTGCAGATCAGAAAGAACAATAATACCCGCATATTTGGCCATAACCACAGAGGCGATCATGGCCTCCATCATCAGATCATCGGTCATCTCACAGGCAAAGGTGATGGTGGGAAAACCCAGAGGCTTATACTTGCTGGTAATGGCAGCCCGGCGGGCCACGACATTCTCTTCAAAGGCGGCACGCAGGGTACGGGCCCCGGTATCAAGGATCAGCTCCTTCAGGCCGGCAGCCAGGGCCTTTTCAGAGACCTCAATAAGGTTATCCATATTGCTGCCCTTGCAGCCCAAGGGATACCCGCTCTCTTTGGCAAGGGCGGCCATGTCGTCGACATTTGCGTCAGTAGCCCCAAACAGCAGGGGGTTACGGTCGCCGCAGAGCTTGGCGGCAGCAGCCATATTAGCGGCATCTTCACTCATCAAAATGATATTGGCATCAGGGGCCCCGTCCAGGACCTTCTGGACCAGGGCGGTGAACGTACCCTGATCACCAGCACTATCCTTGATGGCAATGAGATCCGCCTTCATCAGCACGCCGACCCGCTCATAACGGAGGGTCTTAAAGCGCTCTATCCGTCCTTCAACATCAGCCTCAGCCATATCGGTGCTGACCAAAACAGCAATGCCGGTGGGGTTCTCAAAACGCTTTTCATGGCGATAAAGACAGGTCTCGCCCCCGGTTTTAAAGGCAGTGTCGCCGCTGCCGATCTTCACGACCCGGATAGGAGGAGCAGAGGCCTCGCCAATGGTGGCCTTTGTTTCGTCGCTGACATAAGGACATTCGCCGATCTCTATCTGACCGCCGGCAACCTTCATGGCAAAGGCCAGACAGGTGGGAATTCCACACTCGCCACAATTCTTCTTGGGGAGCATTTTGAGGATCTGGATACCAGTTAAAGCCATTTTCTAGCCCTCTCTCTTATTTATATATGCATTCAAATTAATCATTTTATGATGGAAATGGTGGTGGGCTATACAGCAAACTCCATTTCCAGGGCTGGATGCCCTTTTTCCTTCAGGAAGGCGAGAATCTCCTCTTCAGTGGTCCCCTGCTCTTCGGTGGCAATCATATCGTACAGTTCCGGCATGCCGATCTCTTCACAGCGCATCTTCAGTTTTTCCGAGATCTCATCCTTGAGAATTTTTGGCAGCCAGACCACCCGCTTCAGGCCACCTTCGGCCATAAACAGCTTGCGGCTGGTCATATAATGCTTGGAAACACCCATGAAACCAGGGGTCTGGGCGCCGCCACCCGCCATACCGGCCAGGGAGGTGAACTTCATACCCGTGGGGGTCATCCCCATATAATCACGGTTAACCACCATAATGCCGTTACATTGGGGCAGCATGGCGGCAATGGCCTCAAAACAACCACAGGCAGTCATGGGGTTGTTCATCAGGGAATAACAGCTGACCTCGGGTACGGCGCCCCGGGAGGCTTGATTGACGAATTGGTTAATGCCCTCGAAATCACCGAGTTCCGCATCAAGACATTCCCCTTTTTCAATGGGCTGATTAGGTCCGGTGGGGTTGATCTGGAAAGAGGCCTTGCCGTCGAGCCAGTTATAGGCACCACACATCCCGACCCGCTCCGGGGTAATCACACAGACATGGGAGGGGGCAAAGGATTGGCAGAGGGTACAGGAATAGAAGATCTCTTCGCTTTCATCGGTCATGTTGCCAAGGCGCAGATCACGCTCAGCATAGGTCACCTTGGCCAAGGCCAGGACCTCTTCCACGGTTTCCTGAACAGTGGAGATCTTGACCTGCACCTTGTCGAGGATCGCCCCGAAATCCTGGTGAAGCTTACCATGAAGAACTTTACCCAAGTGCTTGAAAGAGAAACCTTTTTCAACAGCGCCGTGGCCAATTCTGACCCACATCATGTCACGCTGGCCAATATGCATGATACCCTGGATATAGTTCATCAGGTGGTGAAACTGACGCTCCAGAATGGGCTCGAAATCAGACTGCATCTCGCGGCCTGCCACCTCCACCAGGATACTGATGGGCAGGTTCTGTCCCTGCTTGATATCACAGATATCAAGACCTTCCAGGGTGACCAGGCCGTCTTCAACCTCATCCATTTCCTTGGAGATAAGAACCTCGACGCCGGTGGTCCGACCACCGCCGCATTCCATGTAGAGGTCATCCTTACGGATACGCTCACCCTCAAAGGCAGGGCCAAAGGACATGGGGATATCGATCTTGGTGATATTTACCTTGAGGCCGCGTACTTCAATGGCCTTCTGGACAATTTCCTCATGGGGGACATTGGCGACCACATGCTCATAGGTGCAGATACCGGTGGGCAGCACCTCAGGAATATCATAATCGGAGATGGTGGGGAAACCCCAGTTAATGGCCCCGGCGGCATTGGCATACCACTCGTCGGAGACCTCGCCAAAGGCCATGACAAAAGCAAAGGTCCGGTCCTTGTTATAGATCAGGTTGCCGGTATAATCGCCGGGCTTGATGCCGCCGAAGGCCATGGCCACCCGGCAGGCAAAACCGATGGAGAAGACCACTGAGGTATAATTGTCCGCAAAAGGGACCAGCCGGGTATTCCAGCCGACCTGCACACCGTTATCCACCAGCTGCTGCGACATGCTCTTGCCGTTTGTGCTATGGTCATGCATGAAGATATAAAGATTTTTCTCCTGCAGCTCCAGGGCGATCCTGGAGGCCATCTCTTTATCATCAGGGGCCCCGACAATGGCGGCAAAACCAGGTGCGGAACCATCAACAAACTCCACCCCCCGTTTACGGAAGATGACGTCATCAGCCGCACCCAGCCACAGATTGGTATCGGTGGGAATCTCGGTCTTGGTATAAAAATCGGGAGTCTCTATATAGCGGATGGCCTCAAACATCTCCTCGGCAAAATAGGTTGCCATGCCGGCATCAAGGGCCGGCGCAAGATAAGGAAGCCAGGTGTGCTCAGTAACCAGATCGGGCAGAAGCGAGCGACATTCCTGAAAGATATCCTTCATGTCGCCGATCTTTTCCACCTTGGCACCAAGCATGGAATAGATGATGGGCAGAAAATAGGCGGTGTTAGGGAAGCTGACGGCCTGGTCTGCACCAAACTTCTTCAGGGCCTCTTCATATTTTTCCTCAGCCATATCCACGATGTTATGGGCGCCGCGGATAGCTGCAGAACAGATAATTTTAGACATTGATTAGTTCCTCTACTGAAGATCGAATAAAAACCTTGTGTTCCTTATGCCATGAGGCCTTCAATCAAGGCCTTGGTCAGATTAACAGACTTGGGGTGACGCATAATCATCAGCTCACCGCCGGCCATCAACATACAGCTGGCAGTAATCGCCTCCATCATGACGCTTCTGGTCTCCTGGTCACCGATCATCTCATCGGAGGGCAGACGGCACTCTTTCGCCTTCCAGACCTCGCGGCCCAGATTACAGATCATGGGTACCTGCAGTTTTTCATCCTGCTGCATCAAGGCGGCCTGACGAATACGTTCCATGACGGAATAGGTGTATTCGATACCGTAACCAAGGGCGCCCACAGAGGGATCGATCATGACGTTGTCAAGATTAACCCCCAGGTTCTCCATGAGAATATTGAGCTGTTTGGCGAGATTGACATCAATGGGACTGGCCGCCACAATGGGATGCTGAAAGGCCATGGCCGTGGCACCCAGGGAGCGGTAATTGCTGTCTTCCAGAGGGGCCAGACACACCTTCTTGTCGCCGATAAGAGAGGTGATCTCCCGCAGGGTGTCGGTGTCCTTGGCGCTGTTACCACAACCCCAGATAATGATGGGCACATCAATATTATTGATCACCTCGGCAGCGGTCTGGGCCGCCTCGGATGAATCTCTATTCATACCGTTAGGATCGGTGGAGACCAGGGAGAGACAGATCGCCTCGGCCTTATATTCCTTAACGCATTTCTCAGCCCAGGCCAGGGGATTACCGATAACATCGGCAAAATGACGGCGCAGGGCCTCGGGCCACTCCGTGGGGTCAATATCAACAATGTCCATGGCGATACGGGGCCTGTTGGCCATGGTGCCCTCAAAAAGCTGGAAAGGCATGGTGGACTCGCCACCGACGGTAATGGTGTTATCGCCGTTACCCAGGGTGGTTTCCCGGATAACACCGGTATATTTCTTGATATAAGCTTCCTGAGGGACCTTGGAGGCCCGCTGGGCAAGGGGCACCTCCTCAACCGCGAAGGGAGGCACATCACCGGTGGAAACCGGGGCGGCAGGGGCAGCCTTCTTCTTGGGCGCTGCCTTCTGGACAGGGGCAGGCTTGGCAGCGGCCTCTTCCGTCTTTTTAGCAGCGGCACCACTCTCTGCTGCTTTCTCCTTGGCAGCCGCAGTCTCAGCTGCGGCCTTTTTCTTGGCGGCTGCTTCCTGGTCGGCTGTATCGGCAACATCTGGCGCGGCAGGCAGAGAGGCACCGGCACGTTTCAGCAACTCCTGGTAGCGGGCCACCACTGCCGTGGGCAGGTCAGCTGCGGTCTGGGGAGTAGGGGCTGGCTTGGCAGGGGCAGCGGCAGGTGCCGCAGAGGCTGCAGGTGCCGCAGGGGCCGGGGCAGCAGGAGCGCCTTGGGCAGCTGGGGCCGGGGTTGCGGCTGCTGGAGTCACATGGGGATCTTTTTCCAGGACGCTTTTGGCACCGGCAAAACTGGCCAGCGCCTCAAACTGGTCATCTGTAAGGTTAAAGGCCTGTTTTAAGGCCTTCAAGCCATTCTGAACAGATTCCAACGCCAACAGACGTTCTCTTTCGTTCATCTCATCTTCTCCTGCATCTTGAGCTGATTCGCCAACATTATCTTGTACAACGGCTTGGGCGGGAACGGCTGCCTGGACAGCGCTCTTTTGGTGAGCGGCTATCTTGGCGGCCTCAGCCTTTGCTGCTGCTATTATCTTTTCAGCCTCTGCCTTGGCATCAGCAAGGGCTGCCTGGGCGGCCTTGCTCTCTGCGGGAGCAGAAGTTTCAACTCTAATGGTTTCTCTGGTCTCAGCCGGAGCGATTTGTGCCACATCATCGTCCAGAACGGGACGGGAATCAAGCCCTGCCCTCTTGACGATTTCAGGCACAGCCTCTTCCCATTCAATGGCCATGATATGAGCGCCGGCAACACCCTCTATCTCTTTTATCTGGTTGATGATATCAACGCAGATATTAATACCTTCATCCTGGACATCACGGGCATCCTTGAGACGCTGGATAACCTCATCCGTCACATCCATGCCAGGCACGAATTTCTGCATGTAGCGGGCCATTCCCAATGAGCGCGGCGGCGTGACCCCGGCCAGGATATGCACCTTTTCATGCAGACCGAGATCACGCACCATCTCCATGAACCTGGCAAATTTTTCGACATTATAGATGATCTGGGTCTGAACGAAATCAGCGCCACTGGCCACCTTCTTGGCCAGACGTTTGGCCCGGAACTCAAAGGGATAGGCAAAAGGATTGGCAGCACAGCCCAAAAAGAGTTTCGGTTCCGCCGACTTGATGGCCTCGCCACACTGAAACTGTTTTTCATCCCGCATGTTTTTGACCATACCCAGAAGCTGGATGGAATCCATGTCAAAAACACCTTTGGCACCGGCATGATTACCAAATTTCTGATGATCACCGGTGAGGCAGAGCAGATTTTTCAGGCCCAGGGCCGTGGCACCGAGAATATCACTCTGCATGCCGATCCTGTTGCGATCCCGGCAGGTCATCTGGATAACCGGCTCCACCCCTTCCTGGTGGGCGATAAGACCGGCCGCAATACTGGACATCCGGACTATGGCAGTCTGGCAATCTGTAATATTAACGGCATCCACATGCCCTTTGAGGATGCGGGCCTTCTGACGAACGACTTCAGGATCGCCACTCTTGGGAGGACCAAGTTCACCGGTCACGGCAAAATGCCCGGCCTTTAAGATACGTTCTAGACGACTACCCGATTTCATCGGCTATTTCCTTTTTAATGAGGAGGTAAGACCATCAGAAACAAGAAGTTGGGAAGGAGGAACCATCATGAAATAAATTCTTTCTTCTTCTTTCCCCTATTCTTATTTCTCAACCCCTCTATTTTCTGAATTCTCTATTTCTTTATCTTTCAACCACTTCCGGACCGTGACAACCGACATCCGTAAGACCATGGCCATCACCCAGATCCCGGCGCATATTCATATCAAAAAGAACACGCTCCTTTTTCTTGTTGATGCCCAGGGCGTCACGCTTGGCCTCGATTTTCTCGATCATGATGCGGGCGATCTCTTTGGGATCCTTGGCCACATTCCAATGGGCCCCATAGGTGCCCATCATATCCTCAAGAAGATAGTTGTTGAAGGCCTTGGCCCCGGAAGTCGCCAGGTCCTGGAAAACAACCTGGGCACCGCTTGCCACGAAATACTGGCCAATGGCAACCGCTTTTTCACTCATCCACATGGGGGCGGTACCAATGGCCGGCACCTCTGAGATGTCCTCGCCCAGACCACCCTGGTTTACCATTTGCGTCAGGGCGATGAGGAGACGGCTGTTGTCGACACAGGAACCCATATGCAGAACAGGAGGCATACCCACCGTCTCACACACCTCCCGCAGGCTGTCCCCACAATACTTGGCCGCCTCGGGGTTAACCAGACCAGCCCGTCCCAGGGCCGTTGCCGCGCAACCAGTGGCCAGCACCAGGATGTTATTTTTAAGGAGCTCCCGGACAATGATCTCATGGGAGTCGTCAGCAAGCTTGAAATTGTCGCAGCCAACAATGGCGGCAACGCCGCGGATCCGGCCATTAATGATATTATCGTTCAGGGGGCGGTAGCTGGCCCGGAAACGACCACCGAGCATGTAATTAATGGTTTCATGACTGAAACCAACAACAACATCCAGCTTCGTTTCCTGGGGAATAAAGAATTTGCCCCTTTTTTTGTAGTTTTTGATGGCATGGGTGAGGATCTCTTTGGCAGAATTAAGGGCCGCATGCTCTTCAAACTGGATATGAACCGCACCGGTCATCTTGGCGCGGTAATTGGTGGTAATGATATCGGTATGAAAGCTCTTGGCCACTTCTGCCACGGACTGCATGACACACTGAACATCCACCACCATGGCCTCCACGGCACCGGTGGCAAGGACAATCTCCTGCTGAATAAACCCAGCTGCCACCGGAATACCGCGGCGCATGAGAATTTCATTTCCTGTGCAGCAGACCCCGGCCAGGTTGATACCCTTGGCGCCCTGCTTCTTGGCCAGGGCGATCATCTCAGGATCCTGGGCCGCAATGCAGAGCGATTCCGCCAGGAGTGGCTCGTGGCCATGGACCGTTATATTGACATGGTCCGACTTCAAGACGCCCAAATCAACAGTGGAACGCCTGGGAACCGGGGTGCCGAACATGATGTCGGTGAGTTCGGTGGAGAGCATGGAAGAGCCCCAGCCGTCGGAAAGGGCGCATCTGGAGGCCTGGAGCATGATGTTCTTATACTCCTGATCAACACCCATATGGGTACGATGCATCATCTCCACAACTTCGCGATCAACCCCGCGCGGCTCGACGCCGAGTTTCTTCCAGAGTTCCTGCCGTTTTTTGGGGGCCCTCTTGAGCATGGTGAGGCCCGTGTCATCCTGGCTGCCGAATTCGGCCAGGGCCTTTTCGCCTAGCTCCAGAGCGATCTCATTCTTGTCGCGATCAACCGTATCCACCTCAAAAACCTTGGCCAGGGCATGGAGCTTTTCCACATCCTGTATCTGATGAGGGCTGTTGCCCTTGGCCGTCTCGATAAAACCCTTGATCATCTCCCGGGCATGGTCACCATGGGCAGCGGCACCAGCCGCAACCGTTCTGGCAAAGTTTCGGGCGGCAACCGTATCAGCAGTGGCGCCGCAGACACCAATCATATCATCAACACCATCAATGATCTGACAGGGCCCCATATTACAGTTCCGACAACAGGTGCCTTTTGAGCCAAAGAGACAGGCGGCCATGCCGCGGGCCTGAATACGATCATAGGCAGTGGTTACGTTTTTTGCTATATCCTGTCCAAGAACTAATTTTGTGGAAGGGCACGTGATATCAGCGCACCCTTCACAGCCAGTTTTTGAAGTAGCCATCTATATTTCCTCAAAAAAATTGAAAATTCTTATATACCTTTGGCCTGCCGGGCAGCCTGTACCGTATTTTTCATTAACATGGTAATGGTCATGGGGCCAACGCCGCCGGGAACAGGGGTAATTGCCGCTGCCTTCTCCTTGACGCCTTCAAAATCAACATCCCCGGCAAGAATGGCCTTGCCGCTCTCACTGACGCCGACCCGGTTGACACCGACATCAATAACGACAACGCCCTCTTTAACCTGGTTCGCCTTAATCATGTTGGCGACCCCCACTGCGGCAATGATGATATCAGCACGCTTGAGATGGGCATCCATGTTTTTGGTACGGGTATGACAGAGGGTTACGGTAGCGTTACCAGCCTCCCGCTTCTGCAGCATCAGGTTGGCAATAGGCTTGCCGACGATATTGGAACGGCCCACCACCACAACTTCCGCACCACTGGTCTCTACCCCGGATCTTTTGAGAATTTCCAGGATTCCATGGGGGGTGCAGGGGAGAAAACATTGCTCCCCAAGCATCATTTTTCCGACATTAACGGGATGGAAGCCGTCAACATCCTTGGCGGGATCAATGGCAAAAAGCACCTTGCCCTCGTTAATATGTTTGGGAAGGGGAAGCTGGACCAGAATGCCGTTGATCTTGTCATCTTTATTATATTTAGTAACCAGAGCAAGGAGATCCTCCTCGCTGGTCTCCACATCCAGGGTAACCTGCTCAGAATGGATACCAAGGGCATGGGCGGTTTTATTTTTTGCACTCACATACGATTGGGAAGCCGGATCCTCACCCACCAGAATGGTCACCAATCCTGGCACAATACCATGCTTTTCCTTAAGTTCTGCCACCTCAACCTGCAGTTCCGCCCGAATTTCCTTTGCTATTTCGGTTCCGCTTAAAATCTTGGCACTCATTGGATCTCCTTATAGACAAATATAGTGAATCAAAAAACTTGAACCTTGAATGATTATCCTTATTTCCAATTACGCCTGTTGCTTAGGCGCATAGTTTCCCTCTACTGTCCTTAAGAACAGGAGACAGTTCGCTTACAATATGAGCCGGCAGGGGAATAACTACGAGGATTTAGAGTCATTGATCCTAGTGAAAAAAAATGCTTTATGCAACAAAATTATATGGAGAGGCTCCCCTTTTCCAGGCGAGTAACCTCTTTCCGTTACAACCTTTTTTCAAAACTCAGTAACTCTACCTAAGGAGATTAGGTAGTAGTACAGAAGGGACGGCAAAAGAAGAAAATAAACGCTTCCAGGGGATGTGCAGGGGGGGGAATCAGCGCCGGGTAGTATCTGCCAGCTTGACAATAATATCAGAGGTGTGAGAGAGACGGTCAACAAGGGTCCTGAAGAGGTGACGGGAAACCTGGGGCTGGGTCTGGATCACCTCCAGTATCTTATCGCCGGGATACCGTTTGATCTTTGACCTTCCCCGGGAGACGATGGATGCGGAACGAGGCTCACCTGAGATGGCCGACATCTCGCCAAAATACTCGCCAGGCTCCTTGATGTCGGCAATGCGTTTGCCGTCTCTGACCACCATAACCTTGCCCTGCAGGAGCTGGAAGAAATCATTATCCATGTTGCCCTGATGAATGATGTCATCCCCATCCTCATAGAGTTCCACATCAGGATTAATCAGATAGGCGGGCAGGCTCTCCTCGTTGAGGACAGTACGGCGCTGGACCTCGCGCAAATCAGTGATCCCCTGTGTCGACTTCAAAAGGGCCGCATAGCGCAAAGGATGCATCCCTTCCTGAACCGCGATCTTGCGGAGTTGATCCTCGGCCACCCGGGCACTGATGGCCTCGGCAACGGGACTGGTGATCTCCATGAGTTCAAAAAAGCCCACCCTGCCCTTATAGCCGCCGCCGTTACAATGGGCGCACCCTTTTGGTCCGTAGAGGGTCCATTTTCTTTCAAGAAGTTCTTCCGTAAAGCCCAGGGCCAGCAATTCTTGGTGGTCCGGACGCTCAACAGGGGTCTTGCACTTGGGACAGAGTCGGCGCCCCAGACGCTGGGCCAGAACCATGGTCAGCGAGGAGGCCAGCATATAGGGGGGGATGCCGATATCAATGAGACGGCCAATGGTGGCTGCGGCGTCATTGGTATGGAGGGTGGAGAAAACCAGATGACCTGTCATGGCGGCCTTAATGGCGATCTCAGCGGTGGTAATATCACGGATCTCACCCACCATGATGATATCGGGATCCTGGCGCAGAAAGGCCTTCAGGGCGGCGGGAAAGGTCATGCCCACCTCGGCATGGACATTCACCTGGTTGATGCCTTTGAAGTTGAACTCCACCGGGTCTTCCGCGGTGAGGATCTTGGTATCCTCCTTATTGAGGGAATTGAGGGCAGAATAGAGGGTAACGGTCTTGCCGGAGCCGGTGGGGCCGGTGACCAGCAGCAGACCTTGGGGCCGGTCAAGGCAGCGCTTCAAGGCCTCGAAGGTTTCCACCTCAAAACCGAGCTTGGTGAGATCCACATTGAGAGAGGCCTTGTCAAGGATACGCAGAACAATGGATTCACCATAGAGGGTCGGCAGGGTGGAGACCCGAAAATCAACCACCTTATTGCGGCCGATACGCATCTTGATGCGGCCATCCTGGGGCACGCGGCGCTCAGTGATATCAAGGTTGGAGAGTATCTTGATCCGGGAAGTCAGGGCATTCTTAATACCCACCGGCAGGTTCATCGATTTATAGAGGGCGCCATCAAGCCGGTATCGCACCTGGAGATTCTTCTCATAGGGTTCGATATGGATATCGCTCACCCCATCCTTGACCGCCTTCATCAAGATACCGTTCACCAGCTTGATAATAGGGGCATCCGAGGCGGAAAAATGCTCCGGCCCTGTATCCACTTCATCTGCCTCGATGGCCATATCATCAGCCACTTCCGAGGCCAGGGACCCAAAATCAGAGATGCTGGTCAGATCCTCCTCTTCTTCTTCCTCAAATTCCTCTTTAAGATTGCAGAGCTCGCCATATTCCTCATCAGAAATATGATAATATTCCCTGAAGGCGGCAATAATTTCACGTTCGGTGGAAACCCCGATGGCCAGGCCGAGTTTCAACTCAAACTGCAGTTCGTCCACGGCATGCGTGTCGGTGGGCTCGGCCATGGTAATATGCAGGGTCTTATCGATCTTCCGAATGGGGGCCATCATATACTTTCTGGCCAGGTCATAAGGCACCAGATCGAAGACCTTCGGATCGGGAGACTCCTCCTGCAGATTGATAACGGTGAAATTCTGAACCCGGCTGAGAATCTTGCAGACCGTGTCCTCCTCGATATACCCCAGCTTGAGGAGGATGGAGCTGAGCCGACCTCCCTGCTTCTTCTGGATCTCCACCGCCTGCTCAAGCATATTCTTGGTGATTTGCCCCTCTCTCCGCAGGATTTCACCAATCTTCAGCTTTCCGGCCCCGGACTGATCTTTAACAGAGGCAGAAAGGCTGCTCCGGCTGCCTTTATTTGATTTGCTGAAATTCATAGATATCCAAGGGGACAACAAGGATGTTTACACGACTCAGAGAAGGAAATACGCAACGAATAAGTCTAAAAGAGGAACTGCTGGCGACGCAAGGTTATTCGCCACTATACCACAAAAAAAAGCAGAGCCTGAAAAACGGCTCTGCTTTTTTTGTCATCTAACTAACCACTTGAATTTATTAAAAAACACCCTTAACCTTGCCGGTCAGCACATCAACATCAACACGCCGGTAGGCAGGATCTGATGCCGTACCCGGCATGAGGCTGATGGCCCCGGCAACGGGTACTACAAAACCAGCCCCCTTGTAGGTGAGAATGTCCCGGATGGGCAGGGTCCACCCCTTGGGAGTCCCTTTCAGGGCAGGATTATGGGAGAGAGAGAGATGACTCTTGACCATACAGGTTCCCATCTCCTTCATGTCCGGATCAGCCTCAAGACGCTTGAGCTTGGCCTGGGCCTCCGGGGTATAGGAAACGCCATCAGCGCCATACACTTCGCGAGCAATGAGGTCGATACGCTTCTCCAGCGGATCGGAGAGGTCGTAGAGGAATTTGAAGTCATTGGGCTCTTCACAGGCATCAACAACGGCGTCAGCAAACTCCAGAGCGCCATCGCCACCATGCTCCCAGTGCCGGGAGAGGGCCACCCGGGCACCAGCGCTCTCGCAGATCCGGCGCACGGCCTTGATCTCATTATCCGTATCGGTATAAAAGGCGTTGATACAGACCACAGGGTTGATTCCCGCCTTCTTGACCGTTTCGATGTGGTGGATAAGGTTCTTGCAACCTTCCTCAACCCAGCCGACATTCTCCTTGCCATACTCTTCAGGCATGGGCTTGCCTGGGACGGGGATGGGGGCGCCGCCGTGACATTTCAGGGCACGAATGGTGGCCACCACCACGGCACAGTTTGGCTTGTTGCCGGAGAAGCGGCACTTGAGGTTCCAGAATTTCTCGAAACCGATATCAGCACCAAAGCCGGACTCAGTGACGTTATAATCAGCGATCTTCAGGCCAACCCGGTCAGCGATAACCGAAGACTGGCCGATGGCGATATTAGCAAAAGGACCGGCATGAACCAGAACAGGCTGACCTTCCAGGGTCTGCATGATATTGGGGTTCAAGGCCTGGACCATCCAGGCGGTCATGGCGCCGTCCACCTCAAGATCAGCAGTGGTGATGGGCCGATCCTGCCGGTCATAGGCCACCACGATCTTGCCGATGCGGGTGCGCATATCAGCCAGGTCATTGGCAATGGCCAAAATGGCCATGATCTCGGAAGAGACGGCAATGGCAAAGGAAGACTGCATGGTGAAGCCATCCATCTTGCCGCCGATGCCGATGGTGATGTTGCGCAGGGCCTGGGCACAGAAGTCGATGATCCAGTTGAACTCCACCTTTTTGGGATGGATATCCAGGCGCTTCAGGTTGCGCTGGGCCAGCTGGGCGTCCGTGTAGTTGGCCTCATGCTGCATCCGGGAAGTCAAGGCCACCATGCCCAGGTTATGGGCGTTCATGATGGCGTTGATATCACCGGTAAGCCCCAGGGAAAACTCGGTAAGGGGGATACACTGGGCCAGACCGCCACCAGCAGCGGAACCTTTGATATTCATGGTGGGTCCGCCGGAGGGCTGGCGAATAGCACCAACAACAGACTTGTTACGCTTGCCCAGACCCTGGACCAGACCCATGGCGCAGGTGGACTTGCCTTCACCCAGGGGGGTGGGGGTAATGGCGGTGACATCGACATATTTACCATCTGGCTTATTACCGAGGCGAGCCATGATCTTATTGAAGTCAAGCTTGCCCACATAGTGGCCGTAAGGCAGAACCTCTTCCTTATCAAGACCGAGCATCTCACCAAGCTCATAGACGGTCTTCATATTTTTCTCAGCATCCTGGGCGATTTCCCAATCTGCATGCTTTGTAGGATCAAGAGCCATTTTTTCCTCCATAAAAAGTTTCACCACGACAAGGTATAGATCTCGCCATGAGCTTAAAAAAATAAGCGGTCGTTAATACAACCACTCAAATTAACGTTGTAAGTGAACCCTGATAGAATTTGGCAGAGCTTAGTGTAATTACCCTAGTTTTTTCAATAAGACAATCCGCAGAACTACTTATTTTCGCCAAGACATGGAAAAGCTCCGCCAGGTAAACAAGGCGGAGCTTTCAAGAAAAAGGCTGGACTGTAACAAGGAGTCTCGTTGTTTCAGCTGCTCTGCGCGGCAAGCAAGGGCTCAAAGACCCCGGGGAATTGCTCGCCAAAATCACGCAGCAGCGGGGTCATCACTTCCCGCATGGAGGGATCCGCCCCCTTGGCCACCCGCAGTTTAAACATATGGACCCACTGCATGAGATTGGCGTAGACGATGAGTTCTGTTTTGCAGGAGTTGGGCAAAACGGTCCGGGCCGCCTGGGCAGTGGAGCTCTCCAGGAGTTGGAGATAGATCTTTTCGGTCTCCGCCATGGCCTGGGACCAGAGGCGGTACTCTTCACCCTCCTCATCTTCATAAAAAAGAGGCTTTATAAAGGTAACCTGATTGCCGAACTTCTCGCTATCATAGCGGCAGTAGCGCTGGCTCTCCTGCAGGAAACTGCAGGGCCGATGCCGCACCATCTCATGGGTTACCGCCCTGTTGACAATAAATTTCACCGCCAGATAACGATGGCGGGCCAAAAGATGGGCCGGCAGATTTTCCACCTCGGAGAGGTAGAGCTTCTTGACCATCACCCCGCTCTGGGGCACAATGCCCCGCGCCGGAGTAATATCCTCAAAAAAGAGGGGATGTCTTGCCAACAGAAAGGCCGTGATGGCCTTGACGATTTTCAGGTTGGCATGCTCCAGATAGAGTTCCCGAAAGGCCCGCACCGAGGCAGTGATCAGCAGGATGTTTTTCTCCAGGATATCAACATTCAGGTACCTGGGCATTGCCTTGAAAAGCTGGGTGGCAACCGATTCCTTGTCAACGATTACCTCCAGGGTAACAACAGCCATCTCCGCTACGGAGTTATGGCCATGCCTCAAGATGTTTCTGATGAAAATGGGCGCCGATGCCTCACTGATCTTGTCTTCACTCTTGTAGCACAGGCGGCCACAGGCCTCAATACGCATGGCAAGACTCTGCCTGTCAAGATCGTTTAAAATCTCATAGGATGGTGGGATAACTATCATTTCTGTCCAGGATGTCGGGAATTAGGGGAATAATAAAGGAGACGAAGAATGCTCATCTCTCCTTCAGCCTTGGTTTTATTTCTGGCAGCTGCAGCTGCCACAGGAGCCGCCGCCGGCTATTTTAGCACGATCCTCCCAAAAGGGAGACATCTGGCGCAGATCAGCAATAATGGGGGGTAATTTCTCCAGGACATAATCCACCTCATCCTCCGTATTATAGACACTCAGACTGAAACGAATGGAGCCGTGGGCCGCGGTAAAGGGCACCCCCATGGCCCGCAGGACATGGGACGGCTCCAGGGATCCTGAAGTGCAGGCCGATCCGGATGAGGCGCAGATGCCGAAGCGATCCAGGTGGAGGAGGATGGCTTCCCCCTCCACATACTCGAAGCTGATATTGGCGGTATTGGGCAGGCGCTCGGTCTTATGACCGTTGCGCATGGCATTGGGTATTGTAGCCAGCAGCCCTTGCTCCAGCTTGTCGCGCAGCAGGCGCACAGTGCTGTTTTCCTTTTGCATGTAGTGGCCGGCCAGGACACAGGCCTTGCCCAGGCCGATAATGGAGGTAACATTTTCGGTACCGCCCCGCCGCCCCTGCTCCTGATGGCCGCCAATAAGAAACGGAGCAAAGGGTGTGCCCTTCCTGACATAGAGGACACCTGTCCCTTTGGGGGCGTGGAGTTTATGACCGGAGATGGAGAGAAAGTCCATCGCCAACTTCTTGACGTCAATGGGAATCTTGCCCACGGCCTGCACGGCATCGGTGTGAAAGAGGATACCCCGCTCCCGGGCAATGGCTGCCATTTCCGCAATGGGGAAAAGAACCCCGGTCTCATTATTGGCCCACATCATACTGACCACAGCAGTGTCGTCACTGAGACTCTCACGGTACTGCTCCATATCGAGCATACCCTCTTCATCCACGGGCAGCTGGGTCACCTTGTGCTTATGGCCGGTGAGATTATCCAGATTCTCGCAGAGGTTCTTGACGGCAGGATGCTCCACCCGGCTGATGACGACATGGCGTTTTTCAGGCTTTGATTGCAGGGCGGAAAAAATGGCAGTGGAGTCACTCTCCGTGCCGCAACTGGTAAAGATGATTTCTTCAGGCTCGGCATTAATCAGCCTGGCCACCCGCAGCCGGGCCTCCTCAACCACCTGGCCAACCTGGCCGCCAAAGCTGTGCATACTGGAGGGATTGCCGTAGAGCTCACAGAAATAAGGCCTCATCTCCTCGAAGACCTCGGGCGCCACCATGGTGGTGGCATTATTATCCATGTAGATTGTTTTGCTCATTATTTCCCCTCCTCAACGACCAGGGTGTCCAAGACCTGTTCACGAAGTTTCTTTTCCACATATTCCTTCAGGGTGGTTTGCGACTTGGCACAGCTGCTGCACGAGCCGCGCAGAGAAACAATGACAAAATTACCATCCACATCAATGAGCTCAATATCGCCGCCATCCTTTTTCAGGGCGGGCCGGATCTCACGCTCCAGGACCTCTTCGATCTTCTTGATCTTCTGGATGGTGGTCATGCGCTTGGGGCCGCTCATGGGTATGGGCTGGGGCGCCTTCTCCTCTCGGGCCTCATAGATGAGAACCTTGAGACGATCGTGACATTTGCCGCAGCCGCCCCCCGCCTTGGTGAAGTTGGTGACATCCTCCACGGTGTGCAGGTCGTTCTCCAAAATGGCCCGCTTGACCTCGATATCGGTGACACCGAAACACTCGCACACCACCTCGCCCTCGGCCATGGGCAGGGCCACGCCGCGGTAATCGGCAATGGCGGCCTCCAGGGCCTCCCGGCCCAGCACCGAACAATGCATTTTTTCTTTGGGCAGGCCGCCCAGGAACTGGGCAATATCCTCATTGGTGATCTCCAAGGCCTCTTCCAGGGTCCGGCCGATGAGCATGATGGTCAGGGCTGAGGAGGCGGCAATGGCACTGGCACAACCGAAGGTCTTGAACTTGGCATCGGCAATACGGCCGTCCTCACCCAATTTGAAACTTAATTTCAAGGCATCGCCACAGGAGAGCGAGCCAACCTCCCCTACCCCGTCGGCATCGGCAATTTCTCCGACATTGCGAGGATTAAGGAAATGCTCCTTAACCTTATCTGTATATTCCCACATGGTGGTAAATTCTCCATTGTCTGCCAGGGAAACCACCCTGAGCGGGCAGGTCCCTGCGTATTGAAACCCCAGCCGGAAGGCCTGAAAAAAGGGGTGTATTCCAAAAAACTTTTAAATAGACTCTTCTAACAATGGTTCCCGAGGCTGTCAATTAATGTTTGCTATGGCCTTATCGTGCCCAGGCCGTGCAGGGCCTGAAAGATGGTGCGGGCCAGCTCTTCACCAATGGTGTCGCAGGCGCACAGCTCCTCCAGGGTGGCTTTTTTAACCCCTTTGACGCTGCCGAAATGGCGGAGCAATTTCTGCCTCCTGGTCGGGCCGATTCCGGCGATATGGTCCAGCTCGGAAGTAAGGGTTCTTTTATTACGCAACCGCCGGTGCAGGGTCACGCCATAGCGGTGCGATTCATCACGAATACGCATCAAAAAGAGCAGCAGCAGCGAGTGACGGGGCAAGTGATACGGATTTTTCCGGCCGGGCCGATACAGCTTTTCGCCCTCCCCCTGCCGACCCTTGGCAATACCCAGGAGGTCAACCTCCTCAAAAAGAGCCAACTCTTTGAAAACATGCACCCCTATATTGAGTTGCCCCTTGCCGCCATCAACAATAAAGAGATCGGGCAAGGCAGGCTTCTTTTCCGGGGCAAAGCGGCGGCGCAGGACCTCGTCCATCATGGCATAATCATCAGGGCCTGCAATGGTGCGAATCTTATAATGACGATACCGTGACGGAGCCTTACGGCCATCGACAAAAGAGACCAGGGAGCCCACCGCCTCCTTGCCGCTGGTATTGGAGATATCCAGGCACTCAATATAATGAGGCATTTTTGAGAGGTTGAGCATGTCCTTAAGCTGACGGGCCATGACCTGCCACGATCTCTGTTGCTTCTCCTTATCGCTGAAAACCTGGGCGGCATTGTCGTTGGCCATGGTAACCAGGCGGCGCAAATCCCCTTTTTGCGGAATGCGCATGGCGACCTTGCCCCCTTTCTGCTCAGCAAGATATGCCGCAAAAAAGGCTTCTTCTCCTGTAGACCAGGGCAGCAAGATCACCCTGGGGATGAAGATTTCCTCACTGTAAAAGCGGCGCAGGGCCTCAGCCAGAACATCATGGTCATCACCGACGGGTTCGGCAATAAAAAAGGATTGATGCCCCTCCACCCTGCCGCCCCGCACCGTAATCACGGAAATGGCCAGGGACCCGGCTTGCCGGTGGGCACCAAAGACGTCAAATTCATGGTCATGGCTGGCCACCATGACCTGTTTCTCCAAGGTCTTTTCCAGGGCCAGCATCTGGTCGCGATAAAGGGCCGCCTCCTCAAAGGCCTGGACAGCGGCAGCCGCCGCCATCTTCTGGCGTAAGGCCTGGGCAAGCTCTCTATCTTTGCCCTCCAGGATCATGATAACATGATCCACTGCCTGTTGATATTTCTGGGGATTACTCCCTTGCAGACAGGGGGCCAGGCAATTTCCCATCTGGCCGTTGAGACATGGCCGCTGCCGCTCCTTCACAGCTTTACAGCGCCGCAAGGGGAAGAGATTCCCCAGGAGCTTAAGGGTGGCCCACATGGAGGCCGCTGAGGCGTAGGGCCCAAAATAACGGGCCCCATCCTTCAGCTTTTTCCGCGTCATCACGACCCTGGGCCATTTATCCTGGACCGTCACCTTGATCAGGGGATAATTTTTATCATCACGGAGAATAACGTTATACTTAGGCCTATGCTTTTTTATGAGCGAGGCCTCAAGAATCAGGGCCTCTTTCTCTGAGGCGGTGATAATGGTGCCCACAGAGCAGATCTGACTCACCATGGCCCTGGTTTTGTTATGGGCCACGGCCTGGAGCTGGGCATAGGAGGTCAGTCGTTTGCGCAGGTTCCGGGCCTTGCCGATATAAATGACCAGCTGGCGCCGGTCTTTCATGATGTAGACCCCGGGCCCTGACGATGCCTCCTGCAAAAAGGTCGCGGTAAGGACGGGATGCCTCTCTGTTGATTTTTCAGCCATGGTGTCAGCAAGCATACGATGATGGTTACAAAGAAAAAGAAAAATTTTTCTTTTGCCTGATTTAAGTCAATTCCCCCTTCCTTAGCAAAGGATAGAAGAAAAAAGTGCCTTTTTTTTAAACCCCCAGCGTGCAGGCATACAAGCAGACACAAGGCGCCAGACATACCAGATCATCCCGGGTCCACGGCTGGGGCTGGTCACCCCGGAAATGCTCGCCAATATTGCCAGGCTGGCGCTGAAGTATAACATACCTCTGCTGAAAATCACCTCCGGCCCAGGCCTCTTCCTTTGTCGGCCTGGATCCTGCCGACCTCGGCGACAGCCCCCCTGAACCGGCAAGAGGCCCGCCCCAAAGAGCGGGCTGCCCGCTTCATGGAACGCACCACACTCCAGGATTTCAAGGAGGCAGTGCGAGGCGCCACTATGGATCCTGAACCCGGGCCGCCGGAGCAACAAAGCAGAAGAGAGGATCCGCACCTGCCAAAACATAAAAAAAAGGGCAATGGTGAATCATCACCATTGCCCTTTTTTTATCAAGAATCTATGAGAGAAGATTATTCCTTATCTTCCTTCATTCCTTTCATGGCGACGGCGCCAACAAGTCCCAGCATGCCAAGTTTTTTGGCCTTATTGAAACCAGGCTTCATTTTAGCCATCAAGATCCGGCGCATATTGGCCTCCGGCATCACCTGGGGAGTTGAGGTGGCGGTGAGCAGAGCCATATCGCGTTTATTGCCGTAATAAAGGCCGTTAGAGCCGATATTTACATTAACGGAAGAAAGACTCTTGGCCCCCATTTTCTTGTATCTGGAGACCTCGGAATTGGGATCATCCAGATCGCCGAAGATACGGGCCCGGGCCAGACAGGTCTGGACACAGGCAGGCTCAAGTCCCATCTCAACACGGGGCATGCAGTAGGTACACTTATCAGCAGTACCCTCACTGCCCAGCTCCTCATTGATCTGATTCTCGTTTACATAGCGGGCATTATAGGGACAGGCGTCAGCGCAGGCCCCGCAACCCAGACAGCGCTCCTTATCAATCTGCACCGTGCCGTTGAAGGGATCTTTATAGGTAGCAGCCACTTCCAGGGTCTTGGTCTTGCCGCTTTTTTTGTCCGTAAAGGTCTTCTGAATAATATCAGCAGGACAGACAGGGACACAGGCCGGCTCATTACAGTGATTGCAGAGACCGGGATAATAGGTGGAAGCCAGACCATGGGGGGTGTTGTCCGGGCCCAGACGATGCACCCAGTTTCTGTCCTTGTCAGCCGGCACTTCCCACTCGGCCTTACAGGCGATGGTGCAGGCATGACAGCCAACACACTTCTTTATATCAATAACCATTCCGTATTGCATAACGGTATATCCTCCTTAATAGAGTATCTCGTAGGCTTATAAAATCTTACGCTTTAACCAGTTTAACAAAGTTGTTACGCATGCCGTGACAACCGGTTTCCGGATCCACAGCCAGTATCGTGATCAGGGCTTGATCGTCAATACCAGCACCCGCACCAACACTCATAGCGGGGTTCTTGGTGCCGTAACCATGGGCCATATATACGCAATCTTTGCGGATACCAGGGGTTACCTTGACAATGGTGGTGTTGCGAGACTTCACACCTTCACTGTTAACGCAATATACCCGGTCGCCATTTACCAGGCTCAGTTCCTTGGCCATTTCGTCATTAATCCAGACAGGATTTTCAGGCATGGCGTGATGGAGCCAAACGTTGTTCTGGGTGCGGTTAAAGGTATGTACCGGTGAACGACCGTACAGCAGGCGGAAATGGCCGGCCGGCACCTCTTCCACGGCAATATAGGTGGGAGAAGCTGGATAGCCATAATCAGCGATTTCTGCGTTATTGAAATAGACCAGGAGATCATCGGCAACGCCGTACGGATCTATACCCGGCTGGAGATGAATACCATCCTCAGCAATCAGCTTGGCAATGGAGAGGCCGGCGCCGGCAAGCTGCATATCGACCATTTCAGGAAGGGCAGAGACGGGAATCTTATCCCCGTAGCCCATGCGTTTGGCGATCTCGTTGGTGATATAGACCTGATCCTTACGCTCGAAATCAGCCATAACCATGGGCATACGGGCCGAGATGTACTGCTGCTGCTTGCCGGAGAGATCCCATTGGGTCCCCGTCTTGATAAAATCATACCTTTCCAGATAGCTGGCCTCAGGCAGCAGAATATCGGCATACATGGTGATGTCGGTGGGCATGACATCAACGCACATGACAAAATCCATCTGCTTGAGCATGTCGATGGTCTTCTGCTGATTGGGGATGGTCTGGATGGGATTCTGGCCCCAGATAACACACGATTTGATGGGATAAGGGGCACCGGTTATGGCGGCATCGCGGATCAAGTCCGTGGGGGTACCGGGAGGAGAGTAAGGATAAATGCCGGCTGCTACATGCATGGCTTCTACATGATGTTCACCCTTGGGCCAGCCTACTTTACCAACACCTTTAGGGCCTTTACCTTTCACAAAGCTACCCTTAACGCCCATGGCCCCGAGCAGACCCATCATACAGCCAAGGGAGCGCTGACGCTGGAAGTCATTACCGTGCCAGCTCACATGCCGACCGGGATGGATAGAGACATTAGGAGCGTTATCAGCCAGCAGATCAGCAACCCTTTTGATCTGGTCAGCAGGAACGTCACAGGTCTGGGCGGTTTTTTCGATGGTCCATTCGGCAATGGACTCCTTGAACTCAGCAAAGCCGATGCCGTGCTTGTCGATAAAGGCCTTATTATGTTTGCCCTGCTGGATAATGTAGTTCATCATGCCGAGCATCAGAGCGGTATCTGTACCAGGCTTCACAGCAACCCACTCATCAGCCTTAGCTGCAGAGGCGGAAAACCGTGGATCAACAATAATAAGCTTAGCGCCGTTCTCAAGACCTTTCAGATAACGTTTGGTATGGGAAACATGTACGTTCTCACCAAAATGACAACCAAGACCGAAAATAACCTTGGCATTTGCCATATCAACATTCTCACCAGGAGGGGTCCCGATGGTGGCCAGGAAAGCGGTGTCACGAATACCGCGACACTGAAAGAAAGAGGCCTCACTGACATTGGGAGTACCTACAGTATGCTCAAGATACTGCATGGGGTACTTAGCGGAAGCACCATGGGGAAACATACAGATACCCTTGGCGCCGAACTTCTGCTCCGTGGCCTTGAGTTTCTTGGCGCAGGTATCAAGGGCCTCGTCCCAGGAAATTCTTTTCCACTTCGGCGCGCCGCGCTGGCCCACATTTTTCATGGGATATTTGAGGCGATCCCTGTCGTAAAGCAACTGGACACCGGCATTACCGCGGGCACAGATGGACTGACCATTGTCAATGGATTTTGGGTTGCCCTCAAGCTTCATGAGCTTGTTGCCGCGAACCTTGCCAACCAGCTGACAGCGCCAGAAACACATCTCACAGATACCACCCACCATGGTCTTGTCGGCCATGGTCCCAGATGGGGTGAATGGCGACTTGGCAACACCGGCCTGGGCAGTAACCACATTTGCCAGCGGCACCGATGCTGCTGCAAGCGTAGCCGTCTGCAGGAATTTACGTCTTGTTAAGTTGAAAGCCATATTCTCTTACCTCCCTCAGGTTTTTATTATTTGAAACAATAAGCTTCAAAAAAATATGCTCTTTAGAGACTCTTCTCTTTCACGCGGCCTGTCCAGAATCCGCTTCGGTCTCAATCCTCGTAAAAAAATCTATTACTTCTACAGCTGTTTTTAAATAGGAAACCTCCGCCTCTGCCAAGACCAGGTCGCGAAACTGGGCAAACCATGGCCGGAAATAGAGACGTAGAAATTCTTCGCTGCTGCCCTGCTTCTCATCCTCAAGTAAGGCGATGAAATCAAGCTCAGTGACAAGATGATCAGGGAATTCATTGGTTGTTATATCAAAGCCGTGGCTACGAAAATATTCGCGGGTTTTATCGGCAGTGGTGCTGTTGAGGGTGCCATCAATATAGATTGAGGCATAGGGAGGGGCCACCACATGGGGCACCCCATTGATAAAGAGGCGGGTATAATCCACCTGAATCTCTTCCAGGATGGCGTCGGTAATCTTCGCAGGCAGGCTCTTTTGCGGAACATGGCCAAGCTGAACAAGAAGTTCTTTAAAAACAGAAAGAAAGTCATCAGTGAACCATGAAGACTCGGGGTAGCGCATGGTCTGCGCCAGAAAACGAAAAATTTCGGCAAGCCTGATCGGCTCCTGTGTAGCTGACATAGTATCCCATAATTTTCTGAATATTCTGAACTACCCCTTTACAGAAAGCAACTGAAAAAAAAAGGGGGTCACAGCAATTCAGGAACGGTTTACACATCCTCCTCCAGAAATGAAGGATGATAAGGGCTGCATACTCTTTATTTACCTGGCTCCACTAGCCATATATAAGTAAACGATTCTCTTTAACACAGGTTGTTGGCAGGGAAAATGTGGCAAATTGTCGCGCCAGCATGTTTTCTCCTTTTTTTTCAGTAAGATTTGCCTGGCCAGCCCTAAAAGATGGCAGCGGTCAGAGTGATATGCTACCTTCAGGCAACGTCCCTATTTCTCTCATTTTTCAGATGACCAAACAATGCCTGCCCATCCCTTAAACAGCCTGGATCCCCAGCAAAACATCCACGACCCCCGTCGTATCGGTCTGCTCTGGCTGGTAAAATTACGCTGGTGGGCCGTGGCCGGTCAGATTCTTACCCTTACCGTGGGCGTCCTGCTCTTCCATTTGGATATTCCCATCTCTGCAGTCAGTGCGGTGCTTGTTATTGAGATTATCACCAATAGCGGTCTGGCCCTGCGGCTGCGTACCCGGAAAGGCCCTCCCGCCGCCCACCTGCTACCCCTCACCCTCTTTGGTGACATCGCCCTCCTGACAGGCCTCCTCTATGTCACCGGCGGCACCATGAACCCCTTCACCTTTCTCTTCCTGGTTCATATCACCCTGGGCGCCATCCTGTTACCGGCCCGGCTCGCCTGGGGTCTCACGGCGGCAACCATCATCTTCTATGGCGTCATGTTTCTGCCCTCCCTTCTCCAGAGGGGCGGCGGGGAGGCAGAGCAACAGATTCAGCAGGTATGCAATGTCACCAATCTCAACATGGACCTGCACCTGCAGGGCATGTGGTTTGCCTATGCCATCAGCGCCATCCTGATAACCTTTTTCGCCTCCCGTATTCAGCACTCCTTAAGTGAATATCATCGCACCATTGCCAGGCTTCACCAGGAGAAACAGCAGAATGACAAACTCCGCGCCCTGGCCACCCTGGCCGCTGGTGCCGCCCATGAACTTTCCACGCCCCTGGCCACCATTGCTCTGGCCTCTGGCGAGATGGTCTATAGCTGTGAAAATAAAATCTATGATACAGGGTTACTGGAGGATGCCCAGCTGATCCGTGACCAGACCCGGCGCTGCAAGAACATCCTTTTTCAGATGTCAGCGGATGCCGGTGCCGTGCAGGCCGAAAAATATATCCCCAGCACCGTTGAGCAGCTGCTGACTACTGCCCTGGATCTCCTGGGTGAGATCTCCCAGCAGCTGGTGATCAGCAATAAGATTCCTGGCCAATCATTACTGGTTCCCGCCCATGCCGTCGCCTGGGCCTTGAAGGCTCTGTTGTCCAATGCGGCTGATGCCAGTGCGCCTGACCAGGAAATCCTCCTTGAATGCCAAGAAGAGGGAGAGTATATTTGTTTCCGTGTCCGTGACCATGGCTGTGGCATGGCGCCCGAAGTGGTCTCCCAGGCCCCTGACCCTTTCTTCACCACAAAACCCGTGGGCAGGGGCATGGGGCTGGGACTTTTCCTGGCCAAATCCCTGGCAAGCCAGCTCGGGGGCTCCTTGATGATCCAATCACTGGAAAGCAAAGGAACCACCATCACCATGACCTTCAAGAAATCATTAATCAGCCAACCAACCAACCATGGGGAGATCTAAAGAACGATGCCCACTATTTTACTCGTTGACGATGAAGACATCTTCCGCAACCGCCTGGCCAAGGCCTTGGAACGGCGCGGCTTTCATGTGGAAACAGCAAGCAATTACCTCGGTGCCGTGGAGATCATCGCCCGCCAGAAACCAGAGTACGCGGTTGTCGATCTCAAGATGGAAGGCAAATCCGGCCTTGATGTCCTGCGCACCGGCCTTCGCCATCATCCCGGCCTGCAGGCCGTGGTCTTGACCGGCTATGGCTCCATTGCCACGGCCACCAAGGCCATCAAACTGGGGGCCATTGGTTACCTCACCAAGCCGGCCGAGGTTGAAGATATTATTGCCGCCTTTGAATCTGAAGGACTGAAGGATCTTGAAGATGCCAGCCTCAGCGCCCCCACCCTGGCCAGAGTGGAGTGGGAGCATATCAGCCGGGTGTTAAGCGACTGCGACAACAATATCTCCCAGGCCGCCAAAAAACTGGGCATCCATCGCCGTACCCTGCAGCGCAAGCTCCAGAAATTCCCGCCCACCCTCTAAAAAATGGTTCCCGGCGACAAAAAAAGCCTGCCATATTCCCCTTTGGTGACTGCCACCGGCTTCTACCCCTCCCCTCCTCTAAAGAGATAGAGCAGATAAGGGTAGGAGGAGAGCACGGCATAGAGCGCCAGGGCGAACAGGGAAACCGCCACAAGTTTTTTTTGCAGCCTGGCCACGGTGGGAGCAAGAATCCCCCGGGCCCGGCAAAGGTGGATGAGCATGGGCATGACACCGCAAAAAGCCGTGGCAAAGAGCGGCAGGTAGATAAAAAAACCGATATAGCCATACTCCCTCTTCAACATGCAAAAGGGACAGTTATGAAAGGGCATGGCGTAGATATAGGACGAGAGCTGCGCAATAAGGGTATGCAAGGCCAGGACAAAGAAGAGCGCCATGGCCGTGCCGTAGAGAAGATATAGAATGATTTCTTGCCGCCGCCAGGCCAGAAAACCTGCCACAAAGAGCAAGGCCAGCCAGCTGTAATAGAAACCCAGGGTGGTCTGACTGCCCATCCTTCCCAGCAGATTCTGCACCGCCCCTTTGTCTCCTTCCCCAAAAATAACGGCACAGCAGGAGGTAATAACATCCGGGTTGAGCCCCTGCAGATACAAAATAAGGAGGGCGGTGTCCGCCAGCAGCAGAGGGGCAATCAGAAGCAGAAGAATATATTTAAGCCGTACCAGAGGATATTTTTCACTGCTGATATCAAGCTGATGGAGCACAATCCACAACCCATAGAGAAACATGCCAGCAATCTTGACAATAAGCAGGGGAAGGCCATAGTCGTTGGCCAGCAGGGCACCGGTGGCGCACATGGCCCCGGAGAGCATGCCGGAGAAATGATCCGCGGCCAGGACATAGAGCAGCAGGGAGATAATCTGAAAAGCGAGACCATACTGGACCAGAGTGGACGAGAGCCAGATCTCAGACTCCAGCTCAATTTGCCTCTGGCTGTCGGCAGCAGGATCCCAGTGGCGCAGGACCTTAACCGCTGTTTTACAGGCCACCAAAATCAAAAAAAGGGTGATGCCGCTCAGCAGACAGAGGGCCAGACTCCAGGGATTAACAAACATCCTGAGTCACCCTGCCGTCCTGCACGCCATAACGCCTATCCAGGCCCGCATCTTCAGTCACCAGGGGATCATGGGAGGCGATGATAATGGTTTTCCCCTCCCCTTTTAACTCCCGCATGGTGGCCAGAAATTCCCTGCTGAGATGGGTGTCGAGATGGGCGGTGGGTTCATCGGCGATGATAATGGGTGGGTCATTAATCAAGGCCCTGGCAATGGCCACCCGCTGCAGTTCACCGCCGGAGATCTCCCCGGCAGGAAAATTACGGCGATGGTGGATACCATACCGTTCCAGAAGCGGCTCTGCCATGGCCCGGCGCCGGGCCGGAGAAAAACCCAGGGGCATAAGGGGCAGGATGATGTTTTCCAGCACAGAAAGCCTGGGCAGGATATTGAAATGCTGGAAAATGAAGCCGATGGTCTGGCGCCGATGGATGGTGAGAAAACGATCAGGCAGTCGAGCCAGCTGGGTGCCGGCGATAACCGCCCTGCCGCTGGTGGGGGGATAAATACAACCGATGATCGACAGCAGGGTTGATTTTCCGGAACCACTGGCCCCCTTGAGACAGACCATGGTCCCCTGGGCCACGCTGAGCTGGACCCCCTCCAGGGCCCGCACTTCATTGACCTCTCCCTGGTTGTAGATCTTGACGATATCTGTCAGTTCAATGAGCATATCTCTATCCCCTTAAGGCAGAATCCGTGGCAACAGAGGCAGAACGCCAGGCCGGGATAATGGTGGCAGCCAAGTAGGGCAATATGGAGAGAGAAAAGAGGAGAAAGAGATCTGTGCCGCTGACAACAGGTACCAAATCAAAGCCGGGCCGCAGCACAGACCACCCCATCATCACGGAGCGGAAAAGCCCGGCCTGGAAATAGCCGATATGGATATAGGCCAGGATCGTCCCCGAGACAAAGGCCACCAGGGCCAGGGCCAGACTCTCCCAGAAACGGACCATCAGCACATCGGGGGTCTGCCAGCCAAGAATTTTCAATATGGAAATTTCCCGCCGCTCTTCCGGGGCCATGCCGGACGCCTTGTCCCAGGCCATGATGATAAAGGCGGCCAGGGCGCTTATAAGGCAAATGGCCGCAAAACCGGAACGCCAGCTGAAAACCGCCTGGTATGTCTTGAGGATCTGGGGCCTTGTAATCACCCTGGTGTCCGGCAGCACCTGAGAGATTTTCCGGGCAATGGTGGCGATCTCCAGGGGATTGACCACCTCCACCAGGAGGTCGGTGGCCAGCTGGGGATCCAGACCAAAAAGGTCCCTGCCATCATCTATGCCGGTGATCACCAGATCATAGGTGAGGATATTGCTCTGCGGCGCAAAAATCCCCCGCACCGAGAAGGGCTTCAGGGTCAAATCTGGCCGAAAGAAAGAAAAGCTGCGCCGACTCCCCAGGTCAAGATCAGCCAGCACTCCCTGGCCGATGACCGCCCACCCCTGTTCTCCCTGAGCACCGAAACGTCCTTCAGCAAGGACCTCCTCCCCCAAAAGAGGAGAGCGAGAGAGGCCCATCACCGTGATATTGGCGCCGGTAACCTCATTATACTTATAGCCCCACACCCGGGGGCTCACCTGGTGCACCCCGAAAATATCCTCAATCTTCCCCATATAGGAGAGAGGAATCGATTCCTGCCGACCGGCAACCATGTGCTGCACCGTAATCTCCGGAGTCTGGCGCAGCGTGATCTGGGCGGAGACCAGCAGGGAACGGGTCAGGAACAAAAAAGAGGCCAACAGAAAGATCACCAGGGTGAAGACGAAAAAGACACTGAGATTCTTCCCCTTGCGGCGCCAGAGAGACGACAGGGCATAGTCCAGGAGATTAAGGTGTTTTTCAAGAAAAATTCTCATGGCAGAGGGGCCCAAAAGAGCCCGGTGGGAAAATGCTCCAGGGCGACCGGATAATCCATAAAAGGAACCAGGTCATCCGTCACCGCAGGATGCCTTGTGTAGCGCGCCTCCGTGGCCAGACAGAGGTCGGTGAGGCCCAGCTCTCGGGTCAGGTTGTCCCGCCCTGCCTGGCCAGCTCTCTCCGCCACCGCCCGCTGGCGGCCATGCAGTGAGGCAAGGAGACCAACAGCGGTCAAGGTGAGCAGGAGCAGGGCAAATAATGTTGCGGGACGCATAAGTAAGGATAGGGGCAGGAAGAAGGAGAAGCGGCCTATTCCATCCCCATCTTGTGCATCTTTTTCATCTTCATGCCCCGGCGCATGGATTCCACCTTCTGGGCCGTAATCTCGGCAAAGCGGAGAATGGCGTGGCCCTGATGATCCTTTAAAAAGGCCTGAGCGCCCTCCTGGCTGGCAAAGGGAATGAACTCATGGCCCATGGGTCCATGGAGATCACTGCCCACCACATAGAAGGCCTGGCGGCCATCAAGCCACTCCAGGGTATAATAATCCTTCACCCAGATATCCTTGATGGCGTCGGCCTGGGTCCCATATTTCTCGGGGTTGAAATAATAGACCATCATATCCTTGACCCCGTCAAAAAGGGCCCTATGGCCGTTTTCAGTGCGGATCTGGGTAACCCAGTTGGGATATTTAGCGACAAACATACCGCAGACCTGGCAGCGGCTCTCTGCCGGAACATCAGCCGGTGACTGGGCAAAGGCGATGCCGGAAGCAGCCAGAAAAGCCAGAGCAAGCAGGAGAAAGATATTTTTAAGATTATTCATTTATTTTAAATCCTCTTGCAGCAAATCCATAATTTCCATTTCACTGACCCCGCCGAGAATGGCCGCCGCAATGGTATGCTTTTTGTCAATAATGATGGTCTGGGGCACAAGCTTGACCCCATAACGCCTTGCTATCTCACCGTTTTCATCCATAAGCACAGGAAAGGTGATGGCAAGATCAGCAACAAACTCCTGCACCTGCTGCAGATTTGACAAAGTATTTATGTACGCTATTTGCAGACCTTTGTCGTGAAATTTTTCATAGAGCGCATTGAACACAGGGGTATCGGCCCGGCAAAAATCACACTCCGTGGACCAGAAGCGGATAATAACGGGTTTGCCGGCAAAATCAGCCAGGGCAAAGGAATTGCCCTGGAGATCAACCGCGGCAAAATCAGGAGCCGGCGCACCTATCTCGGCTTTTGGCGCCTGCCTGGACTGGCCGCAGCCGGCCATAACCACCAGGAGACAACAGGCAAATAAGAAATTTTTCATAAGAGGGGGCTCGCTGCCAATAAACCGTTTTGCATAGTGAAAAGACGAGGCGAGTCCTGGCTCAGAGCCAGGTCCGTATTATGGGTCACCACCAGAAAGGTGATGCCGGCCTGATTAAACGTTTTAAAGATGGCCAGGATCTCCTGCTCAGTGGTCTCATCCAGGTCACCGGTGGGCTCGTCTGCCAGAATAATTGCCGGCCGGTTGATGAAGGAGCGGGCAATGGCCACCCGCCGTTGCTGGCCCCCGGAAAGCTGACCGGGCAGATCATCCTGCCGGCCCCTGAGGCCCACCCGTTCCAGGAGTTCCAAGGCATATTGCCGATCCCCCTGGGGGGTGTTGCTGAAAGAAAGGGGCAGAAGAATATTTTCCAGGACAGTGAGGGTGGGCATCAGGCTGGCAAACTGGAAGATAAAGCCGATTTTTTTGTTACGCATGATCGCCAACTCGCCATCGCTCTGCTGCCAATTGTCGATATCTGCAATACGCACCCTGCCGCCACTGGGCCGGGTCAGGCCGCCGATCAAGGAGAGCAGCGTGGTCTTCCCTGAGCCGGAATGGCCCATAATGATGACAAAATCGCCTTTGTTCACCTCAAGGTCGACATGGTCCACTGCCGTTAACACGGCACCTTCAGACCTGTAGGTTTTCAGCAGATCTTCACATTCAATATACATCGCAATTCCTTGTACTTACTCCACTTTCCAGAAAAGAACTCCTGGTCTGGAAAGGGATCTGGGCCAGCAAGGGTCAAGATTTTCTCTTTTTTCTCCTTGCAAATTTCCGGCAATCATATATTTTCGAAACCAACCTGTGCGACACTTTGTCACACAGGTATGGATTGTCACACAAAGTACTTTTTCTGGCAACATGATTTTCAGGTTGGCCTGGAAAAGCTCCAGGGCATAAGGAGAGCGCCGTACCTTACCAGGGGGTTGTTTACCCCCTGATTATATGACACACCTTCCCAATTTTGCCAAGACAGGCCCTGACCAGAACAGAGGTAAAGGCAAGGCAAAAAAGAACGCCCGCACATTCAAAGCAAGGAGACGAAATGAAAATTTCAAAAAAAGCATGGCTGAGTACCCTTACCGCCGGCGCCCTGGTGGCTGGCATTGCCACCAGCAGCATGGCGGCCAAGACCTATGAGACGACGTTCTATATCGCCGGCATGGGCGGTCATTTTGCCAAAGCGGTCTGCACCATTGACCCGGCCGCAGAAACCCCCATTACCTGCAGTGAGCTCACCAAAATTGATATCGGTGACCGCGACTCTCACCCGGTCCATGACGCCCGTATCGACTCGGAAGACCGCAACACCATGTTCTGGTCAACCTATAATCTTGACCCAGCCACGGGCATGACCCATGTGGGCAAAACCGACCTGACCACCGGCGAAGTCCTCCTCGATGTTGATGCCCCTACCCCTGAGCAGGTCAAGGTAGCGAAAAAAATGTACTGCGCCTCCGGCCAGACAAAAGATTATTTCATGCCCATCACCATGTCTAATCCGGCCTACATCGATGTCTTTGCCAAAAAAGATCTCAGCCGTAAGCACAGCGTCTTTCTGGAAGGCACCGAGGCAGACCCCAAGGTTCCCTATAAATATTTCCACGGCACCACCTCTCCGGACATGAGCAAGATGCTTATTACCATCAACGAGAGTGATTCCAGCTCCCTGACCAATTACGGCACCGGCATCGGCAAACTCCATCTGAAGATGCTGGATGCCAAGGCCCTGGAAAAAGGTGAGGTGAAGCTGCTGGCCTCCGGCGTCGCTGACGGCAACAAGAAATCCACCATCTCCTTCCGGCAGTACTGGTCCAACGACTCCTCCAAGATCGCCAACGCCACCGGCGACATCATGTTCCTTATTGATGCCAACACCCTGGAAACCATTGATGCCGAGACCATGCCCGTCCTGGAAGAGACCCATGACGCCATGTTCACCCCGGATGACAAATATATTGTGGTCACCTCCAGAACAAAGGCCATTTATGCCGAAGATTGTCAGGACCGGACCAAACCCGGACCTGATGAGTATCTGATGGACGGCCAGCTCAAGCTTTATGATGTCAAGGCCCAGACCTTCGTGGGCAAGCCCACCTCTGTATGCCTGGCCTGTCATGATAAAGAGATCGGCCCCGGCGAAGATGGTGTGCATGCCATCCTCTGCGGCATAGACGCGGAATACAGCAAATAGTAGACTCTCTTCACCGCAATCCAAGGAGAGAAAGGGGGAGATGATCTCCCCCTTTCTCTCCTTCGTCGTTTAAGGTATTTTTATGTCCAAACCCGGCCGACTCCCCCTGCCCCTTGTGGCCTGGAAAGGTTTTTCCAGGAAATTATTCCGCAATATCGTTCTCATGGTGGCGGTGGGTCTTCTGGTGGCCCTTCTCGTCTTTGCCCTGCTTTTTAAACAGGCGGTGCAGGATGATCTTGAGCAGGCCACCAAACGGCTGGGAGCCGACATTGTCATCGTGCCCTCCCAGGCAAAATCCATGGCCGAGGAGTTTATTCTCGAGAGTAAAGAGAAGATCTTTTACATGGACGGGGCCATCTATGATGAGCTCAAAGATATGGAGGAGATTGCCGCCTCCACCTACCAGGTCTACCTCAACACCCTCGATTCCGGCTGCTGCTCCATTATTGAAGGACAGGTTATCGCCTTTAATCAGGAAAAGGATTTTGTCATCAAGCCGTGGATACAAAATGCGGTCCCCCTGCAAAAAGGGGAAGTCTATGTGGGGAATTATGTCTGGCAGTACCTGGGACTCATTGACACCATCGCCCTTTTTGGCCAGGACATCAAAATGGCAGGTCACCTTGAGGAGACCGGCACCGGTCTTGACCATGGCCTGTTCATGCGGCTGGCCGACCTTGACGATATCACGGACGAGGCGCTGGGCACCTATAAACGCGGCCAGATCTCCATCATCTTTCTGAAAATCAAGGAAGGCCTTGATATTGACCGGGTGGTGGCCAAAATCCGCGACATCAACCCACGCCTGGGCATCATGACCCGCGGCAATATCGGCGCCGATGTGCGCACCACCCTGAGCGATATCATGCGGGTCTTCACCATTACCATTTTCATCTCAACCCTGCTGGCCACCCTGCTGGCCTGGTCCACCTTTTCCGCCCTGGCCAACGAGAGGCGACGCGAGGTGGGTATCCTGCGGGCCCTGGGCGCCCAGAAGAGACATATCGTCACCCTCTTCCTCAGCGAGGCCTTTTTTATCAGCATTATCGGCGCCGGAGTGGGGATCATTCTCGGCCATTATCTTATCTATCTGTTGGCTGCTGATTTTCATCTCCTTGGCACCCTGAGCGGCCATTCCTGGCTCTCCAGTCAGAACATGGCGGTGAGTGGTATCGGCTGCCTGACAGGTGTTGTAATCTGCCTCACCGGGGCGGCCCTGCCCGTATTGAGGCTGGCCCGCCTGGAGCCGCTCCTGGCCATCAAGGAAGAATAAGCGCCCGAGGTGACCCCGAGGTCCAGAAGGAGCCCCCTGGGTCCTTTCAGGGGGCGCTTTCCCATCTCAACCCTGCTCTGCCCCACCAGGAGAGTTTGGGGAGCGTCCTATTTGCATTTTGACAATTGCCCCCTCGCATGCTAGGAATGAATCTATTTTCTCCAGGAGGGCAGCAATGCAAAGTTTCGAAGAACTTCTCGATCATTCCACCACCATTCACGGCCATATCTGTGCCGGACAGGTTATCGGCGTCCGCATGGCCATGATCGGTCTTCGGGAAATCAAAATCAGTGACCCCAAGGGCAGTGAGCGGAAAAAATTCTATGTCCTGGTGGAGATTGACCGTTGCGCCACCGATGCCATCCAGTCGGTAACCGGCTGCACCCTAGGCAAACGTTCCCTGAAATGGCTTGATTACGGGATCATGGCAGCCACCTTTGTCCACCTGGAGACAGGCAAGGCCGTCCGCATCACGGCCCGGGAAGAGTCACGGGAGCTGGCCAAAAAGTATGGGCCTGAGGTGGAGGGTAAGTATCAGCAGCAGCTTGAGGCCTACCGGATCATGCCGGAAGAAGAACTCTTCAAGATCGAAGAGGTGGCGATTACCATCCCACCGGCGGACATGCCGGGCCGTCCTTTAAAAAGGGTGCAATGCCAGGAATGCGGGGATTGGGTGCAGGACTGCCGCGAAGTGGCAAAGGAGGGCAGGCTCCTCTGTAAAAGCTGCGCCCATGGCCGCTATTACCAGGTTCTTTCCTAGTGCAGCCTTTCAGGCCGGCGCCCGGCCACAGCGAGCCTTTTTCCACCCTCACCCCTGATGTCATCTTAACGGCGGTAGAACAGGCCGCTGATCTGCGCTGCACCGCCTATTGCCTGCAGCTCAACTCCTATATCAACCGGGTCTACGAACTGGAAACAGAGGAGGGCCAGCGCCTCATTGTCAAGTTTTACCGGCCCAAACGCTGGCCCTGGGCCGCCCTTCAGGAGGAGCATGACTTCATCAGGGAACTGGCGGCCCACGACCTGCCGGTTGTTGCCCCCCTCCCCTTCGCCACCGGCCTCACCCTGGCCCGCCATAATGATATCTACTTTGCCCTCTTTCCCAAGAAAAGCGGCCGTTTTTTTGATGAATTCACTCTGGACCAATGGCAGGAACTGGGCCGGCTCATTGGCAGAATGCATGCCATTGCCAGCAGCAGGCCCTGCAGCCACCGTCTCATCCTCACCCCGGCGCAGGCCACCACCCAGCAGGTGGATTTCCTACTGGCCAGCGGCCTGATCCCGGCCCATCTCCACCCCCTCTTTGCCGCCACCTGCCGGGAGCTGCTCGATCTCCTCATCCCCCTTTTCAAAACCACAAACCTGCTCCGCATCCATGGCGACTGTCATTTCGGCAACATCCTGCATCGGGCCGAGGAATCATTCCTGCTTATTGATTTCGACGACATGGTCATGGGGCCTGCTGTCCAGGATTTCTGGATGCTGCTGCCCGGCTACAAAAATGAGTGCCATCAGGAAATTGAAAGCTTTCTGGAAGGGTATGCAACGTTCCACACCTTTAACAGGGCCGAATTAGAGCTTATTGAACCCTTACGGGCCATGCGCTACATCCATTTCATGGCCTGGTGTGCCCATCAGGCCCGCGACATAAGAGGGTCGGAGAATCTGGTGGCGGGATGGGGCAGCGACCACTACTGGCAGCAGGAGATCCAGGATCTCCAGGCCCAGATTATCCGGATTAACGCGGCAAGACCAAACAACACCTCCCAGCAGTATGACCAATGGCCCTTTACATAACCGGCCTTTTTGCCTGGCCCATGCCATGAGAAAAAACAATCCATCCTGATTCCACCAGCCCGCCACCCTCTTATGGAAAACAGAGCCCCCACCCAGACCGCCATGAACGCTTTCATCAATAAACAGAATTTCCCCCCTGATTCCCCCTGGCCCGCCCTTCTCCATTGCCTCTGCAGTCAGCAGTTTAATGAAAATCTCAGCCACCGGCAGCGCGCGGAGATTGCCGACCTTCTCGCTGAAGCCCTGCTTGCCGAATCCTTTTCAGAAAGGCGGCTCCAGGAGTTTTTCACCCAAAAAGAGGAAATCCTCAACAGTCACTATGTGGCAGAACTGCAGGCAGCCCTGGAAGAAACCGCGGGCCTCTTTACGCAGCTCAAAAACATCTCCAGCCGCAGGGTGGGCGACATCGTCAAACTGGAAAAAACCACCTTAAATACGGTCAAGTCAGGGAAGAACCCCAGCCTTATGGTTGCTGAACTGCGCAAGGCCTTTCGAGAGGTGATTAAGATCATGGAAAAGGACAGGGAAAGACTGGCGGAACTGAGCAATACCGATCAGCTCACCGGCATGGCAAACAGACGATTTTTTGATGGATATCTTGAGCAAACCATCACCACAGCAGCATCAAGGCAGGAGGAGCTGCTCCTGCTGATGATCGACATCGATGATTTTAAAAAATTCAACGACCAATATGGACATCTGGTTGGTGATGAAGTTTTAAAGATTGCCGCCAAGATCATCATGGACTCCGTGGCAGAGAGTAACCGTCTCAGGGGCAAGAACTCCACCTGCAGCCGCTACGGCGGCGAGGAATTCGGCATTATCATGCCGGAAAGCACGGAAGAAGAATGCCTTGAACTCGCCGAATCCCTCAGGAAACGCATTGCGCATTACCCCATCATTATCCGCAACGCCCAAGGAGATATTCTCCAGAAAGACATCCATATCACGGTAAGTGCCGGCTTCTGCGCCCTGCATCCTCTCTGGCTTCAGGAGGAGAACCCGGCGAGCCGGTTCATCGGCGCCACAGACAAGGCCTTATATACGGCCAAAAAAAGGGGCAGGAACATGGTGTGCCAGTGCAAGCCCTATCTTGACCACAATAAGCAGATCACCCTGGCCATCCTCTGAGAGCTTGCGGAAACAAGAGCGGGCGCAGCCCATTTTGACAACGATCAGATAAAATCTTCCAGGTTATAGACCACAATGCGATTGCGGCCCGCCTGCTTGGCAAAGCGCATGGCATTTTCCGCAAAACAAAAGAGTTCGTCCTGGGAGGCAGGGGCATGGTCACGGAGGGTGGCAATGCCGATACTCAGCGTCACCTGCCGGCAAAAGAAGTCGTCATAAATATGATGTTCGGCAAGCTTACGAATCTCTTCGGCAAGCTTACGGGCCTTAGCAAGCGTCATGCCCGGCAGCAAAACCGCAAATTGCTCACCCGCAGACCGGGCACAGAGGGCAGAGGCGCCCAGCTTATGATGCAGCTCGTGCCCGAATTCCCGCAGGATATAATCGCCGAATTGCTGGCCGCATTCCTGGTTGATGAGTTTAAGCTCGTCAAGCTCCATCACCAGGATCGCCAGATTGGAATGGCGCAAGGTGGTCAGTTCATACTCCCGGGTCAGCAGCTCGTTAAAGGTGCGGCGGTTATAAAGGGAGGTAAGAGCATCCTTGACCTCGAGATCCCGAAGACGCTCTTCAAGCTCCTTAACCCGGCTGACATCCTTGCATATATGTAGTGATTGCCAGACAAAGCCGTGATCATCCTTGATGGGATGCACGCAGACCTCAAACCAGCGCCCCCCCACCTGCCAATCCTTGGCGGCCAGGCACTCGGGTTTACCGGAATGAAAGACCCGGCAGCCTGGACACTTATCAATGGGCTGCTGGGCATTGTGAAAAATTTCGAAACATTTATGGCCGAGAACAGGCCGACCGGGAAAGAGCTCATGGACTGCCTTATTGGCACGGATAATGGCAAAGCGGCGATCAACAATAAAGAGCAGATCCGCGATGGCATCAAAGGTCTTCTGCCAGAGGAGGCCATTATCGATATGACGGTCAAAACCATCAACATCGGGCGCGGCGCTCTGGTCCCTCATCTTGCCCAGATTGAACTCAAAGGTCTTCTCTGGCATCTCCATATGATGTGTATCCCCCCTGACCCATCTGTTCGTCAGATCTCCAGACAAAGATGATAATCAATACCTGTACCTGAAATAAAAATCAAGACGATATGATGTTCACCGTGATGCTCCCTCAGGCCTCTTTCAACCGAAATCAAGGGCCGTCAATTTCAAGATGAGCTCCCCGCTCGTCTTGCAGTTACATTTCCTTTTAATATTAGATTTATGGACACGAACCGTCTTGGGACTGATGCATAGTTCCGCACCGATGGCGCTGTCACTGAGACCTTTGCAGACAAGATGGGCAATGGAATTTTCCCGGGCAGTGAGGAGATTGCCCATGCCGTCGTTCTCGACATTATTGCCCCGTTGCAGGAGTTTAAAGACATCGTCGGTAAAGGATTTTGACAAATATTTACCACCGGCGGCCACGGTCTTCAGGGCCAGCATAAACTCCTGGTCAGAATCGACCTTGAGTACATACCCAGCACAACCCGCCTGGATGGCCATCTGAAAATAGTGTGGTTTCGGATTGCCTGTGAGCATCAAGATCTTTGCTTGGGGGGAAAGGTCCTTAATCTCATCAACCACATCAAAGCCGTTCATGCCTTTGCCCAGATCAATATCAAGCACCACCACATCGGGCTGATGCTGGCGGGCCAGCCGGATCCCCTCGCGGCCCGTATCCGCCTCTGCCACGCAGATGAAGCCGTCGAGGCGTTCAAGCATTGCCCGCAAACCATACCGCACCAGGAGGTGATCATCCACCAGAAGGACACGTACATTTTGAGCCATCACTTGGCCTCCAAGGCCGGAATACGCACCGTAAAGGTGGAACCCACCCCTGGGGTGGAACGCACCTCAATGGTGCCCTTATGGGTGGTGACGATGCCGTAACAGATGGACAACCCCAGCCCGGTCCCCCCTGTCTGCTGCTTGGTGGTAAAAAAGGGGGCAAAAACCGCCTGCATATCGGCAGGGGCAATGCCGCAGCCATTATCTGTCACCGTCAAGACAATCTGCTCCTTGGCGACGCTGGTGGCAATAAAAAACCTGCCGCCCCCCTCGGCCATGGCGTCACAGGCATTGAAGATCAGATTAAAAACCACCTGTTTCATCTGGTCCTCAATGGCCTGGACCAGGGGGATCTGCTGCAGATTCTTTTCGATAAGAATATTTTTTTTCTCAAAGGTTTTGCCGCAGAGATGCAGGACATCGCTGATGATCTGATTGAGATCAGTGGGGCCCATGTGCGAGGAGGTGGGGCGTCCCAAATTGTGTAAGGAACGAATGAGCTCCCGTAACCGTTGGCATTCACCAATACACACCGCCAGCATATGCTTTTTGTCCGCCACCGGCTCCTCATCGTGAAAGGTGGTTAAAATCTGCTCCATGCCGAAAAGGGGGCTGGCAAACTCATGGGAGATGGAAGAGCTTAACTTGCCGAGGCTGGATAATTTCTCGGCATGCAGCAGCTGCTCATAGGTACCGTCAAGTTCCTTGCTCTTGGCGGCCAGGAGTCCGGCGAGATTATCACGGTGTTCCTTGAGTTCCAGGTTGTTGGCTATTCTGGCCCGCAGAATCGCGCCATTGACCGGCTTGGTGATAAAATCAATGGCCCCCACCTGCAGGCCCAGCTCTTCATCATCCTGGTTATTTTTGGCAGTAACAAAGATGACCGGAATTTTCTTGGTCCTGGGGTTTTCCTTAAAGAGCCGGCATAATTCATAGCCGTCGATATCAGGCATCATGACATCAAGAAGAATCATGTCAGGCTGGTTCTCTTCGGCAACAGCAAGGGCAGTGTCGCCATCCAGGGCAAAATAGAGCTTATACTCTTGCAGATAGCGGGCCAGCAACTTGATATTGGTGACCAGATCATCCACCAGGAGAATGCTCTTGCGTCTCTCCCTGGCACCTTCTTCTTGTAACATATTGATTTTTCCTGCTTAAAATAAAACGGTGGGACAAAATGCTTTTCAACTCCTTAAATGCAACAAAAACGTTGACATAGCAAGGGATAAAAAGTATTGTTTCAAAAGTGACGCGGGGTGGAGCAGCTCGGTAGCTCGTCGGGCTCATAACCCGAAGGTCGTAGGTTCGAATCCTACCCCCGCTACCAAGTATATTCAAGGACTTGAGGATTTTTTCTCAAGTCCTTTTTTTTGCCTTTTTTCTGAAATCTCCTGCCCCGCCCATCCCGGCCCCTTTTACTCTTTGCCCACATAGGGTGCAAGCACGGCAAGAACATCGGGAGGCAGCGGCGTCAGGGTGCCCTGCCCTCTGCTGATTGAAGCGTGGTGCGTGAACCCTTTGACCAACAGCCGGTTATTGTGGGCATTTCGCACCTGACAATGGAAACGGCAGGAAAAACGACTCAAATCGGCCAGGCAGGTCTCAATAAAGAGCAGATCATCATAACGGGCCGGGGCCTTATAGCGTAGATAACTTTCCACCAGGGGGAGGACAAAACCCCTTTCCTCCAGGTGCTTATAGGGCAGGCCGCACTCCCGCATGAATTCTCCCCTGCCCTGTTCCAGATAGCGGAGATAGGTGGCATTATAGACCACGCCGCCGGCATCGGTGTCGCCGTACAGAACGCGGACCTGACATCTTTTGATGGGCTCCATCATGGCCATGGCCGGCTTCACGCTCATGTCAGCACCGCTTTCATGAATTGGGCGCCGTTCTGATAAAATACCCCGGCCTTACGGCCGTTCTCCTCGGTATAGGCGGAAAAAGCACCCTCTTCTGGCCGGCTGGAGTCATAGATCACCACCGGCACCGGGTCAATGGTATGCGTCCTTAAGACAATGGGGGTGAAATGGTCCATGCAGACCACGAGCCGGAAGGGCTTGAACTTCTTGAGGCCGGCCAAGACAGGCTGAACAATGGCCCGGTCAAAATCTTCTATCGCCTGTGTTTTTTCCTGCAAAAGACCCTGATGCCCGGTCTCGTCAGGCGCCTCCACATGGACCAGGACCAGATCATGCCGCTCCAGGGCGGTGAGAGCCGCATCGACCTTGCCCTGGTAATTGGTGTCCAGATAGCCGGTGGCCCCTTCAACTTCCACCACCTCCATGCCGGCATAAACCCCGATCCCTTTCAGCAGATCCACGGCCGAGATCAGGGCCCCGCTCACCCCGTACATCTCCTGCAGGCTCAACATGGCAGGCGCCTTGCCCTCCCCCCAGAGCCAGACAGCGTTGGCCGGCAATTTGCCCCCCGCCATACGCCGCTTGTTGACCGGGTGATCTGCGAGAATCTCCCTGGCCTTGTGGGCAAAATCAGCCAGCAGGGGCACAGAGTCATAGTTGTGCCAGAAGGGGGTAACATCTTTTTGCGGATAATCATGGGGCGGCACGGTCTGTAAGCCGCTGATATCGGCGGTAACCACCAGGAGATGGCGGTAACTGATGCCGGGATAGAGGGCCAGCCCCTGAGGCGGGAGAGCGGCCTGCAGGGCAGCAATCAAGGCATGGGCTTCAGCCGTGGAAATATGGCCGGCACTGTAATCCACCATGGTCAGCAGGCCGTTTTGCTCGGTGACATGCACCAGATTGAGGCGGAAGGCGATTTCTTCGGCCCCCAGCTCAATCCCCATGCTGGCCGCCTCCAGAGGTGAACGGCCAGTATAAAATTCCTCGGGCCGATAGCCAAGCAGGGAGAGATTGGCAATGTCGCTGCCGGGCAGCATTCCCTCGGGTACGGTCTGCAACAGGGCCATTTTGCCGTGGCTGGCCAGATGATCCATGCCGGGGGTCCGGGCCGCTTCCAGAATTGTTTTACCGCCAAGGGCCGCATGGCCATAATCTCCCATGCCATCGCCCACCAGGATCACTGTTTTCATTGATCTGCGTCCTCTTCCGCCAATATTCTTATTTTCACTGTTTCCACAACAATGATGGGCAGCCGGTCTATCTCCGCCAGGGCCTCAACCACCGACGCCTCCACAGCTTCGTAGGTCCGCATGACAATAGGCACTGTTTTGCTTTTCTGGATGGTTTTCTGGAGAACAGACTTGATACTGATCTTATATTTCCCCAAGATGCCGGCAATGGTGGCCAGCACCGCCGGCTCATCCACCGTGGTGAAGCGGAAATAATAGGCGCATCTCAATTCGCTGATCGGGGTGATGCGCCGGGGTTTGATATATTCGGGAAGATAGGAAAGACTGGAGACGCGGTTAATGGCGCCATGGGTAATATTTCTGGCAATATCGACAATATCGGCAGCCACGGCGCTGCCGGTGGCCAGCTTGCCGGCTCCGGGGCCATAAAGCAGAATATCACCCACCATATCGCCCTGAATATGGATGGCATTGAAAGGGCCACTAATAGAAGCCAGGAGGTGGGAGGCAGGTACCAGGGTGGGATGGACCCTGACCTCGAAATGGCCCTCATGGTTGCGGCTGATGGCCAGCAGCTTGATGCGGTAGCCAAACTCCCGGGCCAGCTCTATATCGATGGGGGCAATGCGGCTGATACCCTCCACGGCAATATCCGCTAATTTGACCTCAACCCCGTAGGCCATGGTCACTAAAATAGCAAGTTTATGAGCAGTATCAATACCTTCCACATCATAAGTGGGATCCGCTTCCGCATACCCCTTTTCCTGGGCATCCAGCAAAACCTCGGCAAAGGGCAGGCCATGCTCCGTCATCTGGCTCAGGATATAATTGGCCGTACCGTTAAGAATGGCCAGGATGGAGAGGATGCGGTTGGCAACCAGCCCTTCCTTCACCGTTTTCACCACAGGAATACCGCCGGCAATACTGCCCTCAAAACCGACCTCCACATTCTTTTTGGCCGCGGCCTTGAAGATCTGCATGCCGCTTTCAGAAAGCAGGGCCTTATTGGCGGTCACCACATGTTTGCCATGCTCTATGGCCTTGCGGATATAAGTGCGGGCAGGCTCAAGGCCGCCGATGAGCTCCACAATGATTTCGAGATCCGGATCACGGAAGAACTCTTCAGGATCACAGGTAACGGTCACATCAGCGAACTGGGGGGGGAGTGACCGCGGCGAACGGACCAAAACGGTTTTCAGGCGGATAAGGACGCCTGTCCGGCGGGTAATCCGCTCACACTGCTCAAAAAGGACCTGGGCGGTGCCGCTGCCCACGGTGCCAAAGCCGATCATACCGATATATATTGTCTTCATAGCTGCGAATAGCTGGGGAGAAAGGAGTAGTAAAAAGGAATAATTGCATAAAAAGGTATATCAGTACCATTAAGCTCAAGAAGGTGTCAAAAAAAAGTACTGCTTTCCTACGGGTCAAAATTGTGACCAACCAAAATAAAAAGGGAACCTTTTCGGCATATTTTCTTCACTTGAATAAGCAGGTTACCTCTTGCCACCCTAGGCGCCAGAGGGGGTTGCCGCAGGGTGGAATCTGAGAATTTTCTTTATACTCAGTAAAAAAAACGCTATATATTCATAATTCTTTTCCTCTTATGGGCGCATCAGCAGATAGCGAACGAAGAGAGACCTTCGAGCGCAGTAGTTTTTCAACGGGCTGTTAGCAGGGGTCACCATCCAAAAATCAATCAGCCAACAGGTTTAATCGTGCAGGATCTCAATATCTTTTCTCTTTTCTGGCATGCCGGTTTCACGGTGAAATTCGTCATGCTTGTCCTTCTCACCTTTTCAGGCTTTTCCTGGTTTATCGTCTTTCAGAAATTCAGCCTCTTTAAAGAACTGGCCCGGGATTCCCGGAGCTTCCTGAAGACCTTCTGGAAATGCAAGTCCTTGGCCGATGCCTTCCAGGTGTCGCAGGAAAGTGCCTGCCCCGAGGCCCGCATCTTCCAGACCGGTTATAGTGAACTGCAGAAAATTGAAAGGGTCAGGGAGCGGGGTCAGGAAACTCTGGAAATGAGACTGGCCGGCATGAATAACCTGAAACGGGTGCTGCAAAAAACAGAGGGCATGGAAAGCAGCAAGATCGGCCGGGCCCTGCCTTTTCTGGCCACCACTGGTGCCTCAACACCCTTTATAGGTCTTTTCGGCACAGTGTGGGGCATCATGGTGTCCTTCAACGAAATCGGCACCCAGGGTTCAGCGTCTCTCACCGTGGTGGCCCCCGGCATCTCAGAAGCCCTGGTGGCAACAGCGGCGGGTCTGGCCGTGGCCATTCCTGCGGTTATCTTCTACAATTTCTTTGCCAATAAACTCACTGATGTGGAAAGCGACATGGCCAATTTCTCAGCAGATCTTCTCAATCTGGTGGAAAGAGATCTTCTTTCCCGGGGTGAAAAATAATGGCCCTCATCCAGAACAGGGGCAACAAGAGATTGATGGCCGATATCAATGTCACCCCCCTGGTGGATGTCATGCTGGTGTTGCTCATCATTTTCATGATCACGGCGCCCATGATGACGGAAGGCCTGGAGGTCAATCTCCCTGAAACAACAGCCAAGGCCCTGCAGCAGGATGATAAACCCATTGTCATTACCATCAAGGACAATGGCACCATCGGCATTGACAAGATCAGTGGCGACCGCACCCTTCTGCGCCAGGAACTGAGCAAACTTGCCGACCTGGACAGGGGCAAGACCATTCTGATCAAGGCGGACAAAAAGGTGGAGTATGGCCTGGTGGTCCAGGTTATGACGGATATCAAGAAGGCGGGCTTTGACAAACTGGGCATGGTGACCATGCCGGTGGAAAAAAGACCATAAACCTGTAGAGCCTTCATAAGAGACGATGCCGGGCCTTGTTGCCCCCCACCCTTTGACACCCAGGGATTTTTTTTAGATAGACATGGCTGGCCAACTCAAATTTTCGCCGCGGCAATATCTCCGGACACGATGGGAGAACCCCAAATGGCGCCGGCCCTTCCTTTTTTCGGCAACTATCCATTTGACTCTTCTTTTCATGGCCGTGGTGCCCGGCTCCTTGTTTCATTTCAGTCGCCCCATGCCAGAGGTCTATACGGTGAGCCTCTTTGATCTTGAGGAACTCTCCTCCCCGGCTCCGGAACCGGCTCCAAAACCGGAACCGGAACCGGAACCGGCCGCCAGCAAGGAAGCAGTAGAGCAGGAGAGCGTCGCCCCACCCACAGAGGCGACAAGCATGGAGCCCCTGCTCTCCACCCGCCCCATCCCTCAGGCCCCCACGGAGATCAAACTGCTCCGCCCCCGGGCCGTGAAAAAGGATCTCCGGCAGTCAGATCAGCAAAAGGATGGGCCGCTGCCCCCCTTAGATTCCAGCATGATGCTGGCGGCCCTGCAGCGTATTGAGCAGCAGGAAAAGGCAGCGGCGGCAGAGAAAAGGGCCGCGGCGGCCCAGAAAGAGGCGGAGGCGGCGGCGGAAAAAGCCGTGGAGAGCCTCCGCAAATCAATCCTGACCAGGCAAACAGCAGGGGCGACCGCTTCCCAGGAGGCGGCCACAGGGGGAGCACCAGGGACAACGACTGCTGGCAGCAAGGGCAGGAGCGGTTACAGCGGCCCGCCGGGAAGCGGCCAGGCAGCCACCACCGCCCTGAAACAATATAAGGCCCTGGTGGCCCAACATATCGGCAGATTCTGGATCCTGCCCGAGGGTCAGGTGTGGACCAGAGAGCTGCGGGCCACGGTGCTTATCAAGGTGCGCCTGGACGGCATTGTCACCGCCACCACCCTGGAAACGTCCTCCGGAAGCGGCCAGTTCGACAAATTCGTCCTGCAGACCATTAAAGAGGCCTCCCCCCTGCCCCCCTTTCCCCAAGAAATACCGCACCTGCCCCTCCGTCTTCATTTCTACCCTGAGGGAATGAGATGATTTTTCATGCAACCCTAAGCCCTTTGATGTCTATGTCCTTTACAAAGCTCCCTTTTTTAGTTGTTGTTGCCCTTCTTGTCCCGCTTCTCTGTCTGGCCCCGCTGCTTTCTCAGGCCCAGCAGGTCATTGATATCGACATCACGGATGCGGCCATCAAAAAGATCAACTTTGCCGTCCCCTTTTTCACCGACAAGAACAGGCCAGAGCAGAGGCATGAGACCGGCAGGGAGATGGCCGCCTTGCTCACCAAGGGCCTGACCTTTCATGGCTTTATCAATGTCATCGATCCCAAGAAATATGGTGGCAATCAGGAGCAGAACTGGCGCCTGCTGGGGGCAAATTATGTGGTGAGCGGCACATATAGCAGTGAAGGTGCCGACCTTGTCCTGGAACTGCGCCTTATGGATGCCGCCACCGGCAAGATGCTCATGGGCAAAAGGTTTCGCGACAAATTCGACAAACAGCGGCTAATGATCCTGAAATTCTGCGACGAGGTCATCTACAAGGTCACCGGCAAACAGGGAATAAGCTCCAGCAAAATCACCTTTGTGGCTGATACCTCAGGTCATAAGGAGATCTATATGGCCGATGCCCTGGGAGATGATATCCGCCAGGTCACCCGTCATCAGAATCTGGCCATTACCCCCCGCCTCTCCCCGGACAACAATAAACTTTTATACACCTCCTACCATAACGGCAATCCCAACCTCTACCTCATCGATTTCAGCAAATCAAGTCTCCTCACCAAGGCCATTTCCCGGCGAACAGGGATCAATTATGCGCCGGCCTGGGCGCCGGACCAATCATTCCTCATCGCGACCTTAAGCAAAGACGGTAATCCTGATCTGTACAAAATGGACTTAAGCGGTAACATCCAAAAAAGATTAACCGTCAATAACGGCATTAACGTCTCCCCCTCTTTCTCCCCGGACGGCACGCAAATCGCCTTTGTCTCCGATCGTACCGGCGAGCCGCAAATCTACCTCATGGAGGTGACCACCGGCCGCACCCAACGTCTCACCTATGAGGGCAGAGAAAACACCACGCCCAACTGGTCTCCTGACGGTGAATGGATCGCCTATACCGGGTACGGCGATAACGGCTACCAGATTTACAAGATGAAGGCCCATCCCGGGGGCACCCCCATCCAGCTCACCGCCTCCTGGGGCAGCCACGAGTCTCCCACCTGGTCGCCGGATTCGCGGCAGATCGCCTTTACGAGAACCAGAAATGGCGAAAGCAAGCTCTGCACCATAACCAGCGAAGGCCAGTGGCTGCAGGAGCTTTTCACCCTGGCCGGCAATCAATCAAGCCCCCAATGGTCGCAAAGGTTGAAATTTTACTAATTGTCAGGTAGGACCTTATTTATTCAGCCACCCCACCTCAGCCCACCTAATGAATGTTATGATAAAGAAACTTCTCCTGCCCGCTCTTCTTCTTACCGTGGTTCCTCTTCTTGCAGGCTGTGTCACAGATCAGCAATTCAGGAACCTCCAATTCAACGTCCAGAACCAGGATAACCGGCTGGTGGGAATGGAACATCAGCTGGAGCAGGTAGCAAGCGGCGGCACCAATGCCTCCCAAGCCATGCAGAAACAGCAGGCCTCCATAGCTGCTGACATTGAGCGCCTCGCCACCGATATTCTGCAGATAAAGGGGCAGCTTGATGAAGCCAAACATGTGAGCCGGACCTTGCAGGAGGAAAATCTCCGCCTGCAGCAAGAACTGGACAACAGGCTGCTCAATCTTGAGGCAACCTCCCAGAGCAATGGCGCCATGATTGCCGAACTCAAGGAAAATATCAGGGCCATCAGGACCCAGATGAGTGCAGAGGATGAGCAGCGGGCCCTGGAGGCACTCCGGAGTGCCCAACAGGCCCAAAAAAGGGCTGCCGCCGCGGCAGCAGCCGCAGCCAGCGCCCAGGCCGCTACTACTACTGCCGTGCCCCCCACCACGCCGGCCAAGGAGCTCACACCGCGTCAGCATAAAGAGAAAAAGGCAGATGCCCCCGCCGCCGCCTCTGTCACCACCGCGAAATCTCCGGCAGGGAGTCCCTCTGCCCCGACCACGGATAAAAGTCCGGCAGAAACACTGTACGACCGTGGCCTCGGCCAGTACCGCAGTGAAGACTACAAGGGGGCCATCCAAACCTTCACCTCCTTTCTCGACAGCCACAAAGGGCACAAACTGCTGCCCAATGCCCGTTACTGGCTCGGAGCCAGCCTTTTAAACAATGGCGATTACAGCGGCGCGGTTCTTGAATTCCAAAATATCGTTGCCGATTACCCCGGTCACCCCAAGGCGCCTGATGCCTTGCTGCAACAGGCCAAGGCCTTTGAACATTTCGGCGATGTCATGGTGCAGAAGAAACTGTATAAGGATGTTTTGACCTATTATCCAGACTCGGAACAGGCCACCAAGGCCAAAATGCTCTTGGACAAACTCCAGTAGAAGGCCGCGGCCTTAAGTCTTTGAGGGTAAGCAAGGAAAAAACCTGTTCTTCTGTTTTTGCCTGGTCACGGCCAATAAAAAAGGCGTATTCACTTTAAAAAGTGAATGCGCCTTTTTTATTGGACCAGCCGGGGAAAGAGCAGATCAGGGGGCAATTCCCATCTCTTTTTCTTTCTCATGCACGGCCAGCCTGGTTTTGATGGCAGTATCGGGAATAAGACTCATGGAGTCGATGCCCAGTTCAACCAGGAAAGTGGCAAAATCGGGAAAGTCAGAGGGACCCTGACCACAGATACCAATCTTCCGGCCCCGCCGTTTGGCAGTGGCAATAACCATGCGGATCATATCCTTCACCGCGTCATTACGCTCATCCGCAATACCGGCGATGATACCGGAGTCCCGGTCAAGGCCGTAGGTCAACTGAGTCAGATCATTGGAGCCGATGGAGAAACCGTCAAAGATGTCGGCAAAGGCATCGGCGGAGATAACATTACTGGGGATCTCACACATAACGTAGATCTCCAGACCGTTTTCACCCTGAACCAGGCCGCACTCCCTCAGGACCTCGATTACTTTCTTGCCCTCTTCCGGTGTCCGGCAGAACGGCACCATGAGCTTGATGTTATTAAGGCCCATGTCGTTACGGGCTTTTTTCAGGCCTTCACACTCAAGCTCAAAGGCGGGCCGATATTTAGGATCATAATAGCGGGAGGCACCACGCCAGCCGATCATGGGATTTTCTTCCTTGGGCTCATAGAAATGACCGCCCACCAGATTGGCGTACTCATTACTCTTAAAGTCAGAAAGACGGACAATCACATCCTTGGGATAGAAGCCCGCGGCAATACGGCCAACCCCCTCGGCAACCTTGTCGATGAAGAATTGTTTCTTGTCAGGATAGGCACCGGTGCGCGCCTCGATTTTCTTGGCCACGGCCTGCTTCTCAGGATCATCAGAGTTTTTCAGCTCCTCGTAATTCATGAGAGCAAGGGGATGAATACCGATATGGGAGTTAATAATGAACTCCTCACGGGCCAGGCCGACCCCGTCATTGGGGATCTGACATTCGGTGAAGGCCTTTTCAGGGATACCGACATTCATCATGATCTTGGTCTTGGTCTCAGGCACCTCGTCCAGATCGAGCTTCTCAATCTCAAAGGCCAGAATACCGTTGTAGACATAGCCGGTCTCGCCCTCGGCCGAGGAAACCGTGATCTCCTGGCCATCCTTGATCAGCTTGGAGCCGTTCTTGGTGCCGATAACGCAGGGGATGCCAAGTTCGCGGGAAATAATGGCGGCATGGCAGGTGCGGCCGCCACGGTTGGTGACGATGGCACCGGCGATCTTCATGATCGGCTCCCAGTCGGGATCGGTCATGTCCGTGACCAGCACCTCACCCTTCTTGAAGGTATGGATATCCTTGGCCTCATCAATGCAATGGGCAACGCCCTGGCCGATCTTGGTACCCACGGCCAGACCCTCGACAATAACCTCACCGCCCAGTTCTTTCAGCTTATAGGTTTCCATGGTGCGCTTGGAGGCCTGAGAGTGGACAGTCTCAGGACGGGCCTGGACGATAAAGAGGTTGCCGGTGCCCACCTTGACTCCATCACCATCCTTGGCCCACTCGATATCCATGGCCTTGCCGTAATGGTCTTCAATGATACAGGCCCACTTGGCAAGCTGGAGAATTTCATCATCATTGACCACATAGGAGCTTTGTTCTTCAGGAGTGGTGGCGATATTGATGACCGGCTCAGCGGTGGCTGGATCATTATCATAGATCATCTTGATCTCTTTAGAGCCCAGCCGCTTGGAAACAATGGGACGCTTGCCCTCTTTCAGTGTCGGCTTAAAGACGTAATACTCATCAGGATCCACCGCCCCCTGCACGACGTTTTCGCCAAGACCCCAGGAGCCGGTGACAAAGACGGCATCCTGGAAACCGGATTCCGTATCAATGGAGAATATAACGCCTGAGGAGGCGGAGTCGGAACGGACCATCTTCTGGATGGTGATGGAGAGGTAGACGTCGAACTGGCCATAGCCCTGGTGCTTACGATAGGAGATGGCCCGGTTGGTAAAGAGAGAGGCGAAACATTTCCGGCAATTTTCAATGATGTTTTCATAGCCGTGGATGTTGAGATAGGTCTCCTGCTGGCCGGCAAAAGAGGCGTCAGGAAGATCTTCAGCCGTGGCCGAGGAACGGACAGCCACATCAACATTCTTGCCATACTTGGCCTCCATCGTCTGGTACGCCTCAACAATGGCATCACGGAGATCAGCCGGAAACTTGGCATGACGAATGATATCACGGCATTTTTCACCGCGCTCGGCAAGATTGCGCATGTCCTCGGTATCAAGATCGGCAAGGACCTCCTCGATTTCCTTGGCAATACCCGCATGTTTCAGCAGATAACGATAGGCATAGGCCGTTATGGCAAAGCCATGGGGAATGGCGACACCTTTGGTGGTGAGATGTTGATACATCTCGCCCAGTGAGGCATTTTTTCCACCAACCAGGGGAACATCTTCAATGCCGATTTCATCAAACCAGAGGATGAGGGCCTCGTCATGCTTCTCTGCCATTTCGTCTACTCCTGAAAAAAGTTGAATTTATACAAAAGAGATATTGCTTAAAGATTGGCTAAAACAAAAATTATAGCGAGATGAAAAAAGGATGTAAAGCAGTGTTGCCAGCCTGTGGAAAGATGGTGACAAATTCTCTTCTATCATTGATAAAAGAATACCTTCCCTATAGCTAATCTCAGCCACCGGGTCAAGCCAAACCTTCCGAAACCATTGAGTTTTCAAGTGGCTGGGGCAACTGATCGATTCAAAAAAAAATAATCACAATTTTTTTTACTTTGTTTTCAGGAAGTTATAAAATGAATATTCCGGCTGCCCCCTTACCCGGAATGCCTTAGCCTTAAAAGGCCTTTTTCAGGTATTTTAAAGCCTTGGCACCCCGGGTGAGGGGAACATATCTGCCTGGCCCCCCGGTTTTTTACAGCAGCAGAGTCACCCTGCTTTTGCAGCGGTGACAACGACACAATCAACCCCCTCTTTTTCCCCTCTTACTCATCAGGACAGTGCAATGACAGCAGAGCATGTGGAGCAACTTCTGGACCAATTAGAGCAGGGCGGTCATGCCGACCATGATTATTTTCAGGTCATAAAAGAGCTGGTGGTTAAACGCAACCAGACAGAGCCTGCTGCCGCCCCCCACCGCTTCTGGCAGGAGAAAATAGATCTTGTCTACGCCAAGGTTGCAGACGAAATCAAGACGAACACCAGCCCTCCCCTTACCCCTGTAAAATTCGGCACTTCCGGCTGGCGCGGCATCATCGGCAAGGACATCAATGTCCGCACCGTCAAACTGGTCACCCGAGCCATTGCCCAGATGTATCTCGATCTCCAGCAGAGCCAGGAACTGGCCGGCGACTTGGGGATTACCTCCCTGGATCAGGCCCGCAGCCGCGGCGCCGTCATCGGCTTTGATAATCGTTTTGGCAACCCTCTTTGTGGCCAGGTTGCCTGCGATGTGCTGACTTCCTTAGGCTTTACCGTCTATTTTGCCGGCGAATCCACCACCGGGGTCCTCTCTGCCGCGGTGCTTGAGCTGGGTGCCGCCTTTTCCATCAATCTCACCCCCAGCCATAACCCCCTGGAATACGCCGGATTCAAATATAACCCTGCTGACGGCGGACCAGCTGCCGATATCCTCACCAGCCGCATCACCGAACTGACCCAGGCCTTTATCCAGCGCCAGGCCGACTTTGAACCAACCCCCAACCCAGCCCTGGTAAAAGAGTGTGACTCCCTGGCCCTCTGGCTGTCGCTCATCAAGAAAAACAGGGAGCGGCACGGCCTCGACTTTGAAGCCATCATGCAGAAGGTAGCAGCCAATGATAATGTCCTCCTGGCGGTGGATTGTGTGCATGGCGCCACCCGGGTGCACTTGGACCGGCTCGTGGCCCTGGTGCCGCCGGAGAGGGTGGTGAAAATCAGAAACACCCCTGACCCCACCTTCGGCGGAGTGGCGCCTGAACCCTCCACTGCCAATATGGCCCAGGTACGGGCAGAATTAAACAGGCGGCCCCAGCCCCTCAAGATTGGCATCATCATGGATCCGGACGGGGACCGGATCCGCTTTACCGATGGAACCACGGACATAAACATGAATTTCTTCGGGGCCATGGCCTATCACTTTCTCCATGAGGAAAAGGGGAAAAAAGGCATGGTGGCCAAGACCGTTGCCACCAGCAATATGGCCAATGCCCTGGCCACGGCCTTTGGGGAAGAAATTTTTGAGCCCAAGGTGGGCTTTAAGGAATTCCGGCCGGTGATAAACAGGGCCCTGGTCTGTTTTGAGGAGTCAGACGGCATCACGGTGATCGGCCATACCCCGGAAAAAGATGCCTACGTGGGCCTGGTCCTGGCCCTGGACATGGTCTTAAGCCGCCAGCAGAATCTGGGCGACTATCTGCAGGAGATCGCCCACCAATACGGTTTCTTTTTCCCGGCCAAAGACGGCGTGACGGTGAGCCGGCAGGGAGCGGCCCTCCAGAAGGATCTGGACCAGTTAAAGAAATATGGCAGGGGAAGCTCCCTGTTGATTGGCGCTGAACAAAAAAAGATAACGGAGGTGATAGATATTGATGGCCTCAAACTCATTTTTGAGGATCAGAGCTGGCTGCTGATCAGGCCGTCTGGAACCGAGCCCAAGGTCCGTTTCTATGTGGAATCAAGGACGGAGAGCGGCAAGAACGACCTGTTTAAGGCAGCCAAGGCCCTGCTGACGGAAATAGGGCTCCTTTAAAGGCCCTCTTCATTCTATTTGTCGGGGTTTAAGCGGGCCACACTAACCTCAAGCCGCTCAATCAGGGTATCAAGCTCGGGCTTGGTCACCTGATCATCGGCGCCCACGGCAATGCCCTTCTTTTTCAGAGAGTCATTGATCATGGAAGAAAAGAGGAGCACCGGGATCCTGCTGTAGGCAGGATTCTGCTTCACTCGCAGACAAAAATGATGGCCATCCATGCGCGGCATCTCCAGATCAGAGATGATGGCCAGAACCTTTTTGTCCAGTTCTCCGGCGTGGCGCAGAGCTTCTAAATATTCCCAGGCATCCTGGCCGTCTGGATGGGCAGAGACATGAAAACCCGCTTTTTTCAGGGTGCTGCTCAGCTGCATCAAGATAACCCGGGAGTCATCGGCAATAACCACCTCTTTGGCATATTTATCATCTATTAATGACGACTGTCTGTCATCACGGCTGGTGCGCATCACCATGGAGGGGTCAATCTCAGCGATAATCTTCTCAAAATCAATCATCTGGATGGTCTGGCTGCCGACCAGACAGATACCGGTGATGGAAGAATTGGCGGCAATGATCGCCGGGGGAGGAGAAACCTGGCTCCAGGAGATGCGGTGCACCTTGTCGACCCCATGGGAAATAAAACCAAAGGCCTTGCCGTTGAGTTCCGCAACGATCACCACGCATTTTCGGTCAAACTCCGGGGAGTGGTCAACCTGATAGCCGAAATAATCACTTATATCCACCAGGGGAATGGTGGCGTTACGCAGCAGAAAGAGCCCCCGGACACAGGCAGGACTGTTAATTACCTCTGTAATATCAGCGGGTAACGCCACCAGCTCGCGCACCTTGGCCGCATTGATACCAAAGGTGTTTTTGCTGCGTTTACCACTATCTGGGTCAACAAACTCGAGATAAAAGGTAATAATCTCAAGTTCATTGGTGCCGGTCTCTAAAAGAATTTTCCTCTGGGTCGAACTGCCTTGCTGACTCATTTACAAAACTTCCTTAAAGACTCTGGGCCTTTGTTGAGATAACACCAATTATGGAGAAGCAGATCAATATGATCATAAAAGAGGCCTGAAGGGCAATACAGAAATGGGCTGACCTCAAAAAAAAAAAGAAGTCAATTCAAGATGATCCGGAGGTGAGCATGGAGAGCCAGGTCGCCACAAAGAGCGTGACGCTGATAATACCGTTCATGGTGAAAAAACTCATGCTGATATGGGCAAGATCCCTGGGATTGACAATAAGGTGCTGATAAAAGAGGGCCAGGCCGGCGATGACCAGGCCGAGGAAATAAAAGATATTGAGATGACAGTAGAGCCCGGTGTAGGCAAAGAAGACAAAGGCCAGGACGTGAAAGAGAATGGCCAGCCGCAAGGCCCCTGCCCTGCCGAACCTCGCCGGCATGGAGTGCAGACCGCGGGACTTGTCAAAATCCGCGTCCATACAGGCGTAGACCGCATCAAAGCCCGCCACCCAGAAGAGAACAGCCATTGACAGCATCCAGGGGAATCCCGCCAGGGAGCCCTTGACTGCCACAAAGCCGCCCAGGGGCGAAAAGGCCAGGGCAATCCCCAGCACCACATGGCAAAACCAGGTGAAGCGCTTGGTGTAGGAATAGAACCAGGTAAGGCCCAGGGCCAGGGGTGAAAGCTGCAGGGTCAGGGTATTAAGCTGGGCACAGGCCGCGAAAAAAAGGAGGGAGGCCAGCACCACCATGACCCAGGCCTCCATCATCTTGATCTCCCCGGCCGGAATGGCCCGGCCGGCAGTTCTGGGGTTTTCCTGGTCAAAACGGGCATCGATAATCCGGTTAAAACCCATGGCGCTGGTCCTGGCCCCCACCATGGCCAGGACAATCCAGATCAGGACCAGACCAGCAGGCAGGCCACCTGCGGCCAGCCAGGCCCCCATGCCGGCAAAGGGCAGGGCAAACACCGTGTGCTTAAACTTGATCATCTCCAGGAATATAACGATTTTTTTCAGCATTTTTTTGTTTCAGTTGTCTGTTTTCTTCTTAAGATAAAGGCTTCAGCCATGAGCGCCATGTTTGCCCCTCCCCCCACCACCTTCGTCACTGCGAGGAGCGAAGCGACGCGGCAGTCCAGAGGTTTTGACTCCGAGGCCACCGCCATTTCCTGGATTGCCGTACTTCGTTCGCAATGACGGCACATTATATTGCCGCGCGACCCGCGCAATAACGTGCCCTGAGCCTGTCTAAGGGGCACCCCCTCCCCTCTCCCACCACCTTCGTCACTGCGAGGCGCAAAGCGACGCGGCAGTCAAGAAGGTTTTAAACTCCGTGTCTCTGTGTCTCTGTGGTTATCAGTTAACAACGCTCTTGCTCGAAAGTATTTCATGTTAAAAAAAATATTTACAAACCACAGAGGCATTCTTTCCAATACCCTTGGGGGTACGGAGAAAAAACCCTCCATGTCTCCGTATTTAGCCGTTTCCCCTGCCCCCTGAATTCTGTCTCCTGACTCCTGAATTCAGAATTCAGAACCCCTCCCTCACTCCCCCTGCCAGCGGGGATAGTCCACCTCAAGGCCCAGGGTCTCAGCCACCCGCGAGGCATAGGTGCGGGCCATTTCAACAAGGGAATGCGGTTTCTGGTAAAAGGAGGGCATGGCCGGACAGATAGTGGCGCCGGCATCATGGACAGCGAGCATGTTTTGCAGATGGGTGCGGTTAAAAGGTGTTTCCCGCACCGCCAGGACCAGCCGCCGTCTTTCCTTGAGCATCACATCAGCGGCGCGATGGATGAGATTTGTGGAAAGGCCGCTGGCAATGGCGGCCAGGGTTCCCATGGTACAGGGCACCACGGCCATGGCCTGAAAGCGGGCAGAGCCAGAGGCCATGGGGGCGGTAAATTGTTTAATGCCCCACCAGTGCACCTGGGGAAAATCAGCCGGCACCATGCCAAGCTCCAGGCCCAGGACCTGCTCGCCTGCCTCGGAAATAATAGCATGGACCTCAACATCGGCTGCCGCCAGGATGGCCAGGAGCTCCCTGGCATAGAGCATTCCAGAGGCGCCGGTTATCGCCACCACGACCTTATCTTGCATCATCAATCCCTTATTCACAGATTTTCAGAGGGAGAGAGCCTGGTGTTGCCTCGCCTCTGCTGATCAAAAATTCAAAAAACCTTTCCAGACCTTTCACCTTCTGCGGCCCCAGATCATACTCCATTTTCTGCAGATAGGCATGACAGGCCGCCACCTCCATGGGAATGCGGGGGGCAACCAGCTCACAGATCTGCAACAGATCATCCTGGCCCTCCTGCAGGCAGCGCTGCAGCTCCTGGTGAATCTCCACCACCGTGACCGGATCAAGGCGGCAGAAATCTTCGCGCACGGCCCAGACGGCAAAGACAAAGGGCAGTCCGGTCCGGTGCTGCCACACCTCGCTGAGATCGAGCTGTACGGGAAAAGCGCCCTGTTCACGAAGGCGGAGGGCATCGTCGCCAATGGCAAGGACGGCGGCAAAATCGTCAGCCAGGGCCTTTGGGTCAATGGCCCCCTGCTCATAAAGGGGATGGACGCCATAAAAATCCTCCAGGATAATCTTCACCAGGGCCACCGAGGTCTGCGACTGGGCGGAAAGCAGAACCTTTTTGCCCTGGAGCCCGACCACCTCCTCCCGGGCAAAGAGAAAGACCGAACCCACCGGGCCGGTGGCGGAAATGGAAAGCCCCCCCAGAATCTTGTAGAGCTCGGGATGGGCGCCATATTCATGGGAGGAGATAAAGCCCAGGTCAAGCTCGCCCCGGCACAACAGGTCATTGAGCACCGCAGGAGGGGCCGCCGTCACCTGCCATTCCGGGCGCCAAACTGTGCGCTGCCACACCTCATAGAGGGGGGCGGTATTAATAAAGTTCACCATGCCTATCCTGGCACGTATCTTCTTCTTTTCCACCCGCATCTCTCCTTATTCCGGCCCCTTAAAGGGCCGTTGAAAAATCTAGCCACCAAAGACAAGGCGCGGCAAAAAGGGGCGAAGAAACAGCCCGAAATATTGCCAAGGGCCGGGGTTTGGCAACGGGCTGCTAGTGCAGTGTGTCACTTAAAGTTTCGTATATTTTTGCAACTATGCCTTTAACCACAAAGACATTCTTTTTAATACCCCATTGAGGGGTACAAAAACACGAAGAGCTTCTTGTTTTTATGTTTTTCTTTGTGCCTTCGTGTCTTTGTGGTTCGTAAGCAATAACGAAATTCTACACGTACTTTTAAGTTTTACGGAGTACTAGAGCCAGCGCAGCTCTTTGGGAGCCAAGTCCCTCACCAAAAATTCAAAGGGGTCAGCGCCCCCATAGGCCACGGCCAGAAAAGGGCGGCAGCTCCCTTTCTGCAAATGGCCCTGCCTGCTCTGCCCCAGCGCCTCAGCGCCATAACGGGTTGCCATGGCAACGATGGTCTCGGCAGGGAGACCAGGATGATCCTGGGCCAGGATGGCCATCTCCCGCCACATGGAAAGCTGGGGGTTGCTGGCCAGACTGTCCGTGCCCAGGCAGGGCCGGATGCCGACGGCCAGCATCTTCTCCGGCTGAGCGCGGCCCACCCCGAGAAAGCGGTTGGAACCGGGGCAGAGACAGACCTTGGCCTTTTTTGCGGCCAGCATCTGGATCTCATCCTCCCCCAGATGAACAGCGTGGACGCAGAGGGTCTGGTGGTCAAGGAGATCCAGATGGGCCAGATAATGCACCGGCCCGGTGGCAGGAGGGGTAAAAGTGCCGTCCCAAACGCCCCGTTCCTCTAAAAAGGTACGGAAAGGCCCCTGGCCGCTCTGCAGGAACTCCACCTCGTCCCGGGACTCAGCAACATGGATGGGATAGAGCTGCCCGGCCAGCCGCGCCCTCTTCTTGACGGCCTGCAGCAGGGAGCGGCTGGTGGAATAGGGGGCGTGGCAGGTAAAATGATGGCCGGCAGCATGGGCGTCCAGGGTCTGCAGCCCTTCTTTGGTGCCCTGTTCGGACAGACCCAGCAACTCGGTAACATAGTGGAGATCAACCCCTTCAGCCGGTCCGGTCGGGGGCAAAAGGGCATTGCCGATATCAAGCACCAGGCCGACCCCGTCCGCCTGAAGCGCGGCCAGGGCAGCGCCGGGGGTGGGCCCATGCCCCTGATCCTCCCCGGCCCGCAAGGCAAGAAGATCGGCGATCCAGGCCGTCATAGCAGCGGGCACCACCGGCTGCCGGCCAAGATGGGCAAAGGGGGAGAGCTCAAGGTGGCAGTGGCCATTGACCAGCCCCGGCATGAGGATGCGGGCCTCATGGTCAAGGGCCAGGTCATGCCCCTCAAGTCGCAGATCAGCATAGGGGCCCACGGCCAGAATCCGCTCTTCATCAACGATAACGGCCCCGTCGGCCAGGGCGGGTGAGGAGATGGGCAGCACCCAGGGGGCCCGGTGGAGAGTAATCATGGTCAGACCGGCGTATAATCCATGCGACGCTGACGCGGGGTCATGGCCACGGCGGTGACCAGCTTGCGGATCTCCTCTTCAGAGAGGCGGAAACTGACCCCGGCCGCGGCCACCACATTCTCCTCGATCATGGTGGAGCCGAAATCATTGGCCCCGAAAAAGAGGGAGACCTGGGCGATCTTGGGCCCCTGGGTCACCCAGGAGGCCTGGATATTATCAAAATTATCCAGGAAGATCCTTGATAAGGCCAGCACTTTAAGATACTCCTGGCCGGTGGTCTTGGCCAGGCCGTCGTACACCGTATTGTCGGGCTGAAAGGGCCAGGGAATAAAAGCGGTAAAGCCGTGGGTGCGGTCCTGCAGATCCCGGAGGCGCTGGAGATGCTCCAGCCGCTCGGCCAGGGTCTCCACATGGCCAAACATCATGGTGGCCGTGGTGCGCATCCCCTGCTTATGGGCCTCCTCCATCACGGCAAGCCACTCATCTGCCGAACATTTGCGGGGGGCGGTCTCCTGGCGGACCCGATCATTCAAGATCTCGGCGCCGCCGCCGGGGATGGAATCAAGGCCGGCCCGCTGCAGACGGCTCAGCACCTCGGGGAAGGGTTGGCCGGAGATCTGGGCAAAATGAATGATCTCCGGCGGTGAAAAGCCATGGATGTGGATCCCGTAGCCCTTGATGAAGCGCAGCATCTCCTCATAAAACTCCAGGCTGAGATCAGGATGAAGGCCGCCCTGCAGCAGGATCTGGTTGCCGCCCAGCCGCTTGGTCTCTTCGATTTTCTGGCCCAGCTCGGCAAAGGAGAGCACCGAGCCTTCCGGGTCCTCCGGCGCCTTGTAGAAGGCGCAGAATTTACAGGCCGAAATGCAGATATCAGTATAATTGATGTTGCGGTCAATCACATAGGTGACAACGGGCTCCGGATGCTTGCGCTTACGAACCTCATGGGCCAGCATGCCAAGCTCAAAGAGGCTGCCTTCGCGAAAAAGCCTGGCCCCTTCGTCACTGCTGATGCGCTGCCCGTCGAGTATCTTCGCTCTTAATTCTTGCATGTTTATTACTCAAAATCCCCTCACCCTAACCCTCTCCCAGAGGGAGAGGGAATGAGAGGTTGGAAGTTTTTCTCTTCTTATTTCTGAACCCTGAATCCTGAATCCTGAATTCAATATTCCTTAACGACATCATAAAGGGTGCCGCGCTGCACCGGGGTGCGGCCCGCCTCCTTGATGATGCGGACCAGATCGGGGATAGCCATGGCCTGCTCGGTCTCCGCGCCGGCCATATGGGTGATAATCTCCTCCTTGACGGTGCCGTCCACATCATCTGCCCCAAAGGAAAGGGCTATCTGGGCCATCTTGGGGCCGATCATGACCCAATAGGCCTTGATGTGGGGGAAATTATCCAGGAAGATCCGGGAGACGGCAATATTCTTCAGGTCATCGACACCTGAGGAGCGGGAGATATCCGCCATCTCGGTGTTCTTGGGATGAAAGGCCAGGGGGATAAAGGAGAGAAAACCGCCGGTCTCATCCTGGGCCTGGCGCAGGGCAGCCAGATGATCGACACGCTCCGCCATGGTTTCGATATGACCGTACAGCATGGTGGCATTGGTCTTGAGCCCCAGGCGGTGGGCGGTTTTGGCAACCTCCAGCCACCCCTCGCCGGAAAGTTTATCCGGACAGGTCTTCTCCCGGATCCGGGGGCTGAAAACCTCGGCACCGCCGCCGGGAATGGAGTCGAGGCCGGCCGCCATGAGAATCTCCAGGGTCTCCCGCACCGGTTTCTGCACTAATTTGGCCAGGTGATCGATCTCCACACAGGTGAAGGCCTGGATATGGATATCCGGCCGTACCTCTTTAATGCCTTTCAAGATATCCGTGTAGTAGGAAAAGGGCAGGTCCGGATGGATACCACCCACCATGTGCACCTCGGTGATGGGCTCATCCAGGCGGTCACGGACCTTGCCGATGGCCGTCTCCACGGTCATCTCATACGCTTTCTCTGTGCCCTTTTCCTTGCCAAAGGCACAGAACTTACAGAGATTGGTACAGACATTGGAATAGTTGAGATGCTGGTTATAGATAAAGTAGGCCTTGTCGCCGTTCTTGCGCTCCCGCACCATATTGGCAAGATAGCCCACGGCCAGCAGATCAGGGCTTTCGTAAAGCCGAATCCCCTCTTCCCTGGTGATGCGCACACCGTTCTTCACCTTGTCAAGAATATCCCCCAACCCTGCTTTAATGACCAATGATTCCATTTTTTTCCATCTTTGTTAAATTTTTAAAATTAAACTCAAAACTTATCACCACAAAGGCATTCTTTCCAATACCCCCTTGAGGGGTACAGAGAGAAAATCTTCGTGTCTTTGTGGTGATCTTTTTTGTTCATGCCGTCAATCCGTCTTTCAGAACCCTCAGCAACTGCTCCACCTGGTCCTGCAGTCTCTTATCACTTAGACCCGCCAACCCAAGGCCTGCATCGAGTGCGGGCCGGGCATAGGCCTGAAGAAAGCGATCAATGGCGGCATCGAGTATGAAGATGACCATCTCCACCGAGATATCGTCACGGATAACGCCCTGTTCCTGGGCCAGCCGGCAATGGGGCCCGAAATACTTTTTGGAGAAGAGGCGGACCTCGGCCAGCAACTCCTGCCGCCGGGGGATCTCCTGCTCGGAGAGGACCCGGAGATACATCTGGAAATATTGCGGCGAGCTGTCTATGAATTTGAGCCCGGCCCCCAGGATGGCCTCAACCAGGGCAAAGAAATCCGCCCTGCCGGCCGTGGCCTCTTTAACCGCGCCCTTGACCTTGCTGGTAAAGCGGCCAAAAACAAAGAGAAACAGCCCTTCCTTGCTGCCGAAATATTGAAACAGGGAACCCTTGGCAATACCGGCCGCCTTGACGATGGTATTACAGCTCGCCTTCTGGTAGCCCTGGGAGGCGAATTCAAAGATCGCCGCCCTGATAATGGCCTGCTGCTTCTCTTCAGCCAACCTGGCAAAGGTATTTTTTTCGAGTTGAGGAAAATTCATAATGTGACCACCTGGTCACACTAACTCCTTTTCTCAAGATGGCAAGAAAAAATTATCCTCGCCCCAGCCCCTCCCACCGCCGTCCCTGCGAGGAGCGGAGCGACGTGGCAGTCCAGAAGGTTTTAGCTCAGTGTCAACCCGTACTTCCCTGGCAAATATCCGCCAGGGAAAAACGAAAGAGAGGCTAAAACCAGGGAAAAAACATGCGCGAGCGCTTCTGGTAGGAGGAATAGTCGGGGAAACGCTCCGCCAGCAGCCTTTCCTCCATCCTCAGCTTGAGATAGAGGACCAGCCACAGGGCCAGAAACCCAAGGAGGCGGAGACGACTGAAGGTGATGAAGAGCAGGCCCAGCCCGGCCAAAAGGAGAGCGGCATACATGGGATGCCTGATAAAGCGGTAGGGGCCGTGGGTGACAAGAAGGGCCCCCTCCTTGATTGCCGGCCTGGCATTAAAATGGCCCAGGCGCATGACCTTGACGGCCCAGCCGGCCAGGACAAGGGAGGCGATGAAAAAAGGCAGGGCCCGCAGGCTCAGATCACCCCACTGGGTGGTCACTGTCAACAGAGCCAGAAGGATGAACTGACAGGCAACAAGCAGCAATCCCGGATCCCGTATCACAACCCCTCCGCGTCAATCCAGGCCACCAATCTCTTCACCCCCTCGGCTGTTGAAACCCTGGGAGTGTACGGGAGGATCTCCTGGGCCTTTTTGGTGGAAAACCAGTGGGATTTGGCAAACTGCTCAGCGACAAAACGGGTCATCAGCGGCTCCTGTCTGATACGCAGCAGACCATAGATCTTCTCCAGGAGAAAACCCATGGCATAGGCCCTGTTAAAGCCCACGGCTTTAACCACCGGCGGGATGGCCAGTTGCTCAAAGAGCGCATTGATCCACTCCCAGAGCCTCACCGGCTCGCCCTGGGAGATAAAAAAGGCCTCGCCGGCGGCAGTGCCGTAGCGCTCCAGGTTGATGGCGGCCTGGATGTGGGCGTCCACCACATTATCGATATACGAGATATCCACCTTGTTGCGGCCGGTACCGACAATCCGCAAGCGGCCGGCGCGGCCCCGCGCAAGGAGACGGGGGATGAGATGGGTGTCTCCCGGCCCCCAGACCAGATGGGGGCGCAGGGCGGTGGTCTTAAGCCGCGGGCCATTGGCCGCCAGCACCAGGATTTCGGCCATGATCTTGGTGCGGGCATAATGACAGAGAATATCCGTGGCATAGGGCGCTGTTTCATCCACCCCATGCAGATGACCGCGGTTAAAGACAACACTGGGGGTGCTGGTATAGACCAGACGGGAGACCAGATTTTCCCGGCAGGCGGCCAGGACATTCTCCGTACCCGTGACATTGATGCCGAAATAGTCGTCCCACTTGCCCCAGACCCCGGCCTTGGCGGCAACATGGAAGACCGTGTCGATGTCAGCGCAGGCCCGGACCATGAACTCCCTGTCCCGGATATCACCCACCAGGCAGAGGGCTCCCAGCTCTTCGACGCGGGGATAGCGATGGCGGCCCACCACCACGGTGCGGATCCCCATCCGCCGCAGGGCCCGCACCACACCGAGGCCGACAAAGCCCCCTCCTCCTGTGACCAGCACATTTCTCATTCTTCACTAACCCAACTGTTTTCTTCTATGTTTTTGCCTGGCCGCGCCCTTCGCCCTTAAAGAAATGAGCGCCAATCGTCCTCTTTTTTCAACACAAAGACACAAAGGCACAAAGGCAAGAAATCTTTGTACCCCTCAAGGGGGTATTGAAAAGAATGCCTTCGTGTCTTTGTGTTGCATAGGAGCCATAAATCACATAAAAAAGGCCGCTTTTTTTTACGCATGCCTACCCAGCTTGCCGGCCGCCCAGACCGCCAGTTTCTCGCGGAAGATCTTGGCATTATGGCGGATATCCACAGGAAAGGCCGGATGGAAAAGAATCTCGTCAATCTCCTTGGTCAGGGGATTCTGCTTGCCCAAGGCCCGTAACTGCAGGGCCAGCATTTTTTTATCGCAGCCCCTGCTCCGGCATTCCACACAAAGGACCGGGATCTGCCTGCCCAGCGGCCCCACCCCCACCAGGGCGGTGCGTGCCACCTCGGCATGGACGTTAAAAATCGCCTCGCAGGGAATGGTATAGAGAGGCCCGTGCACGGTGATCACCCGGTGGGCCTTGCGGCCGCAAAACCAGAGACGGCCCTGGTCATCAAAATAACCCATGTCGCCCATCCGGTGCCAGAAGGTATCGCCGTCCGCGATCTTGGCCGCTTTGTTTTCCCGGGGATTATGATCATAGGCCCTAGTGACCAGCGGCCCCCGGACAATGATCTCGCCGATTTCTCCCGGGCCCAGCAGCTGGGCGCCGCTCAGCTCTGCCACCGGCCGGTCCACGGCCCGCATGATGGCAATGGTGAGGCCGGGCAGGGGCTGTCCCACGCAGGTGCCCTTGCCTTGCCGGGTGAGGGGCCAGGTCTCCGCCACGATCTCGGCACCGGTCATGGAGGCGATGGGCAGACTCTCGGTGGCGCCGTAAGGGGTGTGCACCTCTCCCCCGGGGGCCATGATCGTCAGGACGTCCTGGATGAGTTCCCCGGAAACCGGGGCGCCGGCCATGAGGATTTTTTTGATGGGCAGCACAATATCTGCCTGCCGGCAATAGCGGCTCACCACCTTCCAGATGGCCGGCGAGCCGAAGGAATAGGTGACCTCCTGATCGATAAGGGAGCGCACAAACTTCCGGGGATCCACCTGGGCCGGCTTGGCAGGGTTCATATCCGGCAAAACCGCCTTGGCGCCCAAGGCAATGGAAAAAAGGGCAAAGAGCGGAAAGGCGGGCTGGTCAATGTCGCCGGGGCCGATCTGATAATGGGAGCGGATCAACTCCAGCTGGGCCTGAAAGACCCCGTGGGTGTACTGCACCCCCTTGGGCGGGCCGGTGGAGCCGGTGGTGAAGATAATGGCGGCCAAATCGTCTTTCGCCGCCGCAAAGACCGTAAAATCGGGCCTGACGCCCTTACTTATCTCGGCCAGCCCGGACCCGAAGAGAGGCCCCAGGGGTCGGCCCACACAGATATTGGTATGAATGGTCTTGAAGGAAGCCGGGAAAAGACGCTTAAAGATATGGGCCCGGGGAATGGCGATGAAGACATCGGGCCGCACCGCACCGATACAGCGGCGCAAATTGCGGTAGCCCATGCCGGGATCAACGAGGATCACGGGGGCCCCCAGGCTGAAAAGGGCAAAGGTGAGGCTGACAAAATCCAGAGAGGGAGGCACCATCAGCATAACCCGCTGGCCAGGCCGCACCCCCTCTTTTTTTAAGGCCGCCACCTGGAGGGCACTTTGCCGGTGGAGCTCGGCAAAGGTGTATTCCTTGTACTGCCCGGCCCGGCCTGCAACCAGGGCGATCTCCGCCGGCAGCCGGGCCGCCACCTGGGCAAGGGTCTGGGCTATATTACAGGGCATGGGGTCCCCCTTTTCTTGACGCGCATATCTACTCTCATCTCTTTGCCATTATCTGCCCACAAACTCCTCCACCAGCGGCGCCACCTGGGCGAAGGCGTCCTCGAGAATATAATGACCGGCCTCAGGAAAATAATGACTCTCGGCACCGGGGAAACGGCGCTGCCACTCCTGGTAGAAATGGTCATTAAAACAGAAATCCCTGCCCCCCCAGCAGATGAGCATGGGCTTAGCCGCCAAGAGGGCGAGCCTCTCATCAATGCGGGCCAGTTCCTGCCAGCTGCGGTGCGTTTTTTTTAGGGGGATATCCCGGACAAAGGCATGGGTGGCGATGCGATGGGCCCATGAGTCATAGGGATACAAAAAGCCGGCCGCCACCTCTTTGGTCATCTTCTTGGTCACCGCCATCCAGGTGGCGGGCCAGGCAAAGCCATTGAGCCCCTGGACAATGATCTTACCCAGAAGAGGGATCCGGCACAAGGCGATGCGCCGGGGAATGCGACTGGAGAGAAAGGCGGCGGTATTGAAGACGCAGATCTTCTCCACCTGGGGGACATGATCAACGGCCCAGCCCATGCCGATGGCGCCGCCCCAGTCATGCACCACCAGGGTACAGGCCTCAATCCCCAGGCGCTCAAGGAGGATGGAGAGATTATCAATGTGGGTGCGCAGGGTATAGGCATACTCCCGGGGCTTGTCGGAAAGCCCGCAGCCCATATGATCAGGGACGATGATCCGGAAGCGATCCTGCAAGCGCAAAACGAGATGGCGATAGAGGTAGGACCAGGAAGGGTTGCCGTGCAGCATGACCAGCACCGGCCCCTGCCCCTGATCAAGATAGGAGAGACGCTGGCCATTGATCTCCATGCTCTGGGGTGTAAAGGGATAGTCGTCCAGAGGCAGCGTCACCAGTCAATACCAAGCATGAGGGAATTAATGCCGCTGCCGATCCCCAGGATGGCGGCCCGCTCCCCGTGTTTCAAGGCCTGCTGCTCTATGCCCATGGCCAGGGTAATGGGGGCGGAGACGGAACCGACATTGCCGAGCGAGGCCAGTGTCTCGAAATTTTTAGCCGGATCAAGGTCCAGGGTCTCAAAGAGGAGCTGGGCATGGGCCCGCCCCACCTGATGACAGAAAAAACGGTCAATCTCATGTTGTTGCCAGCCAAGCTCCGCGCCGAAATCCTGCCAGCAGCGGGCCGCGGTTTCCACGCCCTGCTGCAAAAGCTGCCCCGAGTCCGTGGCCATGAGAATGCCTTCCCGGCCCGACTGCCCGCCCTGACAGAGCTCATTATGGCTGGTGTTGGCCCGGCAGGCCCCGCCCACCAGATAATGGCCGGTGTCGCTGCTTTTTGCATCCTCCATCACCAGGGCGCAGGCGCCGGAACCAATGGTAAAGGAGGCAAAAGCGGGCTTGATGGACTTGCGGGTCAGCGTCTTGTCCTGCAGGAGATGGCGGATGGTGGATTCCACCAGCTCCTCTGCCGTTTCCCCGGCCACCACCATGCCTTTTTTCACCTGGCCCAGTTCAATCATATTGGCCAGCATGAGCATGCTGTTTAAAAAGCCCAGACAGGCGTTGGAGAGATCAAAGATCTGGCACCTCTCAGAAAGGCCCAGCCGGCGGTGGACAAAAGCGGCGGTGGCCGGCTCCATCATGTCGCGACAGACCGAGCTGAAGATCAGACATTCAAGCTCCTGCGGATCCACCGCACTTCGGGACAGGGCATCTTGGCCGGCCAGGACCGCGCCGTCACTGGGCCGAGTGCCGGGATTCCAGAACCGCCTGGTCTTGATGCCGCTCATCAATTCCAGACGCCCCTCAGGCAGCCTCAGACGCTCGTAGACCGGGGCCAGACGGGCCTCGATTTCAGCCGAAGAGACCTCATTGGGCGGCAGGGCATAGCCGGGGGTATGGAGACAGACGCGGGAGTATTGCATGGGGAAAAACAGAAGTAGAGAAATAGAGAAGGTAAAGAAATAGAGAAGGTAAAGGAAAAACAAGCCCCTTCCCCCTCCTGCTCACGATGCTCATCTTCTTTCTCTACATTCTTTACCTCCTTTAACTTCTCTAACTTCTTTTATTTCTCTAACTTCTCTAACTTCTTGATAGCAACAAAAATCAACGTACGCTCTTGCTGACGATCTCGGCGTCAAAATAGTTGAGCCCCATGCCGGCATCCACCACCAGGCATTGACCGGTCATGCCTGAGGAGCGTTCAGAAAGGAGAAAGGCGGCCACATCCGCGGCCTCCTGGGTCTTCAGGGCCCTTTTACGGGGAATAACCTTTTCCGCAAAGAGATAGCTGTCAATATAACCGGGAATCCCGGCCGAGGCCGAGGTTTTTAACAGACCGGGACAGACAGCGTTAAAGCGCACCTCGGAAAAGGCGGAAAAACTCTTGGTGAGGAAAGAGAGGGATGACTCCAGGGCGGCCTTCACTGGGGCCATATAGCCGTAATTCTCGGCAGCCATGCGGGTGGAGGAGATGGAGATGGTCACCATGGCCCCATTCTTGGCAAGCAGATCCTTGAAATGATTGGCAATGGCGATAAAGGAAAAACAGGAGACATCCATGGCCTGCAGAAAATCCTTTTTCACGGTGGCATGAAAGGGCTGCATCCCTTCGGAATAATTGGCAAAAGCGATGGAGTGGACAATGCCTGCCACCGGGCCCGCAAGGGTGGCCCCTATCTCATCCCGGACCCGGACAATATTGGCCTCATCCTCCACATCACAGATAAAAACCGGGCTCTCCGGAAAGAGCTTACGCGCGGTCTCGGCCCGCTCCTGGCTGCGCACCACATGGATCACCTCAGCCCCCTCAGCCACCAGCACCCTGCCAATGGCACAGGCCACGGATTTCTTGTTGGCCAGCCCAAAGATAATTATTTTTTTGTCCTGCAGTCCCAGAAAAGTCATGTAACAGCAGGAGGTACAGAATGTAGAGAATGTACAGAATGCAAAGAAGGAAAAACGACCTTCTTTACCATCCATACCCTCCTCTACCTTCTCTCTACCTCCTATACCTCCTATACATTCTCTACCTTCTTTACCTTCTCTAACTCCTCTACCTTCTATACCTTCTCGCCCTTCAAGGTACAGGCAAATTCCACCTTCAGCGCCACCTTGCCCCCGACCTTCAGGGAACCCTTCATAAACCAGGCCGGCCCCACCTTTTCAGAGAGCGCTGCGGTGATGGTGATGATATCCCCCGGCCGCACCTCCCGCTTAAACTTGGCACCCAGGATACGGGTGAGGACAGGTACCCCTGCCGGCACCCCGGCCGTCTCTTTGGCCTTGTTGAGATTTTCAGCTATCAACAGGGCGCCGGCCTGAAACACCGCCTCGCAAAGCAACACCCCGGGCATGATGGGGTAGTCCGGATAATGGCCAAGAAAGAGATCCAGATCGGCCGAGATCTCTTTTTTCGCCACAATCTCCGTATCAGTGAGCGAAAGAACGGCATCCAGCCAGAGAAAGGGAGGTCGATGGGGAATACGGGAGGTGACGAAATCGGGATGATGGAATTCCACAAGCAGCTCTTCTTTATTTTTTAAATTCTTTACCTTCTTTATTCCTCTAACTTCTTTACTTCTGCCCCTTCACAATCCCCCCGTGACCTCCAAAACAGCGCCATTCACATAGGATGCCTGGGCCCCGGCCAGAAAGAGCACCGCATGAGCAACCTCCTCGGGCCTGCCGAAGCGGCGGGCCGGCACCATCTTCTTGTAGGCCTTTACCTGCTCCGGGTCCAGGTCATCAAGAAGCTCGGTGGCGATAAAACCAGGCGACACGCAGTTCACCGTGATCTTGCGCTTGGCTGTCTCCTTGGCCAGGGACTTCATCATGCCGATCTGGCCGGCCTTGGAGGCGGCATAGTTGGCCTGGCCGGCAAAACCCAGATGGGCCATGGGCGAGGTGATGAAAATAATGCGGCCATACTTCTTCTTCAGCATGAGCTGCACGGCAAACTTGCTCATGATATAGCCGCCGGTGAGATTGATATCAATAACCCGCCGCCACTCCTCCTCCTTCATCAGGGCAAGAACGGCATCGCGGCGAATCCCGGCATTATTGACCAAGACGTCAATGGTATCAAAGCGGGCCTCAATTTCAGCATACAGGGCCTCAACCGCGGCATAGTCGCTGACATCACAGCTAAAGAGATGGAGGCGCTCGGCCGCTTCGCCGCACTGCCCCCGAAAGGCCTCAGCCGCCGCCTCGTTGCCGGCGTAGAGACCGATAACCGTAGCCCCCTGCCCAAGAAAGGCGGCGGCAATAGCCGCGCCAATCCCCCGGGTCGCCCCGGTCACCACAATCTTCTGGCCGTCAAAATCCGTCATAGTTTTTTTGCCACGGAACCCACAGAAAACACGGAAAGTTAAACCACAATGCGTTCAATCCTTGCCTTTGGATATGTAAAATTTACTATTAAGCCTACTTTAAGACCACTGGCTTTGAGATAATTAACAATTTGGGCCTTGCACATGGACATGTTGACGTTAACTTGAGCCTTCAGCTCGATAACGACATTTTTTGCAACAACTATGTCCGCGACAAACCTACCCACGGGTTGATCTTTATACATAACAGCAAAACTGACCTGACGCTCTGCCTGCAGACCTATTCTTTCAAGTTCTACCATGAGAGATTTCTCATAAACACTCTCAAGAAAACCACTCCCTAATTGCTTATAAACCTCATAAACAGCGCCACGAATTTTATAGGTTAACTCTTCAGCAAGTAATCCTTCGTTTTTCCGTGTCATTCCGTGGGTTCCGTGGCTCATCTAACTCCGCAGGTAGGCATCGGCGTCATTGGCGACGATGACGCCGTAGTTGATGGCCCCCAGCCAGCCGCTCATGATGATCCCCACGGAGCCCACATGGAAGAGGCCGGGCAGGGCCTTGAAAAGATTGCGGGAGACATCGAGTCCTTCGAATTTGGTGCCAAAAGAGGTCCCCTTGGTGTGGAGGGTGTAGCGGTTAAAGGTGCGGGGGGTGGCGGCCTCCACCCAGTCGCACTTCTCCCGGATGGCGGGGATATAGCGCTCCAGATCGACAAAACAGCGCTCGATCATCTCCTCCTTGGCCTTGGCATACTCCGCGGCAGAGAGATGGGCCCAATCATCATAATTGCCGTTCATGGAGGCCACCACCGTGTAGTCTTCTTTGCCGTCCGGCCGGGTCTTGGGGTAATAAACCGAGAAGGTGCGGCTCCGGGTATCCATCTTCAGCATCTCCTCGGAAGAGAACTCGGCTGCGGTGGAGGTAAAGAGCAGATCGCCGATATCAGGGATGGTTTCGCCGGGCCGCAGACCAAAATAGACCTGACAGCTGGAGTTATTCACCTTGACCTTGTCAATCCGGCCCAGAAACTCGGCAGGGAAGGCGTCGCGACCGGCAAGATTATAGATGGTATTGGTGATGCCGCTGTTGGAGACCACACAAGGGGCATGGATAATCCGCTCCCCCACCGCCACCCCGGTGACCTTGCCCTTTTCGGTGATAACCCGGTCCACCTTGGCCGTGGTGCAGATGGTGACGCCGTTTCTCTGCAGTTCATCCCCCATCATGCCGATCAGTTTGTCCGTGCCCCCCTTAAAGGTATAGACCCCCTTGTTCATGAAGTTGGAGAAGACAATGCCGTAGGTGATGGCCGGCTCATCAAAGGTGGAGCCGTTGGCATAGGTGATGGGCTCCATGAGGAAGCGGTGGACATCGGTGCGGCCGGGAAAGAATTGCTCAAAGAGTTCCCTGGTGGTCATGGCCAGATCGTCATAAAAATTCATACTGTTGACGGTCTCAAAGAAGGTATCCACCACGGACCGGGCGATCTTGAAGCGCTTCACCAGAATATCGCTGAAATTTGTTTTTTCAAAGGTGGTCTTCAGGGAGAACTGGGGATTGTCAAAGACAATATCCTTGAGCTGGACAATGGAATCGCGGATCTCCTTGGTCCAGTATTTCTTGCAGGTCTTCACCATGCCGTAGGGAAAACCGTGCAGCGACACGTCAAAGACATGGGATTTACGCTTAAACCAGGTGGCCAGACCGCCCAGCTTGAAATGATACTCAAGCAGCAGCACATCATGCCCGGCCCTGGCCAGCCGGTTAGCGCAGGTCAAACCGCCAAGCCCGGAGCCGATGACAATAACGTCGTACTTATCTTTTGCTTGGTTTAAGGGTGTGAAGGACATTATTTTTTAAGAATGTATAGAAGTTAAAGAAATAAAGGAGGTAAATAAATACGGATACTTACTCTTTATTCTCATTGGAAACTATTTTGCGGGCATAGGCGTTGAGAAGACGGCTCGTATCTTCAAGCACATCTTGTAACGTATCAATCTGGGTATAATGAAGATCATTAATGAGGATCAAGTAGTAACGACACTCTTCCAAGGATCCCTGAGCAATATTATAGAATCGTAATTTATCCTTGAAACCTTTCTTGCGGAAACCTTCGACAATATTTGCGGGTATCGAAACTGCCGCACGCCGAAACTGAGAAGTCAATCCAAACAGTTCATGAGAAGGAAAATCAGAAGTAACCTGATAGGTTAAAAGGACAAATTCATGGGCTTTCTGCCAGACTTTAAGATCTTTAAAGGTCTTCGCGTGTGCTACCATATTGCAAGCCCCTCCCATGCTTTACCTTCTCTAACTCCTCTACCTTCTCTAACTTCTCTATTTCTCTAACTTCTCTATTTCTCTAACTTCTCATAAGGATTCTCTGATTCACAATAGTCACCCCACTCAACATGGCGCCGACAATGCCCAGAAAGCCCTGGTCGGTGCCGGCCATAAAGAGATTGCTGTAGGGGGTCAGGCCGTCCTTGATCTTGATGGGGCTGCCATAGACAGCCCCCTGGGCCTTGGCGGTATAGCGTTCGATGGTCAGGGGGGTAAAACTGTCGTGATATACCCTATTCTGCTGGTAATTCCCAATTATTTCCGAGACCCGGGCAAAGGTCCGGGCCTCGGAATCGGCCTTTAAGCGCTGATATTCTTTCGGATCGGCCTGCTTCCAGATGGCGTAATTCGCCGGGTTGGTGATGCGGACCTGGAAGAAATCCTGCTCCGGCAGATCCTGGAAATTCTCAGGGAAGCAGATGACGCCCCAGTCGGGATTCATGGCAATGGCCGGCCGCTTATAGCTCAGGGTCTGTTGGCTGTTATAGAAGATGATAGTGTGGTGGGCGTCAAGGACGGCTCTCTGGGCGGCCGGCAATACGGAGATGGATTCTACAAAACTCATCTGCCCCTCATACTTAGGGGCATCCGCAGGCCAGCCCACCAGGGCGGCCGTCCCGGGCGCCCCCACCGTGGAGAGCAGAGTATCGCAGCTGACATACTCCCCGCCCGCAAGCTCCACACCCTCCACCCTGTCACCCTGACGCCGCACCCCTGCCACCCTGGAGCTGTACCGCAGCTCGCCGCCAAACCCCTTGTACTGCTCGACCAGCATGGTCAGAAAATCCTTCATGGTGCCGTGGGGACGGAAAAAGCCCTCCACAAAGAGGGCCTGAAACATGATGACAAACTGGCCCAGATCCATATCATGCTCCTCGCTGTTGCCGTAGACCATGAGGGGCAGAAGGAGCATGTCGACAAGTAAGGGATCAGGGATTAATCCAGCCAGGAAGCGGCGGGCCGAGCGCCAGGGGGCCGGATGGAATGGGTCATACTCCCTGACTGCGGCCACCAGTTTCTGAAAGGGGGTCCGACAATGGGGGAATTGCTGCTCGACCTCGGCCTCAAGAAGGGCCAGATCATTGGAAAAGCGGAGGGAGACCTCAGGGAAACGGATCAGGGAGGAGAGTTGCTGGTGGGTGGCAAATGTTTTACGGGACAGTTTCAACTGCCGGAAGAGACGGTTTAACGGGGCGTGCCTGTCACCAACCTCGGCAAAGTTGGTCATGGCATGGAGACCGGTTTCCAGCAGGAAACCGTGGCGGTAATAATAGGAGTTGAGGCCGCCGGGCAGGGAGTGCTGCTCAACAATAAGGGTCTTGAGACCGAACCGGGCCGCCCGGATGCCGGAGGCGAGGCCAGAAAGGCCGCCGCCGATTATGACGAGCTGGTAATCAGCCACACCCTATTGGTCTTTCAGCTTTGGTTCAAGGTAGTTGACGCAGCTGTTAAGGGTGGCAAGCTCAGGATACTCTTCCTCGGGGATCTGCAATTTATGACGCTTGCGAAGCTCCATGACGATGTCGAGAAAATCCATGGAATCCAAGTCAAGCTGATCGCGAAGAGGTTTGTCGGAATCAAGACCAGCGAATTCCGCGTCTTCGTCAATATCAGCTATGATATCCAGGATTAAATCTTTAATGTCATCACGAGTCATGCAGAACCTCTAAATTTTGAAAAATCAGGAGTTAGAGAAATAAAGGAGTTAGAGAAGGTAAAGAATCACCACTTCTTTACCTTCTCTAACTCCTCTAACTTCTCTATTTCTATCTTTTATATTTTTTAACAATGACCACAGAGTTGATGCCAACCATACCGAATGAGTTATTCAAAATTGCTTCAACATTGTCAAGTTGTTTTGCCTGATTGGCGACAATATTAGGCAGCGCACAGTCAGGATCGAGGTTGTCGAGATTAATGGTGGGATGGACCATATTATCCGTAAAGGAGGGCAGATTGCCGGCCAGTTCCAGGACACCGGCCGCACCCATGGCATGGCCGATATGGCTCTTGGTGTTGTTGATATAGGTGTGGGGACAATCCGCAAAAACCCGGCGCAGGGCCTTGCACTCCTCCACATCGCCCTGCCGGGTACCGGTGGCATGGGTGTTGATGATGGTGATCTCCCGAGGCTGCATCCCTGCCCTTTTCAGGGCAAGTTCCATGCATTCCGCCTGTCTTTCCCAAAAGGGCAGGACAAAGTCACGGGCATCGGAATTGATGGCATAGCCGGCGATCTCTCCGTAAATCTTGGCGCCGCGCTCTTTGGCCTTATCAAGGCGCTCCAGGGTGTACATGCAGCCGCCCTCGGAGATGACAATGCCGTTTCTGTCGCGGTCAAAGGGCCGACTGGCCTTGGTGGGATCCTCATGCTCGGCCAGGGCGCCCTGGGCCTTGAAGCTGGCAAAAATGCCGAAGGAGCCGACACACTCGGAGATGCCGCCGCACAGGGCCAGATCAACCTCATCCAGGCGCAGCATCTGCACACCCTGGATCAGGGCGGCATTGCCGGCGGCACAGGCCGCGCCCACCGCATAATGGGGCCCGGTGATGCCGAGACTCATGGTCACCTCGCCGGCCGGGTTGTTCAAGACCGTCCGGGGATTGTGATGATGGGTCCAGTAGTCGACGTTATAATCAAACTTACTGATATTATAGACCTCGTTCTCGGTCTCCACGGTGCCGTGCTCGGTAAGCCCGACATAGACGCCGGTCCTGTCTTTGCCATACTCGCTGAAATCAATACCGGCATCAAGGATGGCCTCATGGGCGCAATAGACGCTGAGACAACCGGCCCGGGTGCCCCGTTTATTTTCCTTTTTCTTTCTGTATTTTGTCTCGTCAAAGGTACAGACACCGGCAGGGGCCTCGCCCATATAGCGAAGATCAATGGCGGTAATCTCGCTCTTGCCGGCCAGCAGCTTCTGCCGGTAGTCGTGCAGATTTGCGGCATTGGGGGCCGCCAGGCCCACACCGGTAATGACGATACGCTGATTTTCTGGTAGATTTGCCATATATATGTACAGAGTCCAAGTCCTGAAACCGCTTTCCTTGCCAGGCAAAAAACCAAATGGGAAACAAAGCGTTATTTCTTTAAGGCGTGTTACTATAGCCCAAAAGAACCGGCCCTGCAAGACAAGCAGGGACCAGAGACCAGAAAAGTCTCCAACCAATCAACCCTACCATTGAATAGTGCAGAAGAGGATACTATGGCAGACCCCATAGAGAGAAAAATAGAGCAGAGGCTGCTGGCCGGCGACAGCAAAAAAACAATCTGGCAGCAGATGCAGCAGGAACCAGAGCCGGAAAAGGCCCTTTTCTATCTCAATAACAAGGCCGCCCTCAAGGAGAGACTCTCCTACCAGCTCATAAACCTGGGGCTGGCCCTGGTTCTCGCCTTCATAACCGCCAAGGAACTGATCACCGTCTTTTCCTTCGGCAGGCTCGACGTCGCCTTCCTCACCGGCCTGGTGGTGCCCATTATCAACATCTATATCCTCAAAGAAATCCTGCGCTTCCACCGCCTGGGCTATCAGTACCTTTTCGTCCTCACCGCCATCTCCCTCATCCTCCCCAAAAACCACGCCCCCCTGGAACTCTCCCTCTCCCTCCTGCTCATCGCCGCCTCCGGCTTCCTCTACCTCCGCCTCTTCCCCAACCAGTTGACGAGATGAGGGGCAGGGGCAATGTAAGGTGACGTGATGGCGAAGGTCGCGCGGCAATCTAACGGGCCGTCATTGCGAGCGAAGCGCGGCAATCCAGGAAATGGCGGCGGCCCCGGAGTCAAAACCTCTGGACTGCCACGTCGCTCCGCTCCTCGCAGTGACGGGGGTGGTGGCGCATATGCAATAGCCGTAGCGATGTAATGTGCCGTCATTGCGAGCGCAGCGCGGCAATCCAGGAAATGGCGGTGGCCTCGGAGTCAAAACCTCTGGACTGCCGCGTCGCTTCGCTCCTCGCAGTGACGGGAGCGGAGGGGTTAGGAGTAAGGAGGGATCTTCGATGCGTTGAAGCTGGCGAAATGCAGGGTGCCCGGTATTGGGCCTGAGGGCCGAAATTTATTTTTATTTCCGGCGACCTCTCCAGGCATTTGGTTCTCGATGGAGGTGCATGACCGCAAGAATGTAGATCCTTTCCCTTTCTTCTACATATAAAATTCCAAAAGGAAATCGCCTGGTCTGGCACCTTCTGACTTCCTGATCAATGGAGGGCCATGCTTTCGGAAAAGCGATAATGCGTCCGATGGTCGAATATACTTCGGTCGCAAAATCGAGCCCCAGTCCCTCACTGACATCTTCGTAATAGTCGATGGCCCGGAAAAGGTCAGCTTCTGCTTCGGGATGGAATGCAAAAATCACAGAGAGAATCTTTCCCAAATCCGGCTAAAGACTTCGTCGCCGGGAATAGGCTCGGCTTCACCGCTACGTATGGCGTTAAGGCGCTTTCTGGCAATGTCCGCCCATTTTTTATCTATGTCGGACTCAGGTGGGTTGAGACTCCTGAGGATGGAGTCCACGACAATTGCTCGTTCCTCAACCGGAAGAGAAATAGCTTCTGCTATCAAATCTTTTGCTTTCATCTCGCGGCTCCACTATATGGGTCTGAGTAAATCTATTTTCTTTAAGACTAGCATGTTTTCTTTGATATGCAACGCAACTTTTGCTTGGTGAGGGCAAGGACAGTTGGCGCTCTGTGTGTCGTTCCTTCGGCCAGGTAAAGCTAGGCCTGTGCGAGTGGAGCGAAGCAATCCAGAGAGGTGTTGGGCTGTGGTGCCCCATTGTGCTTTCTGGACTGCCGTGTCGCTCCGCTCCTCGCATATATGGTCCGCCCCTGGTTTGCAAGAGAGAAATGTTGTGAGCATGAAGGAATAGTTGCAGCCATATATCCGGCATCTTGTTGGAGGATTTTGCCCTCCGTGCCCTGATGGAATACGCTCATCTCCGTC
>JAGXFQ010000001.1 GCA_024637145.1 Desulfobulbaceae bacterium
AAATCGGCTATGTTACGGCTGGCTCGGCCAGTAAAAGTGACAACGGGGCGCCATCAGATCCCGACAGCCACTGAAAAACGTGAAACCGGCCACCTGTGATATCAGATTGTTGGCAGGTGGGCCAAATCGGGAATGGCTGGCCCTAGACTATCTTTTTTTCACAAAACTCATGGAAACTAGATACCTTTTAAAGGAAGATCGAATCAACATGACCACAGACTCCATACGAATTGGCCACAGAAGAACAGATAAACCAAAAAAATGCATTGCTACTTTAAAATTTTTTTTATCATAAAAATAGTGACCTGTTGTTTTAAATGTATCAGAATAAAAAAATACATAAGTTAAAAAATTAACTTTAGAAGATAAATCCACATCAAGAGTATTTTTTACAAAAACACAATGAGCATTAACTATCATTCTACTTACATCTTTAGTAAGACTCCCAGGTGTAATTCTATAATATACAAGCCTCTCATCTAAATAAACAAATTTATATCTACTTGCTATCTTTATCCACAAATCATAATCTTCTGAAACTTTTAATGTTGTATCAAACAAACCACACTTCAAAAAACATTCTTTTCTAATTAAAACAGATGAAAGGCAAACAAAATTCCTAACCAATATTTTATTCAAGACAAAGCCTGTATATCCACCAGCACTGCCATTTACAATTTTATTGTTTACATCAATAATATATCGACCAGTATAGGAAAGTCCATATTCTTTACTTCGCTCAATAGAATCAACCTGTTTACTGAGCTTATCCAGCTCCCAAAAGTCATCGGAGTCTAGAAACGCAATATAACAACCACTAGATGCATTAATTCCAACATTTCGAGCTGAAGAGACACCTGAATTTTCAATTCTTATAATTTTTACCCTAGAACCATACTCCGACTCTATCTTCAGATATGAATCATCAGTTGAACCATCATCAATTATTATAATTTCTATATTTTCATAATCTTGATCAAGTACAGATTTAATTGCATCTAAAACATAGAAGCTATTGTTATATACTGGGATGATAACAGAGACTTTCTTTTTCAAAATTACCTCTTGCAGTCTTTATCATATAGGAGGAACAGGCGTACCATTTGATTTCTTCAACGCAGTATCACCCTGGGAAAAAGGGGCAAACAAAAACACCAACGGACCAAAGTCCATGGGTTGAAAGAATTAAGATGCCTTCCCAGGACTGGCCTCATGATCACCTTGAAAGCCTAACATCACATCTTACATCACCTTTCCCCGGCAATTCCAAATTAGCAGAGATCGGGGGTGAGGTAATTCCTTTAATGACGACCATTCTGTACCATACCTAACCAAGCAGCTGCTGCCTGAACATAATTACGCAATCTCTTCAGGTTGTGGGTTGCGTTGAAAAGAATGGCATAATCAAAAAAAAGGGGAGGGAATTTTCGAGATACAAAAGCGGTATTTTCCAGAATCTTCAGACTGAATAGAATCAACATACTCAACCTGATAGCCCAACAGATCCCCAAAACGCTCTTTTGAAAGTCGGCCAAGATCTAACACGGTCTGTTCTGAAAACAGTTCTCCCTTAACGATACGGTAAATCAGAAAATCAGTCCGTTCCTGGACAATCTGCATCTGCTTGACGCCCGGCAGGTGCATGGCGAAGTTCTCAGTCAACGATATACCGGAGATATATTTCCCATCAGGGGTAACAACATAGTCAGCAACCCTCCCCTCAAGTGAATCCAGTATCGGGTAGGTGCAACCGCAGGGGCAGTCCTCCCTGGCAGAAGGGACACCAACATCACCAACCTTATATCGGATAATCGGCATGCCGTAGTTGGTCAGGTCAGTCACCACAATTGCCCCCGCTTCACCAGGAAGCACCGGTTTACCATCACGAATAAACTCCACGATCAGAGTATCACAATTGAGATGCATATTTCCATGCGGGCAATCACAAGCAATCAAACTGACCTCTTCACAACCGTACCGGTTGGTCACACGGCAGCTAAAGACCCGTTCGATGGTTTCACGCTCAAAATTATGCAATACCATACAGGTGCTTATTATTCCTTGGGGACGGATTCCGGACAATCCATTCTGTTCCATAAACCGAGCAAACAGAAAAAGCGAATGGGCATGACCAAACAGTATGGCCGGTTTCTTCTTCAGCAGAGTTGCATGATAATCCCGCATGCTCGGTTCATCCATCTCCAGGGTATCAAGACAAATGTGACGGGTCAGCAAGATGTTACGTAGATACATCCGCCAATTTTGGCGGCACTCCGGATTCCCCCAGATGGCGCCTACTGACTCACCAATATTCCAACCAGCCCAGCGGTCAAAAGAAGTCGTAACAGCACGTTTCCATTGAGCACTGTCCACGTCCACAAACAACTCAAGCGAAACACCAGTAGAGCCAGAGGTCTTCTTCGGAATAAGTTTCTTTTTTGAGATATTCCGTGCTGTCATACGAGCCATATTGGCCCGAATATCATCTTTTGTTAAAAGCGGTAGGCGTTGCAGATCGGCAAGAGAATTGATACTGTTTGGTGTAATATTATATTCACAGAAAAGATCACGGTAATACTCCGTCTGCTCAGAGGCATGGCGAACAATTGACTTCAAGCGCTGCACCTGATCCTTACGTACCACATCAATCGGCCGATGGTGCATTTTCTCAACAGTCTTCAAATGCTGCAGGTAGGGCGATCTTTCTTTCATGGCCCACAGTGGAGCTATGACACCTCGAATAAATAAACCCCTAATACTCATAAAGTCACCTGGCTGGTTTTATAAAAAACATAAGACTCAACTGTTCACTTTCGGATAATGCATTTGATCATCATTTTCCTAAGTTGACATAGAGGAAGTTCAAATGTTGCTTTCCTTCGTCTCATAATTAATATACGACTGATAAAAAGCAAATCCAAGATCATTCTCAAGATCGACCGCAACTATAACAGGTCACAACAAAAATTATTTTGTTCGTCACGAAAAATGGGCTCCTCGCTATTTCATGTGGGTAGCCTGAATTCAAGCCTACCAGCAATGAGGTAGGCCACCGTCGCAGTATGCTAGCAGTTTGCGATAAACCATACATTTTGTCACGACCATAATCTTTTGCCAACCGGCTTACCCACTCGAAACAGCGAGGAGCCCTCTTCGTAGTCTTTCACGCACATCAGCTCCCAATGTAAAGCACCAGACTGAAGATAAGTAAATCAAACCACCAACAACAATATGCAGCAAAAGATCAGGGTAACCTTGCACCGGATACATACAACGTAACAACCAAAGAGTTATCGTGAGCAACACTAACGGAAAAAGAACACGACCCGTTGTTTTCTGGAAATATGTCCGGAGGGGTATATTCATTACTATGCATACCATTCGGACAGTAATTAAATTGGCTAGAACTGTTGTTAATGTAATACCGACGGCAACACCTGCGGCGCCCCAAAGATGTGCCCCAACTATACCAACAGGGATGCTGATCGCAGAAAAGCACAGCCATACTAGTGCACAACTCCCATGCCTGCCTCGTGCGGTCAGCATACGAAAGGCATTCGTTGCCAAGGAATCAGCAACCAGACCTGTCGCCAGAACGTACAGCACCATACGCCCGGCAACTGCGTATTCCTGACCAAGCCATAATCCCAGAAAAGACTCTCCACAGAAAAATATGCCAATGGGCATAGCCAACGAGACAATCTGCAAAGCCATAGTTGTGCTCAACCATGATCCTAACAGTTCACCTTGGTCCTCCCTTCCAACTGCTGCACCAAAATAGGACGCAAGAGGAAAACCTATTGCGTCAGATACTCCCTTAGCATATACGATAAGGCGGTTTGGCATCACAAAATAGACAATGTGACCCAAACCCAACACATGACCTATGATCAACGGTGCGCTCTGGTTCTGCAGACGGGAGGCAATCAGCATAGTGGCGCTCTTCGCACCAAAAGAAACCAGTTCTTTCGCCTTGATGCGCGTTACCGCCGATAAAGAAATTTGGGGGATTTTTTTGTCAAAATATACAGCACCGACAAGCAATACAAACTGAATTGCCGTAAAAAACGGTGTTAACATCGCCAGTATAATCAAACCATGGCCAGGAAAGCGCAACAGTAAATAGTAATTTAAACTTGCGTTTATTATCAGTACTACAAGCCTAACACTGTTAATAAAATAATGACGCTGCACCCCCATAAGGGTGGCTGAAAAGACCTGCAACGGAAACAACATCCCGGCATTAACACCCAACAACACGAAAACAGTGCCTAGATTGGCAATATCTTTTGTTTCTTCACCAACAATCAAGCCAGGCGTATAACCGAGGATAAAAAAGAGCAAAACAGCAACGGCCCCAACTGCAATAAAAAAAACAAAGGCCGTGCTCATGGTTTGCTGCAGATCACCCCTGTCCTGCTTGCCATCGGCAACTGAGACAAACCGCATCAAAGCGGGTCCAATCCCTAGATCCAATAGTCCCATGTAACCGATCACACTCATGACCAGTTCCCAGATGCCATAATCACGATTACCCAACGCATTTATGTACACAGGGCTCATCACAAATGCCACTATGACATTTGCAGCGTAAAGCGTTGTGCCGGAAAGAGAATTGAAAAGGAGCTTTCTGCTCATTTTCTATCCAACATATTTTCAATGAATTCAGTAAGTTTTTCTGCAGAGTTTGCAACATCAAAACGTGTCCGCGCCACAGACATGAACTGCTTAAAAACTTCAGAATTCCTGTTCTGTAGGCAAGCGAGCATCAAGTCAGCCAGGCGGCCCACATTTTCAGACGGAAATACAAATGTCGGAGTATCAGCAATAGTTTCCCGCAGCCCTACACAACCAGAAGCTATCAGCGGCGTCCCCATACAGAGCCCCTCCATTGCAAGCAGCCCACTTGCCTCCCACCGCGACGGCATTATGATGGCCTCAACTTGAGGATAGAGCTGATGCACCTGCGGCTGAAACGGCAGAAAATAAAAAAAGGCTTCCAATCCCTTTTTTTTAATTATTGCCTGATACTCGAGCAAATAGTCACCTGACCCAACCGCCACTACAGCAAAACTATTTCCCGTATCTTGCCGAGTTAAAGAATCAACCGCTTCAATCAACAGATCAAACCCCTTCTGCGCCATAAAGCGACCAAAGAAACCAAACAGAAAGACGGAAGGATCGACACCTAATGCATCACGCACATTCATCGGCATTGTAGTCAACTGTTCAAATTCACTTGGCTCTACACCGTTTGGTATCACAACTGTCTGCGGCCCTTTATTATTAAGTTTTGGGAACTGTACAAACAGATGTGCAAGTATGTCATTGCTGACCCCGTACAACACTGTTACGCCAGAGAGGATTTTCGCCAGTGCCATTTTTTTAACAAATCCGAATCGTCCGCCAAGATATTGGGGTTCGACGATGCCGTGTATGGTCAGCATGTGGGGGATCCTGTGAAAAAGGTTCGCCATATAAACGGCAACTGCCGAGACAAACCCCTGACTGAGAATCAAATCATATCTGTTTCTTCTTAGTTCCTTGAAAACCTCAAGTGCCAAAGCACGGACATCTATTACCTGAACAAGTTTTAAATCAGCCTCATACCCCTCGGTATCTTTTGTGAGAGCTTTATCTTCTTGGGTAGATGCAGCCAACACCATCAAGTTATAGCTTGGTGGAAAATGGCTAAACATGTAACGCATGTAAGTTCTTATACCACCCAGCGGCCAGCGGACTACAACCAAAATCCTTCTTTTCAATTTCACCTTAACCACCCTGAACAAGTGTATTTTTTTGCTTAACTATATTCAACAAGGCACCCGACCATGCCGCCAGCCAAAGCCATAATGGCCGATAAAAGCTGTGCCCGGCAAGTCCTGAAAGCAGTAGCAACAGCAGGGTCGCGATCACCGCACAACTCAACCAATAGCAAAAGTCCGTTTTTTTTATCACTTGTATAGCTTCAGACCGCCATACAAAAAGAGCGCACTTCCTTATTGAAAAAATGAGGCCAACAAATAACATTACCCCAAACACACCGAACTCTGCCAAAACCTCACCATACAGGTTATGAGCCTGGGAAGCCGATCTGTGATCTGCTTCATCAATTTGATTCGCCAGCCTGTAACCAATAAAATTTTCTCCTCCAGCACCTACCCCTGTGAAAGGAGCCTGTTTGAACATCTTCCAACTCACAACCAAACCGTCCAACCTGCCTTCTGCTGAAGTCAGCGCACTTTTTGGTCCAGCATCCTTGTCCCACAAAGTGCGAATACGGTTTTGCTTTTCTACTGGCATGAAAGTCCAAATGAAAAAAACAGCGAAAATAGCAACAGCAAGAATTGCAATTTTTCGTTTCCCTTTCTGTGAAACTACCCATAGCAAATTAAGAAAAAGAAAAACAACAAAGGCAGAACGGGAACCAGTAAGAACAACACACACAACTGCAATCACAAAATAAACATAATACAATCTACGGTGCCAAGTAATCGTTTCGGTACGAAGTAGTGCATATACAAACGGCAGAGAAAAAACTACACTGGCGCCAAATGTATTAGAATCTCCGTAGGTGTCATCAACACCAATCATACGTGAAATACCCATACGCCACACATAACTACCATTATGGTACTCCCATAAAGAATGTATCATATAGAACATCATGGTGAACACATACACCTTAATAAGTAACTTCAGAGACTCCTCATTATCAGCTACAGAAAGCATCAATAGATAAAATAGTACCATCTTTGAGTACTCAAATCCCTGATTAACTGCACTACTAGGATAAAAAGCAAATGGAGCCAACACGAAGTGCAAAGCCATTAGACCGTATACCCATTTATTTGTCGGTGAACTGACAATCCTGAATTTCCCTGCCAAAAAAGCTACAACTATCATTAAAATTGCGAAAGGACGCTCAATTGGAATTCCTTGTAAATAAGAAATTGATTCCCAAGGCCGCTCTATAGCAAGAAAAATGTAAACACAAACCATCACAAGCACAACAGACTGTGGCGCTACCTGCTTATTTATGTTATCAATTCGCACTACTTCACTCTTTGAAATCATTTAATCAACCTCTACTCAAGCGTGTTGACTGTTCCAATAAACTTCGCCGAAGGTTTAAGAAAAAATTTCATAATCTCCGAACTTATTAATCACAATACTTCCTACTGCAACAACATTTTAAATAACAAAATCGGTAAAAATTACCACATTACCTATCCAGAAATTTTCGCAAATTACAACTTTTACAAATACTTATTATTGATAATTAATAATTATTTATGAACATTAACAATTTTGTATCCATATTGTCCTTTAAAGATCAGAACAAAAATACACTTCTAATTTTTTAGTTATCACCAACAACTTACTAATACATTATATAGTTGATCAAATACACACAGAGACTACAAATATCCACTTTTATACTGGAGAGACAACTTATAAATTATATCATCATCTAAGGATAGAATTGTATTTTATTAAACAATATAAAGACAACATGAGACAGATAAACGTTTTCAACATCATCAATAAAACTTATTCTCCAAATGCCACAAAAAATCTATGATTGATTAATCCAAAAAAAAACAATTCTGTCATTGGAGAAACGACTAAAATACTTCCCCTGAAACAGGTTTAATAATATATTTCATAATGTTTCGCAGAGCAATTGCTCATATAGTCTTTCTGTGAAGCCAACAATCTTTTCTATTGAAAACATTGTTTTTACCCAAAGCCTACTTTCCTCGTTCTTTTCCAAATTTCCCGTCAAGACAACGGTAATGTATTTTGCAAGAGCCTGGTGATCTTGAGGAGAGACGACATATCCATTTTCTCCGTGCCGGATAAGTTCGCGAATCCCCCCTACGTCGGTTGCGACAACCGGCAGCCCGGCGGCAAGATATTCTATAACCGAATTGGAAAAACTTTCTGAATGTGAGGAAAGCACCCCTACATCAAACGCAGAGAGAAGTTCTGGAATATCCGTACGTAATCCAAGAAAAAAAACCGACGGCTCAAGGCCTAACTCGGCTGTCAATGCTTGCAAGGCAGGCCTCTCCTGCCCATCTCCGACAATAATAAAAATTGCTTGCGGCACCTGATCTTTAACAATGCGGGCCGCGTGCAAAAAATCTACTATCCTCTTCACGGGACGGAGGTTTGCAACTATGCCAACAACAGGCGCTTGCTGAGGAATATTTAGCTCATCCCTTTTGCAGAACCTCACAGCTGTATCCAATCCTGCGAAAGGCCTAAAGTCTATGCCATTATATACGACATGAACCTTTTTCCCCGGGACAGACTCATTATCGACAATCCACTTCTTGGTGCTTTCAGCATTTACAATAAACGCCATAAAACAAAGATTAATTATTTTTTGCAGATAAAATTTTCTTCGAGTGAGCCAATAGCCTTGATTTCGCCTGGTTCCCAGAACCACTTTAACCCTTGCCAGTCGTGCCGCCAATCCTCCGACTAAGGCCCCATCAAAAAAATGCGCTTGCACAACATCAATCCCTAACGCCTTAAAGGTCCGGGCGAGCTTCACAATCCCTAGCCAGCTCGAAGGCCGCTTCAGGGAAGTAATATTTAAATTAATCAGCTCACATCCATCAAATTCCTGATCAAGCCATGAAGAAGAATACAAGACAAACAAATACGGTGTAAAACGGGAACGGTCCAGCTTTCTAATTAAGAGCAGAAGCTGTTTCTCCGTCCCAGCGGTTGGTGATTCTATTGTGTCGATAACAAAGGCTATTTTGATCATCTTCTCCCCCAACCAAACGCCCTTTCCACAAGCCATCCCCACCCCAAAGAAAAATGGATAATTAAAAAAATAATTGGCAGGTGGCGAAAATATTTCCAACCATTCTTTCGAGAAATTAACAAGGACGTAACAAGTAGTAACAACAAATAAAGCACATAAGGTAAGACCAATAAGCTCGGAAAAATAGTCACTTCTCGCTGAAAAACCATCAAGCAGAAAGAAAATATTGCGAAAGGGAGACCAAGAACAAAAAACAGAGGAATCAACTGATTAAGGGTAATTGCAGCGGGGTGTTTACGAGCAAAGCATTTCCGTCCTCGACCATACCTGATCAACTGCCGAACAAGTTTCCCCAGGGATTCACGCGGATAATATTTCACTTTCAGAGAGGGAGCAGTGTAGCAAGTAAGCCCGGCCTTTTCGACCCGGTAATTGAATTCTACATCCTCGGCCGCATCAAAATTTTCATCCACATAATCCACCCGCTTAAACACATCCCGTCGATAGGCGGCCCCGCTGCTTACAGGACTTACAAAGCCTTCATAATCACTAAAAATAAAAGAGTCACCACCATGGCCTATGCGAGCGGCACGGGCCAGCGCGACAGCCTTTTGAAAAGCTGTTAGACCAGGAGGATCCAGAGTTTGCGGGCGACCAAGACAATCGGCCCCAGACTTTCGAAAATTGTCGACAATGCTACTTATCAGCTGCCTGTCAGGCAGATAACAGTGCCCGTCAATCACCACGAAATAATCACCCTTGCCAGCCTTGAACCCTATATTCCTACCAGAGCTAGACCGCCTTTTCGGATTGTCCAATAAAATAATTTGTGGGTGAACTTCTGCTAAGTTCCGCACTATAGCACGGGTGTTGTCCTCGGATAAGCCATCAACCACGAGGATCTCGATCTTTTCGGCCGGGTAGTCCTGATCAAGGAGTTGCTGAATGGTGGCTTCGATAAACCGCCCCTCGTTATAGACCGGCATAACAACAGTCACGAGAGGGTAACCATCGAATTGCTGTTCCCTATCCATTAGTCTTCCTTAAGTAACGATTTGTATATCCCCTCAAGCGTGGCAGCTTGTTCCTCAAAGCTAAAGTCCGCCTGAACACGTTCATAGCCTCTTTGCCCCATGGCATGCATCTTTTCAGGATCATCCAGGCTTCTGACAATGGCGGCGGCCAGAAGATCGGGGCGCTCCTTTTCCACCATGTAGCCATTTTCACCATCAATGACCAGTTCCGGCACGCCACCAACCCTGGTGGAAACAACCGGTTTTGCCAGGGCAAAGGCCTCGAGAATGACATTGGGCAAACCCTCGGTGAGGGACGGCAGGACCATAAGGTCCATGGCCTGGAAAAACTCGCCGATATTGCGCTGAAATCCTGGAAACAGACAGGCGTCAGCAACGCCGAGCACCTTGGCCTGCTCAACAAGGGCAGTATAGCAAGGGCCATCTCCGCAAAAGAAAAAGAATGTCTTTTCAATCTTGCCGGCCAGCAGACCAACAGCCTCCACCAGGAATCGGTGTCCCTTTTCCGGGCTCAACCGGCCAGCCGCAACAACCAGGCGGGCATCAGGGTGCAGATCAAAGCGACTGCAGATTGCCTTCTTTGCTGATCTTTGCGCCTCTTTATCCTGGGGCGGCACCACCACGGCATTATGGACCACCCAATTTTTTTTGCCATAAACGCCGAAGGAGGCCAGTCTTTGGCGCTGGCCTTCAGAGACCGCAATGACGCCATCCACCCTTTTCAGGGTCTGCCGATCCAGCCACTCATAGAAAGCAACCTTCTTATCTTCTGCTGTGTAACCGCGGGAAAATGACAAGACCGGAATTTGGGTGCAGCGACCAGCCCACCAGCCCATGATTGTCGCCTTATACCCATGGGTACAGAGGAGGTCGACCTGATACTCCTTAAGAAAACGGCTGAGCCCTCTTTGGGCCCTGAAATCCAAGGGGCCGGTCATGGCAATGGCATGATGTGGCACTTTGACCCCTCCAGCTTTCTGAAGGATCTCATTCTTTTCCCCCTCAAGAAAGGAGACCACCACCCCCTGATATCTCTTGCCATCAAGACGGCAGAGATGCTCGACAATCTGTTTTTCAGGACCACCGTAAAAGTTGGTGGCAATGAGATGGGCAATAACGTGTGACATAATTTCCTCTCACCACGAATTAGCGGGGTGTCCGGACCCAGGCTGCACTTTTCCCACCCCAGACACCGCGCAACGAGATGACAATGAGCTGCATCACCGTGAGCGGCACCCGGGCCAGAAAGAAGAGCCGTTTTTTTGAGAGCCCCATTTGGACGATGCCGGTCAGAAAGTAGATGAAAAAGAGGGCCAAGAGGGTAGTCGCTGTCCCCAGGCTCAACGTGGCGAAAGTACCAGGTGCCAAAACGTAGAGGGCTGCAGTTGCACTGAAGGTGGCAAAAAGCTGCAACAGCACAAGAGGCCTGCTGAGAATCATAAAGGTCCAGCCGGCATCAACCATAATCCACTTCCTCTGCCGCAGGCCTGACCCCATGAGCTTCAAGGCTGATTTACGACCAAAGCTCAAATTGCCGGTGGCCCAGCGGCTGCGCTGGACCCGAAGCTGCAGCGGCTCAACAGGAAAAGGCGAGGCCACCTTGACCTCCGGCACAAAGCTGATCCTCTGGCCGGCCTGCAACAAGGTCAGGCTATATTCGACATCTTCCACAATGGAGTGGGCAGCCCAGGGATGGGCAAGCAAAACGTCCCGATGGATAACCATGCCGGTGCCGCGCAAAAAAATAGAGAGACCGAGATGAGATTTGGGGGCATAAAGAAAGGCATTCTCTATAAAATTACCCACAGCCAGGGCATAGCTCATCACCGACTGATCAGGATTCTCCACCATATAATTCATCTGCAGAACCTGGTGGCCCTGGCCCAGTCTGGCATCGATAACGGCCAAGGCCTGCTCATCAATGAGGCAATCGGCATCAACAACCAGCACTGCCTCATAGCCTTGGGGCAGAATATGATCAAAGGCGTGGGCCAGGGCATACCCCTTCCCCTTATGGAACTCATCCTGGCGCTCAAGAACGACGACGCCATAATCGGCGGCCACCCTGGCCGTGGCATCGCTGCAGTTATCCGCCACCACAAAGATTTCATACCTATCAGCCGGGTATTCCAGCTTCCGGCAAGAGTGCAAGGTACGGTGGAGCACCTCTTCTTCGTTGTGGGCCGGGATCACTATGGCCAGGCGGGCCTGACCAGCGGGCAGTTCCGGGCAGATGTCAGCCTTTTTTTTATTGAAGAATAAAGCGGAGAGCAATAAAAACCAATAATAGGTGCAGACAAGGGATGATCCGAAGAGTAAAAATAAAATAGATATCTGAAAAAGAAGCATTAAAAATACCCCTCAATAACTAGGTGGCCCTAGCCCATATTATCAATATACCATTTAACCGTGGCGACCATTCCTGTCCTGACATCGACCTGGGGATCATAGCCCAAAAGCTCCTGGGCCAAGCTGATATCCGCCAATGAGTGGCGCACGTCTCCTGTCCGCTCCGGGCCGTAATGGGGCTCAATATCCCGCACCTCCGGCTGACTTACCGCCACCCCCTCTTTGATCATCCTAAAAAGCTCGTTGAGGGTGGTTCTCTCGCCAAAGGCCACATTGTAAACCTTGTTCAGCGCCTCTTGCTTTTCAGCCGTAGCACTGAGTAGATTGATCTGCACCACGTTGTCGATGTAGCAGAAATCCCTGCTGGTTTGGCCATCACCATGAATGGTGGGCACCTCGAGATGCAGCAGTTGCCCGGCCCATTTGGGGATAACCGCGGCATAGGCCCCTTGGGGATCCTGCCTTTTGCCAAAAACATTAAAATACCTGAGGCCAATAGTCTCCATGCCATAGGTACGGGCAAAGACATCGGCATAGAGCTCATTGACATATTTGGTAACGGCATAGGGCGAGAGGGGGCGACCGATCTTATCCTCAACCTTGGGAAGGCCGGGATGGTCACCGTAGGTGGACGACGAGGCAGCATAGACAAACCTTTTGACATGGGCATCGCGGGCCGCCACCAGCATATTCAAAAAGCCGTCCAGATTGGACTGATTGGTGGTGATGGGATCTTCGATGGATCGCGGCACACTGCCTAAGGCTGCCTGGTGCAGGACAACATCAACACCCGTGCAGAGATTCTTACACTCCGTCAGATTCCTGATATCAGCCTCATGAAACCGGAAACGTTGCCAGGCGGCATCGCCTACCGCCTCTTTTACTGCCATAAGATTTTCTGGTTTGCCGGTGGAAAAATTATCCAGCCCCACAACGTCCTGCCCCATACCCAGAAGCTCTTCTAAAAGATTTGAACCGATAAATCCGGCTACCCCGGTAACCAGCCAGGTTCGGGACACCTCCTGAAGTTGCGCCTTACGGTAATCAATCTGCTTCATATTTCTCCTTTTTCCCTTCTAAAGATTCAGTTATTCCCCAGAGCATCAGCAAACCAAGAACAAAAGTAAGCCAGCCCGAAAAGTCGTGCAAAAATCCTTGCGCTACTTCTTCGCCATACTTGCTGGCCATCAAAGCGGTGACTGTGAGACGAAATATATTTATAAGGATAGCAATGGGGAAGGCTGCCAGAAAGACAAGCCATCGCCTGCCCAGGGTAAGTCTTGAGAAATAGATCAGGGCCAGACTGAGCGCAATCATGGTAGTCAAGGAACGCAGACCAGAACAGGCATCTACGACTTCCAGGGTTGTCTCTGACAGATAGAGGATGTTGCCCTCCCGAAAAATAGGCACCCCCAGCAGCTGTACCATGTTCTCCGAGAGAGCTGATGCCGCCAATTGCAGCGGAAAAGACACTTGGCTCCAGATAACTGTTGGAACGGGGATCATCAGCAACAGGTACAAAAGAGGGTAAAGAAGCCTCTTGGAAATGGCTTTACCCCCGCCAAAAAGGGCTAAGCCGAGCAAGACAACCACCATAGAGCTTCTTTGCAGAAAATATTCTGACCCCACAGAGGCAATAAAATATTGGAATAATCCCACAACAAGAAGCGCCACCCCCCAGGATGATGGTGCGATGGGCACATTTCGCAATTGCTCGCGCCTGGAGTAAATCATTGCCACTGCAACAAAAGGGATGAAATAGCCATGTGAAAAATTGGGATTTGTATCCCAATCCTTTACCATCTCCATAATGACTGTAAAATAGAGGCCGACAAAGGCCAGGCCGCCCACCATCATTTCGAGATAGAACTGTTTTTGGGCCTTTACTTCTCCAGGATAATCAATCAATATTTTCACCAGGAATGTGCTCCTCCAGAATAGCAATGAGATATGCGGCGAATTCCTCTACCTTTTTATCCACTCCGTCTGAATCACCTGCATGCCACGGGTACATAATGCGCACGAAGGATCCATCCCGGCGTTGTTTAAAGATCGCATCCCACACCAGGTAGAACTTCTCCCAATACTCAGAGGCAATAATCCGGCCCCTGTTTTGATACCAATAGAGGGTGCGTTGAGATTCAGCGCCATTTTGTACCATCATAGACTGGATAACAAAGTTGCGTCCACCTTCCTGATCCATGACATCCAAGGGTAAAGATGTTACCGAGGCAATTTGCCAACCTCCTCCGGGCAGGCAATTGCGAGGAGAATGATACCCACCTGTCACCCCAACTGCCGTAAAATAGCTGACATAGACGTTCACCACGACGTCATCAGCCAATTGATAATTGTAGTTGATATAATCATTAACCCCCAACACGGAGATCACATCTTCCGAAAGATCCCTTTGGCTCACCCGCCGCCATTCGCCGATCTGCTCAGGAAAGGAGGTGAGTGATTTTTTGATGGGCACCTCGTTGACCTTGTCAACCATATTTATTCCCACAAAGGTCATGAGAAACAAGGTGAGGATGATGAGGAGTCGGTAAGGAGAAGGCATATCAGGAAATCCCCCTAAAACGGAAATCTTGCAGCAAAAGATCCAGACGCGGCAAGGTCCGGGACAAATTCACATAATGCCTAAACCTGGACAAGATATTTTTGGTCCTGATTTTTGGCTGGAACGGATCGATCTCCCAGGGGTGAAAATAGAACATAAAGGAGCGGCCCTCTTCCTTATTAATCCTCTTTAAGGCGCCCTTTATAAACCAGTAGGGAAAGAGCCTGAAATACCCCCCCCCTGAAACGGGGATATGATTGCCGTAGATGGGCGCCGTTGAAAGAGGATACTCTTTTAGTGTGTGCCCGGGGACACGGTAGGGAAAACGAGGGGCACCGGGGATACCGTACCTGTCGTGATGAATGGGAAAAACACTTGAATCATATTCAAAGCCAAGCTCTTCCAAGACATCATAGGCCCATAGCGATTTTTGGGTTATGGAATAACTGGGTGCCCGGTAACCTCGCACTCTCTTACCAAGAAGCTGTTCGAGAACATCTTTGGCCCTGACAGTATCCTCTTTGAACTGGTGAGGAGTCATATCATAAACAAGACGATGATAATAGCTGTGACAGCCGATCTCATGGCCACGCCGGTCAATCTCAGCCACTAGATCAGGATAATGTTCAGCAACCCAACCCAGCACGAAAAATGTCGCCTTAACGCCGTGCCGATCAAGAAGATCAAGGACCTTGGTGGTGTTAAAAACCACCCGGCATTCGTAGGCCGGCCATTGCTCTTTGGTGACAATGGTCTCAAATGCCGAGACATGAAAATAATCTTCCACATCTATGGTTAAAAAATTATCCATCCGCCCCCCCTTGATCTCACGATCCGCACAAAAAAAAGCCACCTAGTATTACTAATACTAGGTGGCTGTTGGTAATTAGGCAAATATTATTACAGATAAGAGCTACTCTTTTCCGCGGCACGAGAGACTCAGACCAGCCAGGCAAAAGCGCCCTCTGTCCCTATTTCACATGACAAAGACCAATAGACACCGGGCAAAGATGACACATTGCCCGGTGTCTATTGCCACCCAGCTTATAGCAGGTGGCTGCCTGACACGAAACTAAGATTATTTAATCTTAGGCGTTTCTCTTTCTCCGACACAATGCTGCCAAACCGGACAGGCCAGTGCCAAACAAGAGCATAGTAGCTGGTTCCGGGACGGGTTGCAGATCATCTCCGAAGACCACCATATCATCATAGTCCCCATCTGCAATTCCAGGCAGCTGATCATCAAGATAGATGTAAAGATCCTTGTCCACCGCATTATATGCCATCAAAATATGCTCGCCGCCCGGATCTGCAGTATTGAGGTTTGAGGCCGTATAGAACGTATAATCTATCGAACCATCATTCCCGGTATCAACGCCAAAATAAAAGCCGAAAACATCATCAAATGCCTGCCATGTTACGCCATCATCCGATACGGAAGTGGTCCCACCACTCTCACTAAAATGAATAGTTGATTTAGTGGCGGGATAGACTGCTGGCTCAGCAGTTCGATCAAAAACCTTAAAAGTAGAGACTACTGTTGTCGGGTTTACATAATCATCAACAGTATATAAGCCAAAACTACTTTCGTAGACAGCTTCCTCCAAGACCAGGGTAAAGGTTGAAGTCCCGTCAACGCTTGTTGTTAGGTCTGTAGTTGACCAGAAATTGGTTGTCGTCCAATCATAACCATCAGGTAAGATGGGTAGAGCCATGGCACTCCCTGCAAAAAAGAGTGTGCCCGTCAATGCCAATGCCACATTTCTAATCAGTTTCTTTTTCATTTTCCTCTCCTGTGTTGGATTTTTTAATGACAAAATCACCCATGACAAGATCTGGCCTTTTTCACCACCTGGTTGCCCAGCAGATCTTTTTCTTTTGCCCTTGCATGTGTAACAGCACAACTTATGCCAACAAGAAAATGATTCTGACCAAATATCCGGCACCTTCTAAATTAAATAAAAAAGCTATAATTTACAGCATATTAGCCAACTATTTGCGAAAAAATTAACCACAAGCTCCACCCCTGCCAAAGAAAAGCTAGTTCAAGTTGCTTTATTCTTCCACTTATCCGGTCTTTCAAAAAACACTGACTGCCAGCAGAACTGCAAACCAAGTCAACTTATTATTTTAAAAGGAAAAATTTATAAAAATTGCTCTAACTGACAAAAAAAACCCAAGAGAATCCCGCACTGTGAAATCAACCAATTAGCCACCGAACAGTCCTTCCAACCTTATAAGATAATCGTTCGCTTTTTCGGAAAAACGGAAAATAAAAAAAGAAGTGTGTCTTTACTCAGGAAGACATCTGGATGGCGATAACGGCCTTGACGAAATGATCCGTAAAAGAAAGCCCCGCCTCCCAATGGTCATTTTCGAGATATGTTTTTTGCCAGCTCACTTCAGCCAAGCCATGCAAGAGGGGCGCGAGGAATCCTTCTCCAAAACTAAAAAAGAGCAATCCCTGCCTGGCAACCTGTTTCGTTGCCAGCACCCGCATTCCCCCTTGAGAGAGATCAATGGTTTGGGCAAGTGCATTTGCAGCACAGGCTCCCCCATTACTCCTTTCACCTTCATAGGGCGTCAGGGCAACTGAATAGGCCGCCTTTTGGCGGACAGAGACTCTTCTTTCCCGCTCTAAGGGGTTGGACATGGTACTCGTAAGGACAGAAGGAGGGGGTAGGACCGAGGCGGAAGCGAACCGAATAAAATGACGACAATTGATAAAATTATCGGTAAGACAATATTGTTCAAAATGCAGCTGCAGAGGAACAAAAATACCACCTTGCTTGAGGCTACACTCAAAACTGCTTTTGCAAAGGTAGCAACAAGTCATCTCGCCTCCGGTTCCTTTGATCCACTCAATTCCGGACATCTTTTTCAGTCATTCCAAAAAAAATACCATGAATTTTTAGATCATTGAATCTTGCCATCCTGAAGCGCAAGCAAGAAATAAACCAGAAAAAAATCACCTGAAGTTTTTTGGATTAATTCGATAGGTCTTATTTTTTTCATACAAAGCGGTTTTGCCGACTCCAAGGAGCCTGGCAACATCTTGAGCCCTCCCTTTACATTTCACAAAGGCGGCACTAATAATTTTTTTCTCAAAGGCGGCGACGCTCTCTTTGAGGGACTGCCCCAAAATCACATCCTCCTCCATCTGCTTGACATTGTCGCCCTCGGCACATGTTTTTATGCCCGTAATTCCAAAGTCAATATCAGCGGCGGCAATCATATTGTTGCGAGAATAAAGCACTGCCCGTTGCATAACATTCTCAAGTTCCCTGATATTCCCCGGCCAATGATAATGAAGCAAAGCCCCTATCACTTCGTCAGGTAAAAAATCTATTTTTTTCTTAAAAAGTTTCCGGTACTTTTTTAAAAAATGAGTTGCCAAAGGCAAGATATCCTCCTTGCGCTCACGCAGCGGGGGCTGATGCAAGGCAATAACATTGAGGCGATAATAGAGGTCCTGCCGAAATTTACCTTTCCGCACAGCCTCTACAAGATCGACATTGGTGGCGGCTATGATACGGACATCGACATGAATAGCGGCAACTCCCCCTACCCTGACAATCTCCCCATTTTCAAGAACTCGCAGCAGGGCAGCCTGCATATTTGGACTGATATCCCCCACTTCATCAAGAAAGATGGTGCCACTGTCCACGATCTCGAACTTCCCCTTACGGCAGGCTGTTGCCCCGGTAAAGGCCCCCTTTTCGTATCCGAAAAGATCGCTCTCCAGCAACGAATCGGCAACAGCCGCACAATTAAACTTAAGAAAAGGCTTCCCCACCCTACTGCTGTTTTTATAAACCATGTCAGCGACAAGCTCTTTACCGGTGCCTGATTCACCGGTAATAAGAATAGTGACATCAGAATCTGCGACCTGATAGATCATTTCACGAAGATTGCTCAGGGCCTTGCTTCCACCCACCATGATGTCGGGGTTAGCCAGCCTGTCGATCTCTTTTTTTAAGATATTGACCTCCTGGGCAAGCTGCTCACGCACCTTCATACTTTCGCCTAAGACAGCTATCTTCTCCTGCAGAACCAACTCAACATTGTTTTGATATTTGGCAAGCTCCAATTCATTCTGCTTTCTCTTTGTAATATCACGCACAACAAAGAGAATAAGATTGTCCCCCTGATACCCTTCAAAGGGTACATAGGTATATTCAACATAGAAATCATCAAAAACTTGGAGCTCTGCCACCTCACCATACTTCCGGGACTCTTCATGATGATTGTGCGGGCAGAAAAGCTGCTCACAAAGACCCGCCTTGCCGAAAATAACAGTCGAACATTTCTCACCGGTGAGATCACCCAGCTTGGCAATGGCGGCGGCGTTCATCCTTTCGATAGTACAATTATCTCTGATGATTAAGAGGAAATCCGGCAGGATATCAAATAAAGCCTTATTATTACAAGCTAAACGTAACACTTCCTGCTGGGCTTCCTGGAGCATTGACCCCATAACGAACCCCTTTCGGCTATCTCCCTAAGACGAAGAATTATGTATTTTTAAAGATATAAATCCAGAACCATAAAAACCTGGTCTTTGAATGTACCTTTATCGTAGTGGAAAAATCCGCCAAAAAGAACTTTTTTAAAACCGTTTTAAAAAAAATTATCCCCATTGGAGAACGTATTGCTCTACCTAGCAGACAGGTAATTCGCTATTTATAATATAATTATGTGTTTTATTTAATATATTTTCCCGTCTCAGGAAATTACCTGTCCCACGTCAACTCCTGTCCCCTTTTGTGATAAAAAGGGCCGTAAGGAGTTCTGTAAAACGGAAATTTAAATTTGAGGCCGCCAGTCATCATCTAAGCTGAGATGATCTTGGCAAGGAGAAAGAGAGTACAGAACGCTCAAAAGAGCGAACTTCTAGGAACCTCCACAGCATCTCTCCCAAGCCGGAAATGACGCCTGGTTCTTGAGCAGAACGGTTTGCCCGCTCTGCTTAGGCACAAAAAAAAGGGTTCAGAGGAAATCCTCTGAACCCTTAATACTAATGGCGGGGTCGACCGGGCTCGAACCGGCGACCTCCTGCGTGACAGGCAGGCGTTCTAACCAACTGAACTACGACCCCGCAAGGTCTTACTATCTCATGGGCAGTACGATTAAAGAGTCTAAAAATCTAGCCTTATCCAGGCCAACCAGACAACCACTCTCTTGGTACTGACGTAACCCCATCATAATACTGGTGGGCGGTACAGGGATCGAACCTGTGACCCTCGGCTTGTAAGGCCGATGCTCTCCCAGCTGAGCTAACCGCCCCTGAGTGAGGTGATTATTTAACAAGAGAGCCGGCCCACGTCAACGAAAAAAGCGCTGTTCAAAAAAAATAAAATCCCCAGCAAGCCGTGGCGGCCCTGACCATACTTTAATGGGGAACGACCTGGGGGGTCTCCTTTGTCAAATCGATCATTTCCGCGCCAAAGGGCGGCATATGTGACTCTTTAAAGAGTTCCTGCCCGGCCGGCAAGACAAGGGCGCTCTCCAGCACCTGATCGGCATGTTCCATGACCTGGATATTCAGGCTATTCAAAATTTTGGCCGGTATCTTTTCCAGGTCCCGCTCATTATCTTTAGGAATAAGGACATGGGTAATATTACCCCGCCGCGCCGCCAGCAGCTTCTCCGTCAGGCCACCTATGGGCAGAACGCGACCCCGCAGGGTGATTTCACCTGTCATGGCGACATCCTTGCGCACCGGAATCTGCAGCAGAGCGGAGACAATGGAGGTGGCCATGGTAACGCCGGCCGAAGGACCGTCCTTGGGAATGGCCCCTTCCGGCACATGGATATGGATATCCAGCTTCTGATAAAAATCCTGGGCCAGGCCAAGCCGCAGGGAGCTGGACCGCACGTAACTCAGGGCGGCCTGGGCCGACTCCTGCATGACATCGCCAAGCTTACCGGTGATGGTCAGCTTGCCGTTGCCGGGCATGAGCACGGTTTCAATCTGCAAGAGCTCACCCCCCACCTCGGTCCAGGCCAGCCCGGTGGTCAGACCGATCTGGTCCACGTCTTCAGCCAGCCCAAAACGATACTGAGGAGGGCCCAGGTATTTGCGGACGGAGACCGGTGTCACTCTGTAACGTTTTTTACTATCACCCTTCTTCAAACGAGCGCGGGCTATCTTCCGGCAGATACTTGCCACGGTCCGCTCAAGACTGCGCACTCCGGCCTCCCGGGTATAACTGCGAACAATTTCCAGCACTGCTTTTTCCGTAAAGGAGATATCAGCCGGCTTAAAACCGTTTTCAAGAAGCTGCTTGGGCACCAGAAAACCCTTGGCAATCTGCAGCTTATCCTCCTCGGTGTAGCCACTGAGCTTAATCACCTCCATGCGATCGCGCAGCGGCGCCGGAATGGAGGGAAGCGTATTGGCGGTGGTAATAAAGAAGACATCAGAGAGATCATAATCCAGATCAAGATAATGATCGGCAAAAGTACTGTTCTGTTCAGGATCGAGAACCTCAAGCAGGGCGGCAGAAGGATCCCCGCGAAAATCCGTGGACATCTTGTCGATCTCATCCAGGCAGCACACCGGATTATTGACCTTCACCTTCTGCAGAGATTGAATAATTTTTCCGGGCATAGCGCCGATATAGGTGCGCCGATGACCGCGAATTTCCGCCTCATCACGGAGGCCGCCCAGGGAAAGGCGGGCAAATTTACGGCCCATGGCCCGGGCCACCGACTTGGCAAGCGAGGTCTTGCCCACCCCGGGAGGGCCGACAAGACAGAGGATGGGTCCCTTGATCCTCTTGACCTGGGCCTGAACGGCAAGATATTCAAGGATACGTTCCTTGGGCTCAACAAGCCCGAAATGGTCTTGGTCAAGAATTGTCTCGGCATCGAGATCGTTCTGCTTGGCCCGCCTCTTTTCCAGCCAGGGCAGGCTCAAAATAACGTCTATGTAATTTCGGACAACCGTGGCCTCGGCTGCCATGGGCGACATGAGCTTAAGCTTCTTAAACTCCTGATTCACCTTTTCCCTGGCGGCCTTGGGCAGTTTCTTGGCCTCAATCTGTTTCTTAAGTTCATCCAGTTCAGAAGCAACATCATCATCCTGCCCCATTTCCTTCTGGATAACCCGCACCTGCTCAGCCAGATAATAATCCTTCTGGGTCTTCTCCATCTTCTGCTTCACCCGGCTCCGGATATTCTGATCCAAGGTGGCAATCTCGCATTCCCGCTGCAACAGGGTCAAGACCAGCTCCATCCTCTCTTTGACGCTTATAACACTGAGGATCTGCTGCTTTTCAGCGGACTTCAAGGGCAGATGAGAGGCAAGCACATCAACCAGCTGGGCGGCCTTCTCTATCTTCTCCAGGGCTGCGGCAACCTCCCTGGGTATTTTTTTGGTATATTTACGATAGAGATCAAAGGAGGCAAGAATCTGCCGGGTATAGGCCTCAATCTCCACATCCTGTTCCGGATCCTCCTCACACTCCGCCACTTCCACGGCCAGATAAGTATCCTCCTCGATGAATTCCGTAACCTGGGCGCGACGTCGTCCCTCCACCAGGGCCTTAATGGTGCCGTCCGGAAGACGCAGGAGCTGCAGGACGCCTGCAATGGTGCCCATAGCATGCACCGCCTCAGGGGCCGGATCTTCATCAGCGCCATCCATCTGGGTGACCAGAAAGATCTCGGAGCGCCCCTTCATGGCCATCTCCAGGGCGGCAATGGATTTTTTGCGGCCCACCACCAGGGGGGCAACCATATGGGGATAGAGAACAATATCCCGCAGGGGCATCATGGGATAGCGATGCTGGCTGTCGACAGGAGGGGTGGCTTTATCGTCACTCAAAATCATAACACCTTTATTTTATTAATAATTAAATGCCAGGACAGGAAGAAAAAGAAGGCCGCTCCACCCCAACAATTTTCTGCTGAGACAGGGCGGCCTTCAAGAATCACACCAGCTAATGATTGCTCATTTAGGCGCTTTTCTTTGTCTCGTTCTCATAGAGAATGACCGGATAATCGCCATTGAGTATGACCTGCTCACTGATCACGCACTCCTTCACATTCTTCTCAGAGGGGAGTTCATACATGATTTCGAGCATGGCCTTCTCCATGACAGAGCGCAGCCCCCGGGCCCCTGACTGTCTCTTCACCGCCTCCTTGGCAATGGCAGCCAAGGCGCCTTCCGTAAACCGAAGGCGAACATTCTCAAACTCAAAAAGTTTTTGATACTGCTTGGTCAGGGCATTTTTCGGTTCCTGCAGAATACGGATCAGATCCTGTTCCGTGAGCTCTTCCATGGTGGAAATCACCGGAAGACGACCCACCAGCTCGGGAATAAGGCCAAACTGCAGAAGATCTTCCGGCTGAATCGCCGCCAGGATCTCGCCCATTTTCTTCTTGGTCTCACCGCCAACCTTGCCGCCAAAACCCATGGATCTGGAGCCGGTCCGTCTTTTAATCACGGAATCCAGACCGACAAAGGCACCGCCGCAGATAAAGAGGATATTGGTGGTATCAATGCGGATGTAATCCTGCTGGGGATGCTTGCGGCCTCCTTTGGGCGGGATACTTGCCACCGTGCCCTCGATGATCTTGAGCAGGGCCTGCTGGACACCCTCTCCGGAGACATCACGGGTGATGGAGGCGGAATCTGATTTCCGGGCAATCTTGTCGATCTCGTCGATATAGACAATACCGTGCTGGGCCCGTTCCACATCATGATCAGCGGCCTGGAGCAGGCTTACCAGGATATTTTCCACATCCTCACCGACATAACCCGCTTCGGTGAGGGTGGTGGCATCGGCCATGGCAAAGGGGACGTTCAGAATTTTTGCCAGGGTCTGGGCCACCAGGGTTTTGCCGGAACCGGTGGGCCCCACCATGATAATATTTGATTTCTGGAGCTCAACATCAGAGCCATCATTGAGATAATTGGCCCCCACCCGCTTATAATGATTATGCACCGCCACGGACAGGGTCCGCTTGGCCATCTCCTGGCCGACAATATAATCATCGAGATAGGCCTTGATCTCCTGGGGTTTCAGAGATGGCTTACTGGCGTCATGCACGGGTGCCTTCTGCAGGTCTTCCTGGACAATGTCATTGCACAGATCAATACATTCATCACAGATATAGACATTGGGTCCGGCGATGAGCTTTTTTACTTCCTCCTGGCTCTTGCCGCAGAAGGAACAGAGTACATCAGGATCGTCGATTTTTTTACCGGCCATAATCAGCCTTCCTCTTCACTAAGTTCACGATGAGTCAGCACCGTATCAATGATGCCGTACTTTTTTGCTTCCACTGCACTCATATAATAATCACGATCTGTATCCTTGCTAATTTTTTTCAAGGGTTGACCGGTGGCCTTCTGCAGCATCTTGTTGAGGTCCTCCCGCATACGCAGGATTTCTTTAGCATGGATATCGATATCTGCGGCCTGGCCCTGGAAACCGCCCATGGGCTGGTGGATCATAATGCGGCTATTGGGCAGGGAGTGACGCTTACCCTTGGTGCCAGCCGCCAGCAGGAATGCCCCCATGGATGACGCCTGCCCCATACAGAGGGTAGCGATATCGCATTTAATATACTCCATGGTGTCATAAATGGCCAGGCCGGCCGTCACCGAGCCCCCCGGTGAATTTATATAAAAGGTAATATCCTTATCCGGATCATCCGCTTCTAAAAAGAGCAGCTGGGCGATGATAAGATTGGCAACGTCATCGTTGACCTGAGTGCCCAGGAAAATAATGCGCTCCTTTAAAAGACGGGAATAGATATCATAGGAGCGCTCCCCCCTGGGGGTCTGCTCCACAACCATGGGAATCAATGTCATACCTTCTCTCCTGCACCTTTATCAGCTGCTACATAGGAAATTTTTGTTTCATTGCGCAGAAACTCAACAATCTTCTCATTTAAGATCTCATGCATAAAAGGGAGAAGGTCCTCACGACGGGCGAAATATTTCTTCACATCGGCAACGCTCATGGAGTATTGGCTGGCAATACGCTCAAAACCCTTGGTGAGATCACCATCCTCGACCTTGATACCTTCCACCTCGGCAATCTTCTTTAAGATAAAATCGCCCTTCACTCTTTTTTCGGCATCTTCCTTATAATCTTCAATGAGTTTCTCGCGGCTGATACCCGCGGCCTCAAGACTCATGCCCTGGCGCTCCAAGGTCTCTTCAAGCTGCTTGATGTGGTGGCTGATCTCGTGGGCAACCAGCCGCTCCGGCACGATAAAGTCGTGGTTCTTCAGAAGCTCCAGCATGATGACATCGGTGAGATCACCGGAACGGCTCTTTTCACGCTCAGCCGCGATATTCTTTTTGATGTCTGCCTTGAGATCGGCAAGGGTCTTGAACTCTTCAGAAACTTCCTGGGCAAACTCGTCATTGATCTCGGGCAGAACCCGCTCTTTAATGTCCTTTACCTTGATGTGAAACTCAATGGTATTACCGGCCAGGATCTGGTTGGCAAAATCCACCGGGAAGTCGATGGTCTTGGTGGTGTCATCGCCGATTTTCAGGCCAAGCATGGCATCTTCAAATATCTGACCGTTCTTGCCGGAGCCGATATCAATGGGATAATCGCTGCCCTTGACATTGTCCATCTCAACGCCTTCCTTGAAGGCCGTGAAATCGATGGTTATGACATCATTCTGGGCGGCCCCGCGATCTTCAACGGTTCGCAGGGGCGCCACTTCACGGCGCATGGTGGCCAGCTTATCCTCGACATCCTCCTCGGTCACCTCCATGGCGGGCAGTTCTACCTCCAGCCCCTTATAGGTGTTCAACTGGAAATCGGGCTTGATATCGATCTGGGCCACATAGGTAAAGGTGCCCTCATCATCAAAATTATGGGAACGGATCTCCGGATGGACAACGGCCTCCAGTTTTGTCTCTTCCAGGGCGTCAAAATAGGTATCCTGGACCATCTTATCGGCAACTTCGTTATAAACAGATTCGCCGTACCGTTGCTCAAGGACCTTGCGGGGGGCCTTGCCTTTACGGAAACCGCGGACTTCCACCTCGCCGGCTAATTTCTGAAAGGCCTTATCAAGGCGTTTTTTAACATCTTTTTCCGGGATAATAATAGTGAGGGCGCGACCAAGGGCGCTGGATTCTTCAACAGTAACCTGCATTGGATATATTCCTTTATGTAATAACGATTCTCTTCCTGCCCGTCCCAGCAGGAAAAATAAAAAAAGAAGCTTGCCCAGATCTTCCTGGAAACCTTCGAACCTGAAAACTGGTGCGAGAGGGGGGAGTCGAACCCCCACACCAAAGGCGCTGGATCCTAAATCCAGTGCGTCTACCAATTCCGCCACCCTCGCTAGAACCGAACAAAAATAAACAACTTTCCTCTTACAGTCAAGGTGGAGGGTGAAAACATCTCATAAATAATTGACCAGGAGCGTGGAAGCCTCCCTGATTTTTACCGGCAAAACAGACCCTTTCAGCCGCCAGGACAGGGGCCCCTGAATCTATTAAACTATTGACAGAGCGCAGGAGAATTGCTAGCTACTACCCTTTATCTTTTATGCCCACACCCTGCCCAGCCAGGGTCCTCTTGCCGCATTTCCTTTTTTTAAGAAAAACCACTCATCCCCATGACCCAGACATCCTTTACTGCAAACGGCCTGCCCACCCTTATCGGCTCAATCCCCCTGGCCAGTCACGACCAGGCCCTGGAGTGGATTTTCGAGATGACCCCGGAAATACCCCTGTGGCCTCAGCTCCCCGGTCTGGCCCAGGAGGGCATGCTGGTCCAGTTTCTGGAAGGCTTTCCAGGCCTTACCAGCGACGGCGGCAAAACCTATTTCAACACCCTGGCCGCTGATTTTGACGATGAAAGCCTGGCCTTTTTCGAAGATTATCTGGCACTCCTTGAAGATCCAGCCGGCCTGGCAGACTCCCGTTTTCAGATCAGCAAAGAGCGGGCAGCAGGTCTCTACTGCCTGGCTGAGCGTCTGCAAGAAAGGCCTTCAGTAGCGGTGAAGGGCCAGATCACCGGCCCCTTCACCCTGCTCACCGGCATAACCGACCAAGAGCAGCGGGCCAGTTATTACGACCCCACCCTGCGGGAGATCATCCAGAAGGGCCTGGCCATGAAGGCCGCCTGGCAGGTGGGATTCCTGAAAAAAATCAATGATAATGTCATCCTCTTCATGGACGAGCCCGCCCTGGCAGGCCTCGGCTCTTCCGCCTTTATCTCCATCTCCAGGGAAAGCCTTGCCGAAGACCAGACCGAAATCATTACGGCAATCCAGGAGGCCGGCGGCCTGGCAGGGGTCCATGTCTGCGCCAACACGGACTGGCCTCTGCTGTTGTCCCTGGACTACGACATCATTAATTTTGACGCCTACGGTTATTTTGATCGCTTTGTTTCCTACAAGAAGGAAATCCACGCTTTTTTAAAGCGGGGCGGTATCATTGCCTGGGGTATTGTCCCCACTGCCAAAGAGGAAGATGTCCTCAAAGAGAGCAGCGCCAGCCTTGCTGAGCTCTGGAAAAAACAGGTGGCGCAATTGTGCAACGCCGAATGGGATTATCCGCAGATCCTGGCCCAGAGTCTCATTACCCCAAGCTGCGGCACCGGTTCTCTCTCTCCTGCCGCCGCCCGCAAGGTACTGGAGATGACCCGTGACCTCTCTGCCGCCCTGCGCCGGACCTATCTCCCCTGATCGTTCTTAGAAATTGTCCCGGCCTTTTGCCGCAGGGGACTTACCCCCAACGAACTCAACTTCGCTTATATATATTATGGAAGACCTCAACCAGACACTCCTGCAGCGCCGCCAAAAGGCCACTGAAATGGCGGCCCTTGGCGTCAATCTCTATATCAATGACTTCAAGCCCCTCCACTCCCTCCGCCAGGCCCTGCCCCAGACCGCCTATGACGATCCGAACTCCCTGCTGCCCACAGGCATGTTCACCGTTGCCGGGCGCATTATTGCCATGCGCGATTTCGGCAAGGCCGCCTTTCTGCAGCTGCAGGATGAATCTGGTCGCGGCCAGATCTACATCAAGAAACAGGAGGTGGGCGAAGAGCGCTTCGAGATCTTCAAAAAATTAGATATCGGCGACATCATCGGCTGCAGCGGCCCCCTCTTCCGGACCCAAAAGGGTGAGCCCACCATCCAGGTGCATGCCTTTACCCCCATCACCAAATCCCTGCGCCCCCTGCCCGAGAAATTCCACGGCCTTACCGATGTGGAGATCCGCTACCGTCAACGCTATGTGGATCTCATCGTCAACCCCGAGGTCCGCGACACCTTTCGCAAACGGGTACAGATCATCCGGCTTATCCGTGAATTCCTTGAGGAGCGCAATTATCTGGAGGTGGAGACCCCCATGATGCACCCCATTGCCGGGGGTGCCACGGCCAAACCCTTCCTGACCCACCATAACGCCCTGGACATGGACCTCTATCTGCGGGTTGCCCCGGAGCTCTATCTCAAACGTCTGCTGGTGGGCGGCTTTGAACGAGTCTTTGAGATCAACCGTAATTTCAGAAACGAGGGCCTCTCCACCCGGCACAACCCGGAATTCACCATGCTGGAATTCTATCAGGCCTATGCCACCTATCTCGATTTGATGGATCTCACCGAGGAGATGATCGCCTCGATCTGCCAGAAGATCAACAACACCCTGATCATTCAATTTGAAGAGCTGCCCGTGGATCTGACGCCGCCGTGGAAACGCTACACCATGGATGAGGCCTTGCACGAAGTGGGCGGCATCAACCCTGACATCCTGGCTGATCCAGAAAAGGTCATGGCCCTGGCCAAAGAAAAAGGCGTGGAGCTGGAAAAAAAGGCCGGCCCCGGCAAGGCCAAGATGGAACTTTTTGACCTGCTGGTGGAAGAAAAACTGATCAATCCCACCTTTATCACCGGCTACCCCACCGAGGTTTCGCCCCTGGCCCGTTGTAACGAAGCCGACCCCACCATCACCGATCGCTTTGAGCTCTTTATTACCGGCCGGGAGATCGCCAATGCCTTCAGCGAGCTCAACGACCCCATTGACCAGAAACGCCGTCTGGAAAAACAGGTGGCAGAGCGCGGCGGTGATGAGGAAATCTTCCCAGAGGTGGACTACGATTTTGTCAGGGCCCTGGAGTACGGGATGCCCCCGGCAGCCGGTGAGGGTATCGGCATTGACCGCCTTACCATGCTGCTGACCGATGCCTCTTCCATCCGCGATGTTATCCTCTTTCCCCACCTGCGGCCCGAGAGCAAATAGGGGCGGATCATGAATTTCGAACTCTTTGTCTGCCTGCGCTACCTGAAGGCCACCAAGAAAAAGGGGTTTCTTTCTCTGATTTCCCTGATTTCCGTGGCAGGGGTGGCGGTGGGGGTCATGGCCCTTATCGTTGTTATCGCGGTGATGACCGGTTTTGGCGAAGAGTTCCGCGACAAGATCTTGGGGGTCAACTCCCATATCGTGGTGCAGAAATTTGGCGGCAGCATGAAGGCCTATGACCAGGTGCTTGCCACCGTGGCCACCCATCCCGAGGTAACCGGCGCCACTCCCTATGTGTACGGCCAGTCGATGATCACCACCGGCAGCGGCGGCAGCGGTTGTGTGGTGCGGGGCATTGATCCAGACACGGCCGGCGCCGTGCTCTCCCTGCCGGACCAGCTTATCCACGGTAAGGGCTTAGACAGCCTCAGGCCCTCAGAGCCGGGTGAGCCGCCGGGGATCATCATCGGGGTCCAGCTGGCCAAGCAGCTCCAGGTCCATATGGGCGACAGGCTGCGCCTGCTCTCCCCTTCCGGCCCCCTCTCTCCCATGGGCATCATTCCGCGCCTCAAATCATGCCAGATCACCGGCATCTTTGAGACGGGCATGTTTGAGTATGACTCCTCCCTGGTCTATATCGACCTGGCCACGGCCCAGGATTTTTTTGATATCCCCCAGGAAGTGCACGGCATTGAAGTGGCCATTCAAGATATTGACCGGGCAGGTGAGGTGGCGGCAGGGCTGAGAAGCAGTCTGGGGGAAAGCTTTCTGGTCAAGGACTGGATGACCATGAACTACAACCTCTTTTCCGCCCTGAAGCTGGAAAAGACCGCCATGTTCATCATCCTCACCCTCATTGTCCTGGTGGCGGCCTTTAATATCATTTCCACCCTGATCATGGTGGTCACGGAAAAGACCAAGGACATTGCCATTCTGAAGGCCATGGGAGCCACTGCCAACCAGATCCTGCGGATCTTCATATATGAAGGCCTTTTTATCGGACTCAGCGGCACCCTGCTGGGCCTGGGGGGCGGGCTAGGGGTCTGCCAGCTTCTGAGCCGCTATCAATTCATTGAGCTGCCCAGCGACGTCTATCCCATCTCCACCCTGCCCATCAAGGTGCTCCCCATGGATGTCAGCCTGATCGCCATTGCCGCCGTGCTCATTACCCTCTCGGCCACCATCTATCCTGCCTGGCAGGCGGCAAAGGTGGAGCCGGCCGCGGCCCTGCGTTATTGAGCCGCCCCCATCCCGCTGCGGCGCATTTTGAAGATGGCCCACAAAAACCCTGTCCCGGCAAAATAAATGGATCCCTTATGGCCCAGAAAGAACCTCTTTTTATAGCAGAAAAGCTGAGCAAACATTTCTACTCCGGTGACCAGCGGGTGGACATTCTCAAAGATGTCAATGTCACCATTGATGCCGGCGAAATGGTGGCCATTATCGGTGCCTCGGGCACGGGCAAGACCACCCTGCTCCATATTCTGGGCGGTCTGGCCAGGCCCGATTCAGGCACCATGATCTGCGCCGGGTTTCACCTGGACGGCAAAAATGATAACCAACTGGCCCGGTTCAGAAACAGCAATATTGGCTTTGTCTTTCAATTTCATCACCTGCTGCCGGAGTTTAACGCCCTGGAAAACACCATCATGCCCGGACTCATGGCCGGCGCCAACCGCCAGGAACTGGAAGATTACGGCAAAGAGCTGCTAGCCAAGGTGGGGCTGGCCGGCCATGAAGATCAACGGGTAAACGAGCTTTCCGGGGGCGAGCAGCAAAGAGTCGCCCTGGCCCGGGCCTTGGTCCGTAAACCTGCACTGCTGCTGGCTGATGAACCCACCGGCAATCTTGACCCTGAAACCGGCAGCAAGGTTTTCGACCTTTTGAAATCCTTGAACAGGGAGCTTAACCTCACCACCATGGTGGTCACCCATAATCACGAACTGGCTGGCCGGATGGACAGGTGCCTGCTCCTGCAGAAGGGCCTCTTATCAGACTACCTGATCTGAACATAAGAGGTCCCGGCCACCCCTTTTGGTAAGGGAATAAATTGTGCCGGCTCCTCCTTTTGCCATGACTTTTCAAGCAATTGTCGCTACACTGGCCTCCTTATTTTCCATGGCGGCCCCAAGAGAAGGCAACAGAGACGGTCCGCCCTGAATTCTGATTTTTTTCAAATTAATTTGCCTAAGAATATCACACAATTACCTAGCTGCGGCAAGGAAGAGATACCCAATATGCCTCAACGTAAATTGCCGTGCATGTCATTTGCCATTCTTCTTTTTCTCCTTTTTTTGTTGTCTTTGCCAGCCCTTACCCAGGCTGCTGCCGGCAAGCAAAACACCCTTTTTCTGCCTTTAAAGACCAAGAGCCTGCAGGGCGACAACTTCAGCCAGCAGCTGGATCAGGTGCTGAAAGAGGCGGCCCAGGCCCAGAATCAGGATTTTTATCCCCGCCCTGAGGCGACAAAAAAACTTGATTACCAGGGAATATGGCCCCCTGCCTATAAGAAGATCAGCGCCTTTGCCGCCGACCTTGGTTATGATTATATCGTCACCGGCAGCGCCACCAAACTTGGCGATACCATTGCCATTGATCTCATCCTCTTTGATCTGTTAGAGAAAAACTCGCAACCTTTCACCTTCGGCCAGGCCACCGAGTCCACCCTGCCGGCAACCATGCACTCCCTGGCTCAAGAAATAACCGCCTTCACCGAGCGTCATCAACGCCTTGCCGCCATCAATATCAAGGGCAATAGCCGGATCGACAGTGGGGCCATTCTCCGTCACATCAAAAACAGGGCCGGGGATGAATATAACCCTGCCCTGCTCCAGGAGGACCTCCGCGCCATCTTCAAAATGGGCTATTTCGATGACATTACCCTGGATGTACGCGGCAGCGACAAAGGTAAAGAGATCACCTTTATCGTTGATGAAAAAGAGATCATCGCCAAGGTGGAGATCAAGGGTGCCAAGGAGATTGACGAAGATGACATCAAAGAGGTGTTGACCGTGACCGCCAACACCATCTACAGCCCTCTACAGGTCAATAAATCAGCAGACCTGATCCGGGCGCTCTATAAATCCAAGGGGTATTATAACACCCGGGTGACCACCAAACTCACCTATCCCAAGGAAGAGTACATCACCATTGAGTTCGATATTGTCGAGGGCAAGAAGGTCTATATCAAAGAGATCAACTTTCTCGGCAACCAGACCTTCAGCGCCTCAGAACTCCTTGATATTATGGTTACCTCTGAAAAGGGCTGGCTCTCTTGGTTCACCGAATCAGGCGTTTTGAAGAGAGATTCCGCCAAGGAGGATGCCAACCGGATCGGCGCCTATTATCAGAATCACGGCTTTGTCGATGTCAAGATCGGCGAACCTGTTATCACCAAGAAGGAGGACTGGCTCTACATCACCTTTCATATTGAAGAGGGTGACCGGTACAAGGTCGGCATCTTTGATATACAAGGCGATCTTCTCGATGATAAAGAGAAGCTCCTGGCCAGAACCAACCTGGGCAATGAACGCTATTTCACCAGAGAAGTCTTGCGTAACGACACCCTGGCCCTGGCTGAATTTTATTCCTCCAAGGGCTACGCCTTTGCCGACATTGCACCGGAAACAAAAAAAGACGCGGCCCACAAACGGGTTGATATCATTCTCCATATCGACAAGGGGGATCTGGTCCACGTCAACCGCATTCTCATCAAGGGCAATGACCGCACCCGCGACAAGGTGATCCGTCGGGAAATGGCGCTCAATGAGGAGGATATCTACGACGCCTCCGCCATCAAGGCCTCCACGGCTCGCTTAAAGCGCCTCGATTTCTTTGAAGATGTCAGCATCACCCCGGAGGCCACCGAGGAAGAAAACAAAATGAATCTGGTGGTGGACGTGAAGGAAAAGGCCACCGGCACCTTCTCCATCGGCGCCGGCTACAGCTCCGTGGACAATCTGATGTTCATGGCCGAGGTGAAGCAGGACAACTTCATGGGCCGAGGCCAGCAAGTCAGCCTGCAGGCCAATATCGGCGGCACCAACACACGCTACAACCTGAAGTTCACTGAACCCCACCTCAACGACTCCAAGCTCCTGGTCGGCTTTGATATCTACAGCTGGGAGCATGATTATGACGACTATACCAAGGACTCCACCGGCGGCGCCCTGCGCTTCGGCTATCCCATCTGGTGGAAGTGGCACGCCTATGCCAGTGTGGGCATGGATAACTCAAGGCTCAGCGATCTGAGTGATGCTGCCGCGCAGATCATCATAGACTCCCAATATATCGAGACCTCCCGTTTTGTCACCTTTGGGGTGGCCCGTGACACCCGCGACCGCCGCTATCTGCCCAGCAGGGGGGCCCGCCATGCCATCTCCACCAAGAAGGCGGGCAGTTTTCTGGGCGGCGACAGTGAATTCACTAAGACCGAGGCCTCCACCAGCTGGTATTTCCCGGTCTTCTCGAAACTGGTCTTCCACGCCAAGGTGGCGGCCGGCTACATCAACGAAGATGATCCGGGCGATGGCACCCCTGAGAACCCCAGCAAGCTGCCGGTCTACGAGCGCTTCTATCTGGGCGGTCTCTCCACGGTGCGCGGCTTTGAAAACGGCAAGATCAGCCCGGTGGACACCGAGAGCGGAGAACGGATCGGCGGCACGGAAATGGCCTACCTGAACCTGGAATTCACCTTTCCCCTCTTTGAGGATGCGGGCTTAAGCGGCGTGATCTTCTACGATGCCGGCCAGGTGTGGGACAGGACCTACAAAGCCGACCCCGACGAGTATTACTATCAGTCAGACTACAAAGAATTCGCCGACAACTGGGATCCCTCCACCCTGCGCCATGGTGCCGGCTTTGGTTTCCGCTGGCTGTCGCCCATGGGTCCCCTGCGCCTGGAATGGGGCAAGAATCTTGACCCCCGGGATGACGAGGATTCCTCCATCTGGGATTTCTCCATTGGCGGCTCCTTCTAGAGGCATCGACACCCCCTTTACCGGCAAAAGAGCCCCGTTCTTTTCACCCAGCTCATCAAGGCCACGAACCAGCAGCATTTCTGCTTTTCTCCGTGTCCCTGGATGGGCTTCGTGGTTTGTTGAGGGGTATAGATATTTCTCCTTCTTTTTTTCCAGCACTTTTTTCCCCGCCCCTATGGACAAACTGCTCAGTCATATAAAAAAAGGGGGGCCCGGCAGCATCCTCCACGCCTCTGGTCTCAGGCCTGCCGCGCTGGCCCTCTTTGCAGCCCGCTGCCTCAACGAACTCCAGCGGCCCCTTCTGCTTATCGCCCCCAATGAAGATAGGGCCGCCACCATGGAGAGGGATCTCCATATCTTCACCAACACCCCTGTCCTCAATTTCCCCAGTTACGACATCCCCCCCTATACCCCGCTTAGCCCGGACCCGGGTACCGTGGCCGCCCGTCTCTCCACCCTCTACCAGATGGCGGCAGGTGAACGGCAGGTGACGGTGATCGCCGCTGATGCCCTGCTGAGAAGAATTGCTCCGGTGACCCTTCTGGATACCCTGGCCGAACTCATTGAGAGCGGTGAAGAGGTAGACCGGGACAAGCTGGTGGCCAAACTGAGCAGCTGCGGCTACGAACATGTCTCTCTGGTGCAAAACAGTGGGGAATTCACCGTGCGCGGCAGCATTATCGATATCTTCCCGCCCCCCTTTGTCCTGGCCGGTCAGGAAGGAATCGACGCCCCCCTGCGCCTTGATTTTTTCGGTGACACCGTTGAATCCATCCGCTATTTCGACCCCATCAGCCAACGCTCCCTCAAGGAGATCCCCGAAACCGTCATCCTGCCGGTGAGCGACATTCTCTTTCCGCAGCAGGAAGAGGAGCAGAGGCAACTGGTCACCACCTTTGCTGCCCTGGCCAACCAGGAAGGGTGGGCTGACGAGCCCTGCCAGAAGATAAAGGAATATCTCAGCGAGCAACGCACCTTCCCGGGTATCGAATTTTTTCTGCCCCTTTTTTACCCCAAAACAGATACCGTGCTTGATCTCCTGCCCCGGGAGACCCTGATTATTGAGATCGACTCCCTTTCCCAACAGCAGTCCCTGCAGCTGGTCAGGGAGAGGATCGTTGCCAATTTTCAGGAGGCCAAGAGAACGCAGCAGCCGGCCCTGGCCCCGGCCCGTCTTTTTGTTGAAGAAGAGGAACTGGCCCACAAGCTGGCCTCCTTCACCCGGCTCCAGCTCCATGATTTCATCAGCCCCAACCAGGAGACCATTGCCATCTCCTGCGGCAACCATACCCTGCTCAAACAGGATCTTGACCTCCGCCGCCAGCAAGAGGGGCTGCTCATACCCCTGGTGGATCGCATCCATGCCCTGCAGGAAGAGGGCCACCAGACCATTATCGCCTGCCGCTCCCTTCGTCATCTCCGCAACCTTTATGACATTCTGGGCCAACACGGCCTTGATGTGCAGGAGCAGGGGCTGCCCTTCAGTCCCCAAGAGGTGGGCCGCGACCAGGTGATTTTGCTGCCGGAGCCCCTGAGCCAGGGCTTTGATCTGCCCCTGGAAAAAATTCATTTTTTCTCAGAGACAGAGCTCTTTGGTGAAAAACAATTCGGGCCGCGCCGGCGGCGCAAGCATCCGGCTACCGGGGAAGCCGTCACTTTTGACCAGCTGGCTGCCGGGGAACTGGTGGTCCATGTCACCCACGGTATCGGCATCTATCAGGGCATTGTCACCATGACCCATGGGGGGATCAGCAACGATTTTCTCCATCTCGAATTCAAGGATAACGACAAGCTCTACGTGCCCATTGACAGAATCAATATGGTGAGCAAATATAAGGGCTTATCTGATAAAAAACCAAAAATAGACAGCCTGGGCGGCAAGGCCTGGGCCAGGGCCAAGAGCAAGGTCAAAGAGGCGGTGTGGAAGGTGGCCCAGGATCTCCTGAAGCTCTACGCCAAGAGACAGGTCGCCCAAGGCCATCTCTTCTCTGAACCGGGGGAACTCTTCCAGGAACTCACCGAATCCTTCCCCTACACAGAGACAGAAGGACAGTCAAGTGCCATCAACAGCTGCCTGGACGATCTCACCTCGCCCCGCACCATGGACCGCCTGGTCTGCGGCGATGTGGGCTACGGCAAGACCGAGGTGGCCATCCGCGCCGCCTTCAAGGTGGTGGAGGACGGCTTCCAGGTGGCGGTGCTGGTGCCCACCACCGTGCTGGCCGAACAGCACGCCGAATCCTTCCGGGAGCGCTTCAGCGGCTTTCCGGTGCGGGTGGCAAGCCTGAACCGCTTCCGGAGCCCCAAGGAGCAGAGGGAGATCATCAAGGATCTCGGCAATGGCCGGGTGGATGTGCTCATCGGCACCCATCGCCTCCTCTCCAAGGATGTGGTTTTCAATCGCCTGGGCCTGCTCATTATCGACGAGGAGCACCGCTTCGGGGTCACCCACAAGGAAAAGCTCAAAAAACTGCGCCACAATATAGATGTCCTCACCCTGACGGCCACCCCCATTCCCCGCACCCTGCAATTGTCGCTGCTGGGCGTCCGCGATCTGTCGGTGATCAGTTCTCCCCCCCAGCATAGGCGCAGCGTCAAAACCTTTGTGGCCCGCCATGATGATCTGGTCATCAAGGAGGCGGTGATTAAAGAGATGCAGCGGGGCGGCCAGGTCTTTTTGGTCCATAACCGGGTGCAGTCCATCCACGAGATGGCCATGCGCCTCCAGAAACTGGTACCCGAGGCCAGGGTGGCCGTGGCCCACGGCCAGATGCCCGGCAAGGTGCTGGAAGAGATCATGGTGGATTTTGTCAACCATCGCATCGATGTCCTGGTCTGCACCACCATCATTGAATCAGGGCTGGATATCCCCAACGCCAACACCATCATCATCACCCGGGCCGACCGCCTGGGCCTGGCCGGCATCTACCAGCTTCGGGGCCGGGTGGGCCGCTCCAGCAAACAGGCCTATGCCTACCTGCTGGTGCCCTCCCTGGACGGTCTTTCCAAGGATGCCAAACAACGGCTCCGGGCCCTGATGGACTATAATGAACTGGGCGGCGGCTTCAAACTGGCCATGAGCGATCTGCAGATCCGCGGCGGCGGCAATATCCTGGGGGAATCCCAGAGCGGCAATATCGCGGCGGTGGGGTATGATCTCTATCTTGACCTGCTGCAGAGAACCGTGGAGGACCTGAAAAGAAGAGGTCTTGAAGGCGACCCGATTGATCAGCTCCCTGATTTTGAACCGGAGATCAATTTGCAGCTCTCCGCCCTGATCCCCACCTCCTACATCCCTGATGACGAGCAACGCTACATTGCCTACCGGAAGATCTCCAGCATCACCAGGCGCGAGCAGCTTGCTGACCTGCGCGATGAACTTGCGGACCGCTACGGCCCTATCCCCTCAGAGACCGAAAATTTACTGCAAATTATCGAACTTAAGATGCTGATGAGGCCTCTTTGTATTATCAAGCTCGATCAGGGTCCGGGCAGCCTGGCCTTTTCTTTTCTGCCGGAAACACCGGTGGCCCCGGAACAGATCCTGCTCCTGGTGCACAACTCCAAGGGCACGGTGCGGATCACCCCGGACAACAGGCTGGTGGTGACCACCTCGACCAAGAGCAGTGACGCCATTTTCAAGGCCGCGAAAAAAGTATTGCAGCAGTTCCAGGCTGATGATATATAAACTCTAAACCCTTATCCTATCGTGAAAAAATTGACATACAGCCATTCCAGCCCCTACCCCATGGTATATATCCTCCGTTTCCTTGTTTTCCTGCTCTTTTTTCCTGTCCTGGCCCAGGCCGAGGTCATTGACCGGGTTGTGGCGGTGGTCAACGATGACCTGATCACCCTTTCCGAATTAAACAGCGAAGGGGCCCTCCATTTTGAGAAGATTCGCGAACAGGCCCCCCCGGAAGAGCGGTCCCTGGCCCTCACCGCGGCCCGCAAAGAGATTCTGGCCAATCTGATTGAGCGAAAACTCATTGCCCAGCGGGCAGCAGAACATGGCATTACGGTGAGTGACGAAGAGATTGAGATGAATTACTTCCGGATCATGGAACAAAACAACTTCAGCGAGGAACAGTTTGCGGCCGAACTGGCCAAGAGCGGCCTGTCCCCTCAGATGTACAAGGATAATCTCCGCAATCAGATCACCCAGCAGCGCCTCCTCGGCGTTGAAATACGCTCCAAGGTGGTGATCACCAATGAGCAGATCGAGGAGTATTACAACACCAAATATGGTCAGATCAACAAAGAGGACGGCCTGCATATTCTCCAGATCGGCTGCCTGTGGGGGCGTGGCAGTAAAGCCGCCAGCAAGGAAGAGGCCCTGATGCGGACCCAACAGCTGCGCGGCATGGTGATGGCCGGCGAGAACTTTAAGGAAATCGCCAGATCATACTCTGATCTGCCCTCAGCAACCGATGGCGGCGATATCGGGGTCTTTGCTCGAGATGAACTCTCCAGGCCCATGCAGGAAGGTTTTGACGGCCTGCGTGCCGGCGAGGTCACCCCGATCATTGACAGCGGTGACAGCTTCCAGTTCTTCAAACTCCTCTCCAGCAAATCAGGAAATGTCATTACCCAGGCCCCTCTCCAGACAGTACGCGAAGAAATTCGCGCCCTGCTCCAGGAGCAGGAGCTTAAGGAAAAATTTGACAAATGGGTCATCCAGCTCCGTGAAGATGCCTATATCAAAGAGCAACTCTGATCTCCGCCTTTCCCTCACCCTCTTCGTGCCCGTTCAATTGACGACCCCAGAGGGTTACACACCTCCTATCCCCTTGTGATCTTGAGGCAGAATTTGTCTCGGCACCCTTTGTGGATTAGAGTAAGATAAGTACATTACCCACCTCAGATCTTATTTTCCCAATGAGATCGACACTGCAGGGGATCTCATGACTCAGGAAAACAATAAAAAAACATGGACTGCAAATGCTGAGAAATCAGGCCCGGAGAGCAGTCACCCCTTGGGCGCCTATCTCCAGCGTGAACGGCAAAAAAAAGAACAGACCATTGAAGAGGTTGCTGAATCTACGTGTATTCCCACCCAAATACTGAAGGCCCTTGAAGCGGGCGATAAAAACCTTTTGCCTCTTTCTGTCTACACCAAGGGTTTTGTGAAAATTTATGCGCTGCACTTAGGTCTTGATAAGGAGGAGATCCTGGAAAGATTCAGCAAGGAATGGGGAACCGTCTCCTTATCAACACCGGAAGTTCTGTCCCGCGAAAGCCTGGCTGAGTCTTCGCCCTTCTTTCTTTCCTTTCGTTTTTACTTTATTCTTTTGCTCCTCGCCCTGGCCTTAGGCCTCGCCTATTTTTTCTTGCAGACTGATGATCTCCAACCGGTGGAGGTGACAGCTCTCCCTCCTACTGGACAAGAGGGGGCTGCACAGGTCGCTGTGACGGCAAAGGAGTTCAAAGAATTACAGACTATTGCCGGCGAGCCCAGCCGGGAAACACCCCTGATCTCGCCGCAATCAGCCGGCAAAACAACCCTGGAGCATGATTTACGCCCAAAGGCGTCTCTGGACCGCGACGATCTGACTGTTGACCATGACACGGCGCCCCCCCCCATGGTGGTCCGCCAGGATAAGGCCCCGGCCGATGCTGTAGACCAGGTGCAGGGCCTCTTTCTTGCCGTAGACTCCGTCAACCTCCACATCCGTTTTCTCAAAAGGACCCACCTGTCCGTGAGCCAAGATGACAAGGAGCCGGCAGAATTCATCTTTACCAAGGGCGAGGAAAGCAGCTGGCAGGCAACAAAGCAGATCACCCTCCATGTTGACCCCGCCGATGCCGTGGAGATGACCTTGAACGGTTCCCCGGTCACCGTTAAAGGCGCCAGCACTGATGGCTCCCTTGTCATCACCCTGCCCACTGATCTTCCCAGCTGATAATGGCAAACCACGAAACCGAAGCCGTGGTCTTGAAGATCTTCGACCATGGTGAATCTGACAAGATTATCACCTTTTTCACCTCCGGATTCGGCAAGATAACGGCCATTGCCAAAGGCGCCAAAAGAAGCAAAAAGCGTTTCGTGGGTAAACTTGAGCTCTTTAATCATCTCCATATTGTTTTTGCCGACAACAGATATTCCTCGCTGGTTCGGGTTGACGAGGCAGAAATCATCAACCCCTTTCCTGCTCTGCGTAGCGATTATCAACGTTTTGTCTGCTCAACCCTGGCCAGCGAACTTGTTTTGAACTGGACAGCAGAACATGATCAGGACGAGAATCTCTTTCACCTCCTGACCTGGACCCATGGCCAGCTCACCAAAAACGCCCCCCAGGCTACTCTCCTTCTTTTTCAACTCCACCTTTTCACCCTGCTGGGCTATCATCTCCATCTTTCCTCCTGCTGCCAATGTCGAGTTGCCGTGGACAGCTCAAGAAATTTCTCTTTTTTTTCGCCAAAAAACGGCCTGCTATGCTCTCCATGCGCGGCGCTGGCACCGGAAAAGAGCTCCGGCGGCCTGCCGCTTTCCCTGGGGACCATCCGACTCCTGGAAAAGGCCCGCCAACTCACGGTGGACAAATGGCCCCGACTCCATTTTTCCAAACAATCTCTCAACGAGACCATGGCCCTCTTCCAAGGCCATAACGACTTTCTACTCCAAAGGAATATTCTTTCCTGGAAGGAGCTCCGCGCCCTCTAATCATCGTGGCTGACCCCAAAAAGGGCCGCCATATTTTTTTTATTTCATAACAGCCAGTTGAAAAAGGTATTAAGCGCTGCTGAGGCAAGGCGTAAGCACCCCTTGAGGGTGAAAAAAGAGGCGAAAAAGCGCGCCCGGAGGAAGTGCCCTTGGGGTGCAGTTTACCTGTGGTTTAGGAGCATTTCTGAGTCTCGCAGGCTCGCTTACCTGAGCCGAATTTTGACGCCGCATCAGTAAGCGCAGTAGTTTTTCAACAAGCTGATAAGGATCCCCCCAAGAGACCATGACAAAAATACCGTTTCCATCATCCGCCAAACAGTGGCTGGGGCTGGCCACCGGCGCCCTCCTGCTGGGCCTGGCACTTGTCATCATCTTCAGCAAGCGCCATCCTTTCATAGGTCAAGGGAACAATTATCTTCAGACCATCCAGGATCAACATGTGCCGCTTACCGGCCCCCCTAAAAAGCTGAAGGTCTCCTCTGCCCAGGAGGTCTGGGATTATTACAAGGAGATCGGCTTCACCATGGACAACCTGGAAACAGGTCAGACAGAGGTGCCCCGTATTTATCTGGCCAACATCACTGATACCTGGTCGGACAACGAGTCTATTGCCTTTAAAAAGTCTCTGTTCTACCGGACCATGTTACCCCTTATTCTCCGCGTCAATGAACTTATTGCCGGGGAACGACAACAATTGACAGAACTTATCGCCAAGAGAAAAAAAGGCCCCCTGACAGCCCGAGAAAAGCAATGGCTGCAGCGACTTGCCCAGGCATACCAGGTAACTTCCCCTTCATACCAGGGGCCCCTCACCGAACAGCATCTTGCCACCCTCCTCTCCAGGGTGGACAGCATCCCGGCGTCCATGGCCCTGGGTCAGGCCGCCTATGAAAGCGCCTACGCCACCTCCCGCTTTGCCATAGAGGGCAATGCCCTGTTTGGTCAGTGGCGCTGGGGAAGCGGCCTTGTCCCTGCCCAGCAACGTGAGGGCCTGGGGGATTACCGAATCGCTGATTTTGAGACCCCCCTGGACTCCATGGCCGCCTTTGCCAGAAATCTCAACACCAACAAGGCCTATGTGGAGTTCAGAAGGCTGCGCAGTGACCTGCGCCGCCGGGGAGAACCCCTTGACGGCCACATCCTGGCCGCCGGCTTGGAAAAATATTCGGAAAGAGGGGAACTCTACATTGAAACCCTGCGCCAGATGATGAGCCACAATAATCTGGGCAGGCTGGACGCGACCAGACTCGACAGCGGTCAGCCCATCAGCCTGATCCCTCAATGGGCTGAGGAGGAACAATGATCCCCGGAAATGCCGACCGGAATCGTCAGGAGCCTCTCCCTGTGGTGGCCGTCTGCTGAGGATTTTGCCTTGTTTTTACCTAAAAAATATCCAGATCTACCAAAAAATTTTCGCCAAATGGGTGAAAAAATTCAACAACAGGAGTTTTTCTCTGGTTTTTGCTGAAAGAATTCTGTTTTACGAAGATTTTTCCGGCCATTTGGGGTATATTGTCTCTGATTTTTATGAAAAAGATCCCTTTTCGTGGCTGCCGGCGGCGTTTTACCGCCTAAGTCCCAGACAATTTATTCTAAGGAGAACCATATCATGACAATTGAGGCAGGCAATAAAATTAGCGTCCACTACACCGGCACCTTTGAAAATGGTGAGGTTTTCGATTCTTCCAAGGAGAGTAGCCCCCTCTCTTTCGAGGTTGGGGCCGGACAGATGATCCAGGGTTTTGATCAGGCCGTGCTCGGCATGAAGCAAGGGGAAAGCAAGAAGTTTACCCTTGCCCCTGAAGAGGCCTATGGTCCCAGAAACGAAGAGCTTCTCATTGATATCCCCAACGCCAATTTCCCGGAAGACCTGAAGCTTGAGGAGGGCATGATGCTGCAGATGACCAATCAGGACGGTCAGCCCGTACCCGCCACAGTGGCTGAGATAAACGAAGAGAGCGTCAAGATGGATGTCAACCATCCCATGGCCGGCAAGACCTTGATCTTTGATATCGAGATCGTTGAAGTTGCCTGATTTCGTTCATTTCCCCACCAGGGAGACAGCGCCCTGAAACCAAGCAGAACCTTCAGGATGCTGTCTTCCCTTTTTTTTCTCCTGGGATGGGCTGGAAACACCAGCCCATCCCGGCTTGCTCTTTTTCATCCCGCCCTGGTTCCTCCGGCAAAGAGGCGCTGCCCCCTCCCTTTTTGCACAGTTTCTCCCTGCCCTGCCCCCATGCCCCAGCTCCTTGTGCTGCCCTTCTTGTTTTTTTTGTAACTGCTCACCCCATGGCCACCTCAATACAATAACGCCCTAAGTTGTAACTGCTTGCCGGGAAGATTCGGTGCCCTGTGAGCAATTACGTTTTTTTTTTGAACTTTTCCCGCGTAACTCATGAAAATAACGTCTTGATTAATTTCAAATTAATTGTTCTTTAGATGTTTGCGTTTATAGAGACATCAGCACCTTATTCTGGCCAAAAGGAAAGCATTATGGATTGGAAGAAAATGACCATCGGCAAAAAAATTGTCTTCGGCTACACAATTATTCTCACCATGCTCATTGCCATCACTGCCATCAGCTATTTTGGCGTGGGCACCATCCTTGCCAACGCCGACGAAGTGATCCGCGGCAAAGAACTTGATAAGGTGCTGGCCCAGCGGGAGGTGGATCATCTCCACTGGGCCCAGGCGGTCAACACCCTGCTCACCGACGCGAGTGTCACCACCCTGAAGGTGCAGACCGACCATAAAAAATGCAAGCTGGGCAGCTGGCTTTACGGGGAAGGACGTACCGAGGCGGAACAGCTGCTTCCCGGCCTGCAGCCCTTACTCAAGGAGCTTGAAAGACCCCATGAACGGATGCACTCCTCGGCCATTGAGATCAAAGAGGCCTATAAGCCAGCCGATCCCACCCTGCCCATCCGCCTTGTGGAGATAGAATCCGCCCACCAGGCCTGGGCCACCAGATTACTTACCGCCATAATCAATAAAGAGACCACAGTGAAAAAGGTCTCCACCGACCCCAAGACCTGTAAGCTGGGTATATTTTTGACCACAGAACAGGCCCGGACCGCCTATGCCAATGGCAGCCCTTATGTCAAGGAACTCTGGGACGCCTTGCATACCAGCCACAATGCCATGCACCTGACCGCAATTGACGCCAAAGAGCTTCTGGCCGCCCAGAAATTCGACCAGGCCATGGAGCTGATGCATAATACCATCATGCTCCATCTCAATTCCACCATTTCGATACTCAACGAGCTCCGTTTTGAAGCTGAAGAGGAGCTTAAAGGAAGCATGAGGGCCAACGAGGTCTACAGCACCGTCACCCTGCCCACCATGCATGAGACCCTCAACGCCATCAGCACAATCAGGGAGTATGTCGGCGACAACCTGATGTCCGACAAGGCCATGCTGGCCGCGGGCAAGAAAACCAGGGGCATAGTCACCATTCTCAGCCTGGCCACCCTGGCCTTGGGAATTTTGATCGCCCTCTTCTCCTCCAAAAACATCATCACCATTCTCAGAAACGTGGTTGACAGCATGGCAGAGGCCTCGCGCCAGATCACCGCTGTTTCCGGCCATATTGCCGCTTCCAGCCAGACCATGGCAGCCGGGGCCTCAGAACAGGCGGCCAGCCTGGAAAACACCTCATCATCCCTGGAAGAGATCAACTCTCTGACCAGACAAAATGCCGATAACACCCAGCAGGCAGACACCACCATGAAGGGCGTTAAAGGCAATATGGCCAAGGCTGACCAGTCCATGGCTCGACTCACCCAGTCCATGATCGAGATCTCCCAGGCCAGTGAGGACACCCAGCGCATCGTCAAAACCATTGACGCCATCGCCTTTCAGACCAACCTCCTGGCCCTTAATGCCGCCGTGGAAGCAGCCCGGGCCGGCGAGGCCGGAGCCGGTTTTGCTGTGGTGGCCGACGAGGTCCGCAACCTGGCCATGCGCGCCGCCCAGTCTGCCGGCGAGACCTCGGCCCTCATTGACTCCACTGTTGACAAGATACGCAGTGGTTCTCTGCTGGCCACAGAGACCAATGAGATGTTCTCTGTGGCCAATGAGGCCTCGGACAAAATTGCCACCTTAATCAGCGAAATCTCCACCGCCTCCGGCGAACAGGCCAGTGGTATCGGCGTCATTAACTCCTCAATCACCCAGATTGAAACCGTTACCCAGGACAATGCCGCCACTGCCGAAGAGACCGCCTCTGCCTCCGAGGAGCTGGCCTCCCAGATCATGGCCATGGACCAGACCGTTCGTGAATTCCAGGTTATGGTGGGCGGCCAGGGCAAAAGAGAAACCCCGCGGCCGGCGGCCCGGCGGGCCAGAAAGATCTCCCCTTCCCCCAGCCATAAGCAGCTGAGTATGCCGCCGGCTGCCAAGAAAACCAAAAAAGAGGCGGAAAAAATCATCCCCTTTGATGATGATGATTTTGAGGATTTCTAGATCCTTCTGGCCCTGGCCATCCAGTCCATTATAAAAAAGAGGGGCTGCCGGTTTTTTCAAACCGGCAGCCCCTTTTTTTGTACACCCCGCCGCAACACCCTGGCCTGCTTAAGGAGCAGCCCCTCTGCTTAAGATAAATCCCCGGCAGGCAAGAGGCCTTTTGTTGGTGAGAAGATTGAGACACGAACCACCGGAGATGACCCAGCAGGAACCTAGTGCAGTGTATCACTTAAAATTTTGTATATTTATGCAACTATGCCTTTAACCACAAAGGCATTCTTTTTAATACCCCCTTGAGGGGTACAAAAACACGAAGAACTTCTTGTTTTTATGTTTTTCTTTGTGCCTTCGTGTCTTTGCGGTTCGTATGCAATAACGAAATTCTACACGTACATTTAAGTTTTACGGAGTACTAGAAGGTCCCCAGGGTCGACCAGAGCACACCGGCCACAATGGCCGAACCGATCACCCCGGCGACATTGGGCGCCATAGCGTGCATGAGAAGGTAATTGCTGGGATCCTCCTTCTGCCCTACGGCCTGCACCACTCGGGCGGAATCAGGCACGGCGGAAACCCCGGCCGCCCCGATAAGGGGGTTGATCTTCTCCTTCAAAAAAAGATTCATGAACTTGGCAAAGAGGACGCCGCCGGCCGTGGCCACCACAAAAGAAAAGGCTCCGAGCAAGAAGATGAGAATAGATTGCGGGTTTAAGAAGGTCTGGGCCTGGGTGGAGGCGCCCACCGTGAAACCAAGCAGGATGGTGACAATATCGATAAGGGCGGTGCGGGCCGAGTTGGCGAGACGGTCCGTCACTGTTGATTCCTTTAGAAGATTCCCGAAAAAAAGCATGCCCAATAAGGTCATGGAACCCGGAGCCAGCAGGGCGCAGATCAAAAAGGCGGCAATGGGGAAGATAATCCGTTCCCGGCGCGAAACAGGGCGCGGCGGCTTCATGTGAATCCGGCGCTCCGCCTTGGTGGTGAGCAGATACATGATGGGAGGCTGAATCACCGGGACCAGGGCCATATAGGAATAGGCGGCTATGGCAATGGGGCCCAGAAGTTCCGGGGCGATCATGGAGGAGAGAAAGATGGCGGTGGGACCATCGGCGCCGCCGATAATACCGATGGCCCCGGCCTGTTGCACGGAAAATCCCAGGACAAGGGCCCCGGCAAAGGTCAGGAAGACACCGATCTGAGCGGCCGCCCCCAGCAGAATGAGCTTGGGGTTGGAGAGCATGGTGGAAAAATCGGTCATGGCGCCGATACCGAGAAAGATCAGGGGAGGATAGATCCCCTTGCTCACCCCCATATAGAGATATTTGAGAACACTGCCGTCGTCATAAACGCTGAGGGGCAGATTGGCGACGGGGGGGATATTGCCGATCAAAATACCAAAGCCGATGGGCACCAGCAGGAGCGGTTCGTAATCCTTTTTTATGGCCAGGACAATGAAGAGCAGGCCGATGACCATCATGACGCCATTCCCCCAGGTCATATGGGCAAAGCCGGAATGCGCAAAAAAACTTGAAATATCCACAGGAAATCCACCTATTCAATGACAACCATGCCCTGGTCGTGGGTAACAGCGTCCCCCTGTCTCACCAGTATTTCTTTGACCACCCCGGAACGATGGGCAGTGATGATATTCTCCAGCTTCATGGCCTCCAGCAGCAGGAGCTTCTGACCAACCAGGACCTTGTCGCCAATCCGGACAAAGATTTCCAGGATGTGACCAGGAATGGGGGAGGAGACGAGTCCGCTGTCCGCGGCAAAAGGGGCGGCGGCCACAGGCTGCACCAGGGCCGCTGGCCTGGCAGGCTGGGTCTGGCTGGACAACAGAGGGGCCGCGGCGTTGAGGCTCTTAATCTCATGGATGGCGACTCTGTGCTCCACCCCGTTGACCTCAGCCACCACCTCTTCCTCTGTGACCTTGAGCACGGCCACCGTATAGGGGTGGCCGGCTATGGAAAGTTTATATTCACGCATAGATTTTCAGGGGTTGAGATAAAAGCAGAAAAGAATGTCCCTTATTTACCAGGCAAGGTGGTGCCGCCCACATGGGTGCGGCTGGAAAGGCCCTGGACCCGACCGGAAATCTTCCAGGGAGACTCCAGATCCCCATGGCTCTTCCAGGTTATTTTTTCATTCTCTTCAGGAAAATCCTGCTGCAAATGGAAAGCCACGGCAATGGCCAGGAGGATCTCCTGCTCACGGGCGTCGCTATCTTCCTGAAACCGGCCTGCTTTTTTCTTAAATTTTGCGGGCAGGACCAAGATCCGGGGGAGCAGGGCAATATAGATACTGATCACCAGGAGACCGGCAAAAACCATGGCCATCCCGAAAAGAGCGAAGAGCACAGCATTAAACTCAGGGGTGATGAGATTGCTCAGACTGACCCTGGCAAGGGAAAAATTCATACGGGAGTCACCCTCCGGGACGAAGAATAGCCAAGGCCGGCCTGGTTAGAGAGGGATGTTGCCATGTTTCTTCATGGGATTGGTATCCCGTTTATTCTTCAGCATCTCCAGGGCCTTGATGATCCGAAAACGAGTGCGGGCCGGCTCAATGATATCATCAATATAACCGCGCCGCGCCGCAATATAGGGATTGACCATGGTATCGCTGTACTCCTGCTCCTTGGCCGCCAGAAAGGCGGCTGGGTCAGCGGTCTCCCGGGCCTCCCGGGAATAGAGAACCTCCACCGCCCCCTTGCCGCCCATGACGGCAATCTCCGCCGAGGGCCAGGCATAGTTGATATCGCCGCGGAGATGCTTGGAACTCATGACGCAATAGGCGCCGCCATAGGCCTTCCTGATCACCACAGTGACCTTGGGGATGGTGGCTTCGGCATAGGCATAGAGAATCTTGGCGCCGTGGCGGATCACGCCGTTATACTCCTGGTTGGTGCCTGGTAAAAAGCCGGGAACATCAACCAGGGTCACCACCGGAATATTGAAACAGTCACAAAAACGGACAAAACGGGCCGCCTTTATGGAGGAATTGATATCAAGCACCCCGGAGAGATGCATGGGTTGATTGGCGACCATGCCGACGCTCTGGCCGTTATAGCGGCCAAAACCGGTGATGATATTGGGGGCGAATTTCGCCTTGACCTCAAAGAAATCACCGTTATCCACGGTGCGCCCAATCACCTCCTGCATGTCATACGCCTCATTGGGATTATCAGGAATCAAGGCATTAAGACCCTCATCCCGGCGGTCAGGCGGATCACCGCTCAACACCACCGGCGCATTTTCCATATTATTCTGGGGCAGAAAGGAGAGCAGACTTTTCACGTAAGCAAGGGCGTCCAGGCCGTTCTCAGCAGCATAATCAGCAACACCGCTCTGGGAGGCGTGCATGTCAGCCCCACCAAGCTCCTCCACCGTGACATCCTCATGGGTCACCGACTTCACCACCTTGGGACCGGTGAGAAACATATAGCTGTTGTTCTTGACCATGACGATGAAATCGGTGAGGGCCGGCGAATAGACAGCCCCGCCGGCGCACGGCCCGAATATGGCGGAAATCTGGGGCACCACGCCGCTGGCCATGACATTCCGCAAAAAGATCTCTGAATAGCCGGCCAGGGCCTCAATACCTTCCTGAATCCGGGCACCCCCTGAGTCATTGAGGCCGATGACCGGCGCGCCATTCTTGACGGCCAGATCCATGACCTTACAGATCTTCTCGGCCAGGGTCTCTGAAAGGGAACCGCCCAGCACGGTAAAGTCCTGGGCATAGACATAGACCAGACGACCATCCACGGTGCCGTAGCCGGTGACTACGCCGTCGCCGAGAAAAATCTTCTCCTGCATGCCGGAATGATGGCAGCGATGGGTCTTGAACATGTCAAACTCTTCAAAAGAGCCCGCATCAAGCAGAAGATCAAGCCGTTCCCGGGCCGTCAAACGGCCTTTGCCGTGATGGGCGTCGATGCGCTCCTGGCCGCCACCTAGGCGGGCTTGATCCCTCTTCTGCATGAGATCATCAAGTTTTTTCTGCATTAAGGACATGGTCTGTTTTGCTCTGGTGGAAAGGATACCCAAAGAGACGGGCTCTTTGGGGGAGATCAGAAACCGGTGGCTCTTGGGAAGCTGGAGCCGGGATGGCAAAGGACCACACCCACATATTCTCTCTTGCTTACCATTTGCTCCTTCTTCTTCCTACATAAACAATTTTAGGGGAAGAGGCAAACGAATGCGGAGCCGTCCTGCGTCACCCTTTTTCTCTCTCATTGGGAGAACAATCAGGCGCCCACCTGCCCCTTGCCCCAAGGCACAACCGCCCTCTTATAACACCAAAAAAATGCTTTTTCCCAACACTTTACGCATCTTGCCCTTTTCATGGCCGACCGGCAAGGCCTCTTTCCTAACGATATAGAATTGACATTTATTCCCGTCGGACTATTATGTTTTTTTGCTCCCGAGTACCCTTGGCTGGCCCCAGCCAAGGGTGCCTTATGTTAAGAAAAAGAGGTTATCTTTAGCACGCTTTAAGCAGATCTTCTTTGTGACTAAGCAGAATCGACAATTTTTCGAGTCTTTCTTATGGTTCATATTTTCCGTCTCCTTCTTATCTGTTTTTTCCTTTTTTCAGGATCTGCCGCCACCTGCCGGGCAGATCCGCAAAATCTTTCCGAGGAAGATGAAAAAGAGCTTGATCAGCTGCTCCTGGCCCTGGACAAACATACAGCCATCGCCACCAAGACCAAAATGAACGCCGATTATATCCCCGGCATGGTCACCGTGCTCTACGGCACAGACCTGGAGGCCCGGGGCAAACGAAACATCATGGAAGCCCTGACCCTGGTACCGGGCCTTGACCTGAACCTGGGCAGCGACGGCACCCCCTCCCTGGTCAGCCGCGGCATCGGCTCTCCTTATATCTCTGCCACCTCCATGATTCTCTTAAACGGCACCCCCCTCAACACCACCCTTTTCGGTTTTGCCACCGGCGTCTGCAATATGCCCATTGAGCAGATCGAGCGTATCGAGATCATCCGCGGCCCGGGCGCCGCCCTCTACGGCGAATTCGCCTATAGCGGGGTGATCAATATCATCACCCGGGAGGAAGAGAACCGCCTTTTTGCCAACATGGGGGAAAATAAATCTTACTCCGGCGGGGCCATGACCCACTTCTCTGATAATGCCCGCGATTTCCATATCTCCCTCAACAGCTCCTTTTCCGACACGGAAGGGCCCGCCCATTTTGGCGGACCTGATGCCTATGGCAATTATGGCAACAGTAACGAGATGCGGGAGAGTGCCAATGGTTTTTTGACCCTCAAATACAAAGATTTCACCCTGCTTGCCAATTATGTCGAGGAAGGCGCCGGTGATTTTTATGCCATTCAGCCGGTGGCGGCTGACCATATCGCTCAGGAACACATTTACAAAAACATTGAAGCCCGCCAGCGTCTCCGCCTCTCTGCTGATCTCGACTTCCAGCTTAAGACCGGCTGGCAGGAGTACACCTATGAGTTGGACAAAAGGCGTCTTTCTCCTCCAGAAACCCTGGTGCCCCTCAGCGGCTATACCTACCCGGACGGGGTCCTGGCCTCCATCGCCAGCACGGAAGAGAAGTTTTTCGCCTGTCTGGAATCCTCCTGGCAGGGCCTGGCCCACCACAACATCCTGGCCGGACTGTCCTACAATCATATTGAACTGGCTGATGTCGGGCAGAAGACCAATATCGACATGGTCAGCCATGCCCCCATCCCCTGGCAGGAAACAAGCAGCGCCAATCTCTTTGTCGACAAGGAGAGCCGCCGCGACGTGGTCAGCGTCATCCTCCAGGATGTCTATAATCTCACGCCTCTCCTTACCCTCACCATGGGCATCAGGGGCGATCACTACAGCGATGTCGGCGACAGCTTCTCCCCCCGTCTCTCCGCGGTCTGGCATCCCCATGAGCATCATATCTTCAAGGCCCAGGCCGCCCGCGCCTTTCGCCCCCCCACCTTTATGGAGCTCTATGGCTCGGAAATGGTGCTGCAAGGCAACCCCGAGATAAAGCCTGAAACCATCGACACCTATGAAGTGGGCTACATTTACCGCAAACCGGGCCGTACCGCCAAACTCACCCTCTTTTATTCACGCCTCAATGATCTCATTATCACCGAAGCCAACGGTGTCCTTGGCCACTACACCAACAGCAACGGCGCAAAACAGATGGGATTTGAGGTGGAACTTGAACAGGAAATCCTGGCCAACCTCAGGTTTGACGGCAATCTCTCCTATGCCGACACCAAGGATATGGACAGTGGCGCGGAGGTGGTGGGGGCCATTCCCTGGCAGGCCAATGCCGCCCTCATCTATCATCCGGCCCCCTGGGCCGCCCTGGCCTGCCAATATCGTTTTGTGGACCGGCGCCAGCGGGCGGCAGATGACCCCCGTGATAACCTCAAGGGCTATGACAAGGTGGACCTCACCCTTTCCTACTTCCCCACCAGGCTTGAAGGCCTGACCTGGCGGGTGGGAGTGCAGAATATTTTCAACCAGGATATCCGCACCCCCTCATCATTACCCCTCCATTACCCAGTTACCCCCCTCAGCTATCCTGATGATTTTGAAACCCAGGACCGCACCTGGTGGACGCACTGCTCTTATCAATTTTAAAAAAATGACTCTTATGCCCCCACAAAGACCGGCCAAGAATATCGCCGTGATTGACCTGCCCCTGCAAATATGGTCTCCGTAAAATTTAGGTTCTGGCACTTATGAGAAAAACAGCCCTGTTCAAGACATCATCCAGGCTCAGCATCTGCGGCATGCTGCTGCTTTGTTTTGTCCAGGCCCCCCTGGCTGCCCAGGACCAGAACGCTCATTCAGAAAGACTGCTGGGGGCCGGCCTGGACCTCTTCCCCAGTTTTCTGGCAGCAGATCAGCAGCTCACCGACAAACTTGACAAAGACGGCCATCTTCTCCTCTATATTGTGCATCACAACAACCAGCGCGGCGCCCAAATAATTGCCGCCCAGCTCCAGGATATAAAACAAATCAGAGGGGCGCCCCTGAGGGTGGTTATCATGCGGGACTATGACGCCCTCTTTCCCAAAGAGCAACCAGCTGCCATATTTATTGCCCAGCCCCGCCTGCCTCATCTGGACGCCCTTGTCCTGTACGGCAAGGAAAAGGGTATCATCACCTTTTCCCCCTTTGCCGGGGATATCACCCAGGGCGTAAGCGGCTCCATCACGGTCACCGCCCGCATCCTGCCGCAGGTGAACACGACCACCCTGGCGGAATCCGGGCTGCGCTTAAAGCCCTTTTTTCTGCGCATTGCCTCCCCTTATCCAGAAGTGGAGACACCTTGAATTCCCTGCGTTCCTTATGTGACAGATCCAATTCCTACCATGGCCGGATCACCCTGGTTTTCATACTGCTGGCCGCTATTTTAGAGGGAATTCTTGTCACCTATTGGCTCTTTGCCCTGGAGCCCAAGCTCCGGGCCGAGGCCTCAGCCTATTCCCAGGCCCTCTCCACAGCCCAGGCCCAGCTCCTGGCCTTTGAAATTGCCGAGAGAGATGGCCGCCTGCGCCAAGAAAAACTGCACCTGGCCATGGATAAAATCCTGCTCTTTCGGGTCCCCCAGTCAGAAAAACCCTTTACCAAAAAAATCAGCCTGGAACTTGATTATGACGTGGTGACCGCAACTGCCGGCTCCCTGGACTTCAGCCGGGGTGACAAGAAGCCCAGCAACTGCGACACCCTGGCCATCCCCCTCTTTTCTCCCACCTCACGGGAACTTCTCGGCATAGCCCATTTCAGTAACAACCTGGCGGTGATCGGCAACCTGGAAAGCGAGATCCGCACCAAACTCACCCTGGCCTCAGTCTTGATCATCCTGCTGCTCATTATTGTCTGGCTCACCATCTCCAGCCTCAATACCCGCCTCAGCAATTACGCCGGCGACCTTGCCCGGGCCAGGGAGTTAGCCGACAAAACCATTGCCGCCCTGCAGGATTCCCGCATCATGCTGAGCCCAACAGGCCATATCACCGAGGCCAACCCCTATGCAGCCAATCTTCTCGGCTACCAGCAAACAGAATTAATCGGCCGGCACCTCAGTACTTTTCTAAAAGAATCCAACTTGTTCAAGGGTCGGCATCTGGAAAATTTTATCCTTGAAAAAACCCTGGGCAACACCGAACTGCACTTCATCAAAAAAAACGGCACCCTGGTGGAGATGATGTTCTCGGCAGCCATGGTTCTTGACCCTGAGGGTAATTTCAACGGCATTATCTGTTTCGGCAAGGACATCACCTCCCTGAACCAGGCAAAACGCGCTGTTGAGGAAAAACAGACCCAGATGATTCATGCCGGCCGTCTCAGTGCCCTGGGCGAAATGGCCACCGGTATCGCCCATGAGCTCAGCCAACCCCTCTACATTATCCGCCTTGCCGCTGACGCCTTGCGCGATTATTTTGGCCGCAACGCCACTGAGGCCATTGAGGCCACGGACACCGATAAGATTATTGGCCAGGTGGAACGGGCCACCACCATCCTCAACAACATGCGTTCCTTTGGCCGGGCGGAAACCGGGGAAATGGAGTTACTCAATATCAGCAGGCCGCTCCACCTGGCCCTCTCCTTCTTCCGGGAACAATTCCGAAAAAACAATCTGCTGCTCCAGGAAGAAATCGACATGCACCTGCCTCAGGTCAAGGCCAATGCCCAAAAATTCGAGCAGATTGTGATCAATTTGCTGTCAAATGGCCGCTACGCCGTGCTTGCTTGCCAGAAAAGGCAAGGGGAAGGATACACCCCCACGGTGATCATTCGCCTCTACCAGGATGAGCAGGACGGCCGCCTTGTCTTTGAGGTCGAGGACAACGGTATCGGCATGTCCCCCCAAGAGCTTGATCGCTGCCTGGAACCCTTTTTCACCTCCAAGGAGGTCGGCCAGGGCACCGGCCTGGGGCTCTCCATTGCCCATGGTCTTATCAAGGAAATGGCCATGGAACTCGTGGTGGGTACCACCCAGGGCAAGGGCTCTCTCTTTCGCCTTTTCATGATGCCGGCCAGCACGAGCTAACCTTTGTTTGTCCTTTTTTCACGGGACATTGCGAAAATATCTAAGAGCGGACCCCTGTTATGAGCATAGAATCAAAAGAAAGTCGTGGCACCATCCTGCTGGTTGATGACGAACCGGAAATTCTCGAGCTTCTCCAGCGACAGCTGGAGGTCCGAAATTTTAAAATATTCACGGCCCGGTCAGGGGAGGAAGCCCTGGAGCAACTGCCGGGCAACAATATCGATATCATGATCACCGATGTCCGCATGCCGGGCATGGATGGCATTACCCTCCTGGAACGGGCCATGCTGGTGCAGAGCAACCTGCAGGCCATGATCATCACCGGCCATGGTGAACTGGATACCGCCCTGCGCGCCATGCGCCTGGGGGCCTACAATTTCCTCCTGAAACCGGTAGGCCTCACTGAGCTGGAAATCAGCCTGAAAAATTGCCTGGAAAAGGTCCATCTCAGGGCGAAAGTGGCCCGCCAGCAGGAAGCGCTGCAACAGGCCCATGACGATCTCGAAAGCCGGGTGGCCGCCCGGACCCGGGAACTTACCCAGCTGGTGCAAGATCTGCAGGAAAAGGATGACCAACTCCGGCACGCCCACAAGATGAAGGCCCTGGGTTCCCTGGCTGGCGGCATTGCCCATGACTTCAACAATCTTCTCATGGGAATCCAGGGCCATATTTCTCTGCTCATCAGCCAGTGCGAACCCGTAGATCCGCAATTCTCCCATCTCCTCAACATAGAAACACTGGTGGAGAGCGGTGGCCGCCTTACCCGTCAGCTTCTGGGCTACGCCCGGCAGGGACAATACGATGTCCGCCTTCTCAATTTCAACAAATTGCTCCACGCCATTATTGAGACCTTCTCCAGAACCCGACCGGAGATTTCCATCCAGACCCGGATGGCCCCTGAACCCCAGATCATTCATGCCGATCAGGGCCAGATCGAGCAGGTCCTCTTCAACCTCTTCATCAACGCTGCTGATGCCATGCCCAGAGGCGGCACCCTTACCATTACCAGCCAGCGTGTGCCCGCCCAGACCATCGCCGCCAAAGTACTGGAGAAAATTACTGGCGACTATATCCATCTCTCGGTTACCGATAGCGGCACAGGTATTCCGGACCATATCAAACCCCACATTTTTGAACCCTTTTTCACCACCAAGGAACAGTGTCGCGGCACCGGTCTGGGCCTGGCCTCCACCTACGGCATTGTCGCCGCCTACAGCGGGCATATCGAAGTGGAATCAAAAATAGCTGAAGGCACCACCTTTCATGTTTATCTCCCCGCTTCCACGGAGAATCTGGCCAGCACAGGACGTGCCTCGGCATTCAGCAAGCGGCCGGCAGCCGGCACCATCTTACTGGTGGACGATGATGAATCGATACGGGAAACAGGACAGGAGTTACTGGAGGCCAGGGGCTTCCAGGTCTTTACGGCCCATGACGGCAATCATGCCTTGGAGGTCTACCGAAAAAAAGGGGCGGAAATCGACCTGGTGGTCCTGGATATGATTATGCCCCGCATGGGGGGCAGTGAAACCTTTGACCGGCTGCGGGAAATCAATCCAGCCATCAAGGTCCTGCTCTCAACCGGCTACAGCATTGAAGGCCAGGCCGCTGATATTGTCGGTCGCGGCTGTGTAGGCTATATCCAGAAACCCTTTAACATGGCGGATCTCACCAAAAAAATCATGGAGATCATTTAGGATTGCAGGGGCCAGGCACAAAAGGCACCAGGCGCTTATCAAGAGCGCGCCCTTTTCAAGGCTGCCACAATCTTTTTCACGGTAAGGGGAAAAAGACCAAGGATAACAAAGGAGAAAAGCAGGCCAGGCGACAAAATAGCGGCCGGAGAATCGATCTTGCCCAGCTCCTTACCGGCATTGACGTAGACCAAAGTGGCGGGCAGCATACCAAGCTGAGATATCCAGTAAAATTTCCAGAGGGGAAGCCGGGTTATACCCATGGCCAGGTTGATAAGAAAAAAGGGGAAGACCGGGATAAGGCGCAGGGTGAAGAGATAAAACCCACCCTCCTCTGCCATCCCTTTATTAATGGCCGCCAGGCGGTTACCAAAGCGGTTCTGCACCCAATCCCGCAGAATATACCGGGCCACGAAACAGGCCAGGGTGGCGCCGATTGTCGAGGCAAAGGAGACAATAACCGTACCGGCCATCACCCCGAAAAGGGCGCCCCCTGCCAGGGTCATGATCAGAGCCCCGGGCAGGGAAAGCGCGGTCACCAGGACATAGATTGCCATATAAACGCCCACCACCAACAGGCTGTTTTCGGCATATAACTGCTGAAAGCGGCCCTGGGATTCTTTGATATACTCCAGCCGCAGATATTGATCCAGGTCCAGGTAGAAAAAGAGCGCCACCAACACCACTCCCGCCGCCACCACCACTGCCCTTTTCAGGGTCTCACTCTTCATCATAAAAAGTCCTGCGTCCCAACCGCCAGCCACCCAGCAAGGCTGGCCTGGGATGGGTGATTAAAAAAACAGGGAGGGTGGTCACCAGACTCTGCATGCGGCCACGATCCTCGAAACGCCGGGCGAACTGCTCTTTGTCCAAGAGTCCGACAAGACGGGGAAGCATGCCGCCGCCCAGATATATACCGGCACCGGGCAAGAGGGCCAGGGCCAGATTACCGCAAAACTCGGCGAGAATATCGAAAAACAGGGCAAAAATCTGCCTGCTGAAGGGGCACTGCAGATCTTGAGCCAAGGCCCGCTGGGCAAGCAGAGGTCCAAGCTGATTACTCTCCCTGCTTTTTGCCGCCACCTCGGCAGGCATGGCCAAGCCCCTTTTGGGCAAAAAAGATACCAGATTTGCCAGACCGGTGCCGGAACAGACCATCTCAAAGGTGACCTGGCCATACTGCTGGCGGAGAAAGGTGAGGAGTTGCATCTCCAGCTCTGTGCGGGGGGCAAAGCTGAGATGGCCCGCCTCCGTACCCTGTACCCGGGCCTGCCGGCCATCTCTATTGATAAAGGCCGCCCCTAAGCCCGTGCCGGGAGCCACCACCAGAACGCCGGAGCGGCCAGAGCCCTTGCCGGGTTTTATGGTCACCAGATCATCCTCGCCCAGCAGGGTAACACCCTCAGCCAGGGCCACCAGATCATTGGCAAGGACAACACCGGTAAAACCGAATTCCTCCTCCAGGGCTGCTGCCCCGGTCTGCCATGGCAGGTTGGTAAAGCGCACCTGCTGCTCTGAAACCGGTCCGGCCACGGCAAGGCTGGCAAAATCGACCTTGCCCGGGAAGCTGTCCAGGCAAGCGGCAATCGCCTGGGCACAGGATCTATAGTGCGCACTTATCAGTTGCCCCTCGGCCACAGGCATAAAGCCGGGCCGCTCATCAAAGAAGGCGAAATCTATTTTGGTGCCGCCAATATCGGCAACAAGAAGTATGGACATGGATCAGCCTCAATTTTTGGGATCTCCTCACCAAATGGCAAGAAGAGGATGAGGGAGAGAAGAGCTCTTTCAGTCGATAAAAACCGGTCTTTCTATGTCGCCCACTTCATAACAAAAGCGGCTCCAGGTAAAGACCCGGCCGCTCATGGGGCAGCGCAGCGTTATTTTATTGTCATCAATGGCCACCACCCGCCAGTCACCCTGGCGTTTGCCGCCATCAATATAGATCATCTCACCCACTTCGAACGGGCAGGGAGAAAAGCACCGCACCTTCATAGAACCTCCTTTTCTTTTAATTACATTGACATAATGAAAGCCAGATCATTAACATGGCATGTACTTTTTATCATACCGACAAAAAAGGAGAACTTCTATGAGTATTGACTGGGCATATATGCGTACGGGGTGAGTTTCCTGCCAAAAGGCCCGGGAGTCTCTCGAGCAAAACAAGGCCGCAATCCAGAATGAAGTCAATGCAAGGCAGAAGCCGCTGAACCAGGAAGCCGCCTGGCAACTGGTGGCCGCTGCCACCCGGATCTACATTGCCAGCGGCAAAAAAATCCTGGAATACAGGCCAACCGCTGCAGGCAAAGAGGAAATCATGGCGAAAATAGTGGGCCGCACCGGCAATCTGCGCGCCCCAACCATCCGCCGCGGCACCACCTTGTATATCGGCTACAACACCGATCTCTACCAGCACCTACCGGCTCATAACCCCTGAGAGGGAGTCCTTTTTCATTGCCAGGGCCAGGGGCTTTGCCGCTGCCGGCCACCAGATCACCACCAACCCGCCATAACATGCTTGCTAAAATTCATACCATAGCCCTATTCGGGGTGGACGGCATAGCCGTGGAGGTGGAGGTGGATATCGCCAATGGCCTGCCCAGCTTTTCAACAGTGGGCCTGGCAGAAGGGGCCGTGCGGGAAAGCAAGGACCGGGTCAAGGCGGCCATCAACAACAGCGGCTACACCTTCCCTAACCGCAGAATTACCGTAAACCTGGCGCCCGCTGATGTCAAAAAGGCAGGCACCAGTTACGATCTGCCCATGGCCATCGGCATCCTGGCGGCAGTGGAGCCCTTTAACCAGGAGAAACTGGCTTCCATGGTCCTGGCCGGCGAGCTTTCCCTGGACGGCAAACTGCGGGCGGTCCAAGGCATCCTCTCCATGGTGACAGCGGCTCGGGAGCAGGGCAAAAAGGCCATACTGGTGCCCCTGGCCAATTGTCGGGAGGCCGCCATGGTCAGGGGCATTGAGGTCTATGGCCTCACCTCCCTTGACCAGGCCGTGGAGTTTCTCACCGACCGGCTGCCGCTGACCATGGCCATTGCCGACCACTCTCTGGCTTTGCCCGCCCATGACGACCTCGACTTCAGTGACGTCAAAGGCCAGGAGCATGTCAAACGGGCCATGGAGGTGGCAGCGGCGGGCGGCCACAATATCCTTCTTAACGGCAGTCCGGGCAGCGGCAAAACCATGATTGCCAAACGCTTTGCCACCATTCTGCCTGATCTCACCTTTGAAGAATCCCTGGAAACCACCAAGATCTATTCCATCATGGGCCTTCTCGCCCCGGAGCAGGGGTTGGTGCGGCAGCGTCCCTTTCGGGCCCCCCACCATACCATCTCCGATGCCGGCCTCATCGGCGGGGGCAATCAGCCGCGGCCCGGTGAAGTTTCTCTGGCCCACAACGGCGTCCTCTTTCTGGATGAGTTTCCGGAGTATAAAAAACATGTCCTGGAGGTCCTCCGCCAGCCCATGGAGGATGGTTCGGTGATCATCTCCCGGGCCTCCACCTCCCTGGAGTTTCCGGCCCGCTTCATGCTGGTGGCCGCCATGAATCCCTGTCCCTGCGGCCATCTTGGCGACCATCTCCACAACTGTACCTGCAGTGAGGCCCAGATAAAACGGTATAAGGATAAACTCTCCGGCCCTCTTCTTGACCGCATCGACATCCACCTGGAGGTGCCGGCCGTGCCTTTCAAGGAGATGACCAAGGGTAGGGAGGGAGAAAACTCCAAGACCATCAGAACAAGGGTGATTGCTGCCCGGGCCCTGCAGACCAGCCGTTTCAAGGGTCACAAAAGGACCTATGCCAACAGCCAGATGTCCAGCCGCGACCTGAAAAAATATTGCCTGCTTGACCCAAACAGCCTCAACCTCCTGGAACAAGGAATGGAACGTCTCCGCCTCTCCGCCCGGGCCTATAACCGCATTTTAAAAATCGCCCGGACCATTGCCGATCTTGCCGGTCTGGAGCAGATCGGCCCGGGCCATATTGCTGAAGCCCTCCAGTACCGCCGCATTGATCGGCGCACCTGAAAATAGTGCCAAAGATCAAAACCCCTAATTGCTGATTTCCCTTAGAGCAGACTTTTTGCTACCATACTCTTAACAACTGAGCAATCTAGCGGGAGAGCGCGCTGGTCCAGGCAGCAGGCACCAAAACAAGAAGCCACTCCAACCCACCCAAGAGCCAAACAGCGATCAACGTGGTTATCTTTTTTGTTTGGCTCTTGGGTGCCGATGGTGCGCGCTGTAACCTGCCAGGATGTTCAGGTTACGCAAGGCCCTGCCAATCTGAAAAACAAGAGAGGATTAAGCCATGCCATCTTTCATTCGTCCCCCCAGCTGGGCAGGCAGCTTTTATCCCAATAATCCCGGCCATCTGCGTTCCTTGATCAGCGAACTGCATCAAAAGGCCGCCCAGGAGAAGATCGATCTGGGGGACGCCAAACTCCGGGCCCTCATTCTGCCCCATGCCGGTTACATCTATTCCGGCCTCACCGCCGCCCACGGCACCAGCCTTTTAGAAAAGCAGCAGGTTAAAACCGTTATGCTCCTGGGCCCGGCCCATCATGTGGGGGTGGCAGGCTCTGCCGTCAGCAGGGCCACCGCGTATCAGACGCCGCTGGGGGAGATCCCCGTGGCCCCCTGGGGGGAAGCGTTGCAGGAGGAACATGCCGATCTTTTTCAGGAAAATATCGCTGCCGAGCAGGCCGAACATTCCCTGGAGGTCATCTTGCCCTTTCTCCAGGAATCCCTGGGGGATTTTTCCCTGATGCCGCTGGTGGTGGGCCAGACCGATACCAAGAAAACGGCCCTGGCCCTGGCCCCCTTGCTCACCGATGACGTCCTTCTGGTCATCTCCAGCGACCTCTCCCATTTTCTCGACTATGAAAGTGCGGCCCATAAGGACAGGCAGACCCTGGCTGCCATCCTGGACATGGACATCACCGCCCTGCTGGTCAATGACAACAAGGCCTGCGGCATGGTGGGCATCCAGATTCTTCTCCACCTGGCCAGGCTGAAGAAATGGCAGCCCCGCCTCCTGCACTATGCAAACAGCGGTGACGCCACCGGTGACCGCAACCGGGTGGTGGGCTATGGGGCCATCGCCTTTACTAAGGAGAACCCATGAGTGATTTATCAGCGAGTCAGGGCGAAATCCTGGTCAGAGTGGCCAGACAGACCATCACCTCGCTCTTGGGTCTGGCCCCGGAAAATGCGCTTGATCCGGCGGCTCTGAGCGCCCCTTTGTTCCAGGAAAAACGAGGCGTCTTTGTCACCCTGCATAAAAATGGAGAATTACGGGGCTGCATCGGTTCCCTGATCGGCAGCGAATCGCTGCTTGAAGGCATCCGCCACCAGGCCGAAAACGCCGCTTTTCACGACCCGCGTTTTCCCGGGCTGCAGGCCGAAGAGCTGGCAGATATCCAGGTGGAAATTTCCATCCTCACCGCCCCCGCCCCCCTTTCTTTCACAGATCCGGCAGAGCTCGTGGCCAAGCTGCGCCCCCATATCGACGGCGTGCTATTGAGCTCCGGCAGCCACCAGGCCACCTTTCTCCCCCAGGTCTGGGACCAGCTTCCAGAACCTGAAGATTTCCTCGGTCAGCTGGCCATGAAGGCCGGCCTGCCCCGGGAAGGCTGGCGGCATCAGGGGGTGGAAATCAGCACCTATCAGGTCCAGCATTTTGATGAATAGTGACAGAAATAAAGTCGGCTTAAAACACAGAGGCACAAAGACACAGAGATAAAAAACCCTTGTGTCTTTGTGCCTTTGTGGTGAAAAAAGACCTGACCACCAGCACACTCTTACAGCATCCTATCAGGTCCAGCATTTTGCTGAAATAGTGGCAGAAATAAAATCGGCTTAAAACACAAAGGCACAAAGACACAGAGATAAAAAACCTTTGTGCCTTTGTGCCTCTGTGGTGAAAAAAAACCTGACCACCTACTCTTACAGCATCCTCTTCAAGGCCTGATAGTCGGTCTTGCCCGTGCCAAGCACCGGGATCTCCTCGACCTGAATCAGGCGCCGGACGTTATGAAGCGGTGAAAGCCCGGCGGCGCGGATGGCCTTGTTAGCCTCTTCCCTCGACATCGCAAAGGTAACAAAAAGCACTACCTCAGGCTGCTCTTCATGGGCAGTGGCCTCCACGGCCAGGGGAACGGCGTCATCCGGAGCGCTCTCTATCTGGCTCAACAAGGCGGTCTCAATGGCCGGCAGGGAGATCATCTCGCCGCCGAGCTTAATAAACCGCTTCAAGCGCCCGCGAAAGGTGAGAATCCCCTGCTCGTCCTCAGAGACCAGATCCCCGGTCTCATACCACTCCTTGCCGTCATATTCCACAAAGGGCTGTTTGCCGTCATGGTGGAGATAGCCCCTGAAGACATTGGGGCCACGGACCAGCAGCACGCCCTGCTGGCCACGGGGCACGGGCTGTTGCCCAGCCACATCTACAATGACATGCTCCATGGAGGGGAGCAGAGGGCCGATGCTGCCTGCCACCGGATTCGCCGGCCTGTTGAGAGTGACGCCGGGGGCACACTCGGTGACGCCGTACGCCTCACACATCACCACCTGGGGACAGGCACGGCCCATGGCCTCATAGACATGAGGGGGGCATTTCTCGGCCCCGGTAAAGACGAGGCGGAGGCTTACGAGCTGGCCCGGGAGTGCGGCCCGCAGAATACCGTTTAAAAAGGTGGGGGTGCCGATCAGCACCGTGGTCTTGTACACCTCGCAGATCTTGGCCAGGATGCCGGCCTCGGTGGGGTTGGCATGGTAGACGGTCTTCACCCCCAGACAAACGGAGAGCAGCAGGGTGCCGGTGAGACCGAGTGAGTGAAAGGGCGGCAACATGCCCAGGAGGCTGTCATTGCCGTGGAATTGCAGAACCTGGCCGACATCACGGAGGTTGGCCAGAAAATTGGCATGGCTGAGGGGCACGGCCTTGGGCCTGGCCTCGGAGCCGGAGGTAAAGAGAATGGCGGCGATCGCATCCCCTGAGCCATGGCGGCCAAGCAGGGAGCAACTGCCGTAACTCTTTAATTTGGCTATTATCTTCTGCGGCAGCGAAAAGGTGGCGCCCATCTCCTCAAGGAGGAGCCAAGCCACCTTGAGACGGTCAAGTTTCAGGCCCTGATCAGTGAGGCGTGTCATCAGGGGCTGGGCCGAAATCACCGTCTGCACCCCGACCTTGTCCAGACAATAGGCCATATTGCCCTGGCCCACGGTCCAGTTGACCATGACCGGTGTTTTGCCGGCAAAAAGCAGGGCCAGATAGGCAAGGGTACAGCCCACCCCGGCCGGCAGCATGAGACCGACACGATCACCGGCAATCTTTGCGAACTGCGGCACCAGGAGATGCAGGGCAATAATGATATCACGATTGCTGCGCACGCCGCTGCGCAGATCAGCGATAATGGCCTTATCCGGATCTTTTCTGGCCTGCTGGAGGAAAAGTTCAGTGATGGTCTCTCCGGCGCCCAGCACCAGGGGCCCGCTCTTCTGGGCGGCAAACCAGGCGGGAGGAGGCAGGCCGACCTGGTCATCCTTGCGGCTGATCATCTGGCCAGAGGCGGCCAGCAGCAGGTCCTCGGCCGTGTTGAGGCTCTCCAGCTCCTCAATGGTGAATCCGAACTCCTGCTCAATCCAGACCACCAGCTCGGCCAGCCCCAGGGAGTCCAGGCCAAGGTCGCTGGCCAGATTATCCTTTTTCTGGACATGCTCGACCCCGCTGATCTCGCTGATCTTGGCAAAGACCTGCGTCCGCACCGCCTCGCTCACCTTGCCGCTGTCACCGACGATCTTCTTTTTACCCGGCTCCGCTCTGAGCTGCGGGCGGCTGCCCTGCCACCAGAAATGGGGCACAAAAGTATTGGCTGCCGCCTTTTTATTATAAAAATCTTCCAGATATTTGTTGAGCAGCAACCGGTCGCCGTTATGGGGAAGGTCGGCAGGCTCCTCAAACTCAAGGACAACCTGGCGCTTGGGCATAAAGAAGATGCCATTGATCAGGAGATAGAAGATATGTTTGGAAATGTCGGCCAGCAGGGTCGGCGTCCGACCGCTGGCCCTGGAAAAGGAGGAGCCCCACAGACCGGTGGTACGCACCAGAACAACGCGGGTTTCCGGGGCCTGCTTAAGAATGGCCGCCACCCCGCCGTTGGCGCGGAGCGATTCATAACGGCTGCGATAAATCCGGCCGGAGGGATAGAGCAGAATATTATCATTATGGCGAAGACTTTTGCCAATCTCGGCCATGGCCACCACCACCTCATCCCGGCCATGGCGACCTTTGCTGGCAATATCAGGGATGGTCACACAGCGCGCCAGCTTCATAATCTGACGCACCACAGGCAGGGCAACCTGGCTCTCGTCGGCCAGGGGCCGGGGATGAAAGCGCTCATGCAGGCAGAGATACATGATCAGGGGATCAATGAGGGCCGGATGATTGGGCAGAAAGAGGATGCCCTGACCGGCAGTTGAGGGCTTGATCCTGTCCAGCCCCTTGATAACAAGGCGATAGCGCAGGCGCACCAGATTACGCACAATAAAAACAACTATATTCAACATGGAGAATCCACCCGACCATAACGTTTAAAAGCAAAACAAAAACAGAGGGCGCCAAGGCAGGTCGTCAACCCAAGGACCAACATGGCCACACTGGGGGCCAGCACGGCATGCAGGCCCTCAAAGCAGATACCTGATAAAAAAATTGCGGAAAAAGCCGTGAAATTCGAAACAGCAATGATCTTGCCCTTCTGATCGGCCCGCGGCCGCAGCTGAATAAAGCTGGCCAGGGGAATAAGAAAGAGGCCGCCGCCGCAGCCTGCCACCATCAGGGCCATGATGAGCAGGGGCAGCTGCAGGGCAACAGAGCCAAGAGAGACAGCAGCCCAGGTGCTGACCAGCCCAAACCCCATGACAAGAAAAGCCGGTCCCATGATCCGGTGCCAGCCAGGACCGCCGGCAATCCTGGCCGCCAAAAAAGAGCCGGCGCATACCCCCACCATGAGCGAAACCACCAGCATACTGGTGATGGTCTGCGACATACCAAGCTCAATAATGCCCATGACATTGATGACCAGAACCACCACGGAGGAGATAAAATAAAAAAAAGCGTCACCGGCAATAACCGTCAACAACAGCCCATCGGTGCGCAGGCGGTAGAGATCGGCAAGGGAATGGAGGGGACCCAGCCAGGGGAAACGCTCCCTGGCCCCGGCCGGCGGCCGCTTTACCACGCCAAAACTTACCACCACGCCAATAGCTGCCACCAGCAGAACAAAAATGGCCACCAGCAGCCGACCAAAGGGGATGACCGTGGCAAACCAGGCCTGATCAAGGGCCACCCCGGCCAGACCGATACCCGCCAAAATGGCCAGGGTGGTGACCAGCTTAAGCACGGCATTAGCCGTGGTCACAAATTCCTTGGGATAGAGTTCCGGAATGGAGCCGTTAATGGCCGGGCCAAAAAGGGTGGACTGGGCCGCCATAATAAAGACCATGGCCAGGATGCAGGACCAGTTCAGGGTGATAAAGCCATAGGCCCCCACCAGCATGGCAAAAAACTCCAGGAACTTGGCCCCCACCACCACATTTTTCTTGGAGAAGCGATCGGCAAACCAGCCGGCCTGGGCCGAAAAGAGGATAAAAGGCAGGGAAAAAAGCATGGTGGCCTTGCCCTGCAGGCCGCTTAAACCGGCGCCCACGGCAAGCAGCATGGCGGCCTGTTTAAAAAAATTATCATTAAAGGCCCCCAGAAAATAGGTAATGGCCATGGCGATAAAACGGGAACGGCCCCTGGCGATCTGCGCTTTTATTTCAGGAGAATAGATCATTTTGTCATTGTAGATAAAGGCCATGGGGCCCAGGGGAACATGCAACCCAGAGGGCATAGCAATAGGGGAAAAAGTTTGCTTTTTTTTTTGTGGTTGTGGATTACCCGGATAACCTCAGACCGGCGTCCCCGGTGATCACCCTTTTTCACCCATCCCACGCTTAAAAAAGCAGGGTGGCACCCAAGATCAGCACCGTCAGATCCACACAGAGATGACTGACATAACAATCAGTCAGTGACCAGCCGCGGAGACGATGCCAACTCCATATCCCCCCGGCCACCATGGTGGCCCAAGTGAAAAGAAGGGTAAGAGCCAGAGGGAAATAGGGGCGCAGGGTAAAATAATGATGGAAGCCAAAAAAAAGAGCGCCCCAGCCGATAATGAGTGGTGGATGTTTAACACGATTTCGCAATTCATCCAGCAAAAAACCGCGCCAGTACCACTCTTCAAAAGCGGCATTGACCACCAGGATAAAAACGGAGAGGCGCCAGTAGGCGTCAAGAATACCCAGACTGAGGAGCTTGCGGCGGATCCCCGCCCCATGGAGATCCGCCTGCAGGAAAAGATAGGCGCCCCAGATGGCCATGCTTAACAGAGCGCCACTCTGCAGGCCCCGCCACCGCGGCGGCTGCAGAGCCATGCGGCCCACACCCGCTCGCCAGCTCTGGCCGCGCAGGCGCCAGACCACAAAGGGCAGCACAAACAACACCACCTTGGCAAGGGGATAGAGAAGGAAGGGGAAGATTTCCAGATAAAAGGAGATCCAGGTGGCCACGGCCGGTAAAGAGGCCATTACTACAAGCACAAAAAAGGACAAATATCTGTTTGTGGCCACGGACATGGCTTCTGGTTTTTTCATTTTCAGACGCACCTGCAAACTGCGGACCATGGGCCGGCAGCCAGCCCTGCAGCGGCAGAGGGGTTCTTCAGCCCTCTGCTTAAAAAACAGAGATTGTTCGTCAAGAGTGGACAGCTGATCTTTATTCTATAACAGTACTATGTTATAGAATAAACCCTTATCCTGATCCTGAAAAACAGGGTGCCGCCTGAGGCCTCCGGGCGGCAGCGACAGCGGAGAGGACGGAGATGATTTTCCTCTCACTTTTTTTCAGCCTATACCTGCCCAACCCGAGACACAAGAGAACCCTGCTTCTTAAAAAGGAAACGCCATGACAGACCTCAACAACCCGCTCCTGCTTCTGCTCTTTGGTGTCCTGGTGGGAACAGGCGCCTCCTTTTCCGGTCTGGGTGGCGGCTTCCTGATCGTGCCGCTGCTCATCTTCCTGGGCTATAGCGCCCAAAGGGCAGTGGGCACCTCCTTTGTGGCCATTCTGGTCATTGCCGTTTCCGCCCTGGTGGCCCATAACAAGCTGGCCCATGTCGACTACCGGGCCGGCCTCCTCCTGGGCGCCGGCGGCGTGCTGGGGGCGCAGATAGGCGCCCGCCTCATTGATCAGGTCTCCAGCGGCAGCTTCAAGAAGATCTTTGCCGTGATTCTCCTGGGCCTGGCCGGCTATCTGTTCTGGCAGAAGTAATTTTTTGCTGATGCCATAAATAAAAACCCTTTCACCACAGAGGCACAAAGGCACGAAGGTTTTTTATCTCTGTGTCTTTGTGCCTCTGTGGTGAAAAAAAACAATTTCCTTTGTGCCTCTGTGGTATCAAAAAATCATGCCAACCACCCTCTTCCTGCATGGCCTCGACTCCTCGAGCCAGGGCACTAAGGGCCGTTATTTCCAGGCCCATTTTCCCGCAATGCTCTGCCCTGATTTCAGCGGTGATCTTGACCAGCGCCTGGCCCAGCTTGAGGTGGTGTGTCGAGGTCATACAGTCGCGGTAGGGACGCCGGTCTCCCGGCGCCCCCCGCACAGATCCGTACGTGAGGAATTACCTCATACGGCTCCTACCTCGGGTTGGTGACACAAAGTCGCTGGTAGGGGTAAGGGTGCCTTACCTTGGCCGTGGGCAGCCACGTTCTGACCAGCCGCCTAAACCTTTCCCAGGTCAGGCTGCGGGCTTTTTGGCTTCTGCGCCTGAGCGCTTTGAACCAGTCCCGCATTATCTCTGTTCGAAAGGTGTCGGTGGCCTGTCTGTTGCCAGGAACTCCATAGTAGTTAAGATGACCATTCACAACCGACCGCAGCCATTTTCCCTGATCCGGGACCGGCACGTGCCGTCGTTTCATAATCTCTTTCCTTACTTCTTTTAACTTGCTCCTGAGACGCTTGGCGATGGTTTTGCGCCGAATGGTAAATCTCCCGCCCTTCCGTGTTTTTGCACAGATATGGGTGAACCCAAGAAAATCGAAGGTCTCGGGTTTACCATCTCCGCGTTTCTCACGGTTTGCAGCGGCAAATCGCCCAAACTCAATGAGTCGGGTTTTCCCCTGGTGCAACTCCAATCCGAATTTTGCCAGCCGCTCCCGTAAATCTTTCAGGAGTTGCTCTGCTTTATTTCGATATTGACAACCTATGACAAAATCATCGCAATACCTGATGATGATTACTTCGCCCTGGGAAGTCTTTCGCCAATTGTCTACCCATAGATCAAGAGCATAGTGCAGGTAGATGTTTGCCAGCAAAGGCGAAATTACCGCCCCTTGTGGCGTTCCCACTGTACTCTTTGACCAGACGCCCTCCTCTGACACTCCCGCCCTGAGCCATTTCCGGATCAGGCGGATGAGTCGTTGGTCGGCGATACGATGTTCCAAGAACTTTATCAGCCACTCATGTGAGATGGCATCGAAAAATCCCTGGATATCCGCATCCAGCACCCAGCTGATCTTCCGCTGTGTTATTCCGACATAGACCGCATCCAGGCCATTATGCTGGCTGCGACCTGGCCGGAATCCGTAGCTGAAACCGATAAAATCCTCTTCATAAATCTGGTTGAGAACCCATACCACGGCCTGTTGAACTATTTTGTCCTCCAAGCTGGCTATGCCTATCGGTCTTTTGCGACCATCAGGCTTGGGTAACCAGATTCGTTTCGAAGGCTTTGCACGGTATCCGCCACCTTGCACACGACCATGGAGATCCGCTACGCGTTCCTCCAGGTGCTCCCCGTACTCCTGCCATGTTTCACCATCGACTCCTGATGCGGCATCGCGTTTCAACGCTTTATAGGCATCCTGGAGAAGTGTTTCGGTGATATGGTGCATGAGGCTGGTGAAGCGAAGGGTCTTATCCTGCCCTGCTGCTTTATGTATCCTCTCAAGTCCGTTCAATGTTTTCCCCTGTCCCTGTGTACAGGTCACAGTCGTCCTCTCGATGATTTCCCTTGGTCATCGCCCTTCCCTCCAGCATCTCCGCTGCCATACCGGGATTGCATGGTTTTGTTCGACGCCTTTTCAGGTACTATGTTGATGTCCGACTTCTCAGAAACGTGCATGTCAAGAGTACGGCCACAGGCCTTCCCTGACCGGCCCGCCGGCTCTACCTGCCGGTGGGCGTTTCTGAGATCTCCCGGTTCTCGAGCATAGAGCTTCCACGCATGCGCAGGGTCTCTGACTCCGCGGAGCCGGTGGCTGACTCGCTGGGTTTACGTCAAAAATACCACCGTGTTGCCTTCCCCTTCAAGTCACAAGGTCGGCACTCCGGATGAGGTGATTTCGGAGCTCAATGGCTGGCCTGCGTGTTTCCCCTGTCAACGCTTCGCCGCTTCCTCACGGACAGCCGACGCATGACTCGGGGTCATGATGGAGCAGCTTCTCCTTTCATGTAAGGGACTTTCACCCTCTACCCTATGCCGGTTTATCCCGGCGCTTTCAACCTGACCCTGATCGGTTCCAGCTTCGGCGGCCTGATGGCCAGCTGCTTTGCCATCCGGCATCCGGCCCGGGTTGCCAGACTCATCCTCCTGGCCCCGGCCCTCAATTTCCCGGACTTTCAAGTACCGCCGGCACAGATTGCTGTCCCGACCCTGCTGGTGATGGGCACCAACGATACGGTGTGCCCACCTGCCCTGGTCGGGCCCCTGGCCGAGGCCACCTTCAGCAATCTGGAGGTCAGGCTGGGGGATGATGATCATCTACTGAAGAGGATGTTTGCGGAAGTGGAGTGGCAGGCGCTGCTAAGGAAAACCTGAATATCGAGGTCACCCGAAATTCCGAACCACCGAAGGGGAAACACTTCAACATTCACTATTCCGCGGAGTCTCCCAGATAAGCGAAGAGTTCAGGCTCACATAGCTCTTTGAAGTTTGCAATACTCCTCTATCCTGCCTCATAAAGATAGCGGACATCCTGGCAGACAAACTCCTCCAGGGTGGCATCGAGAAAGGATTTCTTACAATCCACATCCATGGTGCGGTCAGCGCGATATTTCATGTAACGGCAGCCGCCGAAACAGAGAGGCAGATAGACACAATCTAGACACTCCCCATGCTGGCGCCAGTTATGGCGATTATACTGCTGGCTATAGTCCGTCATCCCCTGCCAGATGTCACCACTAGCCAGCTCCTCCTGACCCACCAGGGCCGGGCATTGATAGATCGTGCCGTCATAATAGATGGTAAAGGCGTCATCACGATCCACCATACAGGGCGTTGGCCTGTCAGCCTGTTGCGGGTAGCCATGCTGCCAGAGTGCTTCCCGGAGGAAGATGGCGGCCTGGGGCAACCAGTTTTCGGTGACCGAGCTGCAACCACCGTGAAATCCCAGGGGGGAAAAGCGTTCATCAGGCTGCATCACCGGAAAGAAACGGACAGATTCAAAAACCTCGGGACCGAGACCCGCTCCCTCCAGCTCGGCAAACATCTCGGGAAAGCGGGCATAGGTGTCGCGCCCGTAATTACCACCAACCCGCAGGGCGACAAGACCGGCGCACTCCTTGATATTGGCCACGATCCCGGCAAAGCTGGGGCCGCCGCCCACCAGGGGCCGGGTGGTGTTATGGAGGGCGGCCGGGCCGTCCACGGTGAGCCTGATACCGCTGAGCCCCAGGGGCAGTAAAGTCTCCACAACCTGACGGCGCATCAGGGAACCGTTGGAGACCAAGACAAAATCATAGCTGCCGCCCATCTCGGCCATGGCCTGTTGCATACGGCGGGAGATCTCCTTGATCTGCGCCACATACAAAAAAGGCTCACCGCCATAAAAATCAAGGCAGATCTTATTCTTGCCCCTGGCCTGACATTCCTTGACCAAAAAACGCACCAATTGCTCGGCAGTATGAGCGCTCATGGCAAAGGAGCCCTTGAGGTCGCCCTCATAGCAATAGGTGCAGGCGAAGTTGCAATGCATGCCGAGGATGACGGCCACCGAGAGATGGGGGCTGAGGCTATTGACCTCATCGATGAGACCATGGACCTCGCGGCGTTCCTCATCATGATCGGAGACCAGCAGGCCGATGTCGGCCAGAGCCTCGGCCCCCTCGACAGGCTCGCCCCTTTTGAGACGGGCCAGGGAGTCATGATCGATGATGACCTGGGCCCCGCTGCGGGTGGAAAAGAGGATGGTGGCCTGGGAATCAGCAGGGTGGGGAAATTCGCGGAGATAGCTGGAGAGCAACATGGGAGTGAACACCTCATAAAAAAGAGGGGAGGCTAGACGCCTCCCCTCTTTTCACATTTACCGCGTGCTTGCGGCCTTAACGCACCGCAACGGGTCCGCTTGCGCAACACATTGATGACTGGGCCACCTGGTTGGCAGAAACTCCCCTGTTGATAATAACGATTTTTTTCACAGCTATCCCCCATCATAAAAGATTTGCAGAAAATGTTGCCCTGCTGGCAACAATACCTAACAACTTCAAAAGTTTATCATAGTTACGACAAAATCAAAACCGAAATTTCAGGCCGGCCTCCAGCCAGCGCGGGCTATTCTTCAACCAATCGTCATTGTACTGGCTGTCATTGGTCAGGTTATGGCCCACGACAAAGAGATCGGCCTGCAGCCTGTCCTGCTGCCAGAGGGTCCTGATGGCGCTGAGTTCCCAGATAATGGAGTTATCCTCCCCATTGAGATACAAGGGGGACACAAGGGTGCCATAGTTGGCATAATGACCGGCAAGCTCCAGGGTGGCGATGTCGGCATTATCATAGGTGAGGATAAGGTTGGCCTCCTGCTGGATGCCATGTTCCTTGTCCATATTGGAGAGATGGCTGTAGGTGTAGTTGATTGCCAGGGTGAGATCGTACCAGGGCAGGGTCTCCACCTCCACCTCAAAGCCGGCCCGCTCCTCCTCGCCGAGATTTTCATAGAGCCCGGTGGTACTCGACCAGGCAAAGGCATCCTTGGCTTCATGGTAGAAGAGGGTGGTTTTCAGGCGGCAGAACCGGGCCGCCGTAGTCTCGATGCCGGCCTGGTAGGACCAGACCAGCTCCGGATCTAGGTCCTCGTTGGCACCCCAATAACCACTTTTCTCGTCCGTATAGGTCACCGGCGGCTTGCGGAAGCCGCGGGAGATGCTGGCCCGCAGCAGGGTGTCGGCGGTGAGGAAATAGGTGGCACCCAGGCTGGGGCTCAGCACATTCTTGACCTCGTTAGAAGTGTCAAGACGGAGACCAGGGATAACGGTGAGCTTGCCCAGGCGGATGGTGTCGTTGATGTAATAGGCGACCAGATCCTCACTGAGGTGGTCAGGTGGCGTGCCGGCCAGCTCATCATACATCTGCAACTCATTACGCAGATAATCCACCCCCACCACGATCTCCTGGTTGGCCAGGGACCAGTTGAGGCGGCCATTGAGGCCCTCAGAGTTCTGCTTGTCCGTATCACCCCAGGCAACGCTGCCATCGGAAAGATCAAAGCCATTACGATTATAGTCATTATCAAAGCGGTAGCCATTGACATGGAAGTTGAGGGTGCTGGTCAGGCGGGCATCGAAGCTGGCGGTAAAGAAGAGATTGCGGTCATCAAGATACTCCTCATAACCCCAGATGGGGAAATACCCGGCCTTATACTCCGGATCGGTGTAGCCGGCGGTGACGGCGAGCTTCATGGCCGCCGGCAACTCCAGATCCACCTTGCCGTAGAAGGATTTATTATCATAATTCTTATCATCCAGGAGGCCGTCCGACTTCTGCTTGGCCCCGGACAGATAATAGCCAAGCTTGGAAACCCGACCGGCCAGCTCCACACTGGAATCCTGACTGGCGAACTCGCCGTAGGAGGCATGGACTGAGCCCTTGGGCTGCAGGGTGTCACCGGTGTCCTTGGTGATGATATTGATGACGCCGCCCAGGGCCGAACCCCAGGTGGAGGAGGCAGCGCCCTTGATCACCTCGATGCGCTTGACGATGCGGATGGGGACGATATTGGCAAAAGTGAGATCCTGGCTGGCCTTGGAGATCTTCACCCCGTCCAGGTAGACCGCCACCTGCTGCCAGGAGGAACCATGGATGGTCAGAAAGTTGCTGCCATTAAAGTCCTGCCCATGATAACCCACAAAAACCCCGGCCACCCTATTGAGCACATCATCGACATTATGGGCGTTCATCCGCTCGATCTCGGCGGCGGTGATAATGGTAACGTTCTCGGCCACCTGGCTGAGGGGCTTAGCGATGCGGGTGGCGGCCTCCACCACCTGGGCCTCGTCAAAGTAGAGGGCGAGGAAGTCATCCTCACCATTTTGCAGCGCCTGCTCGGCAGCAGAACTTACAGAGCCGCCGGCCAGCAGCCAGAGGCCGACCACACAGGTCGTAAAATATTTTGTCATCTCTCCCCCAAATTTAAAAACAAAACTTTCTTTTCGGAATTCCTAACTAATTAACACTTTTTAAGAGCAAAAACCTATACTTACAAAAAAAACACTGCCAAAGGATGGGATACGAACATGCCTTGTAATAAATTTCACCCTTCTGCACAAACATTTTCCCCGTAACTCTTTGAATTTAGGCCTAACAATACTTCACTCAAACGACAGGGTCAGCGCTGATTTCCTCTTCCTGGTCATCGCCTTACGCCTTTGTTCCTGACAAAAGTTGTAATTTTTGCGGCACAGGGTATAACCAAGAACCAAACGGTAAACAAGGCCCTTGTCCGCCCCATGAAGACAAGCTCTCGCCCGCCAGGCTTCCGACATGCCGGCAACCACTTTCATCAGCAAAGCTAACCAGCCACTCCATGCTTAAGAGACTCTGCCTTACCATCCTCATCCTCTGCCATATGGCACCGGCCTGCTATGGCCTGGAGGTGGTGGCAGTGAAATCGAGCCCAGCCCAGCCCTACGAGGCGGCCCTGCAGGCCTTCCGCAAGGAGCTCATCGCCCTCTCCCTGGGGCACGGCACCAAGACCATCCAGCCGAACATCACCATCAGAACCATCAGCCTGCGCGACGACGAGCAGCCCGCAGAGCTCAGACATGAGATCAACAAGGGCAAAGCAGATCTCATTGTGGCCCTGGGCAGCAAGGCCTTACGTTTAGCTGCCCCAATCCACGATATCCCCATCATCTATCTCCTGGTGCCCTTCCCCGCTGAGATTGCCGGCGGCCAGGCCAATATCACCGGCGTCCTCCTCCAGCCTGAGGCCGGTGCCCAGTTTCGCACCCTCAATGATATCATGCCCGGCGCCAAACGGGTGGGAGTGATCTACGACCCGGCGAAGACAGCCGCCCTGGTTGACCAGGCCGCCGCTACCAACAGCGGCACCGTCTTTGTCCGCCGCCCGGCCCGTTCCGGCCAGGAGGTTCCCGACCATCTGGCCAGCCTGGCCGGCGAGATAGACCTGTTATGGATGCTGCCGGACAGCACCATTTTGTCACCGCAGACCGCCAAGAGCTTCTATCGTTTTGCCCATCAGCACCAGATACCCATCTTGGCCTTCTCGGAAAAATACCTGACCAGGGGCGCCACTTTTGCCATCCACCTCGACCTTGAAGAAATGGGGCGGATGGCTGCCCTTTTAGCCCTGCGCATCAAACAGGGCGAAAAGCCCCAGGACCTGCCACCCACGAGAACGGAGCGGGTGACCCTCAAGCTCAACCGTACCATGATCGACAAACTAGGCCTCAAGCTCCAGGAGGGCCAACCATGATCCTCAGCCATTTCCTCAAACAGATGCGGGCCAGCTATTCGGCCAAACTCATCGCCATCTTTATCGCCGCCCTCTGCCTGATGGCCACGGCCCTCAATATCACCTCGAACCGGATGCAAAAAAGCTCCTACACCAAGTATATGCAAAGCAGCGGTCTGGCCCTGGCCCAGCTGCTGGCCAACTCCGTCCAACTCGATGTCTTCAGCGAAAATCTTGAACAACTGCAGATCCCGGCGGCATCTCTGTTAAGCCGGGAGGATATCCTCCAGGTGGAGATCCTCACCAGCAAGGGTCTTCCCCTTGTCAGCCTGGGCAAAACGCACAAGCGTAACCAGATCCCGGACCGGGCCGCCCTACTCACCGAGATCCGGGCCCAAGCCTCTCATTTCAAGGAATGGTCCACCACTTTTTCCTACTGGTGGCCGGTGAAGGCCCTGGCCACGACCAGCAGCGAAGATGCCCTCTATTTCGATGTCGAGCCTGCACAACCCGACGGGGAGCAAGAGCCTCTGGGCTATGTCACCCTGCTGGTCTCCAAGAGCCGTTACGAAAAGGACATCAGAGAAATGGCGATCAAGACGGGGTTCACCATCCTGCTCCTGCTCATCTTGCTGGTGACAGGCACCCTGCTGCTCACTCGCCGGATGACCCTGCCTCTGCGCACCCTGGTCCACAAGATCCAGTCTCAATACACCATTGGCGAGGGCCATGACGATATCGGCCTCTTGGACACCACGGTGACCAACCTGATCCAGGACCTGGACCACTCCTTTGAGACCATCAATAATCTCAAGACGGGTCTGGAGAACCAGGTGGAGGAACGCACCAAACAACTGGCCTTGGCCAATCAGGGGCTCACCACCCGCCAGGAATATCTTGAGGAGGCCAATCACCAACTGAAAAAGACCATGCGGGAACTGCAGGAAACCGAGGGCCAGCTCATTCAGTCCGAAAAGATGGCGGCCCTTGGCCAGGTGGTGGCTGGGGTCGCCCATGAGATAAATAATAATATCAATTTCATATCCGGCGCCTTGCCCTCTCTCAGCCGGGGCATCAATGATCTTAAAGAACTCACCCGGACATTTGGGGCCGCCTGCCTGGAAGAGCCCGGCGAAAAACAGGCCGAGATGCGGCTTAAGGCCCTGGCCCTCAAAAAAGAGATTGAACAGGATGACCTCTTTACCTCCATGGATGAGCTCATGGGCAACATCCGCGAAGGGGTGAAGCGCACCATCAGCATTGTCACCGACCTGCACACCTTTTCCCGGGCTGACGAGCAAGGATTCAAGAGGGTGGATCTCCACTCTTCCCTGGATTCCACCCTCACCTTTGTCAACAAAAAATACCTGAAAGATATTTTTATCCACCAGGAATATGGCACCATACCCCTGGTAACCTGCCGGCCGGGCCGGCTCAACCAGGTTTTTCTCAACATCATGAATAACGGCATCCAGGCCATGGCCAGGCAAGGCGGCACCCTGAAAATCACCACCTTTGAGCACGATGACCATGTCCATATCCGGTTCAGCGATACAGGCGGCGGTATCAGCAAAGAGATACTCCCTAAAATTTTCGACCCCTTCTTCACCAGTAAAGGACCGGGAGCGGGAACAGGGATTGGCCTGGCGGTGAGCTATAAAATTATCCAGGAGCACCGGGGCCGGATTACGGTAACCAGCCGCGAGGGTGAAGGCAGTATCTTTGAGGTCATCCTCCCGGTTGACGGACAGAAAGAGGCCCTGCCGCCTGTTGACAACAGTGCTGGCTGACAGGGGCCGGCACTGTTATGCAAAATGCAAAAAACCACCTTCATCATTGTCTGCTGCGGCATTCACTGTTATTCAGAGGGAAGGTGAGATGGTGACGATTTTATCAATCCAGTTTTTGGGAGCAGATTTATGGACAAGCTGAAACTCCTCTACGTTGATGACGAAGAGGTGAATCTTTCCAATTTCAAGATGGCCCTGAAACACCACTTCCTGGTGATCACCGCCTGCTCTGCCCAAGAAGCGCTTACCTGCTTCAGCAACCAGGGGAAGATCGCCCTGGTGGTGGCTGACCAGAAAATGCCCGGCATGGATGGCACCGAGTTGCTGGCTGAAATCCGCAGCCGCTACCCTGATACGGTGCGCATCATGCTCACGGCCTACAGTGAGCCTGCAGATATCATGGCAGCCATCAATAAGGGTGAAGTCTATCATTATCTCACCAAGCCCTGGCAGGAAGAGATTCTCCTGGATACCCTGAACAAGGCGGCGGAAAAATACCGGCTCACCCAGCAAAACAAGATCCTACTCACCCAGCTCAGGGAAAAGAATGAGGCGCTCCAGCGGGAATTGCGTACCAGCCGATTCCTGAAAGATTCGTTAATCCGCCGCGATCTTATCCTCTCCGCCGTCAATGAGACTTCCCAAAAAATCATCAGCAGCGCCCACTGGCGCCACTTTACCGAGCCTCTCATTGCCCGCCTTGGCCTGGTGATGGCCGTGTCAAAGGTGCATATTTACTGCCTCTCTCAGGACGCTTCCGGCAATACCAGGGTGCAGCAGGAATTTGAATGGGCCTCGGAAGGAGCGGTCACAGCAGATCATCCCTGCCTGCCCACCTACTTCTCCTTTGCAGAGATCCACCTTGAGCGCTGGCTCTGCTTGCTGGCGAGGGGTGAAAGCATCATTGACAACACCGAGGATTTCCCGCCCCAGGAGGCTGCCTTGCTGCAGGCCTCCCATATCTACTCCCTGATCTGCACTCCCATTATGGTGGGCAACCGATGCTGGGGTTTTCTCAGCCTGGCAGATTGTTCCACAAAGCGGAGCTGGCCGGCCCTGGAGATCGCTGCCGTGAAAACAGCGGCCAGCCTTATTGCCGAAGCCGTACACCGGGAAGAAATGGATACGGAGCTCTCCATCAAACAGGCACAGCTGACCCAGGCGGGCAGGCTCACCGCCATAGGGGAAATGGCCAAAGGCATGGCCCATGAAATCAATCTACCCATGAGTCTGATCAGCCTTGGCGCCGACGAGATTCACCAATATTTCTGCAAAAATAAACCGGACTCCCCCTGCAGCCAGACCGCCAAAGAGATCACCGGCCAGGTTACCAAGGTGATGCGTCTCCTTGAAGATATGCGGCTCTTTGCCACCCTGGCCAGAGAAAAGATAAGCGACATCAACCTCTACTGGACCATCAACAGCGCCCTCACCTTTTTCCGCGAACAATTCAGAGCGTATCTGATTCAACTCCACGAAGAAACCAGTGAGGGCGTACCCTCCATCTCCACCGACAACCAGAAGGCGGAACAGATCCTGGTCAATCTCCTGGCCAATGCCCGCTATGCGGTGATGCAAAAAGCCGCTGAAATCAAAAAATTCCCCATGCAGGTGTGGGTCCGGCTCTATAAAGAAGAGCTCACCGAAGAGATCAAACGGAAAATAACGACACCAGCGGCACAGGAAGAGCTCTCCGCCGTCCTCATTCTTGAAGTGGAGGACAATGGTGTCGGCATGTCAGAAGAAACCAGGCAACATTGCACAGATCCTTTTTTCACCACCAAACCAAGAGGCGAAGGCACCGGCCTGGGTCTCTCGGTATCAAAGAGCTTAATCAAGGAGCTCGGCTTCCACCTGGAAATAGAATCCACCCTGGGAGAGGGCTCGCTCTTTCGCCTCACCATTCCCACCTACGCAGAGTATCCCGTGCTGCTCGACAACAATGAGATCCAGTTTTAAGTATCAAGATTAATTAGCTTATTTTTGCTGCTGTGAAAAAAAAGATCGCCCTTTCTAACAAACTCTATTAGCGTACACCCTGACAAACAAAATTTGTACCTGCTCACCCCATGGCCACCTCAATTACAATAACCACCTGAGTTGTAACTGCTTGCAGGGTGCCGGAGATTGTCGCGATCAGACCGGCGCCGCGTATATGTCATACGTAAGCCGGCCTGATCGCGGGAAGATTCGGTGCCCTGTGAGCAGTTACCAAAATTCACCGATTCTGTCAGGAGAGGCCCTTGGCTGTTTTTAAAAACAATAAAATCTTGATAGTTGATGACGAGCCGCTGAACAGGCTTTTTCTGGTCGACCTGCTCAAGATGCATAACCTCACCCCCATTCAGGCCGTTAATGGCAGAGAGGCGATCCAGCACTGGTTGGCCAATGATTTTTTTGCCATTCTCATGGATATTCAAATGCCGGAAATGAACGGCCTGGATGCCGCCCAGTTCATCCGCCAGCAGGAAGAGGAAGAGGGGCGGCCCGAAACACCCATCATCGCCATTACTGCCTACGGCACCAAGGCGTCCCAGGCAGATTGCGAGCAGGCAGGCATGAACGGCTATCTCGCCAAACCTCTGAACATATCAGCCCTCCTGGAAACCATTGCACCCTTCTGCGCCTCCCCTTTGTCGATGCTCTTTACATAAACCGTAAAGCTGAGCAGGGGCGATAGATTATCGCCATTATTTCAGCATCTTACAAAAAAAATAACAAAAGCCGGCCAGGGTTTCCCTGGCCGGCTTTTGTTGTGGTGCTGCAAAAAGAGGTGATTAGATAACGCGCTGCATGGCTCCCATATAGGAACGAAGTTCTTCACCGATGGCCTCGACGCCGGTATAACGAATCATCTCGTTGGCCTGGATCAATTCGACATTGTCCACCCCGTTGTTCTTGAGGGTGAGCCCCTTGCCGATCACATCGGTGTCCACGGACTTCATGAACTCCTGCAGCATGGGTAAGGCGGCGTGATTAAAGAGATAACAGCCATACTCGGCGGTATCGGAGATAACCACATTCATCTCATAGAGTTTCTTGCGGGCAATGGTATTGGCGATGAGGGGAACCTCATGCAGGGATTCGTAATAGGCGGACTCTTCCTTGATACCGGCGGAAACCATGGTATCAAAGGCCAGTTCCACCCCGGCCTTGATCATGGCCACCATCAGGATGGCGTTGTCAAAATATTCCTGCTCGTCAATAGCCATGGTGCCGGAAACGGCCTTTTCAAAGGCGGACTCACCGGTCTCGGCCCGCCACTTCAGGAGATTGGCGTCGTCGTTGGCCCAATCCTTCATCATGGTGGCGGAGAAGTCACCGCTCATGATGTCGTCCATGTGTTTCTCAAAGAGGGGGCAGAGGATCTCCTTCAACTCTTCGGCCAGAGAGACGGCCTTGATCTTGGCGGGGTTGGAGAGACGGTCCATCATGTTGGTAATGCCGCCGTATTTGAGGGCTTCGGTGATGGTCTCCCAGCCGTACTGGATGAGCTTGGAGGCATAGCCGGAATCCATGCCCTTTTCCATCATCTTGTCATAGCAGAGCAGGGAGCCGGTCTGCAACATCCCGCAGAGGATGGTCTGCTCACCCATGAGGTCTGATTTGACTTCCGCGATGAAAGAGGATTGCAGGACGCCGGCCCGGTCACCGCCTGTGCCGCAGGCATAGGCCTTGGCCAGATCCCAGCCATGACCCTGGGGGTCATTCTCGCGATGGACGGCAATGAGGGTGGGGACGCCGAAACCGCGTTTATACTCCTCACGCACCTCGGTGCCGGGGGACTTGGGGGCAACCATGATCACGGTGAGATCCTTGCGGACCTGCATACCTTCCTCAACGATATTAAAGCCGTGGGAATAGGAAAGACAGGCCCCCTGCTTCATGAGGGGCATAATGGCGGCCACCACCTTGCTGTGCTGTTTATCCGGAGTGAGGTTGCTCACCAGATCGGCGCCGGGGATCAGCTCCTCGTAGGTGCCCACGGTAAAACCGTTTTCCGTAGCGTTCTTCCAGCTCTGCCGCTTCTCATCAATGGCGCCTTGACGCAGGGTGTAGGAGACATCCAGGCCGCTGTCACGCAGGTTCAGTCCCTGGTGCAGGCCCTGGGCACCGCAGCCGACGATAACGATCTTCTTGCCCATAAGGGCGGCAACGCCGTCAAACTCGTCAGAATCCATAAAGCGGCACTGGCCAAGCTCTTCCAGCTGCAGCCGCAGCGGCAGGGTATTGAAATAATTGTTTCCCATGATGTTTCTCCTTATAAAGGTTGTTTCAGGTGTGCCTGCCGCAGACCTTGGTCTGGCCAGGGCACATTGATATATTCAGATAGAGCATCCACCTTAGCCGTTTTTATTGTTGCGTCAAGTGAATTATATGGCATACTGTTTTGCACTACGCGCAACATTAGTCACAAAGCGGCCCAGGGGCAGGATAAGGCCATGGCAGACAGAGGCAGAAAATGGACATCAGAGAACTCCGACTTTTTCACCATCTCAGCGAGACATTACATTTCGGCCGCAGCAGCCGGGCCTGCAATATAACGGCCTCAGCCCTCACCCGCACCGTGCAGCGCCTGGAGGCGGAGGTGGGGGAACAGCTCTTTATCCGCGACAACCGCAGCGTTTCCCTGACCCCGGCCGGCGAGATCCTGAAGAAATATGCCGAAGAGGCCCTGGGCCGCTGGCAGGAGCTGCAAAACCAACTGGCCGGTGACAACCTCCTGGGCGGCGAAATCACGCTCTACTGTTCGGTGACAGCCGCCTACAGCATCTTGCCCGGCATCCTGGGCATATTCCGCAAGGAGCACCCCTCAGTGCACATCAATCTGCAGACCGGGGACGCGGCCCAGGCCCTGTCCAAGCTCTTAAACAACGAGGTGGACATCACCATTGCCGCCCTCCCCAGAAAACAACCGAAAGGGCTCTCCTGCCTGCGGATGCTGGAAACGCCCCTGGTCTTCATTGCGCCGCAAAGCTTCCCGGAAACCATTGTCAGAAAGGGCCAGGAGATCGATTGGGCCAAGACACCGGTGATTATGGCGGAGCAGGGTCTCAGTCGCGATCGGATTGAGCGCTGGTTTAGCGACAAGAAGATCCTTCCCAATATCTACGCGCAGGTAGCAGGCAACGAGGCCATCATCGCCATGGTCAGCCTGGGCTGCGGCGTGGGGGTGGTTCCGCAACTGGTGATTGAAAAAAGTCCCCTGCAAGATCAGATCCGCATCCTTGATGTCACGCCCCAGCTCACCCCCTTCTCCATCGGCATCTGCACCGCCAAAAAGAAGATGGCGCACCCCAAGATCCAGGCCTTCTGGGCCATTGCCAAACAGGAGACCGACGGGGAATGGGCCGCGGCTGAGACCATACAAAAGCCCTGCCCCGCTTTCCCCTGAGGCGCTCTTCTGGTGGGCCCGCGCATCTTTTTTGGTCAAGCTGTTTTGATCTGGTATATTTAGAAAATGAAAGTTCTCCTCACCAACGATGACGGCCCGGACTCGCCCCTGCTGGCCTTTACCATCGAGACCGTGGCCGCTTTGCCGGGCATTGCTCTCCTCAAGATAGCCATCCCCGATTCTGAGCAAAGCTGGAAAAGCCACGCCATGAGTGGCCATGGTTCCATAAACCCCCGGGTGACCGAGATTGCCGGCGCCCAGGTGACCCTGGTAGACGGCACCCCTGCTGACTGCGTGGACTGGGCCATGCACAATCTCTTTGCCGGCGGGGAGTGGCCTGATCTGGTCATTTCCGGGGTGAATTGCGGCAAGAATACCGGCCTCGGTTTTATCCTCAGTTCGGCGACCATTGGCGCCTGTCTGCATGCCAATGTGGCTGAGCCGCCCAGACCAGGGCTGGCCTTCTCACAAGACTTCCATGATCTTGCTTATGGTGCCGCCCTCAAGGCCGGGGAGGTCTCCGGCCGGGAACTGGCCGGCCTCAGAGTCCGGATCAAAAGCAACATAGAAAGGGTGTGGGCCCACTTGAGGGGCAAAGAGCAATTCCTGCATCATCCTCTCACCTGGAATGTCAACTTCCCGGAGACAACTGGCCCTGGCGCGCCAATCACGGAAACCTCCATTGGCGACAGCCGGCTTAAGCAATGTTTTCAGGAGAGAGGCGGCCGATTTCAACACTCCCTGGCCCACTATATTGAAGACCCCTCTCCCGGTTCAGACGGAACTGTCCTGGCCCGGGGCCAGATCAGCATCAGCCGCCTCGACATCAGGAGGCTCTGTGCGGCCACAGACCCGGCAGAGCACCAGCCATAGCAGCCCGTTGAAAAAGGTAGCGAGCGCAGCTGAGGCAGGGATATTTTTCAGCTGCTGCCGGAGCAGCCGATGGGCCCTGAGGCGGCCGCCTTTTCGACCTCGCCATTTTTTTCGGTAACAAGACGGATTTTGGCCAGGTTGGCCATGAAGAGGTCCACCATTTGTGGATCAAAATGGATATCACGCATGCGGCCGATCTCATCCACCGCGTCATCAAAACTCCAGATGGATTTATAGCAGCGTGGTGAGGTGAGGGCATCAAAGACATCACAGAGTGCGGTTATCCGGCCTGCCAAAGGAATCTGTTGCCTTTGCAGGCCATGGGGATAGCCGGAACCGTCCCACCTTTCATGATGGGTCAGGGCAACCACCCGGGCCACCTGGAGCAGTTTAGAATCTCCCCCCTGAAGGAGGTCGGCACCCAACTGACAATGTGTCTTAATAACGTCAAATTCAGAGGGGGTAAGTCGCCCCTTCTTCAGGAGAATGGCATCGGCAATGCCCACCTTGCCCACATCATGCATGAGCACGGCCTTACTCAAGGCCCACTGCAGCCCCTTATTAAGCCCCAGGGCGGCGCCGATGATGGAACTGTATGCCCGTAGCCGCTTGCCATGCAGACCGGTCTCGTCATCCCGGCAGGCCAGGGCTCGCGTGAGGCGAGACAAGACATCCAACTGGCTCTTGTGCAAGGCGCGGGTTCTCTTGTCCACCAGAAGCTCAAGATTTTCCTTGTGGGTATTGAGCTCCTGCTGAGCCCCCTGCAGGGCCTCCTCCAGACACATCTCACTGCTGACATTAATGAGGGATCCCCAGGAGAGAACGATATTATCCTCCACAAAGATCTCCACCTTGGCCAGATCTTTCAACCAAAGGGGTTTGCCATCCACCACAACTTTGTACACCGCCTCAGATTCACCGCCGCGCATGACCACACGTCGCAGACCGGGCCGCAGACGATCCAGCTGTTTTTTATCACGGGTAACCTTGACCAGGGCCAGGGGATTACCCTGGTAACGATAGAGATAGCGGCTGACAATCTGATCACGAAAACTATCGGCCAGCTTGGCCGTTGCCGTGCCCAGCAACTCATGAAAACGCTTGCCGCAATACTCGTACCAGATATAATTGTCATCTGGTCGCCAAGCCGCTATATAAGGAATAACAGGTGAGCCGAACTGTTCAAGGGCATCAAGATGAATCATGGCCTTGAACAGCCGTTTTTTCAACGACTGGCTATAGGGACCTGCCAGAATCTGGCCGTCATAATTAAATTTCTGTTTAAAAGAGTTTAGAGACTGCGCCTTCAATGTGCCCCCCTATCCAAAGATAGGAAAAAACATAGCATTCTCCCTCAAGCAACACAACATGAATCTCCGCCAAAATACCCAATATCAGCAAGATACGCCAACTATATGTTATCAAGGCCTCAGCCGCCCGCCTCTTCATTAAAATGACCCGCCACCCGGCTTTTCAGCTCAGGCCAACTAAAAGGCAAGATATGTTCTTTTGCTGTTCAGGATCACACTAAAATGCTGCTGCCCCATCAGCTTTTCAGCAAACCACTCTGCCTCTCCTTTCTGATGGGCATCCTCTCCGGCCTGCCCCTGATGGTCACCATAACCCTGTTGCAGGCCTGGGCCAGCGAGAGCGGCATATCCCTGGGAAAGATCGGTCTTCTTGCCCTGGTTGGCCTGCCCTACTCCCTGAAGTTTATCTGGGCCCCCCTCTTTGACTATATCAGCCTGCCCTTCCTGGGCCGCCGCCGCGGCTGGCTCTTGGTAACCCAGATAGGGCTCATCCTCACCATCAGCGCCCTTGGCTTCAGCAACCCAGGTAACCGGCCTGGCGGCCTGGTGCTGCTCATTACACTGGCCACCTCCATTACCTTTTTCAGCGCCAGCCAAGATAGTATCATTGATGCCTTTCGGCGCGAGGATCTCCAGGACCACGAACTGGGCCTTGGTTCCTCCTACTATGTCTACGGCTATCGACTGGGTATGCTTATTACCGGTTCAGGTGGGCTCTTTATCGCAGATTTTTTTTCCTGGCAGCTCACCTTCTTGAGCGTGGCCTGCTGCCTGCTGCCCGGCCTGCTTCTTACCCTCTCCTGCTCAGAACCTGTGGGAATCCATCCCTCCACCCCGTACAGACAAGGATCCCTCCTGGCTCCCTTCGCGGAATTCTTCCAGCGGCCCAAGGTTCTTTGGATCCTCCTCTTCATTCTTTGTTATAAATTAGGTGACACCCTGGCCCAGACCATGACCATGCCCTTTTATCTCGACCTGGGCTTTTCCAAGAGTGAGATTGCCACCATTGTCAAGCTCTTTGGCTTCTGGGGCACCATTGTCGGGGCAGGCCTGGGCGGTATCTTCATCATGCGCCTGGGCATCAGCCGGGGCTTATGGATTTTTGGCCTGCTGCAGATGATCTCCACCGCGGGTTTTTCCCTGCTGGCCCTCAAAGGAGCGGACCTCAGCTGGCTGGCCCTGGTGGTGGCTGCTGAAAACTGCAGTGCCGGCATGGGGACCGCTGCCTTTATCGCCTACATGGCCAAATTGACCAACAAACAATTCAGTGCCAGTCAGTATGCACTCCTCTCCAGCATCATGGGTATCCCCCGCGTCATCCTGGCCTCATCCAGCGGCTTTATGGCCAGCTCCTTGGGCTGGTTCTGGTTTTTCCTCTTCTGCTCCCTCATTGCCCTCCCCGGCCTCCTTCTGTTGCCCAAATGTGCGCCCTGGGCCCAAGAAGAAGATGGCGATACAAAATCGCTTTTCCCGGGTGGTCTGAAGAATCGTTCTTTCCACCCCAATCATTCTTCCCCCTGAAGCAAGAACAGGGCGGGACGATGCGGCCCCTGAGTCGGGGAAACAAAAAAAACCCGCAAACCTGATTTACAGGTCGCGGGTCTCAGGAACATTCACAAAAAGAAAATTGCGGTTTCCCTAGTTTTGATGGGGGTGAATTCAAATTGCAAGTATCGCAAGCCTGACCCGAGTCATGGAGTCACACGAGGCAACACAAGATATGACAATCTTTCTTCTATACTCCCTCAATTCTTGAATAAATATTCTGGAAAAAATCCCTCGACCAGACATCCAAAGTACTTCTATCTTTTATGAAAGGAATGACATCTTTTTTTGCCTGCTCAACATCCAATGCTCCAATCGCATCTGACAACAAATCAGCAAGTTCACCTTTCCCAAGCGTTCCCTTTTGTTGCCAATGCCCGCTTTGCCGCATCCTTTCCTCCAGATGAGCCAAATGCACCTGTGGATAGTTGGCGACATACCATACCAGGTCATACCAGTCCCTTCCCTTAACCCTGTTCTTCCATTGCCTGCACAGAATGGCATGCAGTTTTCCGGCAAACAAATCAGGCAGCGCGTAGGTTCGCACACCAAATGAGACAGGGCGAAGGAGATATTTCGTCTCCGTATTAAATCCTGGCGGCGGTTCTGTATCCAGCTCCAGCTTGATTTTAAGCAGTTTCCCGGCCGGTATCCCATAGGAAAGTCCCTCATCCGAGGTAATGACCAGTAATGCCCCGGCTGTTTCTGTTTTAAGAAACGCCGACTGTACGGCAGATGACCATGACTTGTTTTTTTGTTCAACTGTCACCTGGAAGCCAAAGGCAGAGAGCTCTTTTTCAAGAGCTACAAGATATTTGAGCAGTTGAAAGTTTTTATTGGAACGTAATAATGAAAAATCAAGATCTTCCGAGAAACGGTTAAGGCCATACAGAATACGCAGAGCAGTTCCACCGTAAAACGCGGCGTGCTCAAAAAACTTGCTGCGCCATAAACCAAGCAGAACGATCTCCTGCAAGATTTCCTGAAGCGCATTAGTATATTCCGCTGTACTTTGACAGTCATACCTTGCCAGCATTTTTTTTACAGCATCTTGCACCAGCACCTCCCTTATTGTTGCTGAACTCGCAGTTCTAAACTGGATTCAATTCAAGACCGAGAAGACAAACGAGCGGCGACGAAGCTAGTGGTTTGAATGCGATTTAGTGCCTTACAGATTGATTTTCCAGGTTTTTTTTGCAAGAAAATCAATCTGCGAAAGGCACTTATCCCGCTTATCGGGGTTAGAATAATAATTACCGGAATGGTATGGCTATATATTGGATAAAAGCAGCCAGGCTTCTTGCTTTTTGCGAGCGATACAGCACGGCATATTCTTCAATTCGCTTGGAATTCAACTGGGAAAGATCGTTCATATCCATGCGCAAGTTTTCAACAAGGTACCTTTCAACATTTTCTCTGGATCGTAACAGCAGTCCTCGCTCACTTTGAATCTTATCGGTCAGCGCCTTTTCAGGAACAGCTATCAGGTAAGTGCCACCCGCTGTATTCTGCAATAAATCCATGCCGGAAGCAAATGCCGTCATGGGAATCTTCCAATAACTGAATTCACCAACAGGAGTAGAAAAACGACGTGAGCGACCAGTAGTAACAGATGTCACCGTGTGAACCTGTTCCGGGATCAACCCATAAAATTGTAAAGCATATTCCAGGGAAATATACGATGGCCCATATATCAAGTTGGCAAGTGTCTCGAGAGAGTAGGGATGCCGTCTCCACCCTTTCCCGAAAACATAGACTCCCTTTTTTACCCGAATGATTACCCCCTGCTTAATCAGCGAGGTGATCTTATCCCTGGGAGCAGCGTACTCAGCCAATACACCGGACAGAGTTTGATAATCAAACTCCTCCTGTGGGATCTTTTCTTTCAAGTTGACAGGCTGCATGGTTGACTCCAGGATACATTTGAGGTTCCTTTCTCCAGGTAATTTGACATATTAAACATGCTATGTCGACAAATATTCGACATAGTATGACCAAATCGACAACAAAGTTTGACCATAGGTATACGACAACAAGAATCGTGCTTTTCTTACATCAGGAAATGGCCTAACCATCCCCCAAATTCAAGTATCGCAAACCTGCCCCCAGCTCCTCACCACTTCTTGCTTTCCCAGCAGGCAGCTGTCGATGCGATTGACCGGATCGAGACAGCCATTCGTGACAATTGACAGAGGAGAACAGGCATTGTCAAATCAGATTGAAAAAACGACTCTAGCCAAAAAAATATCATTACCAATCCATGTTGCCAGGAGATTGTGATATAAATAAGATAAAGCCAAACCTACCATGAGGCAGGGACGGAAAGCTAAGGGTCGATACCCGCTTTATCCGAACTATACTTCCCCAATAAGACCTTGGGCCGAAGCAGTAGCGTGCTGCCGAAGCACGGAAATCGGCGTTCGCCAGAATTAAAGTTGTCAGTACCCTCGCGCCTCATCTTTTGGCAGTATGGCACAATGGCTGCACAGATCGATGGGAAGATTTCATTGTGACGACGACCAGAATCCTTCACATATCCGACCTGCATTTCGGACCACCATTCGTGCCTGCGGTTGCGGAGGGCCTGATGGAAACCATCCAGCCACTCACCCCCGACGCCCTGGTGGTGAGTGGCGACCTGACACAACGGGCCAAGCGTTACCAGTTCAAGGAGGCCCGGCAGTTCTTCGACCGCCTGGGGAACCTCCCGATGCTGGTGGTTCCCGGCAACCACGACGTCCCGCTGTGGCGGATCTTCGAGCGCCTCTTCAAACCACACGCTCTGTACTGCGAAATCATCACGCCCGATCTCAATCCGGTACTGCGTGTCGGCAACGTCGTGCTGGTTGGCCTCGACTCCACCGCGCCACGGCGCAGCATCTCTAACGGCCGAATTTATCTCCAGCAACTCCGCCATTGCGAGAAGACCTTTGCCGCGGTGCCTCAGGACATGACACGCATCGTTGTTGCCCACCATCATTTTGCCCCCGGACACGACCGCATCTTTGATAGCACGATGCCCAGGGCACGGCGTGCCATCGCCTGCTTTGTCGAGCAAAAGGTCGAGATGATCCTGGGCGGACATCTACACCGGTCCTATATCGGGAGCTCGCTGGACTTCTTTCCCGGACATCACCGCGACCGCGGGATCATCATCGTTCAGTGCGGAACCACCACATCCAGCCGCGGTACAGGACGGGAACGCGACGAGAATACGTTCAACCTGATCGAAGCGGGCTCGCAGACCATCACCGTAACCCATTACCTGTATTTGGAGAAGGAGGGTAAGTTCGTTCCGTTCAGCAAACACATCTTTCCCCGTCTGGGGCAAACGTTCGATGCCGGAAATCCCGGCTCCGGATCTTTTCCACCATGAACACACATCTGACCACAAGAAAAAGCAAGAGGAAGCTCCTTGTCTTGGCGATCGCCGCCATTCTCCTGACGACGCTGGCCTGGTATGTAAAAAATCATGTCTCCTTCGAGGAACTCGCTGATCAAGAGAGCCGCCTCCGCGCCTACATTTCCCTCAACCCGGGGTATTCCTTCGCTGTCGGCTTCGCTATTTACATGGGACTGGCGCTGGTTCCGGGAACCGGGGGAAAAGCCATCATCTATGGGTGGTTGTTCGGGTTCTGGCAAGCTGTGATCATTGTCTCGGTGGGTCTCACCCTGGCCGCGATGGCGATTTTCTCCCTCAGTCGTTATCTATTTCGGGCAAGCATTGAGAGTCGATACACCATCTTTCTCTCTCATATGAACAAGCACCTCGAAAAAGAAGGCGCCTTCTACCTTCTCACGCTGCGGATGGCGCATGCTCCGTTCTCCATCGTCAACCCTGTCAGCGGGGCGAGTCGGGTTCGAACCTGGACCTTCTTCTGGACCACCGCGGTGGGTTTAATGCCTGCCAATGCCATTTGGGTTTACGTGGGAATCCGCCTGCCCTCGCTGAACGAACTGGCGGAAAACGGGCCAGGATCCCTCATCAACCTGCCGCTCTTTGTGGCCCTGGTGGCCTGCGCCATTCTGCCGCTTTTGATTCGCTGGCTCATCAGCCACTTTGGAATTTCCGCCGACGAGGCTCAAATCCACGACCGAGACCATACATGAACTACAAAGAAATAATTATGATCACCGCTCCTGATCCCACTCTCTACTGGATCCTCATCGCGATATACACCAGCCTGGTCGCCGGATCGATAGGCCGCTTCATCGCCCTGCGGCATGCCGAGGAGACGAAACGACGCCAACGTCTCGCCAGCCTGCGAACCTGGTGGCTGCTCGTCACCCTGGTGGCTGCCGGCCTGCTCGCCGGTCGGCTCGGGATATGCCTGCTGCTCACCGCGGCCAGCTGCATCGCCTGGTTCGAGATCACCGCCATGTTCAATGCCCGCGCCCAGGACCAAATCGCCATTGGCGCCGGCTACGTTCTCATTGTCATCAATTACTTTCTGATCCTCATTGGCTCAATCTCACTCTTTGTCGTTTTCATCCCGGTCAGCTCGCTCCTCGTCCTCGCAGTCTTACTCCTGATCAAGGGCGAGCCAACAGGCTACATCAGATCTGCGGGAGGTCTTCTCTGGGGAATCATGTTTCTCGGCTACGGCGTCTCGCATGCCGCGCTCCTTCTGATACTTCCCTCTTCTGCCAGCGGTCCGATAGGTCCGGTGGGCTGGTTCTTCTTCCTCGTCATCCTTACTGAAACCGATGATATCTTCCAGGCTATCATCGGCCGACGCTTTGGGGCTCACAACCGGCATCGCATCACACCCACCATCTCGCCCAATAAAACCTGGGAAGGCTTCTTTGGAGGGATGCTGGTCATCGTCATACTCGCCCCCCTCATCGCGCCGTGGCTCACTACTTTAGGCCGGCAAGCAGGCCCGTTCGCGCTCTCGGCACCGCTACAACCAGTGGTCGGTCCTATGCTGGCGGCTATTCTCATCTCCTTTGCCGGGTTTTTCGGAGACATTAACATGTCGGCTATCAAGCGCGACTCCGGTGTCAAGGAGAGCAGTAAGCTGCTGCCGGGTATGGGCGGCGTAATCGACCGCATCGACAGCCTCACCATGACCGCCCCGGTGTTTGTCTATTTTCTAAGCTGGTGGATGGCATGACGAGTTCTGAACCACAACGTCAGGCCGGCGGCGGCCGGCCGTCAGAGCCCTATATCTCCGATCGACTCCTGACTATACCGAACCTCATCTGTGGGGTTCGCCTGGCCGGTTCCTTCGTCCTCGTCGCGATCGCCTGGCGGGATCAGCAAGAGCTCTTCCTCTGGCTTTTTCTCTTCCTCGCCATGACCGACTGGGTCGATGGCAAGCTGGCCATCCTTCTCAACCAGCGCTCGATATTCGGGGCGCGTCTCGACAGCTGGGCCGACGCTGCGCTCTACACCGCCCTGCTGCTGGGAGCAGCAATGATGCACGTCGCGACCCTGGGTTCCGAACTCGCCTGGATCATCCCCGCTGTCGCCACCTACCTGATCTCCACCGCGGCGGGTTTCTGGAAGTACCATCGCTGGCCCAGCTATCACACCCGTGCCGCAAAGATCTCGTGGTTTCTCATCGTAATCGGAGCAATAGGTCTGTTCATCGACTGGTCCCTCTGGCCCACGCGCATCGCCCTCGCGGCGGTCACCATCACCAATCTTGAGGCGATCCTCATCACCATCATTTCCCCAACCTGGCGCGTCGAGGTCACATCCATCTACCATGCCTGGCGGGACAAGGATGCTCACTGAAGACTCGAGTTATGATGGAAAGTGGTATTTGAGGGAAGAGGTAGCCCCTGGCAATCGGACAGTGTGTTAAGGTGAACAGCTACACACTGACGATGGAGAAACACCCTCATGAGCAACACAAAACGCCAGCGGTACTCAACCGAGTTTAAAGCCAAGCTTTCCCTGGAGGCAATCAAGGGAGAACAGACTATTTCTGAGCTGAGCAGTCGCTATGTAACAGCGGGGTCAGGCTTTGGTAATGGCAATTCCACAAAGCCATTCTATCAGGTCCATCATGGTGTCAGCCAGTCCCTGATCACCCTGGGCGCGGACATAAAGCGCCTTGGCAACAGAGTTCAAGGTTAAGAGATCTCTACCGGTAAAACCAGCAGGGTCAGACTTTGGGGTGAATTCAAATTGCAAATATTGCAAGCCTGCCCCGAGTCAGTTGTGTTTTTTAAGGTTCAAGTTGCAAGGGACAAGGGGCAAGGTTCAAGGGAAAAGGGGTGTGATAGGATTCTTCTTGCACCTTGGTTCTTGAAACTTGAACCTTTCTTTACTTTTCTTGGATAAATACGAGAGGGGACACATTGAATTTAGAGCTTAATTTCTTAATTTGCCTAATATTCAAATTTCTTTTCCCTTTCAATATTTCCGACACAACACCTTGGCTTCCAATTTCTGGGAGTTCAGATTGATTTAAATTATGCTCTTTCATTAAATAGCGTAATGATTCAACTGGCTTGTCATATATGGGTGGAATGTTTTTGTTTTCGTATGTTTCTATTAAGGTGCCAATACTCTCCATGAGTGAAGCTAATGGGTGTTTTTCGTTTTCACCTACTTCATCTATTAAATTGTCCAGCATTGAAACCAGATTTTCATATTCTTCCTCGGTATGAGGGACAGAGAAAATGTTTTTAATTTTGGGCCAAACATTGGCTATATTTTCTAATTGAGGTTCCATTTTCACCCCTCCTTCCATTTGTTTTTGTCATATTCTTTGTGTGTCAGAACATGACGGATATACAGTCGTTGTGTGTTGTAGTGAATAGCAGCAACAAGTCTTGCCTTATTTCCCCCAATATTAAAAACAGTTAAACCCTCAACTTGGTCGGCGCTTGGGAATATTATTCTTAATTCAGTAAAACTTGAAACGGTAGAATGATTCAAGATTCTATACCAAGAATCAAGCGCTGTAGCGCAATGAGGGTACTTTTTTGCAAAATCTGCTAGTCGCTTACGAGTGATTATGTACATATCTATACAATATCTCGTTTTGAGATTTTATCAACCTGCAAACTGAAGATTGGGTAATTTAATTTTTTTTTCAGAGGTATAACGCCGATAATCACTTACCGCCCACCGATGGTAGGTGAGGCAGCAGACGTTCTTGCGGTCAAGTGAATTTATTTGTTGGCCGGTTTGAGGTTAAAGAATGCTCCTTTCCGGTTCTTTCGCTGGTTAAATTCCTGGGCGGTTCTGCCGGCGATGAGTTGGATGCTTTGGGGGATAACGTCTAGGCCGCTGTCGAAAACCAGCAAGTGCACATGGCTGGAAGTGATGATATGTCGAGAATTTTGAGGCCGAAACGTTTCTTGACCTCGAAGAGTCAGTACAGGTAGCAAGAACGATCTTTGGCGAACCGGAGCAGGAATTCCTGTTTATGGCATCGGTGGGTTATATGCCAGACACAGCCGGGAATATAATGACGATTTTCTCGGGCCACAACTGAAGATAGCCTGTCAAACTAAAATAGCAAGAGATGGGGTTGGGAAAACTAAACGGCCGTGATTCTTAGAGCTATCTTTTAAGTGCCAAAAAGTAGGCTCTAAGGCTGAAAAAGGGCCGATTTTAGGAGAAAAATATAATTATTTTAAAATGTTAGCTTGGTCCGACCCCGTACCGCTTCCCGTTACGGACCATCGGATTTCGCCCGGACCTCCGCCAGCGCCGCGCAAAAACAGATGCCGAACACGCAGACGCAGCTTGAGAGATAAATCCACATCAGGAACGCCACGATGCCGCCCAATGCGCCGTAGAGGGCGTTGAAGCTACTGAAGTGAACCATGTAAAGCAGAAACAGCCATTCGCCAATCCAGATCAAGAGCGTCGCGGCCAGCGCGCCGAGCCAGACTTCGGAAAACCGGGTGTCCCGGCCGGGGGCCAGCCGGTAGATCATGATCATCCCGTAGAACAAAACCAGCCACGGAATGAGCTGGAAAATCATGGCGAACATCCAACCGGGCAATCCGAGCCAGGTGGCAAGCCATTCCTGGAACATCAGCGCCATCCCGGGCAGTAAAATGCCGATCAATACGGCGCTCACCATGATGCCGAGCAGGGTAAGGCTTTTCAACGGCAACCGCCACCAATTGTAAGACGACGAATGCCAGAGGCGGTTTGTGATCCTAATCAGCACACTAAGGAATTGCAGCGAGCTCCAAAACAACAACGGAATCGCCACCAGGCTGATCTGGTCCCGCGCCGCCAGCATGCCACCAATGGACCCCGCGGTGGAGTGTTCCTGTTCACCGGTCAGCGGCACGTAATGTTTGACCCACTGCACAACCGCCTGCGTCGCCACGTCGCGCTCGACGAACAGCGATCCGGCGGTCACCAGCAGGATGACCAGGGGCAGGAATGACAGCAGCAAGTAATAGGCAAAGGCGGCGGCGCCCTCATTGCCATCCGCTTCCACCCAGCGTGTGTGAGCGCGGCACAGAACCCGCCACGCGGTTGACTGCTTAACTTTGAGTAATAACTTTCGCATCGGTTTGACCTTATTTGTCCAGCCGCCAGCCACCCAACAAGACGGCTGAAAACCAGGGTTAGAACGCAGTATTTCCTAGTCCACGGCTAGACCGACCTCCATCACGCCCTGCTCGTCGTTCTCGGACTCGACTTCCCTGGGCTCCGCCAGGAGGACCCGCTCGGGCTCGACCGCGGTTCCTTCTTCCGGGCCGTCGGGCACATCCGCCAGCAGGCGATCCCGCACGGTGGCGGCCCGTGCCTGGCCGAGTGCCGCGAGATCGGCATCGGTGATGGGTTGCGCCGCGATCACCTCCACGGCGAGATGGGCTCGGTAGGCGACAGCGTCGAACGCCGATCGGCCCTCCGGATCCTCGTCCGGCTCGCGCGTAAACCGCTCACGGACCTCGTCCAGGCTGGTTTCCGGGTAGGAGTTTGAGAAAATCGCCTCCATCGCGTCTTGCGTCGATTCCGCGGTCAGGTCCGGGGACGAAACCTTGCGTCCCTGCTCGCGCAACCACTCGGCGAGCTGCTCGACGGCGCGTTGGCGCTTGAGGGCCAGGCCGTCCACATCCGGATCAAAGGGTCCGGCGAGCTCCAGCGCCAGTCCCGGACGCTTCACGAGGGCCTTGCGGAGCAACCCGACGCGCTGGCGCTGCGGCGGTGTCAGGTCGCTGCGGCCCGCCGGGTACGCGATCCGTTGCAGGTCCTCTTCGCCAGCCCCGACCAGCCCCGCCAGGAAGCGGAACGGCGCGCTGACGATGTTGCCGATCGCGTCACCGATGGCGCTGCGAATCGCGCCGCCCAAGTGGAACTGCGGATCGCCGAGGTTTCCCGTGACCGGGATATCCATCTCGATCACGCCCTCGCTGTCCTTGAGCAGTGCGACGGCGAGGCTGAGCGGCAGGTCCATCGCGCCCGAGCTCTCGACCTTCTCGCCCAGTTCCAGATCGTGCAGCACTATCGCATTACGGCCCTCGAGCTTGCCGTCCACGAGGTGATAGCCGAGATCGAGGTCCATGCGGCCTGCCGCGATCCGGCGGCCGGCCAAGGCGATCGTGTACGGCGAGTAGCCCGGCACCACCAGGTTGCGGAACGTCAGCGTGACGTCCGTGTCCTGCGTCGGCTGCCAGGCGTCGATCGTGCCCTCGATCCGCGCCAGGCCATGCTCACCCACCTGACCTTCGAGTTGTACGTCGGCCGGAGTCTGTGTGTCCGAAGCCAGTGTGGAGACCTCGCCGTTCAGCTTGTGGATGCGCGTCGAGAAGGGCAGCGGCAGCGAATGGTCCGCGAACTGGAGACGACTGTCGGCCAGGACGATGCCGGCGATGCTGACGCGTAATGGGGCGGCGTCTTCGCCGTCATCCCCTTCGGGAGCGGGGTCCTCCCCCTCAGCGCGCGCCACGAGCAGGCGATTGAAATTCGTGGTCTGATCCTCGTGGATGATGACCCGGGCGGAGCCGCCCTCGATGGACACGCTCGAGGTCTCGAGGCTGCGCTGCGCCAGGCTCAGGTCGAGCTGCTCGATCTCCATGGCTTGCCAGCCCGCCACCGGTTCGGTGTCGCCGGGGTCCAGGGGCGCGAGGCTGAGCCCGTCCACGCCGGCACTGCCGCGATAGGCCAGGGGCTCATCGTCGCTGACGGACAGTCGTCCGTCGAGGCTCAGGTTCCCACCCTTGATCGCCAGCCGCGCGTGTTGCTGCAGGTAAGGCTCGGCCGGGCTTAGGGCCAGCGCCTCCACGCGCAGACCGCCGTTGATCTCGAATGTCGGCGACATCTGCATTTCGCCGTCGAACGAGAAAGCACCGCCCGCCTTGAGCTGCCCACCGAAATGGAGCGGGAACCCGGTGTTCTCGTGCAGGGCGACATCATCCAGCGACAGGGAAAATTCTTGCACCGCGATGGTGGCGGTCGTACCTGACGGGTCGGAAGCGGTGGTCAGGTGATCCGTGAAGCGGATCGCTCCCTCCACAACATCCAGTTCGCGGATCACCGTTGCCGGCATCCCGCCTTCGCCGGTCGCTTCCGGCTCGCCGGCGGCGTCATCCTTCAGCCGGGCGAAGCGCGTCTCGCCCGAGGCGAAGCGTTCCTCGTGAACCACCGGGCCTTCGAGGCGTACCTGCTGGAAGGTCCACACCTGGTCGATCAGGCTGACCAGCGTGAAGTTGACGAACAGCCGGTCGAAGGCGACGAGCTCGTGGTCATCTGGTTCCGCGAGGACGAAATCGGTCACCTCCAGGGTGAACGTGTAGGGATTGAAATCGATATCGCCGATGCGAAGCTCCCGACCAAGGTCCTCTCGTACCTTGTCTTGCGCGATCCAACCGGCGAGCCACGGCACCAGGAAAAAACCCGCGAGCGTGTACAACGCGACGCCCACCAGCACCCAGAGGCGAACCCGGCGCACGTTGATCCAACGGTGGCGCAGATACCCCCACAGGCGATTGCGAACATTAGGGTCGGACCAATCTAACATATTGATTCTCCAGCTTTCAGGTTGAAATATACCGTGTTTTCAGGGCTTAGAGTGCCCTTTTCAGGGTCAAAATGGACTGTGTAAGCTGTAGAACTCATAGCGTTGCACAGCGCCGTCGATCGCTGTCGACAACATGATCTTGCTAGGATTCGCCAGCCTCGCCACCGTCACCACAATCACCTGTACTATCGCGATCTGATCCTTCCTGGCGCGGGTGATCAGAACGATGGTTCTGATCGAAATCATTGCTCTTTTCTTTATCACGCTCTTTGTCGTGCTGCTGGTCATGTGGCAACAAGCGGTCAATGGTCCGATCAGGAATATTAAGCGTGCGAATAGGTAGCGGTATGGTGATATCAGCCGCGTCGAGAGCCTTTTTGATAGCAACATGACAAGCCATCAGCCGCATCAAGGTCATTTACCTTGAAGGGCTTTCTAATGCCTATGATAACACCAGCGAGAAAGTTGGCCGCCAAATCCTGAAACGCAAAACCAATGGCCAAACCAATAATGCCTGCACCAGCCAAGAGGCTGGTCACTGTTTTATCAAGGTTTAGTAAGCTAAAACCGATACAGACCAAGGCTGTTTTCATGATGGTCGTCAACAGGTTTACCAATGCTTCACTATCAACCACACGACCAGCAACACGTTGAAAAATGCGCCCAACAATGCTTGCTAGAATGAACGTCGCAATCATCACTAAAATAGCGACTGCCAAATTCGGGATCATTTCAACTGCCGACTGCCACCACGATCCAAGTTTTCCCAGGATGACATCGACTACTCCGGATACCGAGTCAGCCTGGGTCATAGCACTGTTTTCACCGCTCTGCTGAACCTGCTGTGCTTGGTCGTTTGCTGCGGAATTCAGTACTGCTCCAACAGTCCAGCTCATCATGCCCTGATAAATATCCATTCCTGCCTAGCCTCCTCATTTCCCGCGGATTGTGTGGCACGCAAGAGATCGTTTCCGTTTATTTACGCTGCTCTGCTATAGAGGCTGAGATAACCAATAACAGCATACAACACACAACACTGCACCGTTTGATGAGCGTCAGTCATAGATGGGTGTCTTATTATGTTTTTTATTACCTTTAGTTTTGCCCGTCTCTTTTCCATAACACTATGCCTTCTTTTCCCATGCGCGCAACGCAGACTGAGCTTCCAGCGTTTCGCGTACATCCGACAGCCGCCTTTCGAGCCGCGCGCGATCATGGATGGACTCGATGTTGCGATCGACCAGTTCGGCAATACACTGCAGTTGTTCGTCGAGTGCTCGGAAGTGGCTGGGTCTGATCGTCAGACTGCCGATGGTATTAAGGGCGCCGAGCATGCGCGCCAGTATGGCAACATTCACTTCGGCGCTACCCCGAATCTGATCGAAGGACTCGGCCAATAGCTCCTCAAAACTC
>JAGXFQ010000015.1 GCA_024637145.1 Desulfobulbaceae bacterium
CGTCCTCTAAATTTTCATAACCAAGAATCGAAAAGCTGTAAAGTTTTACCGAATTGTCAAAGAACGATTTTACGTAAATGGGGCCTTACATCCCCACAAAATTTATTTGACTTTCCCCGGAATAACTCAAGGGGGTATTAAAAAAAATGCCTTTGTGTTTAAAGGCATAGTTGCATAAATATACGAAACTTTAAGTGACATATGGCAATAGGTCTGTTCCATGTATCCCGCCTCTTGGCCCCTGCGCACCCACGGAACAAGTAACCCTTGCCGCCCCAGAGGCCTCGATCTAAAAAAAAAAAGTGAAAAAAGCCCCAAAAACCAAATAAATTTCCCAAAGCCGCCTTTACGTATTGAAGTGCTTGTTTTTCTGGGCCCAATTATGTAGTAATGTGGTTGTTTTTTTGTCGGGACCTGCCGGCGTATCTCTCCTTATTATTACCTTTGCCAAGAGAATCTCATGTCTAACTTTCTATTTACCTCTGAATCCGTTTCCGAAGGCCATCCTGACAAGGTTGCCGACCAGATATCCGACGCCATCCTTGACGGTATTATTGCCCAGGATATAACGGCCCGGGTGGCCTGCGAAACCCTGGTCAATACCGGTATGGTTATTATCGCCGGGGAGATCACCACCTCTGCCTGGGTTGATATGCCCCAGATCGTCCGCGATACGGTGAAAGAGATTGGCTATAATTCCTCTGATATGGGTTTTGACTCCCAATCCTGTGCCGTTTTAACCAGTATTGATAAACAATCCGCAGACATCGCCCAGGGTGTTGATGAAGGGAGCGGCATTGATCTTGATCAGGGGGCCGGTGACCAGGGGCTTATGTTCGGCTATGCCCGCAATGAGACCGAGGTCTTGATGCCCATGCCCATTCACCTGGCCCATAAGCTCATGAAGCGGCAGTCAGATGTGCGCAAGTCCGGGCGCCTGCCCTGGCTCCGCCCTGATGCCAAGAGTCAGGTAACCATTCAGTATGAGGATAACAGGCCCATCCGTATTGAGGCGGTGGTCTTTTCCACCCAGCATTCCCCGGACGTCAATTACGACGATCTGCAAGAAGGGGTCATGGAGGAGATCTTGAAGCCCATCCTGCCCCCTGACATGGTGGATGCCAACACCAAATATTTCATCAATCCCACGGGCCGTTTTGTTATCGGCGGCCCGGTGGGCGACTGCGGGGTTACCGGCCGCAAGATCATCGTTGATACCTATGGGGGCATGGGGCACCATGGCGGTGGAGCCTTCTCCGGCAAGGATCCCTCCAAGGTTGACCGTTCTTCCGCCTATATGGGCCGCTATGTTGCCAAAAACATCGTGGCAGCAGGACTTGCCACCGAGGTGGAGGTGCAGATCGCCTATGCCATCGGCGTCTCCAAGCCGGTTTCCATCAATATAAACACCTTTGGCAGCGGTAAAATCAGTGACGGCAAGATAAAGGTGCTGGTGGAAAACCATTTTGATCTCCGCCCCAAGGCCATTATTCAATATCTCGATCTCCTGCGTCCCATTTACAGGAGAACAGCAGCCTATGGTCATTTTGGTCGGCAGCACGCCGACTTTACCTGGGAACGGGTTGATATGGCTACAGAGCTGCGAGAAGCGGCCGGCCTTAAATAATCACAATTTATATATTTAAAGAGGAAAAATATCATGTCCAATAAAGTTTTAGAAACAGGGGATTACAAGGTTGCTGATCTGAGCCTGGCCGCCTGGGGCCGCAAAGAAGTGGCCATTGCCGAAACCGAAATGCCCGGTCTGATGGCCGTTCGCAAGGAATATGCCGGCCAGACCCCCCTGGCCGGGGCCCGGATTGCCGGTTGTCTGCATATGACCATCCAGACCGCGGTTCTCATGGAGGCCCTGGTGGATCTCGGCGCTGAGATTCGCTGGTCATCGTGCAATATCTTTTCCACCCAGGATCATGCCGCCGCTGCCATGGCTGAGGCCGGTATTCCCATCTTTGCCTGGAAGGGCGAGAGTGAAGAGGAGTTCTGGTGGTGCATTGAGCAGACCATCTTCGGCCCTGACGGCTGGCGGCCCAACCTCATTCTCGATGACGGCGGCGATCTGACGCTGATTATGCACGAAAAATATCCGGAATTGATGAAGGATATCAAGGGTATCAGTGAGGAGACCACCACCGGTGTCCATCGCCTCTATGAAATGAGCAGAACCGGCAAACTCATGGCCCCGGCCTTTAATGTCAATGATTCGGTTACCAAGTCTAAATTCGACAATCTCTACGGCTGTCGGGAGTCCCTTATTGACGGCATTAAGCGCGCCACGGATGTGATGATTGCCGGCAAAACCTGCGTTATCCTCGGTTATGGCGATGTGGGCAAGGGCTGCGCCCAGGCCCTGCGCGGCATGGGCGCCAAGGTGCTGGTCACGGAGATTGATCCCATCTGCGCCCTGCAGGCAGCCATGGAAGGGTATGGTGTTGTCACCATGGAGGAGGCTGCCCCCGTGGGCGAGATTTTCGTTACCTGTACCGGCAATCTGAAGGTGATCACCAAGGCCCATATGGATCTCATGCCTAATCAGGCCATTGTCTGCAATATCGGGCATTTTGATAGCGAGATCGACATTGCCTCCCTGCGCACTCTGCCGTGGGAGAATATAAAGCCCCAGGTGGACCATGTCATCTTCCCGGACGGCAAAAAGCTTATTGTTCTGGCCGAAGGCCGCCTGGTGAATCTCGGCTGCGCCACCGGCCACCCGAGCTTTGTCATGAGTAACTCCTTTACCAACCAGGTCATGGCCCAGATCGAGCTGTGGGAAAAGGGCGACAACATGCCCAATGATGTTTTCTTCCTACCCAAGCACCTGGATGAAAAGGTTGCCCGTCTCCATCTCCAGAAGGTGGGGGCCCACCTCACCACCTTGACCCCGGAGCAGTCCGAGTATCTGGGACTCCCGGCTGAGGGCCCTTTTAAGCCTGATTATTACCGCTATTAAAAAAATTGCCATATTGAGCTTTAAGTCGACAGGATGGGGGGCGCAGAAAACCCTCCATCCTGTTTTTTTATGACCTTGCAAGGACCCTTATCATGGCAGAAAACACTCTTCCGGCCTTTATTACCTATTTCCAAGACCCTGGACATTATGAGCAGAAAGTGGACGAGGTCTCCCTGATCCAGACCCATATCTCCTATGTGCTCATTGCCGGAGACTTTGTCTACAAGATCAAAAAACCTGTTGATTTCGGTTTCCTCAACTTCGCCACCCTGGAGAAGAGGCAGCATTTTTGTAAGCAGGAGATCCTGCTCAACCGCAGACTCTGCCCTGATATCTATCTTGATACCGTGGCCATTACCCGCACCGAGACAGGCTTTGCCTTTAACGGCACGGGGCCGGTGGTGGAGTATGCCGTCAAAATGAAAAAAATGCCCCTGGAGGGCATGATGGTGGATCTTATCGCGGCGGGGAGGGTGGACCGGGCAACCATCGATCGTATCGTTGATATCCTGGTGCCTTTTTATGAGCAGGCCGCCTGCGGTCCTGAGATCCAGAAATTCGGGAGTGTTGAGGCGGTGGGTGTGAATGTCCTGGAGAATTTTGACCAGAGTGCCCCCTTTATTGACCAGGGCGCCTTGACCAAAAACCAATTTGAGACCATCAAGGCCTATGCTGTGCCTTTTCTGCAACAGCAGGAGCTCTTCCAGCAGCGGGCGCAGTCTCGGGTCAGGGACTGTCATGGCGATCTCTACTCCGCCAACATCTGTCTGGGGCCTGATCAGGTCTACATCTTTGACTGTATCGAGTTCAACGAACGGTTCCGCTACTGTGATGTGGCCAGTGATGTGGCCTTTCTGGCCATGGATCTTGATTACCAGAACCTTTCCGGACTTGCCGATTATTTTATAGAGCGTTTTGTGGAGCAATCAGGCGATAGCGGCCTCTTGAAGATGCTCAACTTCTACAAATGTTACCGGGCCTATGTTCGCGGCAAGATTGGCCTGTTCACAGGCCACGCCCCTGAGGTAGATGCCGAGACCGCCCAACAGGCCCTGGCCGCTGCCAAGAAATATTTTACCCTGGCCGAAAAATATGCCGGTGCCTGAGCCCACCCTCTTTGTCTTTATGGGGCTTATTGCCAGCGGCAAGTCCACCCTGGCCCAGGCCTTTGGGGCCAGCCAGGGCTTGCCGGTCTATAACTCCGATGTGGTCCGCAAGCATCTGGCTGGTGTGCAGGCCGGCTCAAAAAGCAGCGCCCCGTTTGCCGGCGGCATCTATACCCCGGAGTTCAGCCGCCGCACCTATCAGGAACTGCTGCGTCTTGCCGCTGAAGAACGAGGTCGTGGTCGCTCCGTTATTCTTGATGCCTCCTACTATAAGAAAGAAGAGCGGCGGCACGTGGTTGATTTTTGCCATGACCAAAAGTGCGGGTATCTTTTTATCCTCTGTCAGGTCTCAGAGCAGGAGACCCGTCGCCGCCTGGCCCTGCGCAGCCAAGACCCCCAGGCCGTCTCAGACGGCAACTGGGATATCTATCTCCAGCAGCAAGAGCGCTTCCAATATCCCCACGAGATAGACCCGGTCCATTTCCTGGAGATCGCCACGGACAAGCCAATAAATGAATTATTGACATTGCTGGTCAGATCCAGTAAATTCGCCCCCTTTTCTTAAGTACTTTCCTGCCGGCATAGTCCGGCTGCATCTTCTCCTCTCCTTATCCTATGACCATGAAAAAGATTAGAAATGTCGCTATTATTGCCCATGTTGACCATGGCAAAACCACCCTGGTTGATCAGCTTTTTGAGCAGTCCGGCATGTTTCGCGAAAACCAGCAAGTGGCGGAACGCCTTATGGATTCCGGCGACATTGAAAAGGAGCGCGGCATTACCATTACCTCTAAAAACGGCTCGTATGAGTATAAGGATTTCCTTATCAATATTATCGATACCCCGGGCCATGCTGATTTTGGTGGCCAGGTTGAACGGGTGCTGCGCATGGCCGATGGCTGCCTCCTGCTGGTGGATGCCCAGGAAGGTCCCATGCCCCAGACCTTCTTTGTTTTGAAAAAGGCCCTGGCCAATAAGCTGCCGGTCATCGTCTGCATCAACAAGATTGATAAACCCGCCTCCCGTTGCGAGTGGGTTGTTGATCAGGTCTTTGACCTCTTTGTCAAGCTTGATGCCCCGGATGAGTTACTGGACTTTCCCGTGGTCTATGCCTCCGCCAAATCCGGATATGCCCGCTATCAGCCTGATGATGACAACATGACCATGGAGCCCATCTCCGACATGATCACCAAGCATATCCCCGCACCCTCCGGTTCTGCGGATGCCCCGCTGCAGATGCAGGTCAATACCATTGACTATTCCCCCTATATGGGACGTCTCGGGATCGGCAAGGTGGTGAATGGCACCTTGCGGACCAACACGGATATCGCCGTGGTCCGTCGCGATGGTTCCATCAATCCCATCCGCATCTCCAAGATTTTCCGGTTCGAATGTAACGAGAAGGTCAGTGTGGAAGAGGCCGGGGTTGGCGAGGTGGTGGCGGTGGCTGGTATGGAAGATGTCACCGTGGGGGTTACCTTTACCGACCTCAAGGACCCCAGACCCTTGCCCCTTGTTGAGATTGATCCGCCCACCATCTCCATGAATTTCATTCCCAATGATTCTCCCTTTGCCGGGCTTGAGGGCAAATTTGTGACCACGCGTCATATTGAGGAGCGGCTGCGCCGGGAGATGCTTTCCGATGTGGCTCTGGTTGCCGAGCCCCTCACCGAGAGCGTTGGCTACCGGGTTTCCGGTCGTGGCGAGCTGCATCTTTCCATCCTCATTGAAAACATGAGGCGAGAGGGTTTTGAGCTGCAGGTCACCAGACCCCAGGTTATCTTTAAGGAAGTGGATGGGCAGAAGCTGGAACCCTACGAAGAGCTGACTGTCAATGTTGATGAGCGCTATCAGGGTGCGGTCATCGAAAAACTGGGCAAACTCAAAGGCCAGATGCTTGAAATGGCATCAGAAAACGGCATGGTCAAATTGATCTACAAGATTCCCACCCGCGGTCTTCTTGGTTTCCGCTCCCAGTTCATGACCGACACCAAGGGCATGGGCATTATGAATTATGTCTTCGCAGAATATGGCCCCTATGCCGGTGACATTGGCAAAAGAATCAACGGCGTGCTGCTGGCCAAAGAAAAGGCCACCACTGTTGCCTATGCCCTGTGCAACCTGCAGGAACGGGGCAAGCTCTTCCTGGGTGCCGGTGAGGATGTCTATGCCGGCCAGATCATCGGCGAAAATTCCCGGCCCGCTGATATGGTGGTTAATCCTGCCAAGGGCAAGAAACTCTCCAATGTCCGTGCTTCAGGTACGGATGAGGCGGTGACCCTCACCCCCCATATCGAGATGACTCTGGAAGACTGCATCGCCTATATTGATGACGATGAGCTCGTGGAGGTGACCCCTAAGTCTATCCGTCTCCGCAAGAGGAAATGGAAGGCCTAGAAACTGCCGCCGGCGTCTAAGGGAATCCGGCGGCCCGCCATTGTCGGCAGGAAAATGTCTAGGCCCTGAGCTCCCCATCTCTTTTACAGAGGGTCTCAATGGAGTCTTGGCCGAATTTATCGACGAGGGCCTCATTGCGGGCAACAATGGTTGCGCCTATATTTTTCGGCAGGATTTGTTTGTCCAGAAAAAGGATATTCTGCGCCGATTTTTTCATATTTATGAAAAAATCGGCCAGCCCCATGCTGCCGGGCGGCTTTGCCGGCATAAAGGCCAGCATGCCTTCTTCATCTTCCATACTCACCAGATAATCCATCTCAATGAGAATGTCACAGGCCGATCTGACCATCTCCTCCGGCAGCATCAGCTCCGAAGCGAGCTGGTCAACGCCGCTTTCCCCCTCGCCTTTACCATACCTCGCGCAGATCTTGGTTAACATGACCAAGAGCAGTTTTTCCCTTTCCTCATAAGCCATATTGTCAATGCTGGAATTCTCCGTGGTCCCCCTGTTTTGGCAGGCATTGGAGAGAATCGCCCCGCCAAGGATGATCGTCCATCCCGCCTGGAGCCAGATCAGGAAGATGGGGACCGTGGCAAAGGTGCCGTAAATGGCATTGTAGCGGGTCACCCCGATCTGAAATTGAATAAAGAGAATTTGGTTGAGTTGCCAAAAGAGTCCGGCAAGAATGCCGGACACCAGGGCTGGTTGTACTTTTACCTTGGTATTGGGAATAAAGAGATAGAGCAGGGTGATAACCACTATGGAGGCCAACCAGGGGATGGTCTTGAGAAAAACTCCGAAAGCTCCGGCAAAAAGACCAGACTCCAGAAGTTTCTGGGTGATAAAGTGGCTGCTCAGCAGAGGAGAAACACTGATCATAATGCTGAGGAATAAGGGGCCAATGACAAGTACTGAGAGGTAGTCGGTGAATTTTCGATAAAGGGAACGGGCCCGCTTGACGTTCCAGATCAGATTAAAGGCCTTCTCCACCACGCTGAGCATGGAAATGGCTGTATATATAATAAAGACAAGACCAACGGTTCCCAGGGCCTTGACATTGGTGTTCTCCACATAAGTGAGAATCTGAGGCAGGATATCAGTGGCAACATCTCCTCCCACAAAATTTTTCAGGATAAAGGGTTGAATAATCTCCTTGACGCCAAAGCCCTTACTCACGGAAAAAACCAAGGCCAGAATAGGGACCAGGGAGAGGGCTGATTGAAAAGAGAGGGCAGCAGCGTGCACCAATATCTGCGGGAAAAAAGGATCTTTAACGGTATTGCGGAAAACATTCAGGCCTTGCCTGTAGGTCTGGTTGACAAGATGTCTGATATGCATAGTGCTGGCCCGGGAAAGAGGCAAAAAAATAGAGAAGAGAGCTGAACCGCTCCAGATAACTCTTTGAGACTATACATTAAAAAAAAGATTTAGATAGCAGAGGTCGGTTTTTCCGGCCAGAAAAACCGACCAGAAGGCATCCCGCTTGGGTGATCCTCTGGTGAGGTGGCGCGGGAGAAGCCTTTTTTAAAAATGCATGGTGACCATGGCCTCAATGGCCAGATCCTGTTTCCAGATCGTTTCCTCTTCCGCCAGGGGCATGGCACAGGTGGCATCCACGCCCAGCCATTCACTGATCTGGAAACGTGCCCCCAGGGCCAGGGAAAAAAGATCTTGGTCACCCATTTTTTGCTGCAGATACTTTGAGCGAAGGGGCGGGTGACTGTCAGTGGCTGGATTTTCACCGATGGCGAGTGCTTGCCGGTCTTGAGACGGAGTCTTGTTGTGAAGAGAAATATGAGGGAAAACGCGGTCCAAAAAAGCGGCATCCGCCGCCATGGCCCTCTGGCCAGGGCAGCAGATGGCAAAAAGAAGAAGCGTAAGACAGCAAAGACATCTGCCTTGGGTGGCTGAAAGCGACATAGGCGAATCCCCTTTCATATTTTCGGCAGCAGGAGACAAAGGGAGCTCCATTATTGATATTTTGCGCCAAAAAAAGGAGGCCGACAAGTTTATTTTACAGGTTGCTTGCCAAAGGCGGCCAACTTTTGGAGATTATACGTTAATTTTTATTTTTCGAGATGGACATCAAGTTGCGGGAAGGGAATATGGATACCTTCGACGCTGAACCTCTTGTGGATCTCTTTGAGGAAGAGATGGGTCTGCATACCACGTTCCCGGGGGTCCGTGACCCAGACAAGCAGTTCGCAATTCACCGAAGAATCTGCCAGGCTGCGGAACCGAACCCTGGGAAAGGGCTGGGTGACGATCTGGTCACTGTGGGCGGCAATATCGAGCAAGACACCTTCGACAAGATCAAGATCAGTGCCATAGGCGACACCCACCGGGATCTTGAGGCGGTATTGAGGGTAGGGCGCACTCTCGTTGATGATCTTTGAGGTGGCCATGATGGAATTGGGGATGTTGACCAGCACATCATCCCTGGTAATGATCCGGGTGGACCTGATGCCAATCTCCACCACCTCACCCCGTTCACTGTTGTCTACGATGACATAGTCGCCAACCCGGTAAGCCTTATCCAGGAAAAGACTTATGCCGCCGAAGAAATTGGCCAGAGTGTCTTTGGCGGCCAGGGCCAGGGCAATACCAGCCACCCCGGCAGAGGCAAAGACAGGAGTAAGATCGATATCCCAGATCCAAAACCAGTTTGCCACTGCGGAAAAAAGGAGAACAAGAAATATGCCTTTCAGCACCAGGCTCAGCAGGTCAGGACCTAATTTTTCTCGCCAGGAGGTCTGCGTCTGGCCCAGAAAATTGCGAATTTTTATCAGGGCCACCAGCCAGGCCAGAATGGTGAGACTCTTGCCTGTATTGACAATTATTGCCGTAAAGCCCGGGTTGATGTCAGCAATAATGCTGATATGCATGATGCCGACCAGGATAACCGTCTGGTACACAGGGCTGTGCAGGATATCAATAATATGATCGTCAAGGGTGGATGCGGTATGGGCGCAGACTCTTCTTACCACCTTGTTAAGCACGAACTCTATGGCTATGGTGACAACGATATAGAGGGCAACAGCCAGCAGGAGTTTGGCCCAGACATGCTCGCTGATCAGTGCATAATAATTAAAGATGTCACTTGTAGTCATTATTTTATACTCTTAAATTGGTGTCAAATAAGGTATGAGTTTGTGCCTCTGTTGGCACCCTATACCCCAGCCATTTACAGCCCACCTTATACCCTAAATATGCACATATTTCTTTGGTAACAAAAAAAACTGCGATTTGCGATTTATGACTGAAAACATCACCCCCCAAATAATCCGTCTTGTTGCCTGGTTTGCCACGCCTGTGACCTACGGAGTCTTGCTCTTTCTCTTTTTCTTTCTCTTTGTCCGTCCTTTTTTTGCATATATCTTTAATCCGCAACGACTTGCCAGGAAAAAAATCATTGACGAGCAGAGGAAGAGGAAGGAGGCGGCCTTGGCACTTGCTGAGAATAAAGCTTTCGAAAATCTTCCCCTTGACCCGGATGATGATAACCCGCCCTTCATGACCGATGATCAGAAAATTGCCAAACCCAGCGTCCCAGATCCTGAGTCTGGCGGCAATATTGTCAAGAAATGGCTCCATTCGGACAAATAGACCGTCAGACCAGGAACATAGGTGAGTAATTTCTTGATAAGATGGGGATTTCGTTGACGTGTTCAGATATTTGTCGCTATAGTATCTGATTTTCCCTAATCGTAAACTCAACATCCTGGCCGTGATGAAAAACATAAAGAAAACAGAAATGATCGGCAAAGAGGGGATGGTTCTTCTTGATACCATTCGGCGTCTTAACAGGCGCAAGGCCAAAGATCGCCTTCAGAAAATCATTGAAAAGACACATCCTGCCGACATTGCATGGATTTTTCGTCATCTGACCCCTCATGAAAGAAGTAGTGTCTTCGGTGTTATTTCCCACACCTCCCAGGTCGGCGAGTTTCTCAGTGAACTTGATCGTACCTTTCTTCAGGAGCTCGTTATCAACCTTTCCCCCCTTTATCTGGCGGGAGTGGTGGAGGACATGTCCCCTGATGACGCTGCCGATTTTCTTGAACATCTTCCTGACGATTTCGCCGCCCAGATTCGTAATCTCATGGGCCGAAAAGATCGGGAAGAGGTTGAAGATCTGCTGCAGTATGATTCTGACACTGCCGGTGGCCGGATGTCTCCGGACTTCCTGGCTCTTGATGAAGAGCTTAGTGTCGAAGAGGCCATTAAATGGGTGCAGGAAAACAGTGAAGAACTGGAGATGGCCTTTTACCTCTACATCTCCCATGGGGATGAAGGCCAGCTTGCCGGTGTTCTTTCGTTGCGGGAGCTTCTCACCCATAAGCCTTACCGGCAGTTGAAAAATATCATGAATACCAATGTGATCTCCGTCACCACGGATACGGATCAGGAGGAGGTTGCCCATATTGTTTCCCGCTATAATATCCTGGCAGTCCCTGTTGTTGATTCCGCCTACAAGATGATGGGTATCATTACCGTTGATGATATTATTGATGTTATCCGGGAAGAGGCCACAGAGGATTTTCTGCAGCTGGCCGGTGCTGGTAAGGATCGTGAAATTCTCCTCAAATCCACCCTGGATAATGCCGTCACCAGGGCGCCCTGGCTTTTTGCCAGTTGGATCGGCGGTCTCATGGCTGTATTTATTATTAATTTCTTTCAAGACGAGTTGCAGGAAGTGCTTGCCCTGGCTGGATTCATCCCTATTATTGTGGGCATGGGCGGTAATATCGGCACCCAGTCAAGCACCATTGTGGTGCGTGGTCTTGCCACCGGCCGCATTAACCTCAATGAACTTTCCAAGGTTGTGTTCAAGGAGGTGCGGGTAGGCGTCTTGCTGGGAACCCTCTATGGTATTATGCTGGGCGGAGTGGCCTTTTTCAGCTTTGCGGACAGCGGCAAACTCGGTCTGGTGGTTGGGCTTTCTGTGGTCTTTGCCATGACCTTGGCGGCAACAGTGGGCGCCTTTGTGCCCCTGGTCCTAAAGCGCCTGGATATTGATGCGGCAATTGCCACCGGCCCTTTTGTGGCCACTTCCATCGATATCCTCGGCGTTTCCGCCTATTTTCTTATCGCCAAATTTTTCTTAAACATCTAGCGAACTTCTTTGAACAAGGGGCCACCCCGCGCCAGGGTGGGGCCGTAAAAGGCGGTTTCTCGGCCTGACAACGGCTGCACGCAGGTGGTTACGGTACATCCTGCTTTTTTTATGATTTATTAAGGTACCTTTTTATATGTCTTTGCGATCCGCACCGCCCTTTAAATCCTTTTTGTGGCTTATGGCCTTGCTGGCCCTGATCTGGCTTTTTTTTGAGCAGCCCTTTCGCCTGCCCGTTAACGAGAATGCGACACCCCGGGCTATTACTCTCCGCGGTGAACTGGGCGGCAAAGAGCTTAACGCCATTGAACTCTTTCAGCAGGCCTCTCCCTCGGTGGTCAATATCACCTCTGTGGCCTTGCGACGTAACTTCTTCACCCTCAATGCCTATGAGATTCCCAAGGGCACAGGTTCAGGTTTTGTTTGGGATGAAAAAGGCAGAATTGTTACGAACTTTCACGTTATTGAAGATGCCTCACGGGTTCATGTTACCCTGGCCGATAACACGACCTGGAAAGCGGTTCTCGTGGGTGCTTCACCGGACAGGGACCTGGCTGTACTGCAGATTTCAGCACCTGCTTTCAGCCTCAAGCCAATCCCCCTTGGTGAATCAGGAAAACTCCTGGTGGGCCAGGATGTCTTTGCTATAGGGAACCCCTTTGGCCTGGATCATACCCTGACCTCGGGAATCGTCAGCGCCTTGGGGCGGGAAATAACCGCTCTTACCGGTGAGACCATCACCGACATGATTCAGACAGACGCGGCAATTAATCCCGGTAATTCAGGGGGGCCCCTTCTTGACAGTGCCGGCCGTCTTGTCGGTGTTAATACGGCAATTTACAGCCCAAACGGTGGTAACTCAGGCATTGGTTTTGCCGTACCGGTTGACCAGGTCAATATGGTTGTACCGGAGCTGATCAAACACGGTAGACTTCTCAAACCCAGCCTGGGTATTACTGTAGCCAATGACCAACTCGTCCAGCGCCTGGGTATTGAAGGGGTCCTGCTCATTCGAATTCAGCCCGGCTCCACCGCCGAAAAGGCAGGACTCCGGGGGACCAATCAGGCGGACGGCGAGCTTGTCCTGGGGGATATTATTATCGGCATAAACGGTACGGCCATCAGGTCATCCAGCGATCTGGCCAAGGTTATGCGAGGACTCCAGATCGGCGAACAAGTCACCCTGAAGATCATCAGAGACAACGAGGAATTTCAGGTAAACCTTATTCTGGAGCCAATGGGTTAGCCATGAATTGGTGGAAAAAAGCCATAAAAAGCCTCATGGCCTTTGAGGATATGAAGGGACTTGATCTCTTTCGCGCCTTTCCCGGTATTCGCCGTTTTCTCGCGGCCCGCCACCATTATGCCCAGCTCCGTACCTTGAGTGATATCCTTTTCATTCTGGTGGTTATTTCCGGTTTGTGGGGCCCTCAAGAGGCAAACCGCAACTTTGCCGTTTTTTTGACCTGGGGACTACTCTGGCCCTCCATTGTGCTTTCCTGGTTCTTCGTGGGCAGAATGTGGTGTGGAATTTGTCCCTTTCCAGGCCTGGGCGTTTTCTTACAGAAAAAAGGAGTCGCGCTTAATCTGCCTGTCCCGAGATTTTTGCAAAAATATGGCGTCTATATCTCGGTTTTCCTGCTGGCCTTTATTATCTGGGTGGAAATTGTCGCCGGCTTGAATACCTGGCCAGCCGGCACATCCTATCTGGTCCTCTCCATTGTGGTCGGTTCGGCGCTGCTGGCCATTTTGTTCCCGGGCCAGGCCTGGTGCCGTCATCTCTGCCCCCTGGGCCGCATCACCGGTGCTGCTGCCACCATGTCCATTACCGAGTTCAGGGCAGACCATGAAAAATGTAAGGGCTGCAAGACCCTGGCCTGTAAAAAAGGCAGTGCAGAGAAGCGCGGCTGCCCTGTTTACCTGGGGGCGGTTTCCGTAAATCATAATCTCCACTGTCTGGTATGCGGCCATTGCCTGCCCCTCTGTGACCGTGATTCTCCTCAGCTGCTCTTAAGAAACCCCTACAGTGAGCTCATCAAGAATCAGGGCAGGTATATCACCTGCACCTATATTGTGCCCTTTCTGATGGGATCGCAACTTGCCCGTTTTTTACGGGAAAAGCCTTCTTACCGCTACTGGCAGGAGATGTCCAATCTGCCGGATTCCCTGACCTTCAGTCTCCTGCTAATTATCTGTTCTTTAGGGGTTATCTGGGTGATAAAGAGGGGGGCCAGTCTTTTCGGAGTGGCCAAGGATCCCATCTGCGGCCACCTGTCGCCCATGGTACCTATCTTGATCCCCCTGGCCTTTACCGGCGAGCTGGTCTATCGAATGCGATTTTTTGCCAAGGGACTTGGTGATTTTCTGCCCACCATGGGCCGGCAATTCGGCATAATATTTTTAGAGAAACTGGCCTTTACTGTGCCGATTCTGCCGATTCATATCCTGTCGGCCTTTTTCATGCTGAATGGCGCCATTGCCGGCGGCTATATCCTCTGGCGCTTTACCATTGTCGAATTTGAAGAGTACATCACCATCAAGAGCTTTTTTGGGATAAATCTGCTCATCACCCTGCTGCTTATTATCTATCTCTGGTTTATCTTCTAGCAGATTGCTGAACAAAGGGCCTGGCCGTTTCTGCCGCTAAGACCCTGAGTGACGGGGAAGAGGGTTGAAGATCTTTTTCTGACCCGCAAGCCTCCTTTATGATTGCTCTGCAGTGGGAGATTGCTCTTCTGGCTGCCCCATCTTTCTCTTACCGGACATATATTCCTGCGATTTATCCCTGGCCAGTTGCCGCATGGTTTGGTCATGGTCTGACTCATCCATGATTTCCATGCCCATGATCTCTTCAATAATATCCTCCAGGGAAATGACGCCGGTAAAACCGCCATATTCATCGACCACGCAAAAGAGATGCTGACGCCGCTCAAAAAAATCGAGCAACACCATATTCAAAGGGGCTGTTTCCGGGACAAAATGGACAGGCCTGGTAATGAGCTTGAGCTGCTGCTCTTCATCCCCTTCCACGGCGTGAAGAAGGACATCCTTTCGTAAAACAATGCCGATGATATCGTCCGGAGTATCTGAATAGACCGGCACACGACTGTGGAGATGCCAGTTGTCCCGTAACTGCCGGGCTTTTTTTATGGAGAGATTCTTGTCCAGGGTAAAGGCGACGGTTCGGGGGGTCATGACCTGGCGCACGGTTTTTTTGCGTAGTTCAATGATATTTTTAATAACGCCTTCCTGGTCCCGGTCTATCTCTCCTGATTTACGGCTTAAACCCGTGATGGCCAAAATCTCATCCGTGGAAACAAGGTCGCTCTCCTTGGCCCCGGGAATAAGGCGGGTGAAGGCGTGACAGATAAAGACAACGGGTTTTAAGACCGTCACCATCCAGGAAAGGGGACGGGCGATAAATACCGACAGCGGTTTTGCATAGGTGACGCCAGCCGTTTTGGGCAGGATTTCAGAAAAGATCAGAATAATAAAGGTGAAGATAATGGAAAGAATGGTGATGCTCTTTTCATCGAAAACCGCAGCGGCAGCGGCCCCGGCAATGGCCGCCCCCATGGTATTGGCAACCGTGTTTAGGGTGAGAATGGCGATGATGGGCTGGGTGATATCCTTCTTGAGGGCTTTAAGAATTTTGCCGGAACGGCGGCCCTGCTTAGTCAAAATCTCGATGTGGCTCATGGGAACAGAGTAAAGCACTGCCTCAAAAAGGGAACAAAGAGCTGAAATAAGAACTGCCAAGGAAACAGCAACAATAAGCTGGGTTACCACAATGATCTCCACTTACTCTTTAATTAAAAAAATACCCAGCCAAGGGTAAAAAAATTCTTTGGCGAGGCCACCTTGTTTACAGGATCTCTCTTGTCGAGTTTACTGAAAGAGAGAAGATGATCCAAGACTATTTATCAGTAACAACCTGCTTTTAAAACTATTTTTGCTCTCGGCCGCCAGACACCTGTTGTGGGGGTGTAAGGGGCAGGGAACTATCAAGATAAGGGAGAACCTATGATTAACGTATCCAACAAGGAATTTGGCAAGTTCAGCGGCGACATCCTGGCTATCCTGGTGGCACCGCAGCCAGACGGCACTCTTTTGTCGGCAGAGCCGGCACTCCAGCCCTATCTGGCCAGAGCCACTGAATCTGGCGATTTTACCGGCAAGGCCGACCAGAGCCTGGTGATCTATCCGGGCCAGGAACTGGCCTATAAGCGCCTTCTCTTTGTGGGCCTTGGTGATGCGGCTAAGGGCTGCGAAGAGATACGCAAGGCGGGTGGCGTTATCGGCAAAAAGGCCTTGGATCTCAAGGCAGTTTCTCTGGCCGTGGTCTGGTCTGCTCTTAATCTGGGCATGAAGGAGATGGGGGAATGTCTGACTGAAGGTATTCTACTCGGCCAGTATTGTTTCAGGAAGTATAAAACCAGCCAGGATGAGGATGAAAAGGCTGTTTTTTTGAAGAAGATAACCTTATTCCCTCCCCACGCCGGGCCTGAATGCCGTAAAGGAGTACGTCTGGCTGAGGTGGCGGCCCGGGCGGGCAAGAGTGCCCGGGACATGGCCAATGAACCCGGGAGCCGCTTCACTGCCGATGATTTTGCCGTCTTCGCCCGAGGTCTAAGTAAAAAATTCCCCCTGAAATGTACGGTCCTTGCCTTGCGGGAGCTGCGGCGCCTGAAGATGGGGGGGCTTTTGGCGGTAAATCAGGGCTCAGAAAGAGAGCCTAAAATGATTATCCTTGAGTACCGGTGTCCACAAAAAGAGGCAGAAACCCTGCTCCTGGTGGGTAAGGGTCTCACCTTTGACTCCGGCGGTATCTCCCTGAAGCCGGGCGCCGGCATGGAGGATATGAAATATGACATGTGCGGGGGGGCCGCAGTTATGGCGGCCATGGCCGCGGTCGGCGAGGAAAAACCTGAGGGCATCAATGTTATTGCCATTATCCCCGCGACAGATAATATGCCGGGGCCGGCAGCTCTGAAACCGGGTGATATTATCACCTCCTACAGCGGTAAAACGGTGGAGGTGGTTAATACCGATGCGGAGGGGCGTCTTATTTTGATGGATGCCCTGGCTTACGGGGTTGAAAAGTTTAAGCCCACAGCCCTTGTTGACCTGGCCACCTTAACCGGGGCGGTGATTGTCGGGCTGGGTCATCATTATACGGGCCTGCTTGCCAATAATGACGTCCTGGCTGAGAAAATTATTGCAGCGGGTGAACAGAGTGGGGAGCCGGCCTGGCGCCTTCCCCTGGGCAAGGAGTATACCAAACAGCTCAAGTCTGAGGTGGCTGATCTGAAGAATGTCGGCGGCAAGACGGCCGGAACCATTACCGCGGCAGCCTTTCTGCAGGAATTTGTGGGTGATACCCCCTGGGTTCATCTTGATATTGCCGGAACCGCCTGGGAATTCACGGAGAAATCCTATATCCCCAAAGGCCCATCAGGTATAGGTGCCCGCACCCTGATCAACCTCATTCGTAACTGGTCGTAGAGCCGGGCCGGATCTCCTGGCGCCTGGCGGGGCAGGGCGCCCCCTGCTTTTTTTTGTACTAAAGGGCTCGCAGCCATTCAGGCCGGAGGGGGTGTCTTCCTGCCAGGGCTGTGTCGATTTCAGCGATGATGCGCTCCTTATCCCTTGGCAATCGGCAATTTATGGCAAGATAATTAGAGGCATGATTAGCCTGGAACTGGCAGGGACGCTGCACCTCGAGAGAGGAAAAAAGTTCGCGGAGCTCCAGGAGGATTGCCTCACTAGCAGGCAGCCTGAAGGCTCCGGTTTCAACCTGGCTGCCTAGGGGGGTATTTTCCATAACCATGAGAGTGAGGGCGGCAATCTGGTTGGGGCCCATGGCGGCCAGCACTTGGGCAGTTGCCCTGGCATGGGCGAGGGAATCTTGGACACCGGCAATGCCGAGAAGAACCGTCACGGAGAGGAAAATGTCCTTTTGGCGTATTCGTTGGGCAGCCCTGATCATGGTAGCAGGATCAGCACCTTTGCGGATTCTTTGCAACACATCCTTGTCACCACTTTCCAGGCCCATGTAAACGCGATGGAGGCCAAGCTCTTTGAGCTCCTGCAATTGCTCTGCAGATTTGGAAAGAATAGCCTTGGCATTGGCATAGAGGCTGATCCGATTGACCCAGGGCATCTTCTCCTTTATCTTCTTAAAAAGCGAGACCAGGCGGCGTTGAGAGAGGATGAGAACATCGCCGTCTGCCAGGAAAATCCTTTTTTGACCACGACAGAACCGGGAGGCAAAATCAATATCTTCCTCAACTATGGCTTCATCCTTGATTTCAAAGGGCACATCTTTGTAGGCCCCACAGAAAGTGCATTTATTATGGGAGCAGCCCACGGTCACCTGGAGAATGATGGAATGGGCTTCACTGGGGGGCCGAATAATATTATTTCCTTTGTAGTGCATAGGATGAATTTTGGTTAAAATAAGAACTGACAGATAGTCTGAAAAGAAGGGTCGGACGGACTAATAGCCCATTTACATTGACAAACTAAATGAGAAAGTGATAAAAAACGAGTAATTTTTTTTGTGAATTTTGTGCACAGAAAACTGCTCTCCGTGGAAAAATGTGCCTGTCGCTGCAAAAAAATTAAAAAAAGCATACCAGGGACCCCCATGAAAAAGAGACTCCATATCGTTATCACTGGCGAAAGAGATGCCCCCAGATCCTATGTCATAGCCAAATCATCTCTCCTTACCTGGGGGCTTTCCTCATTGACCCTGGTGCTCCTATTGGCTTTTTTCTCCTTTCTCGGTCTCAAGCACTCCGCCCGCAATGGTCATCTTGAGGCCTCTTTAGATAAAACCAAGCAGGATCTGCAGGTCGCTCAGAAGTGGAATCAGGGCATTGAAAACCGTCTGGTAGGCCAAATTGCTAAAAAAGAGGCAGTTTTTCAAGGCATTCTTGATGATCTCAAGGTCAAGAATAGTGAGAGAGAGGAGCTCTTTAATACGGCTGTCCATGAGCTGAAAAACAGAAGTGCTATCTTTGACTCTATCCTGAAAAGTGTGGGCATTAAATCCCCCATTAAAGAAAATGCCAATCACAGCGGTGGTCCCTTTACCCCTCTGGCCGAGGATTCTTACGAGGATCTCATCTTTAAGTTTGACCATTCCCTGGATATCATCAAATCCGTACCTCTCGGTGCCCCTGTCCTCGGCCCCATTACTTCCCTCTATGGTCGGCGAATTGATCCCATTAACAATGAAGTCGCCTTTCACAGCGGCATTGATATCAGTAAAAAAGCTGGCGCTGAGATTATCTGCCCGGCACCAGGTAAGGTTATTGAAAGAGGATGCACAGAAGGTCTGGGTAATTATGTTGTCCTTCATCATGGCCAAGGATTTAAGACCCGCTATTTTCACATGCAAAAAAGCCTGGTTAAGAAGGGGGCCCAGCTAAAAAGGGGTGAGGTGATAGGCTTGGTTGGCAATACCGGCCGCAGCACCGGTTCTCATCTTCATTATGAAATCCTTCATAATGACAAAAGCGTTAATCCCCTTAAGTTTGTCAGGGTTGGCCGTAACATGTGATTTCCAGGATAGGTCTATTTTTTTAATGACCACAGGCGATCTCAAGGAGTTCCCATGAGTTTTCTGAAAAAAAAGGACAACCACAATAAAGATTTGGCCGGTGCCCATGTCGCCATAACGAGCATTATTGGCACCGGACTCAATTTAAGCGGAGATCTCTGTTTTACCGGCAAATTACGTCTCGATGGTACCATTACCGGCAACATCAAGGGAGAACACCTTATCCTGGGTGAAGAAGGGCTCATTACCGGCGATGTGGATATCCACTCCTTTACCTGTCAGGGAAGGGTGGATGGCAACATCAAGGCCCGTAATCTTAATGTGGTCAAGGGATGCAGGATCGACGGCAATGTGGAGGCCGTCAATCTCCTTGTTGAGGGAGGAGCTTCTTTAAATGGTGAGGTTAAGGTTGAGAGCAGCGACCTGCAACTGATCAAAGGGGAAGCCGATGCTGAAAAAAAGAAGGACGAGCCAGCAGTTCAAGCAGCCCCTTAAAGAGGGTTCTTCCCTAAAAGCATTTCTTAAAAGTCTGGCTGCTAAATAAAAAAACCGCATCACGGTAAAGACGTGGTGCGGTTTTTTTATTGCTGCAGCCAAAGAAGTTAGCAATGGGCCTTTTCAAACCTTTTCATAAAATCAACCAGATCAACAACGCCCTGCCTGGGAAAGGCATTATAGATTGAGGCCCGGCAGCCACCTATGGAGCGATGTCCCTTTAGGCCGTCCAGACCCTCTTGGCCGGCCTGGTCTATAAAGAGGGCCTCCAGTTCAGGAGTGGGCAGATTAAAGGTGATATTCATCAGGGATCGTGAATCCACCCGAGCATGGCCCTTGTAAAAATCTGTAGAATCTATCATGCCGTATAAAAGGGCTGCTTTTTCCTTGTTTTTCTCCTCCATGGCCTCGACGCCTCCCATGGCCTTCAGCCATTTGCAGACCTGGCCCACCACATAGATGGCAAAGCAGGGGGGGGTATTGAACATGGACCCTTTGTCGGCATGGGTCTTGTAACGCAGCATGGTGGGCAGATTGGCAGGGGCCCGGTCCAGGAGATCATCCCGGATGATAACAAGGGTGACGCCGGCTGGACCCATGTTTTTCTGGGCACCGGCAAAAATCAGACCAAAGGGGGTGATGTCAAATTTGCGGCTTAAGATGTCAGAGGACATGTCGCAGACCAGCATCTTCTCTGTTTTGGGGAAATCAGCGAACTGGGTGCCGTAAATGGTGTTATTGGAGACAAAATAAAGATATTGGGCGGCCGGATCCACCTCATAATCGCCGTTTTTGGGCACATGATCAAAGGTGGTAGCCTCGCTGGAGTAGGCCACATGGGCCTCGGCAACAAGGTTGGCCTCTTTGATGGCCTTTTTTGCCCATGTTCCGGTATTGAGATAACTCGCCTTCTGACCCGGGCCCAGGAGATTGAGGGGAACCATGGCAAATTGGGTTGAGGCGCCTCCCTGCAGAAAGAGGACTTTGTAATTGGCCGGGATGGCCAGCAGTTCACGGAGAAGGGCTTCCGCCTCGTCCGCCACTGCCATGAATTCCTTTGAGCGATGGGAAAGTTCAATGAGGCCAATGCCTTTATTGTTAAAATTGACAATATCCTGAGCGGCTTGCGCCAACACTTCCTGAGGGAGAGTGGCTGGTCCTGGACTGAAATTGTAAATACGGTCTGGCATGGGATTCCTCTGGCAGGGCTGAAGTTATTAAGTTTTTTTATCAGGATGAGGGGCTCCTGGGGATAAATGAGCCATTCTATCCTTTACGGGGAGGAGTTCTCCCGGTAGATAGATTCAAAAAAAAGAAAATATAGTGTAAATATGCAGAGCTGTCATCCAAATTGTCATCACTGGCCCTGCCCTTAAAGGTATCTTTATCCCGCTTCTCCTTCGTTAATGATCTCATCACCACCTTCCATGGCCAAACAGAAAATTCTTATCCTGGTTGGACCCACCGGGGTCGGCAAAACAGACCTTTCCCTGGGCCTTGCTGAGAAATTCCAGGCTGAAATCATCTCCATGGACTCCATGCAGATATACAGGCATATGGATATCGGCACTGCCAAGCCGACCCTGGCTGAGCGCTGCCGCGTTCCTCACCATCTTGTCGATTATGTCGAGCCCGATGAGATCTATCATGTCAGCCGTTTTGTGCACGACGCCCGCCAGGCCATTGAGGAGATAAGCAGCCGCGGCCTTCTCCCCATACTGGTGGGCGGCACAGGGCTCTACATGCGCGGTCTTTTGGAGGGGGTTTTTGAGTTACCCGTCATTCCTGCTGAAGTGAGGGAGAAGGTACGCCAGGACCTGCAGAGGCTGGGCAATGCCGCGATGTTTCAGGAGCTTAGCGTCTGCGATCCGGCATCTGCCGCCAGAATTCACCAAAACGACAGTCAGCGCCTGGCAAGGGGCGTGGAGATTTTCAGGGCGACCGGTATTCCCTGGTCGCAACACCTGCAGCGCCAGGATAAAGAGACCCATGGGTATGAGGCTGTGAAAATCGGCCTGCAGAGAGAACGGCGTCAGCTCTATGAGCGGATCAACAGCCGCGTTGATATCATGATCGACCAGGGGCTGCTGGCTGAGGTGGAAAATCTCCTGGCCATGGGTTTTGGCCCCGAATTAGCACCCATGCAGTCCATCGGCTATCGTCATATGGTGCAGTACATTGTGGGTGCATGGCCGTGGCAGGAGGCCGTCTCCCTGCTGGCCCGGGACAGCAGACGGTATGCCAAGCGCCAATTTACCTGGTTTGGCCGTGATCAGGATATAGAGTGGTTTCACCCTGCTCAGCGGCAGAAGATTGTCCACCATCTGGAAAGGAAGGGGTTTTGAAAAAGAGGATAATTAGAGAGCGACCACGCCGGCAAGGGGTCTACAATGCCGCCCGGGCAGAGGGGTTAAGCCATGTCCAGGCGGATATTCTCTGCCGCCGGTCTCTGTCAGAAAATGAGAGTCTCACCCCATTCTACGATCCCCGGCTTAGGGAAATAAGCCCCCCCCAGTTGCTGAAAAACTGCGAATTGGCCGTTAACCGGATAGTTGAGGCCATCAAGAAAGAGGAACATATCGGCCTGGCCACCGATTATGACGTGGATGGCCTGACCGCCAACGCCGTTGGCCAAAAGTCCTTTGGTGATTATTTCGGGGTGGAGCGGGACCTCATCCACAGCTTTGTCGGCAACCGGCTGCAGGACGGCTACGGCTTAACCGACCAGCTCTGTGCCCGGATCCTCGCCCACGTCCCCCCTGTCAGCCTGCTGATCACCGCCGATTGCGGGGTGTCGGATGCACGAAGAATAGCCCTTCTCAAAGAAGCCGGGGTGGATGTTATTGTCACGGACCACCACCTGGTTCCGGAAGATGAATTCCCCGCTGCAGCCTACGCCTTGGTCAATCCCCAGCAGCAGGGGTGTCCTTACCCCGACAAAACAATCTCCGGCAGCATGGTATGCTGGCTTGTCATGAGTGCCGTCCGCACAGAACTGCTGGCAGCCGGTCTCATTGCTGCCGAGACCCCAACGCTCATCTCACTTCTTGATTATGTGGCCCTGGCCACCATCGCAGATAGCGTTTCCTTGCTCAGCCCCATAAACAGGGCTGTAGTGCGCTATGGCTTGCTGGAGATCAACAAGTTTGTCAGGCCGTGCTGGCAGGGCATGGAGTTTGGTAGCCGCTCTCTGACCAGGCTGACCGAAGGGGAACTGGCCTTTCAGGTGAGCCCCCGGATAAACGGGGCCGGCAGAATGGGGGATCCACAACTGGCCTTGGATTTTTTACTGGCCCCTGACCAGGAGACGGCAAAGAAGGCCTTTCTGGTGCTCACCGAGACAAACCAGTTGCGAAAAGAGTATGAGGCCCAGGCCATGGTTATTGCCCATGCCTTGGCGGGCCAGGAAGATCAGGGCAGGGGGATCGTGGTCTATCACCCTGATTTCCATCCGGGCATCCTGGGTATTATGGCCTCAAGACTGGCGGAAAGCTATGGGGTGCCAGCTATTGTTTTGGGTAAAACAGCAACAGAAGGGGTGCTGGCCGGCTCCTGCCGCACCAACGGTACGGTGCATATCTTCAAGATGCTCAGCCAGGCCGCAGCCCTGGAGAAAATCGCCTGTCAGGACAACATCATATCTTTTGGCGGCCACCGGGGCGCTGCAGGGCTCAAGCTGCACCAGCCGGGAGTGGCGGCCTTTCGCGCCCATTTCCTGGCTGCTATTGCCGGGGAGGAGGGCGGCGCGGATGTTACCCTGGTGGAAACAGATGGCGCCCTGGCCCCCACAGAAATAACCCTGGCCACCTGTGCCCAAATCAGCGTCCTGGAACCCTTTGGCCAACATTTTGCGCATCCTGTTTTCGTCAATAAATTTACCGTAAAAAACGCCAAATTTGTCGGCAAGGAGAAAGACCATCTCCAGCTCACTCTTACCAATAATAAAGGCAGCTACCGGGGAATATGGTTCAGGGCTCAGACCACAAACCCGCAAGCAACAGCAATAGCCGTTTCCGGCAATCAGATCTACTGTCTCTATCAACTCTCCACCAATGAATACAGGGGACAGAAAAATCTGCAGCTCTGCATCACGGACGTTGCCGAAGAAAAACCCTGAAACAACCCATAGCACCCCGGCCAGGGAGCGGCGCCGGGATGGGCAGCTGTCTGCCATGCTTAACTCCTTGTCTTTGTATGATATAAGATAACTATACATAATATATATTATGCGACATTGCTTAGACCTGTGTGGTGCCAGTCAAAAAACCCCTGCCGCTTCCGTATGCCGGGGTTTTTTATGCATGGAGCGGATAATGCCATGAAAAAGGCGGCCAAATCGGGTAAGTATAGCCCCTAATCCTTAACCAGAGACCTAGAGCCGCAGCTGCTGTTTAGGTTTGAATAATTACGTTTTTACGGAGAGATAATAATGAATCGTCAAGTATATCAGGAGCCCCTGGTCAGTCGTTATACCAGCCCGGAGATGCAGTGGATCTTCTCTGAACAGAATAAATTTCAGCACTGGCGGCGGTGCTGGGTCGCCCTGGCCGAGGCCCAGTATGAACTGGGGCTTTCAGAGATCATCACGGCAAAGATGCTCGCTGAGTTACGGGCCTTCAAGGACGATATCAACTTCGAGGTGGCCCAGGCCAAGGAAAAAGAGATCCGCCATGATGTCATGGCCCACGTCTATGCCTATGGCCAGCAATGTCCCACTGCCGAGCCCATCATCCATCTGGGGGCCACCAGTCAATTTGTGGGCTGCAACACCGATCTTATGGTGCAGCGCGATGCCCTTAAGCTGATCAAGAAGCTGCTGGTCAACGTTATCGCCAACCTTGCCGGCTTTTGCCGCCAACACAAGGATCTCGCCACCCTTGGCTACACCCATTACCAACCGGCCCAGCCCACCACGGTTGGTAAGAGAAATACCTTGTATATTCAAGATCTTATCATGGATCTTGATTATATTGAGCATCTGGAGCGGCAGGTCAAGGCCCGCGGCGCCAAAGGCACGGTGGGTACCCAGGCCTCCTTTCTTGAGCTCTACAAGGGGGATCACGACAAGGTTCGCAAACTTGATGAGCTTGTTGCCGCAAAGCTTGGTTTCTCCGACATTTTTGCGGTCACAGGTCAGACGTATACCCGCAAGCTGGACATGAAAACAGCGGAGACCCTGGCCGGCCTCGGCGCTTCCGCCCACAAGTTTGCCGTTGATATGCGCCTGCTTTCCAATCTCAAGGTCCAAGAAGAACCCTTTGCCAAAAATCAGGTGGGCAGCTCTGCCATGGCCTACAAGCGCAATCCCATGCGCTCAGAGCGGATGACCGGCCTGGCCAGAAAGCTTATGGGCCTTCCCGCCGACTTTGCGGCAACCTACAGTAATCAATGGTTTGAGCGGACCCTGGATGACTCTGCCATCAGACGGATGGATATCCCCCAGGCCTTCCTGCTCACGGATGCCATCTTGAAGCTCTATCTCAATATCACCTCAGATATGGTGGTCTACCCCCGGCAGATCCTGCGTCACCTGCAGCAGGAGCTGCCCTTTATGGCCACCGAAAAGATCCTCATGGCATGTGTTGCCCTGGGCAAGAGTCGCCAGGAGATGCATGAGGTGGTCAAGGTCCATTCCGTGGCAGCGGGCCTCGCCGTCAAGAATGAGGGCGTGGAGAATGATCTTCTGGCCCGCCTAGGTGGTGATGAGCGCATCCCCTTTACCTTGGCTGAACTCACCGCCATGATTGGTGACGGCAGTGAGTTTGTCGGCCGGGCCCCTGAGCAGACCGAGGAATATCTCTCTGAGATCGTTGATCAGCGCCTTGCTCACTATAAAGAGCTCCTGGGTGGCATGGACAGCGTCCTTTCCGTATAGGATCATACTATGGCTGCAGTGCGACAAACAGCTGGACTCTACCTGCACATCAATCGCAGCAGGATTCATTTTCTCAAGTTCATTCTTGAGGCCTATGATGGCCTGGCCATACTCTCTGTTATTGAGCCCCGTAACGGTCTGGTCCTGGTTCGTTTCGCTCCTGAGTCTGGCCGGGAAATCACCGCCCTGCTGTCGTCTTTGGCAGTGGACGGCAGTCTCAAATAACCTCATGTAGAGCATGAGGTTATTTGTAACATGCCGGATTTACACATATATTACTGGACAACTTACCTTGTTAAAAAATCTTTTCATAGAAACCATCGGCTGCCAGATGAATATGCGTGATTCGGAGATCATGCTGCAACTTCTCAAAGAGAGCGGCTATCTGCCCTGTCCGGATCTGGCCGCCGCCGATGCGGTGATCGTCAACACCTGCTCCATTCGCGGCAAGGCCGAACAGAAGGCCTATAGCTTTATCGGCTCCCTGCGCCGTCTAAAGGAAGAGAACCCTGATCTCATCATTGCGGTGGCCGGCTGCGTGGCTCAGCAGGAAGGCGAAAAGATGCGGCTGCGCATGCCCCATGTGGATATTATTCTCGGGCCCCAGTCCATCTACCAGCTGCCCGATCTTTTCCAGCAGGTAGCACATGAGCGCCAAGGCATCATCGCCACTAGCCAGAGCCAGGATTTTGCCATTCCTTCCTTTTTGCCGGATCTCAAAAACGGCCTGGCCCACAAAAGGTTTGTCACCATCATGCAGGGCTGTAATAACTACTGTACCTACTGCATTGTGCCCTATACCCGGGGCCGGGAGGTGAGTCGTCGGCAGGAAGATATCCTGGCCGAAGTGCAACATCTGGTGGCGGGCGGGGTCCGTGAAATCACCCTCCTTGGTCAGAATGTCAATTCCTACGGCAATGACCAGCCCCGATCTGAGCGCACCAGTTTCCCCGAGCTTCTGCGCCAGGTGGCTGCGGTACCCGGCCTGGTGCGTCTGCGTTTCACCACCTCAAACCCCAAGGACCTCTCCCCTGCCCTGATGGCCTGCTTTCAGGACCTAGCCAACCTCTGCCACCATTTTCACCTGCCGGTCCAGTCCGGGGCCAATGGGGTATTGGCCAAAATGAATCGGAAATATACCGTGGAGGAGTATATGGCCCAGGTCCTTGGCCTGCGTCAGGCCTGCCCTGACATCAGCCTGACCACCGATATAATCGTCGGCTTTCCCGGTGAAACGGTGGCTGATTTCCAGGCCACCATGGACCTCATGGAGAAGGTGCGCTACGACTCGGCCTTTTCCTTTAAATATTCGAGCCGGCCACCAGCCAAGTCGTGCGGTTTTGAGGAGACAGTCAGCGACCAGGAGAAAGTTCGACGGCTGGCCATCCTGCAAAACAGACAGCAGGAGATCACGGAGGAGCGCCACCAGGAATGGGTCGGTAAGACCATGGAGGTGATGATTGAGGGGGAGAGTAAAATGGCCAATGGCCAGTGGAGTGGCCGCAGCAGCCAGAACCTTATTGTCAATTTCCACAGTCCCGCCATCTATAGCCCCGGCGACCTGGAAACCGTAACCATTACAGAAAGCTGCCTCAATTCCCTGCGGGCTGAACTGAAGCTAGAGGAGACGTTGAAAAATGATTGATCTGCATACCCATTGTTTTTTCAGTGACGGTGAACTGGTCCCGGCTGAACATCTGCGCCGGGTTGAGGTCCTTGGTTACCAGGCCATTGCCATAACCGATCACGCCGATTCCTCCAACTTCGATTTCATCATCCCCCGCCTGCTCCAGGCGGCCAAGGACCTCAATCCCCATTCCACCACCCGGTTGCTGGCCGGTATCGAGCTGACCCATGTTCCCCCCGGCCTTGTCGCTGAGCTTGCCGCCAAGGCCCGTACCCTTGGGGCTCAAGTCATTGTCGCCCATGGCGAAACCGTGGTTGAGCCCGTCCATCCCGGCACCAACCGGGCCTCCCTGGAGGCGGATATTGACCTCCTGGCCCACCCGGGCCTGATCAGTGTTGAAGACGTCAAGCTCGCGGCCCAGAAAGGCATCTTTCTGGAGCTGTCCGGCCGGAAGGGCCACAGTCTGACCAATGGCCATGTGGCTGCCCTGGCCCTTAAGTATGGCGCCAGGCTTGCTGTTAATGCCGATGCCCATGGACCCGGAGATTTCCTGAGTGCCCAGATGGCTGAGACCGTTGCCCGGGGGGCAGGTTTGAGTCAGGAGCAGTATGGCAAAATAAGGCAGGATATGCGTGATTTTGTCAAGGGCCTCTAGTGGACCCGTTCAGTCTGATTATGCAATTGGCACGATATATCAACCACAAAGACGGCAAAGGTTATCTTTAGGGTGAGGTGGTACCCCTCTTTTTTAATGCTGTTGACGACAAAGGCACTCTGTGCCCCCCCCTTTCCGCTCTATATTGAAGGACTCCTGTAAATGTTGGTTAGGAGGGAGAGGGAGCACCAGAGGTATGAGATAAGCACAAAGGTTTCCGTATGGTTTCAACTATGATTACATTGGGCAGAGCAGCAGCCATAGCCGTATTTTTTATATATAATATGATCTTATTTTACCTGGTGTTTAGGCAGGCCACAGAGAATATTTTTGCGGAAAATGGCCTCATGGAAATGTCACAGGCCCTTTTGCTGGCAACTACTGCTGTGATTTTTTTAATATCTTGGCGGCAATTAGAAAAACATCATAAATTCGTTCTGCTGTCGTGCTCTCTGCTGTGTCTCACTTTTTTATTGCGGGAATTGGATGTTGCTGATTTTGAGCTCCCCCATTTCCTCATCGTTATAGGAAGCGGCACCGGTCGCAACATCATCTTGTCAACAGCATGGGTCTTTATAGCAATCGGCGCCTTCTTGAATTGGCAATATTATAGAGGGAAAATCACTCTTTATTTTTTTTCAAAAACAGGGATCTTGCTCATGATAGCTGCCTGCTTTCTTCTGGTGGGTGCTTTCTTCGACCATGAGGTTATAAAAGTATCTTATTATAAATTTTATGAGGAACTTGCTGAGTTGAATGGCTATTATTTTCTTTTATTGGGGGCCTTGGTCTCTCGGGCCAGCCTGCAAGGCATAGCAAATCGCCCCTCACATTGACGCTGGGTTTGCCTGCCCTGCCTTTGAGGGCAGCTGAGTTTAAGCAGCAGGCGTCTCTTTTTTCCCAGGAGGACCCATGCAGATTCCCAGAATGAGTCTGGTAACCCTCGGCGTTGCTGATCTGGACAAAGCCACCGAATTCTATGCAGCGGTCCTTGGCACAGCCCCAAACAGGACCTATGAGGGCGTTACTTTTATTGAACTGCCGGGCTCGTGGATTTCTCTCTATCCACGTGCGAACCTGGCAAAAGAGATATCACCGGAACTTCCCCTCACTGGCCATGGATTTAGTGGCATAACCCTTGCCCATAACGCCCGCAGCAAGGAGGAGGTTGTGGCTATCATAGGACAGGCCAGCTCGGCCGGTGCCCGAGTGGTGAAAGAACCGGCAGAAACATTCTGGGGCGGTTTCAGTGGCTACTTCACCGATCTCGATGGCTATTACTGGGAAGTGGCCTGGGGGCCCATGTTTGACTTTGCCGAGAATGGGGAATTACGATTCAAAGATACGGCATAATAATAAAAAATAGGCGCCTGGTGCCAAAAGGCTGCTGACTGATGTTGACGTCTTTTCAAAAATACCCAGAGTGGGCCTAGGGTGGCTCAGGAGATTGGGCCTGCTACAGTCGGCAATATTTCTTCAGGCTCGCCAGCTTCTGCGCCCCGATACCAGGCACATCGCCCAGCTCTTCCAGAGAGTGAAAGGGGCCGTGGGTGGCGCGATGGGCAACAATCCGCTGGGCTAAGGTCGGGCCTATGCCCGGAATAACCACGAACTGTTCGGCGTCGGCGTTGTTGATGGCAATGGGTTGAAAGAGCAGATAGGGGTGGTGCCGCCCCACCTGCACCAGCTGGGCCGCCAGCTTTTTATCGGGGTCAGATGTGGTGGCCGCGGGCTCCTGCCCAGTGGAGAGGTGACACAGTTGGGGAGTAAGGATCAACAGCCCCAGCAAGAAGATAAGGACAAAAGGCCTTTGCGAACCACTCTCCATAGGATATCAGGCTATTCAATGGTCCCGAAAAATGGTCCAGCACCAATGAACGGGGAACCGGGGCTTAAAATGTTTTTGGCCTCTCTCTCTCGGCCTGAATGAACAGGGGGCCGGGAGAGAGGATTGCCGCATCTCTGAGCACCCTGTCAGGGCTATAAACTTCGCGAGTTTCTGCAACCCAAAAGGGCCGCTTTTAAAAGCGGCCCTTTTGCCAGACACCTCAATCAGGCGTTTTTCTTCATCTCATCCTTCATCAGCTTATAGTTGATACTGTCCACCAGGGCCTGCCAGCTCGCCTCCAGGATATCATGGGAAACACCCACGGTTCCCCACTGACTCGCGCTGTCAGAGGATTCAATTAAGACGCGCACCCGGGCGCCGGTGCCGTGCTCGCTGGCCAGCACCCGCACCCTGTAGTCATTAAGCCACATATCATTTAAGTTGGGATAGAACCGGGTTAAGGCCTTGCGCAGGGCATTATCCAGGGCGTTCACCGGGCCTTCGCCCAGGGAGGCAGTGTGGACCATTTCTCCTCCCACCTCCAGACGAATGGTGGCCTCGGCGCTCACCGCCTCGTCCTGGCTGTTTTTCTGATTGATAACCCGAAAGCCTTTCAGATCAAAGAAGCGACGCTTGGCCCCCAGGGCCCGGCGCATGAGGAGTTCAAAGGAGGCCTCTGCCCCCTCAAATTGGAAGCCCTGATTCTCAAGCTCTTTGATGTCCTTTAAGATGGCGGTGACCACCGGATCCTTGCTCTCCAGGTTGATCCCGAATTGCTTGGCCTTATGGAGGACATTGGAGCGGCCTGACTGTTCAGAGATCAGGATGCGGCGGACATTGCCCACCTTTTCCGGCTCAATGTGCTCATAGGTCAAAGGATTTTTCTGGACCGCACTGACATGGATACCGCCCTTGTGGGCAAAGGCAGAGGAGCCGACATAAGGCTGGTAGCGATTATGGGCCAGATTGGCCAGTTCATTGACGTAGCGCGAGGCTTCACTCAGGTGACGGATTTTTTTGGCCACCGCAAAATCATATTTCATCTTCAGGGCCAGGGCCGGGATGATGGAGGTGAGGTTGGCATTGCCGCACCGCTCCCCATAGCCGTTCATGGTGCCCTGGACCTGGGTGGCACCACAGGAGATGGCGATCAGGGAATTGGCCACTGCCGTATCAGAATCATTATGGGCATGAATGCCCAGTTCTACCCTGCTGCCCTGCTTCTTCAGATGTCCTTTGAGCTGATGCATGATAGCAGGGATCTCAGTGGGCAGGGTGCCGCCATTGGTATCACAGAGGACCAGGGTGTCAGCCCCGCCGGCAACAGCCCGGTCAATGGTGGCCAGGGCATATTCCGGATTGGCCTTGAAGCCGTCAAAGAAATGTTCGGCATCATAAAAGAGATGCTCCACATGGGGGCGCAGGTAACGAAGGGAATCTTCGATGATGACCAGATTGTCGCCCAGCTCAATGTGCAGGGCATCGACCACATGAATATCCCAGCTCTTGCCGAAGATGGTAATGGCCGAGGTCTTGGCCTCGATAAGGGCCTGGAGATTGGGGTCGCTGTCGGCGGGGTTTTTGAAATTACGGGTGGAGCCAAAGGCACTGATTTTGGTATGGCTCAGGTCATAATTCCTGATTTCCTGGAAATATGCGGAAGAGGCGGGGTTGGCACCGGGCCAGCCCCCTTCGACAAAATCAACGCCAAGGGCATCAAGCTTCATGGTGACCCTGACCTTATCTGCCACCGAGAGATTGAAATTTTCGGCCTGGGTGCCATCCCGCAGGGTGGTGTCATATATGGATAAAGTAGTCATCCGGACCCTCATACAGTTTTTTTCGAATTATCCTGATCAAGCCCAAAGGCGTCATGCAGGCTGCGTACGGCAAGCTCAGTATATTTTTCCTCTATGACACAGGAAACCTTAATTTCCGAGGTACTGATCATAAGGATATTGATGCCTTCATCGGCCAGCACCTTGAACATGGTGGTGGCAATCCCGGTATGATTACGCATGCCCACCCCGACAATGGAGACCTTGGCGATATCCTTGTCGCCGCTGAAGCTCTCGGCATTAATATCCTTGGCAATCTGGGCAACGATCTCCATGGCCTGGTCATAATCGGCCGAGGGCACGGTGAAGGTCATATCGGTCAAGGCATCCATGTGGGTGTTCTGAATAATGACATCAACCACGATACCCGCATCGGCGATGGGGCTGAATATCCGGGACGCTATACCAGGGGTGTCAGGAACCTTGGTAATAGTAATCCTGGCTTCATTCTTATTATAGGTAACACCAGAAACAGGCAATGATTCCATTTGTTGATCCTCCTCAACGACCCATGTGCCTTCGCTCTCAGTAAAAGTGGAACGCACATGGAGGGGTACTTTATAACGCTTAGCAAAACTCACGGAACGGATATCAAGGACCTTGGCACCAAGGCTGGCCAGTTCCAGCATCTCGTCGTAAGTGATTTTTTCTATTTTCCGCGCCTTGTTACAAATATTGGGATCCGTGGTGTAGACCCCTTCAACATCAGTAAAAATTTCACAGGCATCGGCCTTGAGGGCGGCAGCCAGGGCCACGGCCGTGGTATCGGACCCCCCGCGCCCCAGGGTGGTGATATGGTCATCCTCGGTTACCCCTTGAAAGCCGGCCACCACGACAATCTTGCCCTGGTTATGATATTTCCTGATGAGATCCGTATCAATCTCCTTGATCCGGGCCTTGGTGTGGAGAGAGTCGGTTTTTATTTTGACCTGATCGCCAAGAAGGGAAATGGCGTCCAGGCCGGCCGCCTTCACGGCCATGGCAAAAAGGGCGATGGTAACCTGCTCTCCCGTGGCCATGAGCATGTCAAACTCACGGGGGTCAGGGTGGTCCTGCATCTGATGAGCGAGGTCAACAAAGCGGTTTGTCTCTCCTGACATGGCAGAGAGCACAACAACCATGGAGTTCCCTTCCCTGGCTTTTTTCATGACCCGAGCGGCAACCGCCTTTATTTTTTCAGGATTGGCAACAGATGTGCCGCCAAATTTTTGAATGATGAGAGCCATTTCGTTACTTCTCACAAAAAAGCATGTTTTGCCTGAGAGCCGTACGTTGAACTGAGACAAAAACAGGACATTAAAAAAAGTCCGCCCCCTTTTTTTTTAAGAACCTGGTGGCACAGAGGCGGATCTGCATTTGACAAACTTTTACAATTACCAAGAAAAAGCAAAGAGAACCACTTTATTTTTTCGACAAAAAGAGGTTTTCAAGAGAACATGGTGCCCTTGGTCCTTGGCCCAACCCCCCACAGGGAGTGGGGGCATCACCACTACAGCAACATCAGGGGAAACAGTGACTGTTCTTTGTTGAGATCGGGAAAAAAAGGCGCTCTTTGCCCCTCCCTTGACCTTGTGGCAAGAGCAAATATGGTGTAGAGAAAATAGGAATAAATTAGGAAAAAAAGTCGATCTTCTCTCCAGATAGATGCCCTTCTTAAATTTGAACGTCCCTGGTGTCCATGTGAAACCATCCCATATCATTTTTTCCATAGCTTTAGCCCTTGTCCTGGCCTCTGGCGGCGTCTACCTTGACCAGGCCAATTCATCCCGGCAACAGCGGGATCCTCTCCCTGACAGCTACCAGGCCACGGATGCCCCAGACAGGGTTACCCCTGTCCATGTCCATCCTGTTTATCCGCCTCCCCTCCCCCTCTCCTCGAAAATCGCCGAGACCCTCACCGGCACCCTTGAGCCTGGCGACACCCTGATGCAGGCCATGATACGTTGCCAAGTGCCCAAGGTGGTCCGTCACCAGATCGTCAACAACCTCGATTCCTGTCTTGACTTCCGGCGTTTGCGGGCCAATGACAGCTTCAGCATCGATCTTGACCATGAAGGACAACTTCTGCGCTGTACCTATGAAACAGACCCGCTGCATAAATATACGGTTGTCAGAAGAGATGACATCTTTGTGGCAGCTCAGGACGAGATTCCCCTGGAGGTCAAAACTATCAGTATTTCGGGAACCATTACCGGTTCCCTCTTTGCCTCTTTTCAGCAGATGGCGTTCAGCCCTAAACTTATTTACTCTTTTACCGATATATTTTCCTCCCGTCTCGATTTCAATACCGAGACGCAGCCCGGTGATATCTTCAGCATCGTCTATGAAGAATATTACCAAGGCAGCAAATTTGTGGGTTATGGCAATATACTCTATGCCAAATATGGTGATCAAGCCGGCAAGCAGACCTACGAAGGCTTTTATCATGACCGGCAAGATGGCTTTGGCGCGCACTACAGCACCAATGGTGAAGAGCTGGGCACATCCTTTCTCCGTTCCCCTGTCCCGGTAGGCAGATTAACCTCGAAATTCAGCGCCAATCGTAAACACCCCATACTTGGTGTGGTCAGACCCCATCTGGGAGTAGATCTTGCTGCCCCAACCGGCACTCCTGTCATGGCATCAGCAGATGGCAAGGTCGTCTTCCGCGGCGTCAGGGGTGGCTTTGGCAAACAGGTCATCATCAAGCATCCCAACGGCTATAAGACCTATTATGGCCACCTGTCCCGGTTTGCCAAAGGCGTTGGCAATGGCTCCAAGGTCCGTCAGAAAGATATTATTGGCTATGTCGGCTCCACCGGCCTTTCCACCGGTCCCCATGTCGACTATAGAATCTCGGAACATAATCAGTTCAAGAACCCTTTTGCCTTAAAATTCAAACCACGCTCCATATTGGCGGGTCAAGAACTGGCCTCTTTCAACCAGTCCGCCACCCAGCTCATGGCCATGCTTGAAGACGCCAAGCCCCAGCAGATTCTCTATGTCCGCACTATGATCCTCAGACCCGAAGATTCCATTACTCTTCTCTAAAGATACTTCTTGAATACCAAACCCTTTAACATTGTCCTTGTGGAGCCGGAAATACCCCCCAACACCGGCTCCATTGCCAGACTGTGCGGAGCCACGGACACGGTCTTGCACCTCATTCATCCCCTGGGATTTTCCACATCCGACAAGCATCTGAAGCGAGCCGGTCTTGACTATTGGCGTTTTGTCGACATAATCTATTGGCCTGATTTTGACACCTTTCTCCAGGGGCAGGCCGAAGAACAGCTCTATTTTTTCACCACCAAGACCAAAAAAACGTATAGTGAGCCCCGCTACCAGCCGGGAGATTTCCTGATTTTCGGCAAAGAAACCAAGGGACTCCCGGCAGATATTCTTCACCTCTATCAGGATCGCTGTTACACGCTTCCCATGACCAACAATAATATTCGCAGCCTCAACCTGGCCATGACCGCCGGTATTGTCCTTTATGAGGCTCTGAGGCAACAGCAAGGATCATTATAATGAAATCGCCCCACAGCCCTTATACATTGGCCCTTATCCTCCTTCTTCTCTTCCCTACCGTGGTTTTTGCTGAAAAGCTCTATGTCTCGGAAACCCTTATTGTCTCCATGCGCGACAGGGCCTCTCTCCAGGGTGAGGTTGTCTCCTATCTGAAATCAGGTGATCTTCTTGAGGTTATCCGCAAAGATGAAGAGGGATTCGTGCTGGTGCAAACCACCAGCGGTGAACAGGGATGGGTGCCTGAAAAATATACCATCACCGAGAAACCAAAGGCCTTGCTCATTGCCGAGCTTGAGAAAGAGATAAAGAGCCTCAAGGCGCGGCTAGAGGCTCTGGCCTCCACCACAACGGTGGTGAAGGATTCAGCCCAGGCCTACAAGATTCAAATCCACGACAAAGAGCAGGAAATAGCGCAGCTGCAGAAGACCATCCTGGCGCTCAAAGAGACGGCGGCAAATGCCAGCCAAAAATATGAGGATCTGCAAGAGAAATCGCAGGGGGTGGAGAAGATCTTCACTGAACGAGACAATCTCGTCGCCCGCCTCAAAACAGCGGACCAAGAGGTGGTTCAGCTTCGGAGTGAAAATGCCGGACTTGTACAAAGAGATCGGCAGCTCTGGTTTCTGGTTGGTTTCGGAGTGTTTCTTATGGGCTGGATAATGGGCAAGGCCTTCAAAAGATCACGGCGAGGCGGCCTCTCTCTCTAAATCAGGCTACCCTCTCTGGTCTTAGCCCGCAGAGCATTCCTTAATTCCTGCGCCTCCAGGAAATCAGGGTGGAGTCGGAGGGTCTTGCTGGCATAGGCCATGGCGCTCTTATATTCCCCCTGCTCATGCAGCAGGAGGGCGAGGTTGAAGTTCACCTCTTTTGCCTGGGGACGGAGCTTCAAGGCGGAGAGATAGAAAAACTTACTCTTTTTGAAGTCACCGTTTTCTTTTGCCTTCAATCCCAGCCGGTTCCAGAACATGGCTGTCTCGTTGTCATCCTCTTCAAGCTTTTTTCCAAACAAATAGTCCGCCTCATCCAACATACCACTTTCAACATAGGCATCCACCACCTTCGTGACAGAGCCAGGATTGCTTTTGGCAATCCTGGTCGCCTGCTTCAGGGCTTGGCGTGTAGTGACCATGTCACCCAACAAAAAAGAGCCCTTGGCCAACCGCAGATAGAGATCCAGGGAGCCTGGGGCAATCTTCAAGGCCCTCTGGAGGCAGGTGATCATCTGAGGATAATCTTTTTCCAGAGAAAAAATATCGGCCAGGCCGATAACAGCGTTGATATAATTACCTTCGATCTCCAGGCATTTTTTGAAAAATTTCTTGCCATCAGCAGGCCTGTCAAGATCCTTGCTGATCTGACCCAGATAATAATAGGGCTTGGCCAGTTTGGGCTCAATGGCCTGGGCCAGGAGGAAATTTTTAAAGGCCTTGGCTAGTTCCCTGTGAATATAACAATGTTTGCCGGCATGAATGGCTTTCAGGTACGGGCTGCTGGCCTTTTGTTGCTGATGGACCTGGTCTAAAACCTCCTCAAGGCGATGGGCGGTGATCGGTTTAAGGAGGTACCTATCCACCTCTGCCTGGACCGTATTGATAAAATCCCCCCAGTTGTCAGCGCCGGTGATCATCACAAAAGGCAGATTAAAAAACTCCTTGGAACTGCGGATGCGGTGCAGCAATTCCAGACCGTTAAGACCGGGCATGCTGTAATCACTGATGACAATTTCAATATCCTCCGCAAGGATTTGTTCCCAGCCTCCCTCACCATCAATGGCCAAAGCAATATCTTGATAACCAAGACTGTCCAGCAGGCTCTCCAGCAATTTCCGCATGGCCAGGTTGTCATCAACAACCAAAATTTTTTTCTGATATTTCTTATTATTTGCCATGTGCATGAAAAGGCGGATTTTTTGATGAATGACGAGAAATTACAAACAGATATTTATACCAACGCCGAATATAATAACATTTTTCGGTCTCTTGCCATCATAATTTTCCAGACCCCACCTCTGCACTCCGCCGAGAGGTGAAACCAGGTAATTATCCCTTGAAACATCGATAAATCTTAGGTATAGCATCCTTTCATCATAAAAAATCTCTCTTTTTTCATTGATCCGGAGAAAAACGTGCTTGATTTAATCAGTAGCTTTGTTTGGGGTCCTGTCACCATTATTTTTCTCCTGGGCACCGGCATCTTTACCACTTTTCTCTTGAAGGGGATCCAGTTCCGGCATTTTTTCTATAGTTTCGGCCTCTTGTCAGGTAAATATGACAACCCGGCGGACACCGGTGAAATAAGCCATTTTCAGGCCCTCTCCGCTGCCCTTTCCGCCACCATCGGTACCGGCAATATTGCCGGGGTGGGGGTTGCCATTGCCAGCGGTGGCCCCGGGGCCCTGTTCTGGATGTGGGTGACGGCCTTTTTCGGCATGAGTCTCAAATATGCCGAATGCCTTCTGGCCCTTAAATACCGGGTGATCCATGAGAATGGCTCGGTCAGTGCCGGGCCCATGTATTACCTTGAACATGGGCTCAAGCAAAAATGGCTGGCCATGCTCTTTGCCTTTTTTGCGGTTATCGCCTCTTTCGGCATCGGCAATATGGTCCAGGCCAATTCCGTGGCCGCACCCATGCTTTCCACTTTCCATATCCCCAAGCTCGTAACCGGCCTGATCATCGGCATTCTGGTCTTTGCTGTTATTCTCGGCGGCATCAAGCGCATCGGTCATGTGGCAAGTCGCCTGGTGCCGTTCATGGCCCTCTTTTATGTGGTTGGGGCCCTGGCAGTTCTGGTCTTAAATTTCGAGGCTATTCCAGCCGCCTTTCTCACCATATTCCAAGACGCCTTCACCGGCAGTGCCGCCACCGGCGGTTTTGCCGGCGCTGCCGTGGCCCAGGCCATTCGCTGGGGTGTGGCCCGCGGCCTTTTTTCCAATGAGGCTGGTCTGGGCAGCGCTCCCATCGCCCATGGCGCCGCCCAGACCAATGAGCCGGTGCGGGAAGGAATTGTGGCCATGCTCGGTCCCTTTATTGACACCATTATTATCTGCACCATGACGGGTTTGGTTATCATTGTCACCGGTGCCTATCAGGGCGGGCTCTCCGGTGCCGACCTCACGGCCCAGGCCTTTGGCTCTGCCCTGCCCAATGTGGGCCGCTATATTGTCGCCATCGGCATGGCCATTTTTGCCTTTTCAACAGCAGTCAGCTGGTCTTATTATGGGGACCGCTCCGTTGAGTATCTCTTCGGGGAGAAATCGATCATGCCCTATCGTATTCTCTACTGCATTTTACTGCCCGTGGGTGCCACCTTTGAGTTACGGCAGGTCTGGGCAATATCTGATATCTTCAATGCCCTCATGGCCTGGCCCAATCTCATCGGGCTGCTCCTGCTCTCCGGAGTGGTGGTCAGGTCCACCCGGGAATATTTTGCTGACCCAAGGCGGGTGCGCGCCCATTAATCATTCCCCCTTCATTTTAAAGATAGAATAAAAGGACAAACCATGAAAAAAGTAGCGGTGTTAGCGGGTGATGGCATAGGCCCGGAAGTCATGCAGGAGGCCATTAAGGTCCTGGCTGTTGCCCAGAAGAAATTCTCCTTTGAGCTTACCTACGTGCATGAGGATGTGGGCGGCTGCGCCATTGACAACCATGGCGAGGCCCTGCCCGCCCAGACCTTGAAGACCTGTGAAGAGAGCGATGCCATCCTCTTTGGTTCCGTGGGCGGGCCCAAGTGGGAGAACCTGCCGCCAGCCCAACAGCCGGAACGAGCGGCATTATTGCCCCTGCGCAAACATTTTGATCTATTCTGCAATTTCCGGCCATCCAAGGTCTTCAAATCCCTGGTCCAGGCCTGTCCCTTGCGTGCCGATATCATCGGCGACGGCTTTGATATTCTCTGTGTTCGGGAGCTGACCAGCGGCATTTATTTCGGGGAACCCAAAGGCCGGGAAGGAGAAGGGGCGGATGAATATGCCTTTGACACCATGATTTACCGGCGCTGGGAAATTGAGCGTATCGCCCGGATGGCCTTTGAGGCCGCCCGCTTGCGCAACAAAAAAGTCACTTCCGTGGATAAGGCCAATGTCTTAACCACCATGGTGCTGTGGCGTGAGGTGGTTACCGAGATTGCCAAAGAATATCCTGATGTGGAGCTCAAGCATATCTATGTCGATAACGCCACCATGCAGCTTGTCCGCGACCCCCGCCAGTTTGATGTCCTGCTCTGCGGCAATATGTTTGGCGATATCGTTTCTGATGAGGCGGCCATGCTCACCGGCTCCATGGGGCTGCTGGCCTCAGCCAGTTTGAACAAGGAGAGGTTTGGCCTCTATGAACCGGCTGGTGGCTCGGCCCCGGACATTGCCGGCCAAGGCATTGCCAACCCCATTGCCCAGATCCTGTCAGCGGCCATGATGCTGCGGCACAGCTTCGGCCTTGATGAGGCGGCCGCGGCCATTGACAATAGTGTGGCCCAGGCCCTGGACTCCGGCATCTATACCGCTGATATCGCCATGGATAAGACAAAGGCCGTGGGCACAGCGGCCATGGGCGATGCCATTGCCCAGGCCCTCTAAAAAATCCTTTTCCCTTTATCTGGGCCCGGACCAGCCATTGTCAGCCCGTTAAAAAAGGTAGCGAGCGCAGCTGAGGCAAGGAAAAATGAGGCGAAAAAGCGCAGTTTACATGTGGTAAATGAGCATTTTGAGCCGAATTTTGACGCAGCATCAGCAGATAGCGAACGAAGAGAGACCTTCGAGCGCAGTAGTTTTTCAACGGGCTGCTAGGCCTAGTCCGGGTTTGTTTTGTTATGGATAACACCAACGAAAACATCATTATTATCCTTGTGGAACCACAGGGGGGCTCTAATATTGGCTCCATCTGCCGGATCATGATGAATTTCGGTTTTGGTGAGCTGCGACTGGTCAATCCCCGTGTCGATCATCTCGGCAAAGAGGCGCGGGACATGGCGGTTACTGCCAAAGAAACTGTTCTGCGTCGAGCCCGCAAATACAAAAGCCTTGAGGAGGCCATTGCTGATTGTCACCTGGTCATTGGTTCCACCCGCCGTTTTGGCAAATATCGCAATGATTTCATAAGACCGGATCAATTAGGAACAACATGCGCCGCCCTGCCCTCTCACCAGAAGGCCGCCCTGGTTTTCGGACGGGAGGATCATGGCCTCACCACGGCTGAGCTCACCCTTTGCAACACCTTCATTACCATTGACACCGCCCCGAAACTCCCCTCCCTCAATCTCGCCCAGGCCGTGGCCATCTGCCTCTATGAATTGTACCGCCAGGCGCCCCAGGCGCAGGCGCCCTCTGCCCTGCCCGAGTTCGCCACGGCCAAGAATAAAGAAGCGATGATTCAGCATATGCAGCGGTCATTGCTGGCCGCCGGCTACCTCGATCCCTTGAACCCGGATCATATACCCAAGACCTTTCGGGGAATTTTCAACAGGGCCGGCCTTGATGAACGAGAGGTGCGCATGCTCCATGGCCTGTGGAGCCTCATTGACCGCCAACTTTCAGAAATAAAAGGGGATGACAGAAGGCGCTAGTACTCCGTAAAATTTAAATGTACGTGTAGAATTTCGTTATTGCATACGAACCACAAAGACACGAAGGCACAAAGAAAAACATAAAAACAAGGAGCTCTTCGTGTTTTTGTGCCTTTGTGGTTAAAGGCAGAGTTGCATAAATATACGAAACTTTAAGTGACACACTGCACTAGCCGCCTCTTGCCCGGGAAAGATCGCCAGGGATGGCTTTTCTAGAAGAGTACCTGGTCATAGCCCATATAGATAAAGGGGATAAGGATGAACAGGCTGGTGAGGAGGATATTCTGCGCCCTTCTCTTGCGGACGCTTTTTTGCAGCTTCTTTCTGATTCTTAAGATGGCGATATTGCGGCCATCAATTCTGGCGGCTGTTCTCAAAAGCTCCCTTACCTGCCGCTGTTCGCCCCTGTTGGCCGCCCTTTCCGCATCGGCAAGGCTTTGCTGTAATTGGGCAAGGCTGCCTTCGACAAAATAGATCTCATGGTAAATATTTGGAAAATCATCCACCAGTTGTCTTGCCCTGTCTAAATGAGCAAGGGCCTTAGGATAGGCGCCCTTTTTCAGAAGCCCATTGGCCTGACGGCTCAGATCTCTGGCCCCGAAGACCTTGGCTTCAAGATCGCAAAAGAGGTTATGCTTGTTGGGAATGGGGGTGTTGGCAGGAAGGCCTTTCATAAACTCGTAACCGGCAAAAATCCTGTTTTCACCTATGAGCGTAAGTAGATGTTGCAGATCTTGGTCAACCATAACGGGCCTCCTTGGCAAATTAAGATATAGATTCAAGCCGCTTCTTTGAATGTATATCTTCCGCCACGTATGCTCAATCGGCGCCACGTTTAAAGATGATCTAGGTGAAATGTTTAGGGGAAAGGTCGGCTGCTGGGCGTTGCTGCTGATCCTTACGGGGCGCAGGCCAAAAACAACAAAAAAGCGGGAGAGGCATTACCCTTTGGGAGGGGCATAGAATTTCAAGGCCAGTTTGGCCACTTGCTCAGAGGCCCCGCCCTGCCCCAAGGCATCTTTCACCTCCGCAAGTTTGGCGGTCATCTCGGCATGGGCTTCACTTCCCGGCCAGAATTTTTGGAGGGTCCGGGCGATTTCCGCCGGAGTGGCCTCATCCTGAAGCAGCTCCGGAACCACCTCTTCAGCAGCAACCAGATTGACCAGGGAGGCAAAATCCACCTTGATGAAACGTCTGCCCAGAAAATAGGTCAGGGCAGAGAGCTTATAGGATACCAGCATGGGTATCTGCAGGAGGGCCAGTTCCAGGGTAACGGTGCCGGAAGCCGCCATTACCAAATCGCAGCTCGCCATGAGGTCATAGCGATCTCCTTTAACCACATGGATATCCAGGGGATAATCCAAGAGGCCGTTTTCCGTAAGGACATCTCGACTAAGGGTGGGCGCCAGGGGCAGCAGGAAGGTGGTCTCCGGATACCTCTTCTGCACGAGGCTGGCGGCCTTCAGAAAAACAGGCAGCATGGTGGCAATCTCCTTGCGGCGACTGCCGGGCAGGATGCCGATAATATTTTTGGCCGCTTTAATGCCGTGCCTGGCCAAAAAGGCCTCTTTCCCCAAGGTGGCCTTGACACTGTCTGCCAGGGGGTGACCGACATAGGTCACCTCAAAACCATGTCTGGCATAAAACTCCTTCTCAAAGGGGAGGATAACCGCCATCTGGTCCACCAGGCCCCTTATCTTCTTGACCCTGCCACTGCGCCAGGCCCAGACCTGCGGACTGATGTAATAGAGCACAGGAATATGGAGACGGCGGGCCTTTTTGGCCAGCATCAAGTTGAAATCCGGATAATCAATGAGAATAAGAAGCCGCGGCCTCCTCTCTTTAAGGGCGCGATGGAGGGTATTCTGGGCGGCAACGATGGCGCCCAGATGGGCCAGGACCTCCATGATGCCGACCACGGCCATATCAGCGGCGTCAACCAGAATCTCCATGCCGGCCTGGCGCAAGGCCTCGCCACCCATGCCGTAGGAGCGCAGCTGGGGGAGATGTTTCTGCAAGGCCTGCAGGACCCGGGCCCCATGCATGTCTCCGGAGGCCTCTCCGGCCACGATCATCACATCTGTGTTGTTGAGAGCCGCCATTATACTTGATGGGCCGCTTGATGTTCTTTTATCTCAGCGATGAGCTGCAGGGCAATGGCCAGGGCCTGCCGTCCCTCTACGCCGCTCACCTTGGGCTGTTGTCTGGTCTGCACGGCAGCGATGAAATGAAGGAGTTCTGTCTTCAGGGCATCACCTTGACCGGGAAAGGGCAGATGGGTGGCCTCCTCCAGAGGATAGCCCTCTGCTGTCTGGCCGCCGCTGCGTTCGATGACGGTGATGTCCTTCTGGCCATAATCGACAATGAGCGAGCTTTTTTTCTGATGGATGACCAGCTGCCGGATATTGCTCTGGGCGATCCGGCTGGCGGTCACTGTTGCCGCACAGCCGTTTTCAAAGATGAGCTGGGCGGTGGCCACATCGGTTGAAGAGGTAACCACCGATGACCCCAGGGTCCGCATGGACTCAAGGGGAGACTTGACAATACTGAGAATAATATCAATATCGTGGATCATGAGATCAAGGACCACATCCACATCATTACCCCGGGGGTTAAACTGATGGACCCGCTGTGATTCAATATAGATCGGCTGGTCCAGATAATGTTCCAAGGCCATGATGCCGGGATTAAAGCGCTCCAAATGGCCAACCTGGAGAATGCACCTTTTTTGAGCGGCCAGGGCAATGAGCTCGTCGGCCTCGGCCAGGGTGACGGTGATGGGTTTTTCCATCATGACATCAAGACCTGCGGCCAGACACGCCATGCCCACGGCATGATGAGAGGTGGTGGGCGTCACAATGCTCACCGCATCCACCTGGGCAATAAGCTCAGGATAATCGGCAAAGGCCTTGGTGCCACAAGCAGCAGCAATCTGCCGGGCCCGATCAATATGGTTGTCAAAAATACCGACCAGATCGACGTGATCCATGGCCGCATATTTTTGGGCGTGAAAATTGCCGAGGTATCCGACACCTATGACGCCAACCCGCACCTTTTTCATTGGCTATCACCTGCTCCTTCCGGCCGGCAACCGGCCAGGGATTCTGTTTTTTCCAGAAAATCCACCACTTCAGCAAATAAGTCCCTGAGAAAGGAGGTGAAGCGCGACAGTGTTTCCTGGGGGAGAGCTCCCTGGACGCTCTTTTCCAGAAAGGCCTCAGCAAGGCTGGTGTAGATCTGCTGCCTGTCTGTAGAGCTGCTTTTTTTAAAGATATGAAAATAATGACGAAAACGTTCCTCAAAAATTTTCTTGATCATGGCGGCCAGGGCTTCTTCCTTGTTCCGTGTCGCCTCATTGTTCTGGCTGTTGAGGATACGCTGGACAAGGGCTCCAATGATGGTGGTATGAAAATCTTCCACAACCAGCCCCAGATCTTTTGTGGGCTCTTTATTGCTTAAAAAGGCCATGGTCACAAAAAACAGGGCAAAGACATCAAACTCATTTACGGAAAACTCCGCCTCAGCAAAATCATTGCTGTCAAAGAAAGAAAGCAATTTCGATGAGGTGAAATCATGGGCCGCAATAAGGGGCTGAAAATTATGGTCGGGTAATGGATTCATGGGCAAAGGGGGCAAAGGGTTAAACCAGGAGGTCATCTTCTTCTGGCTGGTGACGACGTTTTACTTTGTTCGGATGCCAGGGGGCAAGGGCAAAGGCCAGGGCCACCCCCAGGCACAGGAGCAGGGCGCCGCCGCCAAAAAGCTGGAGTTGGCCGGATGAGTAGCCGCCATAATTTTCAGCCAGGTCCACCTGCACCGCAAAATAGACCAGAATGATCAAAATTATCGGGGTGATAAATTTAACACAGATATCCCAGATAAAAGGAATCTTGCTACCTGATTCGGCAAAATGGCGACGAAGCACCACGGTCTTCAGGACCCAGCCCACCAGGAGACACTCCAGGAGGCCGCCGACAACAAGACCATAATTTGTTATGAAATGGTCAGCAATGTCGAGAACATAAAGCCCGCCCTGGGTGGTAAAAATCAAACTCCCCAGAAAACCCGTGGCGCAGAGCATGGTCACCGCCTTTTTTCTGGGCCACGCAAATTTGTCGGTAAAGGAGCAGGTAAAGGCCTCGATCAGCGACACGCCGGAGGTGAGACCGGCAATAACCAGAATCAAAAAGAACATGATGCCAAAAAGGACATTGAGGCTGGGCAGCATGGAGATGGCCTTGGGGTAGACCACAAAGGCGAGCTGCGGTCCCCCTTTGATGGCCTCGGCAAAGGGCACCCCCTGGCTCTGGGCCATGAAGCCGACAACGCCGAAGACGGCAAGGCCGGCAACGAGGGAATAGGCGCAGTTCACCAGGCAGGTTATCACGGCGTTCTGACCGATATTGATCTTGTCGGGCAGATAGCTGGCATAGGTGATCATGATGCCAAAACCCAGGGAAAGGGTAAAGAAGATTTGTCCAAAGGCGGCCACCCAGGTCTTGATGGCCATATTGCGAAGGACCGGCTCGGCGGCAAAGATATTGATCCTGGACCAGTCGGCAGAAAGATAATGATGCCTGATGGCATCAGTGGCGCCCTCCAGGGTGAGGGTCCAGCCCACCATAATCAGGGTCAGGATAAAGAGGGCGGGCATAAAGATCTTACTGGCCCGTTCAATGCCGTGACGGACATCGCGAAAACAGATGAGCCAGCATAAAAACCAGACAAAACCGGTGGCCAGGAGAATGGGCATCCTGAAGGAACCGAGATTGTCGGCGGAATCGCTCAGTTGCAGGAAATCGTTAAAAAAGAAGCCCTGGGGATCAGCCCCCCACCCCAGGGAAACGGCCAGCAAAAGATAATTAACGCACCAGCCGACAATAACCGCATAGTAGAGCATAATGCCGAACATGGCCACCACGGGCATCCACCATCCCAACCACTCATAGTGACGACCTATGCGCCGAAAACTTAAGGGGGAAGAGGCCTTTTCCAGATGGCCCACACCATACTCCAGGAGCATGATGGGTAGGCCGGCGACAAGCAGCGCGACAAGATACGGCACCAGAAAGGCGCCGCCGCCATATTGATGCGCCATATAGCTGAAACGCCAGACATTGCCGAGACCAATGGCCGAGCCGATGGCAGCCAGCAGAAATCCAAGATTAGAGTGCCAGTATCCCCTGGTATTGCTCATGAACCCCTCTCCATGTGGGATTGTGCAGGTGTGTGCAGGACTCAAATAAGATGTAACAGGAATGGAGCGACGTCACTCTATCTTATTTGCGGCCTTTGTCAATATGGTAGCCTTTTGACCCCATGCTGAGTATGATTCGGAGCCCTGTGAGCAGTTACAACTCAAGTGGTTATTGTCATTGAGGTGGCCATGGGGTGAGCAGTTGCAAAACAGGATGTGCGCCGCTGGTTGGTGACGATCCCCATCACAAAAAAAAACACAAAATACGCAGAGATTATTATGGCATCAAAAACAGTCCCCGTTGAAGAGGCCGTGGGCATGGTCCTCCCCCATGACGTCACAGAAATTCGTCTTGTCCAGCAGCAGGGAGACCAGAAAGATTCCTTTAAGGGAGCTGCCTTTAAAAAGGGCCATGTCATTCGTCAGGAGGATGTGCCGCATCTCAAGCGTCTTGGCAAGGATCATATTTATGTGCTTTCTCTGGAGGCGGATGAGATCCATGAGAATGAGGCCGCCCACCTTATGGCGACTGCCCTGGCCGGCGCCGGCGTGGTGGTGAGCGGTGAGCCCACAGAGGGAAAGTTGAGTCTGGTGGCCGATTGTGACGGCATCCTCAAGGTGGATGTCGAAAAGCTGCATGCCTTCAATCTCCTCGGGGAAGTCATGTGCTCCTCCCTGCACACCAACACCCCTGTGCGCAAGGGGACCCAGGTGGCAGCCACCAGGCTCATCCCCCTCACCTCCAAAAAGGAGGTTGTCCAGCAGGCTGCGGCCCTCTGTCCGGCGGCGGGGGTTTTCCAGGTCAAGGCCCTGCGTCAGGCCCGGGCCGGTCTGATCATTACCGGGAATGAGGTCTTTTACGGCCGGATCAAGGACGCCTTTGAGCCGGTGCTGCGCCAGAAGCTGAATCAACTGGGTTCCTCGGTGGTCAAGGTTGCCTTTGCCCCTGACGATATCGACACCATCGCGGCCGAGATCAAGGGCTGCCTGGCCGCTGGTGCCGATCTGATCATCACCAGTGGCGGCATGTCCGTAGATCCTGATGATGTGACCCGGATGGCCATTGCCAAGGCCGGCGCCACGGATGTTGTCTACGGCACCCCGGTCCTGCCCGGCGCCATGTTCCTGGTGGGCACCATCGGTGCGGTGCCGGTTCTGGGCCTGCCGGCCTGCGGCATGTTTCACCGCATTACGGTTTTTGATCTTGTCCTGCCCAGGGTCCTGGCCGGCGAAACAATCACCCGGGCCGATCTGGCCAGACTGGGCCATGGCGGCCTGTGCAGTATCTGTAAGACATGCACCTACCCCATCTGTCATTTCGGCAAATAGAGGTCCCAGAGGGCGTCAAAGGCCTTGATGATCAAAAGAAGCCAGGGGATGCCGTGCAAGAAGAGATCAAACCAGTCCAAGGGCCTCTTAAGGGTTCCTGCACTCAGCATCTGCAGTTTTTCAAGAATATGGGGCGGCGTAAAGGGGGCCAGACCCAGGGTAAGACAAAGAACCACCAGCAGGGGCCAATCCAGATGAGCGATCAGGGCGCGCATGGCTTATTCCCCTGCCTTGTCGCCATCCGGGTGGATGAGCATCCAGGTCCGGGTGGCAAGATTGCCGCTTTTGCTCTCTCGAGCACTGACCACCACCCTGGTGACGGGCCGTTGCAAGGGCGTATCTGCGGTAAAAAAGAGGATATCCCCTGCCCTCTGGCCCTGATGCCAGCCCAGCCCGCTCACCCAGAAGCCAAAAGTGCCGGGACTATATTTCTCAGGAGCAAGCAGCCGTACCTGATAGCGGGTCACCATGGCGTCTGCCAATTGCTGCGGAGGGGGGGTCAGAGCCGTCAGCGGCAAATCCGCCAGCTCCAGAATCTTCTTGAAATGGGGCATGGCAGCCCACTCCTTGCCCAGTATGGGCTGCCTGGGCAGACAGAAGGGATCTGAATAGGGGCCCACAGCGCCGGGATCTTGGGTCAAAATCGCCTCATAGCCCAGGGCCCTGGCCTCCTCAAGGACAATAGTATTATACTCACCGTAAGGAAGGGCAAAGAAACGGGGGGTGTCCCCCAGTTCCCGAGATAAAAGGGCCCTGGATTTCACCAGATCACCGCTGATCCAGGAGCGGTAGTCGACTTCAGTCATATTCTCCGGCTTAAAGGCCAGATGTGCATGACCAAAGCCATGGTCCTGAAAATCGACGCCCTGCTCCCCCAATTCCCGAAGCTGACTCCAGTTCATATAATCCCTGGAATTCTGTGCAACCCCCTTGGTATAGACAAAAACAGTGAAGGGATAGCCATATTCTCTGAGGATGGGCCAGGCCTTTTCATAGACCGAGGCATAGGCATCATCAATGGTGATAACAACGGTCTTGGCAGGTATTTCCGCCCTGTTTTTTAAAAGAGTGATCAATTCCGCCAGGGGGATGATGGTGTAGTGGTGCGCGTTTAAAAACTCCATCTGTTGGGTAAAGGCCTCCACACTGACATTGGTGGTGGGATATCGCTGGTCGCCAAAACGATGATAGATCAAAATAGTGGCATCCGCAGCGGCCAGGCAGAGGGCTGGCATTACGGCCAGCATCAGCGAGAGCATAAAAAAGGTCTTTTTTTTCAATATGAAAATCCTCGGACTCAAATTCCCCGGCAACAAGGGGTATGGGAGGGGGCAAAAAACAGCATCTTGGTAAGAACATTGGTGAGCAGCAGCGGCAACGGCCCACCAGGCTTTTCTACTTGGCCACCACCTGCACAGGGGCCTTGTCATCATAAGGGGCCAGGCGGAGGGTATCAAAACGCTTGAGGCGGTTATAACGGATAATCCGCTTCACCTTTGTTACGTAACTCTGCCTTTTTTCGGAATAAAAGAGAAGCCCTTCACTAAGAACCTCAGGGTCCTGGCTTTCCAGGCGCAGGGTCCGAAACGTGGCATAGAGATGGTGGCTGTTTAAGGTAAGGATATAGGCCTGGACCGAATCAAGGATGGTGCCATACCTGGCCACCAGGAACTTGCTGCCCGCTGCCCTTTCATCCGGGACAAGGCCCTTTTCGCCCCAGGTGCGAATACCGAAGAGGTTATTGCCCTCCTTGGCAAAGCGGGAGGTGCCCCATGATGACTCCAGGGCGCTTTGGGCCAGAATGAGACTTATCGGCACGGTTCGCACTCTTTTCTTGAGCTGTCCGACGCTCTCCGCCTTATAGCGCTTGGCCATATAAAGAAGCCACTGCTGCTCTGGGGCAGAAAGAATCTTTTGCCACCCTTCAGGGATTTTGGTCAGGGAGAAATCTCCAGGCAGGGTTTCGGAGCGGGCAAGAATCTCCAAGAGACGCAGACGTTCATCCTCAATTAGTTGATTGGCATGGAGGGCCACGGGCAGGAGGGTATGCAGAAAGATTGTTTTTTTATCCGCAATGGGCAGGTCATGCAGGTTGTCCGGAAAGGAGGTGAAAAGGACCTGACTGATAGTTGAATTGTTTTCTATGGACCAGAGACCATATTCTTCCAGGGTCTGGCGAAGATCCGCTGAGGAGGAGGGACTATGGGCGGGAACGCTGGAGCTGGATGCTTGTCCCAGGTGCGGGTCAAAAGGCAGGGGCTCAACCTCTTCAGCAACCTTGGCCACGGAAACGGCATCATCAGGAGGGATGAGGAAGGCAAGAAGAAGCAGACAGCCCACAGAGACCAGGACACTTGTCCGGAAGATCTTCCGGGCAAAGAGTATGGTTTCAGAACAAGGGTATGGCAAATTGCTTTCTCTACTTAAAAAAGAGGGTTTCGGCATGGGCTTAGTCATACACAAAAAAAGAGGGAGAACCAAATTCTTTAATGAAATTTTAGAGGAAAATATGGTATTTTCTACACTATTTCCCCTGCTTTAACAAATATTAACCATGCACAGAGGCATTACTATGCTTAAGAAAATGTTCCTCCCCCTCCTTCTTGTTTTTTCCCTGGCCGCCACCTCCCCCTCCTGGGCCCAGGCCGACCAGCCGCGGATCATCATGGAAACCACCATGGGCCAAATGGTCATTGCCCTTTATGACGAAAAGGCGCCCGTCTCCTGCCAAAACTTCCGCACCTATGTTCAGGAAGGTTTTTTTGATGGCCTCATCTTTCACCGTGTCATCCCGGGCTTTATGATTCAGGGCGGCGGCTTTGAGCCAGGCCTGAAAAAGAAGGCCACCAGGGAACCGATCATGAATGAGGCCCATAATGGTCTGAAAAATAAAAGAGGCACCCTGGCCATGGCCCGCACCCAGGATATCAACAGTGCCACAGCCCAGTTCTTTATCAATGTCAAGGATAATGAGGCCCTGGACCATCGCTCCATGCGGATGGCCGAATATGGCTATGCCGTGTTTGGCGAGGTGGTTGAGGGGATGGATGTGGCGGATGCCATTGTTTCTGTGCCCCGGGGTCAGCAGGGCATGTACGGCGATGTACCCAACAAAGACGTCATCATCATCAAGATGTATGAAGAAAAGAGATAAAGGCAGACCCGGAAGAAGAAGCAGGAACAGGGGAAAAGAGGAGGAGCAACGAGGCGGCCTGCAGGTTTTTTTGGCAACTCCTTCGCCTCTCCTTACTCCTTACTCCTTACTTATTTCTTACCCCAATGGACGGCAATGGTCCCCATCATGAACCTCTTAAAGCCCACCTTCTCAAAGCCGGCCTGGCGAAAGGCCTCCTCCAGCTCTTCTGCCTTGTAAAAATCCATGGTAGAGCCGGTGAGATAGGCATACGCCGCCTTATCGCTGGCGATCAGACGGCCCATCAGGGGGATTCCCCAGCGCAGATAGGCCCGGATGAAAGGATAAAGAATATTGCGGCTGGGGGGGGTGGTATCCAGGCAGACAAGACGGCCACCTTTTTTGAGCACCCTGTACACCTCAGCAAGAACAGCAGGGGCATCATCGACATTGCGCAGGAGATAGCCGAAGGTGACTGCCTCAAAAACCCCATCGGCAAAAGGTAAAAAATTAGCGTCACAGGCCTGCCAGGAGATATCCCGGCAGCAAAAACGTCTCCGGGCCTCGGCCAGCATATTCTGGGCGAAATCACCACCAACAACAGTGGCCGCCGGGAAGGAGAGCTTGTAAAGGGCGGCGATATCCCCGGTGCCGGTGGCCAGGTCAAGGACCCTGCCCTGCCTGGCATCCCCGGCCTTGGCAACCACAAAGCGGCGCCAGCGCTGATCCTGCCCCAGGGTCATCACCTTGTTCATCAGATCATACTGGCCGGCGATGGAGTCAAACATCTTTTGTACAGCAGTGGCTTTAGTCAAGGGTTCATCCGTTTTTTTACGCTTTAAGACGTCCAGCAACAACTACTCTTTGGCCGTAAAAAGAGGGGTGGGTTTTTGAACCTCATCAGCGCCCTCCTCTTTTGAGGCCAGGGCCCTGACCCTGGTTACCGGTCTGGTACCAGAAATCCTTTTGCCGCGCGCGGCAGCGCCTTTCAGCAGAAAATCCGCCAGGAACACATCTTCGTAATTGGCCTTGGCCCGCTTACTGGGGGTGTAATAGATCCGCACCAGCCCCTCCTCACCAAGGGAGATGAACTGAATCAGGGAGCGCTTGTGGGGCGGGAAAAGCTCATACTCCTTATCTGTAATAAATTTCGGCATCTTAAAACGTTTGAGATAGGAGAGGTTTTCAACACCGTTTTTATAGATGATATTAAAAACGAGGTCGCCCTCCACCTTCCCCATCCACAGGAGATCGCGACCGATAAAGACCTTATCCGCCACCGGCACGATTTTATAGCCGCCGTTTTTAAAGATCAGCATAACCTTGTCATACTCGGAACAGGGGAAGGAAAATCCCTGGTCCCCCTTGACCTGATGGCCGAGAAACCCACTCTCCTCCTGATAGCCCACGGTGAGGTTGGAAAGGGCCACCTGGCGGGCCTCCACCTCAGAGAAGGTGGCAAGCTGGGTGCGCCGGGCATAGTCGGGACCATATTTTTTCAGCAGGCCGTCAATATAATTGATGGTATAAAGCACCATGTCCTCAAGATGCTTTTTGACTGCCTTGATTTTTTTGAGGGTAATATTGATTTCTTTTTGTTTTTTGGCGATATCGTAACGGGATATCCGTTTAATCCGAATCTCCAGGAGCCGTTCGATATCCTCAAGGGTCACATCGCGCAGGAGCCTGTCCCGAAAGGGTTTCAGGGAGGCGTCAACGGTTTCCACCACCAGTTGATAGGAATCACACTCTTCAATCTTCTTATACAGGCGTTCCTCAATAAAAATCTGCTCCAGAAGGGAGGCCTGCAGCCTTTCCTGGAGACGATCAAGATCAATAAGCAGTTCCTTTTCCAGGTCAGAGACCAGCTTGCGGGTGTTGTCGTGCAGGACCGCGCTGACACTGATATTGACCGGATTATCATTTCTGATAACCGTGAGATTGGGGCTGATAGGGACCTCGCAATCGGTGAAGGCATAGAGGGCCCTGATCGTATCTTCGGCATAGATGCCGCGGGGCAGCTTTATCTCTATCTCCACCTCTTCCGCCGTATAATCATTAATGGAGTGGATCTTGATCTTGCCCTGCTTGGCCGCCTTCTCCACACTCTCCATAATAGAGAGGGTGGTTGTCGAATAGGGGATCTCGGTGATGATAATGGTTTTTTCATCCTTTTCCTGGATGCAGGCCCGGCATTTTAAACGACCATTGCCGTCCTCATAGGCGGAGACATCGAGCATGCCGCCCTGCTGAAAATCAGGGAAAAGCTGGATCTCCTTGTCCCTCAGGATATTCTTTTGCGCCTCCAGCACCTCGACAAAATTATGGGGCATAATCTTGGTTGCCATACCCACGGCAATACCTTCGGCCCCCTGGAGGAGCAGTAGGGGAATCTTGCTGGGCAGGGAGACCGGCTCCAGCATGCGGCCGTCATAAGAATCGGTGAAGGCGGTGAGGTCTTTATTAAAGAGGGTCTCTCTGGCTAAGGGGGAGAGGCGGCATTCAATATAGCGGGCCGCAGAAGCACCGTCACCGGTGTAGATATTGCCAAAATTCCCCTGCCGATCAAGAAGATAGCCCTTGTTGGCCAGATTGACGAGGGCGGCATAAATGGATTGATCCCCATGGGGATGGAGCTTCATGCAATCGCCTACCACATTGGCGACCTTGTTGAAGCGGCCGTCATCCATGTTGTTCAGGGTCTGCATGATGCGGCGCTGCACCGGTTTGAGACCGTCACTCACATCCGGAATGGCCCGTTCCTTGATGACATAGGAGGTGTAATCAAGAAAATTTCTATCAAAGAGCTGATGCAAACCGCCGTAATCTTCAAGATGATGCATGGAGGACCTCGTCTGTCAAACCAGACTTCTCATGATATATTCTTTGCGCTCAGGGGTGTTCTTGCCCATGTAAAAAGAAAGGAGTTTGGGCACCTCTGAAAGGGTGTCGATATTGACCTGCTGCAGGCGGATATCATCACCGATAAACTGCTTGAATTCCGGGGGGGAAATTTCCCCCAGGCCCTTGAAGCGGGTAATCTCCACCTGCTTCTTCACCGTGGAGCGACCGGCCAGCCGGGTGACCGCCTTCACCTTTTCATCGTCCGAGTAACAATAGACCGTTTCCTGCTTGGTTCGGGCCCTGAAGAGGGGGGTCTCCAGGATATAGACATGACCAAGCTTCACCAGGGGCTCAAAATAATGGAGAAAAAAGGTGAGAAGAAGGTTCCTGATATGGAGGCCGTCCACATCGGCGTCCGTGGCCATGATCACCTTGTCAAAACGAAGGTGGCCCACAGACTCCTCTATATTGAGGGCCTGCATCATATTGTACATCTCATCGTTTTTATACAGGAGATCAAGGCGCTGGCCATAGACGTTCATGGGCTTGCCCTTCATGGAAAAAACGGCCTGCCGCATGGGATCCCGGGCACTGACGATGGAGCCGGAGGCGGATTGCCCCTCCGTGATAAAGACCATATTCTCCCGGCCGGGTGGAGAAGGAGTGGCCTTGGAGGGGTGGTACTTGCAATCTTTCAACTGCGGAATGCGATAGGTTACCTTTTTGGCCTTGGCCTTGGCCTCCAGGCGGACATTCTGCAGCTCCTTGCGGATCCGGGCATTCTGCTGGATCTTGTGGACCATGACCTCTGCCATGGTGGCATCTTTATAAAGGGAATCACAGACAAACTGCCGGACCCGGTTGATGATATCAGCCCGGATGTCGGTGTTCCCCAGTTTGTTTTTGGTCTGTGACTCAAAGATGGGGTCCACCACCTTGACGGCAATGGTGCCGACAATGCCCTCTCGGACATCATTACCGTTGAATTTCTTGCCGGTGAATTCATTGAAACCCTTTAAGATCCCCTCCCGATAAGCGGAAAGATGGGTGCCCCCCTCATTGGTGTAGGTCCCGTTGACAAAGGAAAAATAAGACTCACCATAGCCGTTTATATGGGTAAAGGTGAGTTCCAGGGTGTCGTCTCGATAATGGAGAGGCTCATAGAGCTGACTGTCGTCGATCTCATTGGCCAACAGGTCAAGAAGGCCGTTTTCCGAGTAAAAGATTTCATCTGCAAAAAAAAGTTTTAGTCCTGCATTGAGATAGGCATAGCGCCACAATCTCTTTTTTATAAAATCGACGTTATAGCTATATTCTTTGAAGATATTGGGATCAGGAAAAAACTCCACCAGGGTGCCGTTTTTTGCGCTGCTTTCTCCCTGATCCTGGGTAACCAGGGTGCCGTTGGCAAAGGTGGCAGAGGCAAATTTGCCTTCGCGGTAGGCCGTTACGGTGAAGGTGGCGGAGAGGGCATTCACCGCCTTGGTGCCCACCCCGTTGAGACCAACGGAAAACTGGAAGACATCACTGTTATATTTGGCGCCGGTATTGATCACGGACACACATTCCACAATTTTACCCAGGGGAATACCGCGACCATAGTCGCGAATGGTCACTGATCCCGAATCATTGAGGGTAAGTTCAATCTTCTTGCCGGCCCCCATGATGAATTCATCAACGCCGTTATCGATGATCTCCTTGAGGAGGATATAGATGCCATCATCAGGATGAGAGCCGTTCCCCAGGCGGCCGATATACATGCCTGGACGCAGCCTGATATGCTCGAGAGAGCTCAGTGTTTTTACCTTGCCTTCATCATATACTGGTGGGGAAGATGTCATGAGATACCTGCGGAGATTAAACTTGTATTACGCCTGGGTGGTGGAACGGGAACAATAAAGGAGATGCGAAAAAAAGAGGGGCTGTTGCCCAGCTCTGGCCCTGCCCCTGAAAGGGCGGCAAGGAGAGAGAGTGCGCAGCAGGGGAGAAATTACCACAATATGTTCTTTCCATAGAGCGTGCAGAAACAAAGATTATAAGAGATCGATTTTTTAAGAAAAATCTAAAAAACTCACAGAAAGAAGACCTCTCTTCCCCTGAAATTTCGATTACAAACTATATTGTTCTATTCTTTGACGCAAGATTTTTTGTTGCCGCCGGCTCATGGATTGTAATTCACCAGCCGGTGCGGTATAATTTCTTTTTCCCCGTCAACTTCAGCCCTCCTTACCCCTATGTCCATACAATTAAACAACGAACTGCACACCTCAGATGTTATCTGGCGCCTTGATCACCTCTACACAGGTCTTCTTGACCCCGCCCTCAGAAAGGATAGCAAGCGCTGCCAGCAAGAGGCTGAGGCCATTGCCGGCACGTATCGAGACAAGGTCGGGGATCTCACGGCCCGGGAACTTGCCGTGTTGGTGAAAAGGCTTGAAAATCTCTCTCTTCTTCTTGGCAAAATATCCACTTACGCCTTCTTGAATTTCAGCACCCAGGTGAAAAACGCTGAGGCCGGTGCCTTCCTGCAGGAAGTCCGAGAATTAGCGAGCCGGATGGGCAAAGAGATCGTTTTCTTTGATCTGGAATGGGCAAAAACCGAGAAGAAAGTGGCTGATCCTCTCCTGCAGGATGCCCACCTCACTCATTATCGCCATTATCTCACCACCATCCGCCGTTATGCGGATCATCTCCTTGGCAGTGCCGAGGAAGAGCTGCTCTTGGAGAAAGCGCCGGTGGGTTCCTCAAGCTGGACAGATCTCTTTGACAAGGTCTTTGGCCATCTCACCTTCGGAAGCCGGCAGCGCAGTGAAGAGGAGGTGCTCTCTGACCTCTATTCCCCTGAGCGCCAAGTCCGGATCCAGGCGGCTGAAGAAATGAGCGCCGGACTCAGGTCGCAACTCCATATCATCACCCATATTTTCAATACCATCCTTGCCGACAAGATGATTACCGATCGGCTGCGCCACTATCCCTCCTGGGTGAGTTCCATGAATCTGGCCAATGAGCTGAGCGATGCTACGGTTTCAGTCCTGGTTACCGCGGTAACCCAGCGCTATGATATTGTGCAGCGCTACTACTGCCTGAAGAAAAAGGTGCTGGGTCTCGATACCCTCTTTGATTATGACCGCTACGCCCCCCTGCCCCATTTGCCGGATAAAAAGGTGAACTGGCCGCAATGTCAGGAGATGGTCTTAACGGCCTTTCGCGCTTTTTCACCGAAGATGGCGGAGATCGCCTCTTTCTTTTTTGATCGCGGCTGGATACATGCCCCTGTGATGGCCGGTAAACAGAGCGGCGCCTTTGCCCACCCCTGCGTGCCCGGTATACATCCCTACGTGCTGGTCAACTACATGGGCAATGTCCGCGACGTCTCCACCGTGGCCCATGAACTCGGCCACGGCGTTCATCAATATCTGGCGGCTGAAAAGGGCTATTATAACAGCGACACCCCGCTGGTCCTGGCGGAAACCGCCTCTGTCTTTGCCGAGCTCCTTGTCTTCCACAGCCAACTCGAGCTTCTGGAGTCCGCTGAAGAGCGCCAGGCTTTTGTCTGCCAGAAACTGGAATCCATTTTTGCCACTGTTTTCAGGCAAATAGCCATGAATCGCTTTGAAGAGCGGATCCACTCCAGCCGCCGTGAGCAGGGGGAGCTTTCCTGGGAATTGTTCAGTAAAGAGTGGCGGGCAACCCAGGAAGAGATGTTTGGCGATGCCGTCACCCTCACTGAAAACTATGCCCTCTGGTGGTCCTATATCCCCCATTTTCTCCACACGCCCGGCTATGTTTACTCTTATGCTTTTGGCGAACTTCTGGTCCTTGCCCTCTACAACCTCTACCAAACCGGTGATCCACATTTTGTGGCCAAATATGAGGCCTTGCTGGCTGCAGGGGGCACCCTTTCCCCCTATGACCTGGTTGAACCCTTTGGGGTGGATCTCAATGATCCCCTCTTCTGGCAAGGCGGGCTGGCCACCATTGACCGCATGCTCACCTCTGTGGAATAGGTTACAGATGACTCTTTTCTCTTTAGCTCTCTCTTTGGCTGCTGCACCCTGGCAATGAAAAAGATCTTCTTTTTCATTACAGCCTTTTTTTTCCTGGTGGTGGCCGGGCTGATCATCAGCGCCCCCTTTTTGATCGAAAATCAAAAGGTGCAAGAGCAGATATTGAGGCGCCTAAACAGTGTTTATCTGGTTAATGCCGAGGTCAAAGAGATAACCTTCACTTGGCTGCCCCTCCCCCACCTCAAGATGACGCAGCTTGTGGTGCGTCATGAAGATTTCAGCGCCACCAGCCCCCAGGCCATTTTCTATCCCTCCTGGAAGCTGCCTTTTGGTTTTTCCTCTTTAGGCCACCTGCAGCTCCTTGATCCCCTCTTTCAGCTGCACAGATTCCAGGCCATGGCCCTGGGAGTTGAGGCACTCTCCCTGGACCTGCCTGAGGTGAAGCTGCAGATTCAAAACGGCACCCTGCGCCTGCCTGGGCAGCAGAATGGTCTTGGCAACACCCAGCAGGTCTCCCTTGGCAACATTTCGGCAAGCCTTGCCGTCCATGGCAGCAGAACCACTTTTTCCTGGCAGAGTGATGCCAGTTTTGCCGAGCATCTGGAGTTCACCGGTGAATTCGGAGAAAAAGGTGAGGGCACCCTGCAGGGAGAGGTGAGAGAACTTGATCTCCAGAAAATAGCGGCTCAACCCTCAGCAACCCTTGTCTCCCCCCTTGCTGACCCCTCCACCTTCTCCTTCCTCTTGAAGAAAAAGGGTGCCGGGACGCATCTCAACCTGCAGGGAGAAATCCCTGATTTTTCCCTGACCCGTCTTGGCGCCACAGAGGATTTCAGGCTCGGCAAGGGAGATCTGCAACTGCAGCTGGACTCCGCAAACCGCTTTTCCCTGCTGATCAATGATCTTGTTTTTCTCCAACCCCGGCTGCAGATAAGTGGCGAGATTGCTCGTTATGTGCCGGCGGCCCAAGAGGAGGCCCATATAAAAATTGATCTCCAGGCCCAAGATGTGGACTTGACCGCGGTGCGCCAACCGGTCCTCAGCCTCTTGGGCGACAGTTCCGTGGCCAGACTGGTAGGCGATATTGTGCAGCGGGCTCAGGTCAACAGTGCCTCTTATTTTTTTGATGCCCCGGTGCCCGCCTTTGCCGATATCCGCGCCATGACCATTGCCGTGGACATCGCGGCTGCCGACATTCATCTGGCCGCTATTCCCCTTGATCTGAAAAATGCCCAGGGGCCTATTCTTATTAAAGATGGCGTTCTTACGGGCAGGGATATCACCACCTGGGTGGGTGATGCCAAGGGAACCCAGGGCGCCTTTCTGGTCGGCCTGGCCCCTGACAAACACGGCCTGGAGGTTGATGTGGATATTAATGCCAACCTCCAGGAATTGCCGGCAGTTCTTCGTACCGTCATTGATCACCAGGAGGTGGTTGCTGAGCTGGAGAGGATACAGGGCAGCGGCCGCGCCAGCGCTCATCTCCGTATCGGTGACGATCTTCGGGATTTCCATGTCCTGGTTGCTGTGGACAAATATGAGGATGCTGAAGTGCGCTATGAGCGGCTGCCTTGGCCCCTGCGCCTGGAATCAGGGGATCTGCGGGTAAGCGACACCTCTGTCACCTGGAAGAATATCAAGGCCCACATGGCGGCGCATACCATCCGGGAAACCAGTGGCCACGCTGCCTGGGATGACCAGACCATCCCCCTTTCCATCGACTCACTCCGTCTCTTTCTGGACGCCAATACCCTGTGGGGAGAGGTACGACACTACCCCCTTTTGACTGAGGCCGTTACAGGCCTTGTCGACTCTATCCAAGGCAGTGTGGAGGTAACAGGAACCTTGAGCGGACCTTTTTTCAGGCCAACAGAGTATAGATACAGCTTTGATACCAAGGTAAAAGATCTCCTCTTTTCGACTCCTGCCCTGCCCACAGAGATTGCGGTTGAAAAGGGGCACGGCACCATTGGCCACCAGGAGATCACGATTGCAGCCAGCTCAGGCTCCTTGTTCGGCCATAAAATTCATTTGAGTGGCAACCTTGTTCATGACCATTGGCAGAAGTGGGCCGTAAATCTCCAGACAAACGGCCTGTTCGCCGAAGAACATTTCAACTGGCTCACCAGCAAGGATATTTTGCCAGACCTTTTTATTCCCCGCCTGCCCTACCGTGTGGAGACCATGCATATCCGCTGGGATGACGAACTTTTCAACCTGACCGGCAAGCTCTTCTCTGCCGACGACACAACCTCTCTGGAGCTGGAGATCAAGGAGCAGGCAGATCTCTTCTCCACCACCTTCCAGGTGAAAAACCAGGCGGACAAGGCCTCTCTTGCTCTGCAATGGCAGGAGGAAAACGAGACATTGAGCGCCGCCTTTCAGGGAAATATCTCCGGCACCTCCCTCCAGGCCCTGGTTGATGCCGGCAGCCTGAGCTTCGATACCCTAAGCGGTGATTTCAAGCTCCTCAAAAAACAGGAGGGGAAAACAGCAAAGGTCGATCTTGATTTCAACGGCACCCTGCAAGGCCGCAATATCCAATGGCCCTGGAGCAGGGATAAAACCCTTTTCACCATCCCCACCCTTGATCTTGTGGGTGAGGGCCCTCTTTTGCAGATCAAAGAGCTGCAAGCTGATTTCAACCAGGAGTCTCTCACCGCCAGAGGGTCCTTTTCCTCCCAACCCGGCGCCGGTCATTTTGAACTCGACCTGACGGCGCCCCCCTCACTCACCACCACAAATATTGAACAATTTCAAAAAAATCTTGATCATTTTCTCTCTACGATCCAGGATGACAAAAAAGAAGAGGGTATATGGTCAGGGTACGAAATTTCGGCCCTCCTCAATTTTGATTGCGACCGCTTCATTGTCCCCTTTGGCACTCCGCAAAAAATCGGTGAGCCCCTCTATCCCTACCAGCTGCCGTTTACACCCCTGAAAGGGAGCTATCATTTCAGCAAAACCGCATCGGCCCTGCACCTGCAACAAAGCAAGGTCTGTGATGTTGAGGTTAACGGCCAGCTCAGCTGGCAGGGGCCTAAGGAAACGAGCAAGGAACTTTTCCTGTCAACTCCGGCCGACACCGCCCTCAACTTCGAGGATTTCCTTTCCTGTTTTAATTTTGACCGCTTTATTGAAGGTCCACTCCACATCTCCGGTCGCATCTATTCTGACACCACGCTCTGTAAAGGGGGAGGCCTCCTCATCTCTTCTCAGAAAGGGAAGATAAAGAGGTTTGTCGCCCTGGCCAAGACCTTGAGTCTCATCAATATTACCGGCCTGTCCGGGGCAATCTGGACGGAGGGCTTTTATTATAACGCCTTGGAGATTTCGGGGAATATCTGTGATAATATTTTCACCATCGAAAAGGCCTTTATTGATGGTGATGGGGTGAATATCATTGCCACCGGGGAGATCAATCTCACCACCATGGAGTATGATCTCACCTTATTTGTGGTCCCCTTTTCCACCATCACGGGCCTGGTAACCAAGGTGCCCCTGGTGGGCCGTGTTCTGGGTGGCAAAGAAGGCAGGATTATTTCCGTACCCGTGAAGGTCACCGGACCTCTCAATGATCCAGACATAAACTTCATTTCCCCCTCTGCTATCGGCGAGGCAACACGGGCCTGGATCCTTGACACCATTACCCTGCCCTTTGACTGGATGGTTCCGGAACAACAGGAGTAGGGACAGCAAGCAGCAACCCCCTGATCAACCCGTATGCCTTAGAAAAGCCTGAGGCACTTTCCCTTTTAATGAAACGCACGCCAAAGTGCAGGTAAAAATATGGCCCTTACGCTCCTTGCCCTTTTCCTCATTTTAGCAGGTGGCCTGATCACCATATTGTTCTGGGTTCCCGGGGTGGTAAAACGCTCACAATTAAAGGAATATATGGGGCAACGATATCCCCTGGTCTATCTCTTTTATTTCATCAACGGCCCCTTTTTACTGATTGCCGGCCTCTATCTCCTCTGGTTCCAACTGGGCTGACAGGGAGCCAGGGGACCCCGGACCTTCATAGCCGGCCAACAGGGTATAGAGGGCGGTATTGGCGACAATAAGACCGAAAATGCCGGTGAGGGTGGGCAGACTTCCCAGCAAGCGCCGGGGCCGGCCCTGATGATGAGGAGAAGGCCCTCTCTGGGCATATTCTTCCGGTTCTCCATAATCAAAATCTATTTCTTCGGTGGAATAGACACAGGTTATGCCTGCACCCACCCCGTTTTGGCGCAGTTTCTTGCGCAATCTTCTGGCCAAGGGGCATTTTTTTGTCTTGAGTAGATCATCGACGACGATCTTGGTGGGATCCGTGCGCAGGGCCGCCCCCATTGAGGAGACAAGGGGGATATTCTGCCTGTAGGCGCTGGCCAGGAGAGCGATCTTGGAACTTAAAGAATCAATGGCATCAATGAGCAGGTCCGGTCTGGGCCTCAGGATTTCAGGGATGGTATCCTGATTGGCAAAAAGGGGGAGCGCCTCCACTTCACAGCGGGGGTTTATGTCCAGCACCCTTTTTTTTGCCGCCTCTACCTTGAGCATGCCCTGGGTGGAATCAAGGGCATGCAGTTGCCGGTTGATATTGGAGATGCCCACCACATCAAAATCCACCAGCCTTATCCGGCCGATTCCGGCCCGGGCCAGTCCCTCCAGGGCGTAGCCCCCCACCGCACCGACCCCGACAATGGTTACCGACCTGGCCTGCAGCCAGGCGGTCTTGTCATGGCCTAAGAGTTTTTCAATACGTAGAAAGCGATCCATTTCTGTCAATAATCTGTACCAGCTCTGCCAGGGGTACATGGCGCAGGCGGGATACAAATAGGTAAAGGGGAGTAATAATCTGACAATATTTCTTCAAGCCCGGCCCCTTATCCCCCTTATCCCCCTTGTGCACGGGAAAATCCGTCTCAAGCAGGAGATTTTCCAGAGGGGTGACTCGTAAGACATCCTGCAGCCGCTGCCGGGAGGGCTGGGTAACCCGGTTCGAGAAGGAAATCATCCCCCCCATGGCCACCAGCCTTTCCATAACCTCCCTTGAACCATGAAAGCCATGAATCATAAAGTTAATTTTTCCCTGATAGGACGCCAGAATCTCCAGCACCCTGCCCCAGGCCTTGACGCAATGAATGGCCACAAAACTCTTGGTGCCCATGGCGATATCAAGTTGTCTGATAAAGAGCTCTTCCTGGAGGGAGAAATCTGTGGCACAAAGACGGTCAAGGCCGATTTCTCCACAAAAACAATGGTCATCCTCAAGAAGAGCGGCAAGCAGTTGCAGGTCAGCAGCTGCCATGGCCGGCCTGATATGCCAAGGATGAATACCGTAAAAAGGGATGATCTGCGGATAATGGGCGGCCGCGGCAGTCAGTGCTGACCATTGGCTGGCACCGGTGGTATTGCAATAGAGCTTGGTGACATGACAGCCGGAGAGGGAATCAAAAAAAACAGCCGCCGGTACCCCGGTGTCAAGCAGGTGGCAATGGCAATCAAGCATAAGGATAGGGACACGTTTGAGGTTTTCAAAAAAGGTGCAGAGTCTTTGCCCTGAGAGATTAAGCCGCCATCATTCTCAATAATCCCTTATAGATCGCGGTGTTTGCCCTTGACAAGCAGGAGAGAGGCATTGTACTTAAAATCAATCAGATTAAATATCTGGAGGCCGCTGTCCCCGGCTCACCTCTCCTTACCATAGAAAAAAACAGGCTGCCATGGACCTTCTCTCCTTACAAAAGGATATCTCTCATTTTCTCCGAGAAGATCTCTCTACCGGCGATGTGACCTCCCAGGCCATTTTTTCACCTGATCTTATGGGCCAGGCGACCTTTAAGGCAAAAAGTTCCTTTGTCTGTGCGGGAATGGCCATTGCTGCTGAGGTGTTCCGCTGCCGCCTTGCTGATCTGCGCTATAGGGCCCTTGCTGACGGCTCTCTTGTCCAGCCGGGCCAAGAGGTCTTTTCCTGCCATGGCCCGGTACTGGAGCTTCTGCAGGCAGAGCGGGTGGCCCTGAATCTTGTCCAGCGCCTCTGTGGCATTGCCACCTTAACCCAGGCCTTTGTGAAAAGAATTGAAGGGTTGCCGGCCCGGATTACGGATACTCGTAAAACCACCCCTGGCCTGCGCGTTCTGGAAAAATATGCTGTTCGCGTCGGCGGCGGCCATAATCATCGTTTTACTCTCGCTGACGGGGTGATGATCAAGGACAATCATATTGCCGCCTGCGGCTCCATCGCCGCCGCGGTAAAACGAGTGCGGCAGCAGGCCCCCCACACCCTGAAGATCGAAGTGGAAACCGCAAACCTTGCCCAGGTTAAAGAGTGTCTTGCCGCCCGTGTTGATATCATTATGCTGGACAATATGTCTGCCGCGGCCATGAAAGAAGCGGTGCAGCTCATTAACGGCAAGGCCCTGATTGAGGCCTCAGGCGGCGTAACTCTCGAAAATATCCGCGAAATTGCCGGCACTGGCGTGGATATCATCTCCATCGGTGCCCTCACCCATTCTGCTCCCGCATCTGACATTAGTATGGAGCTATCCATATAGCCCCCACGGGTTGTGCCTTGCTCTTTTTTTGTTTTCAGGTCCCGAAAAACCCTGAATAACAGGGAAATTCAAAAGATAAAAGTTTTGATATTTTAGATATTTATAATACACTATGACCGATAAAATCAATATACGAGAGGTATGAGCCGATACACTCTTCACCCTTATTCGATCTATGGCAACTCTCAACATAAAGAGGTAAGTTTATGAAATCACGATTTCTGACAATTGTGACTCCCCTGCTGATGGTGCTGTTTCTGGTTGGCGGCAACAGTACCGCCTTCGGTTCCACCCCCCCCCCTGCCTATACCTCGGCTGAATTAACCAACCGTTTAAAAACAGGTACTTACCTTCAAAAAACAGACAATCTGATGATCATCATTGATGGTCAGAGAGAATCTGGTTGGCGCTCCCCACGCCACAGAGAAAAACGAGCCCAGAATTTTCTGCACAATATAGGCAATACCATACCCAATATCCCCCACTCCAGAATGCTCCGCGTCTTTGGTCCTGATGCTGAGAAATATGAGGAAGAGTTCTCCACCATCTTCGGCCTGCACCATATTGAGGCCAAAGATTTCACGCCAATCACCGCCACCAAGACCTTGGGGATCAGTGAATTTGACCCCCTTGGCCTCACCTTTATCTCTGGCAGCCGGGATCTCCAAAAACTGAGCGGCTCCCATGCCGTTATCCTTCTTAGTGACGGTGTCAACATACCAAAATCCGCTCTTTACGAATCTGCCTATCTGAAAAAGAAATTCGGCGGCTCTGTCTGTTACTATCCCATTCTCATCGGCAATGATCCGCAAGGCGCCAAGAACATGAGCACCATTGCCAAAATAGGTGGCTGTGGTTTTCTGGCCCAATATGACGCCGTGGACTCACCAACCGAACTCACCGATTATGTAGAGAATGTCTTCTTTGCCAAGCGGCGTATGCCTGCTGTGGCAGTTGTGCCGGAAGTGCAGCCGGAACCGGTTGCCGTTACAGTCGTGCCTGCCCCTATTGAAGTTCCGGAAATCATTGAAGAAGAACCGATGGAGGAGCTGGAAGTGCTGGATGACAGTATTATCATCCTTGAGCGTCAGCTTCCCCATGACAAGGTGGTCACCATTGAACTCCATATTGAATTTGACCTCAACAAGGCCACACTCCAGCCCGGTTACGAGGATGAACTCAAAAAGGTTGCTGATTTCATGACCCGCTATCCTGAAACAGAGGCCCTCCTGGAAGGGCATACCTGCTCTCTGGGATCTGAGGAGTATAACCAGCAACTTTCCAGTAAGCGGGCAGCCACCGTCAAGAATTATCTGGTGAACAATTTCGCCATAGACCCTTCCCGCCTCAAGACCCGCGGCATGGGTGAGAGCCAACCTATTGCTGATAATTCCACTGAAGAAGGCCGCATGAAAAATAGGCGGGTGATGGCGGTCATCTCCACCATTGTCACTGACTACGTCATCGTGGAGCAGGAAATCTTAAAGTCAGACTTTCTGCGCGAGGATTTCATTCTCCCCCCTGTGGATCAGCTCATCGACGAGATGCTCCATCAGGAAGATGCTGGGGAAACAGAAATACCTGCAGCCGAAGAGGCTCCTGCTGCTCCGGAGGTGGAATTCCTGGCACCAGCAACAGCTCCTGAGCCGACCTCAGAAGTTGCCCAGCCAGAAGAGACCACCAACGAGACGCTACCTGTTCCTGAAGAGCCTGCAGGTGAAGAGATGCCCCCTGCTGCACCGGAAGTGGAATCCAGGGCACCAGAAGCAGCTCCTGAGCCGACTACAGAAGATGCTGTGGTTGTGTCCCCTGGCGAGAAGGCCTTTGATGGGGAGGAGGAAGAAGCGGTTGAGGAAGTTGAAGGGAGCGAAGAAATCATCAGCGAGCCTCTGCCCGCCCAGGAAGAGCCTGCAACCAGCAGCGCAGAAGAGGATTCCCGGAAAGCCACCACGGAAGAAGATTCCTTCCTCTAAGATTCTCCGGCCCTACGCCGTACCATAAAAAAGGCCTTCTGCTTTGCAAAGCAGAAGGCCTTTTTTATGGCTTTTGACACCCTGCCCCTGATTCAGCCCTGGGCGGCATGATCCACAATGGCCTCAACCATGGCGGCAATGGTATAGGTGGCGGGTTGCACATCAACACAAAGACCATATTCCGCCACCGTCTGAGCGGTGATGGGCCCGATCACGGCAATCTTCACCCCGGCCAGCAGGGCCGCCAGCTCCTTATTGTCTCCACAGGCGAGCATGGTCACAAAATTATGGACGGTGGAGGAACTGGTAAAGGTCACCATATCAATAGTGCCGGTCTCAATTTCTTCCCGCAGCTCCCTGCCCTCAGCAAGAGGCACTAAATTCTGGTACACAGGGGCGATGGTCACCTGGGCGCCGCCGGCGGCCAACCCTTTCTCAAGAACATTCCTGGCCTCCAGGGCGCGGGGGATCAAGATCTTCTGGGCGGATACCCCCTGGGCCAGCAAGGCCTCAACAAGACCTTCGCCGGTGAATTTCTCGGGCAGCAGATCGGCCTTTAAGCCATAATGCCACAGAGCATCAGCCGTCACCCGGCCCACGGCCGCAATCCGGCAGCCATGCATTTGGCGGGCATCCACTCCTTTGGCAAGCAGACGCTGAAAAAAAGAGTGGATGGCATTAATGGAGGTGAAAACAACCCAGTCAAAATCAGCAAGATGCTCGATGGCCGTGTCTGCCTCCTGCCAAGAATCAGGAGGCAGTATGGCAATAGTGGCATGCTCAAGACAGGAAGCGCCGTTTTCGGTAAGGAGGGCAACAAGCTCGCTGGCCTGTTCTCTGGTCCTGGTCACCACAATTCGTTTGCCGAAAAGGGGACGGGCCTCATACCAGTTCAGGGAGTCACGGTATTTGACAACGTCACCCACAATGGTCAGGGCCGGCGGTTTAATGCCCTGCTCCAGCACCCGCTCCGCAATATTTTCCAGAGTACCCACCACAGATTGTTGGTAAGGCATGGAGGCCCAGCGGACCACAGCCACCGGGGTCTGGGGATCACGGCCATGCTTGATGAGATTGGCCGTGATGGAGGGGAGATTCTTGATACCCATATAAAAGACCAGGGTGCCGACCCCGGTGGAAATCTTATCCCAGGCTATGCGGCTCTCTGCCCTGTTGGGGTCCTCATGACCGGTGATAAAGGCCACGGATGAAGTGCAATTCCTATGGGTAATAGGCACCCCGGCAAAGGTGGCGGCGGCGGATGCGGAGGTGACACCAGGCACAGCCTCAAAGGCAAGACCCGCCTTGACCAGCTCTTCGAGCTCTTCTCCGCCGCGGCCGAAAATAAAAGGGTCCCCCCCCTTGAGACGAACCACCCGTTTGCCGGAACGAACACGATCCACCAGCATCTGGTTAATCTCTTCCTGGGTATGAGTGTGCTTTACCCCCCCTTTCTTGCCGGCATAGATAAATTCGGCATCCACGGGCACATAGTCGAGAAGTTTTTTCCCAGCCAGATAGTCATAGATAATGACCTCAGCTTTTTGCAGGATTTCCCGGCCGCGCACGGTGATAAGACCCGGATCGCCTGGCCCGGCCCCGACAAGATATGCCTTTCCTTTTTTTACGGTTTTAGTTGTCACGATGATATATTGATTATCTTTTTATGAGTAATAAGGGGATGCGGGACTACATCTCTTTTTGCGCTTGCTGGCTCAGGGCATCAAGAAGTGCCGCTGCCAATAGCGGAATCATGAGTTCATGGTGACCGATGAAATTATAGCCCCTGCCCCCGCTGGCTGTGGGTCTGTTTACCACATTGGTCATGGTCCGGTAATGTCGAATAAAATCAAAATTTGCCGTGGTGAACGTATTCACCGTAAAGCCCAGATTACGAGTCACGGTGAGGGCCTTAAGAAATACCTCCGGCAAGAGGACGGCTGAACCTATATTGAGGTATGCCCCCCCCTCCAGGTCGGAGACCAGGCGACAGAATATCTTGAAATCATGATGGCTGGTCTGGCCGATATCGGCACCTGATGCCGAGGGATGGATATGGACAATATCCGTACCCAGGGCCACATGCACGGTTACCGGCACCCCTAGACGATGGGCCGAGGCCAGCAGGCTCATATCGTTAAAGGGAAACTCCTTCTCAACAAGGTATTGGCCCATGGCCTGCCCCAGGCCGAGATTGTTCCTGGCCCCTTGGCTGATGGCACCATTGACCACTTCACCGGTTTCCCTGGCCGCGCCAAAAGCCCCTGCCCCCAGGACCTGGCCGACATCCTCTGAGGTGCGGCCGAGCATGGCTATTTCCGTATCATGGATAATACCGGCGCCGTTCAAGGCAAGGGCAGTGATCACCCCTTTTTCCATGAGATCAATAATGATAGGATTAAGGCCCACCTTGATGACATGGGCCCCCATGCCGCAGATGATGGGCCTTTGTCTCTGGTGACACAGGGCCAGGGCCTCGACAAGTTCAGGAAAATCAACGCCGGCAAACTGCTGGGGGAGGTGGCGGATAAAGTCCCCTATGGTGGCGCCCGGCGGCAGGGGTCTGGCAAAATTATCCACGGTGACCTTGCTGAAGCGGTCGTGAACGGAATAGGTCTTAAGCTCTGTGAAGCTGAGGGGCTCTGGATAGGTCATGCCAGGCTGCCAAACATTTTTTCATCTGTGAGTTGACAGATCATGTGTTCAATCCAGAGGTGGGTCTCCTGGATATGGGGGGTGTGGGTGGAGGGAACATTGAGGAGCAGATCGACATTGCCCCTTATCTTGCCGCCATTGCAACCGGTCAGGGCCATGGTTTTCATGCCAATTTTTTTGGCCTCGGCAAAGGCGGCAATGACATTGGCCGAATTGCCGCTGGTGGAGATCCCCAGGGCCAGATCCTCTTTCTTACCCAGGGCCCTGATCTGTTTGGCAAAGATGTCATCATAGGAGAAATCATTGCCGACACTGGTTAAAATAGAGGTGTCGGTGGTAAGGGCCAGGGCCGGCAGAGGCCGCCGGTCAATAAGGAAGCGATTGACAAATTCCGCGGCAAGATGCTGGGCGTCAGCGGCACTGCCGCCATTGCCAAAGAGGAGAAGCTTGCCGCCGCCCTCAAAACAGGAAACCACCCACTCTACAGCAGTCACTAGGGTCTCACGGCTTTGAGCCACGAAGTTTTCCTGGGCCGCCAGGGAGCCGGCCAGGCTTTCTTTGATCATTGTGTCCATAGATGTAGGTGCCCAGATGCTGATGATAAATGGTTTATTTTACAAACTGTGCACCATAAAACAGCAGGGCTCCTTTGTCAACGCGGGAATAAGCCGGCTGGCCCCTTCAAGATTGCCGAAAATCCACAGCTATTAGCTTTGACAGAGAAAATAGAACCGGGTAAGTTTGCCTCATTTTTGACTGCTGCTCGCAGGTCTTGTTTTGTTCTGCAGAACAACAAAAGTCCTCACCTGCCCACCCGACATCCCCGTAGACTGCCAGCTCCCCAAGGCCGCCAGGAAAAGCGCCGGCAGTGCCTGCTCAGGGTGGTGAATGATTTATATTTATTCTTGTAATATGAGTATATTAGCGATAGCCGGCTGGTGAGGGCGGCGCCGGCAAGGGTAATTGATAATTTTTATTTGATCCTACGACTTATTTTTCCCGGAGAGAACCATGAAAAAGATCCTTCTTGAAGAAAGCGAGATGCCGACCCAATGGTATAATGTCATGCCCGACATCCCAAACGGCATTGCCCCTCCCCTTGATCCCTTCACCAAAGAGCCCATGGGACCGGAAAAGCTGGCCCAGATTTTCCCCATGGGTCTGCTGGAACAGGAAATGAGTGATCAGCGCTGGATTGATATTCCTCAGGAGGTTCAGGAGGTCTATCGTATCTGGCGGCCTTCCCCCCTGATCCGGGCCGACAATCTGGAAAAGGCCCTGGGCACCAAGGCCAAAATATACTTTAAGAATGAGGGCGTCTCCCCCTCAGGCAGCCACAAGACCAACAGTGCCGTACCCCAGGCCTATTACAACAAAAGGGAAGGGGTAAAAAGAATGTCCACGGAGACCGGTGCCGGCCAGTGGGGTTCGGCACTCGCCTTTGCCACCCATAAATTCGGCCTGGAATGCAAGGTGTACATGGTGAGGGTCTCTTTTGACCAGAAACCCTACCGCAAATCCATGATGAACACCTATGGGGCCGAAATCGTGGCCAGCCCCAGCAAGGACACGGCAATCGGTCGGCAGATCCTCAAAGAGCACCCTGAGACGGTGGGCTCCCTGGGTATCGCCATCAGTGAGGCCATTGAAGATGCCATGGGCCGAGAAGACACCAAATACGGCCTGGGCTCCGTGCTTAACCATGTCATCCTGCATCAATCCATCATTGGCCTGGAGGCCAAGAAGCAGCTGGAAAAAATCGGCGCCTATCCAGATGTGGTTATCGGCTGTTGCGGCGGCGGCTCCAATGCGGCCGGCATCATGTCTCCCTTTGTTGCCGATCGCCTCAACGGCAAAAATATCCGCTTTGTGGGCGTTGAACCCGCCTCCTGCCCCACCCTGACCCGGGGCACCTATGCCTATGATTTCGGCGATGTGGCCAAGCAGACCCCCCTGCTCTACATGTACACCCTGGGCCATGATTTTATCCCGGCAGGCATTCATGCCGGTGGTCTGCGTTATCATGGCATGTCGCCGATTCTTTCGGCCATGGTTCGCGAGAAACTGATTGAACCCATTTCCGTCCACCAGCTTGAATGCTTTGAAGCGGGACGTCTTTTTGCCCAGACCGAGGGGATTATCCCTGCCCCTGAGACCTGTCATGCCATCAGGGCTGCCATTATTGAGGCCACCCAGGACCTTAATGATCCCAAAACCATTCTCTTCAACTTTTCCGGCCATGGTATGCTCGACCTGGCCAGTTATGACAAGTTCTATGCCGGTGATCTCCACAATTATGAGTACCCAGAGGAAGATATTGCCAGTGCCATCAAAAATCTTCCCAAGGTGTGAGGGCATGCCTTCCTCTTTGCTTTAACCAAAAAAGGATGGTGTCCTGTGGACACCATCCTTTTTCAGCGACCTCTTCATGAGAATATTTTTTTTCCTCTTCCTTACCCTGCACCTGCTCTTGCCGGCACTCCCTGCCAGGGCGGAGAAAATGGCCGCCATGCTTGAGCATGGCTCCTATTTGTCGGCCCGCCCTGGCGGCCAGATCATAACCCAGCTGCGACCAAACCAGCTCTATACCCCGGCCTCCATCTTTAAGATCATCACAGCCCTGGCGAGCTTGGAGATCCTGGGTGAAGGGTACCGCTTTTCCACCTCTTTCCACCTCAGCCCGGAATTGGATCTGTGGATCAAGGGAGGAGGCGATCCCCTGCTGACCTCAGAGGTGATTAGCGAAATGAGCAAGGAACTGCGGAAAAGGGGACTACGGGTCTTCCGCCATCTCTACATAGATGACAGCCTCTATGCGCTGGAAGAAAAAAGCATCTCTGAGACCACCACCAGCAATCCCTATGACGCCCCTATTTCCGCCCTGGGAGTCAATTTCAACACCGTCAATATCAAGATAGCAGCAGATGGCAGCATCCATTCCAATGAAGTGCAAACCCCCACCATTCCCCTCATGGAGGAGCTCGGGGCCGGGCTGGCCCCGGGGACACACCGGCTCAATGTCTCCTTAAAGAGCGGCCAGACGCAACGGCTGGCTGCGGAAACTTTTCAGGCGATCTTTGCCCAAAACGGCATAACCATGCAGGGAAGAATGGCCATCGGCCAGGTCCCGGGTCAGGCCGGTCTCTTGTATACCCACGCTTCCAGGCCACTGCTGGAACTTCTGCCCGCCATGCTCCTCTACTCCAATAATTTCACGGCAAACCAGCTCTTTCTGGCCCTGGGCCATGCCCAATTCGGAGCCCCTGTTACCTGGTCTAAGGGGCGGCGGGCCCTGACCCTTTTTGCCGAGAAAAAAGGGGTGACGCCGGACGATATTGCCATTATGGACGGGGCTGGCCTGAACCGGGGCAACCGGATCAGCGCCGCGGCCATGCTCGTTTTTTTAGAGGATTTCAGGCCCTATCATTACCTGCTGCCCCACCATAAGGAGGGGCTGCTTAAATCCGGGACCATGACCGGCGTCTACTCCTATGCCGGCTACCTGGGCCAGGGGCAAGACGACCCGGCCGTGGTCATCATCCTTAATCAGGCAGATAATAATCGGGAAATAATCTTAAAGAGGCTGGCTGCGGCAATGAGGTCGCACTGATCACTGCTGCCTGGTCAAGAGGACCATGGCTTCCAGGTGATGACTCTGACAAAATTGGTCAACCAGGGTTATGGCTGCTATCTGGTAGCCGCCCCCACATATCTCCTGCAGATCTCGAAAGAGGGTGGCCTGGTCGCAGGAGATATAGATAATTTTTGAGGCCTGGAGTGCGGTTAAGCGGGGAGCGCCTTCCTTGAAGCCGGCCCGGGGTGGGTCAAGCAGGAGAGAGTCAAAGGTCTGGCCTTCATGGACAAGGGCGGTGAGCCCCTCCAGGGCGGCACAACGGCGGAAGGTGGCAACAAGTTGGTTTTTCTCACAGTTCTGGCGGGCACAGCGAATGGCAGCGCGCTGCTGGTCAATGCCGGTGACAACAAAACCGGCGGCAGCCAGGGGCAGAGAAAAATTACCCACCCCGCAGAAAAGATCAAGTACGCGGCCAGGCCGCTCATCCTGATGCCAGGCCAGGAGCTGATCCACCATCTGCTGATTCTGTCCCTCATTCACCTGGCAAAAGCCGCCTGGTTCCAGGGCGATCTCAAGACGCCTGCCCTCACCGACATGTAACAGGTAACCTATCTGGGCGGGTTGGTCGGGGAAGGAGGCATAAAGGGCCCCGTCAGGGGTATGCACCAGCAGGGAGGAGAGGCCTTGCAGGTCAGAAAAAAGCCCCTGCAGAGAGGCCAGATCACGGGGCCGCGGCTTGCGGTTGAAGCGGGTCATAAGCACGCACTTGCCATCGCGGGGATTGACATGAATTTCCACCTCAGTCACCAAGCCTGCCACCTTTAACCACTGCTCATGGCAGAGCAGCTCCCCCAGCAGCGCATTGATCTCGGGCCGGGCCAGCAGACATTGCTCGATCTTCAGCAGGCTGTGGCTTTGCTGTTGGAAAAAACCGAGCTGTCCCTCATGGACATGGAGGCGAATGCGCTGGCGATAGCCAAGTCTGAGGGGTGAGGAGAGATAGCGGATCTTCTCCTTTGCAAAAAGAAGCCCGCTGCGGCTCAAGGCCTCGTGAAAGATATCCTTTTTCAATAAGTCCTGGCGGGGGCCGGCTATGTGCTGAAAATGACAGCCGCCACAAGGGCCAAAGGAGGGACAGGCAGGTGTGAGGCGATCAGGGGATGGCTGCAGGACCTCCCTTAACAGAGCCTGCTGAAAACTCTTTTTCTCTTTCACAGTCTGAACGCGGACCCGTTCCCCCGGGATGACATGGGGAACCAGCACCACCATGCCGCTGTCAAGATGCCCAAGGCCCATGCCGCCCACCACCAGCTTTTCTATAAGGACATCGTTCACGACATGAATTTGTGGCGAAGTTTTTCACAGACATGGTCTGGGACCAGACCGCTGATGTCACCGCCATGGCGGGCCACATCCTTGATGATGGAGGAGCTGATATAGATCCAGCGCAGGCCGGTCATCAGAAAAACCGTCTCCACCTCTTTCTCAAGACGTCTGTTCATGAGGGCGAGCTGAAACTCATACTCAAAATCAGAAACCGCCCGCAGACCGCGGACAATGGCGGTAGCGCCTCTTTTATAGGCATAATCCACCAGAAGACCCTCGACATAAGAGACAGTTATCCTCTTCTCGGTGAGGGGAAAACAGTCGCGAATCATCTGCAGTCGTTCCTCCAGGGCAAAGAGGGCTGCCTTGGCCGGATTGTTGGCAATGACGATGATAACCTGGTCAAAGATCTCCAGGGACCTGTTGACAATATCGATATGCCCCATGGTAATGGGGTCAAAGGTGCCGGGATAAACAGCAATCTTTTGTGAAACCTTATCCTGCACAAAGGGTTCGTAACTCTTCTCTTCTGCCATATTCTCCTAAGCCTTCTGATAGAACCAAAAACCTGTCTGGCCATAGATTCGGCAATCCTGCAGCACAAGGCCCTGGCTTGCCTCGGGAAGGTCTGCATCATGAACCTCTTCCACAATGAGCAGACCATGCCCACTGAGCAGCGCGGCTTCTTTGCCGAAAAAAAAGAGGAGATTACCTATAAATCCCTGCCCGTAAGGGGGGTCCATGAAAATCAGATCAAAAGGGGCGGCACTGATCATTTTTTTTAAAAAAGCCGGGCTCTTGCGTAGATTGCGGCGCAGGATAAGGCTCTTCTTTTCTTCCTGGCAAAGTCGGCAATTTTCAGCAATAAGGGCACAGGCCAGGGGGGAATCATCGACAAAAACCACCTGCTCCGCCCCCCGGCTCAAGGCCTCCAGGCCCAGGGCACCGGTGCCGGCGAACAGGTCGAGGACCCTGGCGCCCTGCACCTGCGCCCCGATAATATTAAACAGGGCCTCCCTGGCCCTGTCTGAAGTAGGCCTTATCAGGGAGACCCTGCCCTTGCTCTGCTTTGGGGTATGCAGCTTACGCCCCCCGGATCTGCCGCTGATGATCCGCATTGTTGATCAGGAAATGTGGTCCCTGATAAGAACCTCGGCGATCTGCACGGCGTTCAAGGCTGCTCCTTTCAGGATATTATCAGAGACGATCCACATGTTGATACCATTGGCGATGGACTCATCCTCGCGAATACGACCCACCAGGGTATCAAAGCGGCCGACACAATCCAGGGCCAGGGGATATTCATTATTGGCGGGGTTATCAACAAGGGTGACGCCCTCAGCCGTCTTCATGAGATCCTTTACCTGCTGGGCGGTGATCTTGCTCTTGGTTTCCACATTAACCGCTTCGGAGTGGCCGTAGACAACCGGCACCCGCACCGTGGTGGCAGTGACGCCGATGGTGTCGTCTTCGAAGATCTTTCTGGTTTCATTAACCATTTTCATCTCTTCCTTGGTATAGCCGTTTTCCAGGAAGGAATCGATATGGGGCAGGCAGTTAAAGGCAATCTGATGCGGGTAGACAGCCACCGGCATCTTGTCGTCGTTGGCATAGGCCTTCACCTGGGCCTGGAGTTCCTCAATGGCAGAGGTACCGCTGCCGGAGACGGCCTGATAGGTGGAGACCACAATACGCTTAATGCCCACCTTGTCACGAATAGGTTTTAAGGCCACCATCATCTGAATGGTGGAACAGTTGGGGTTGGCAATAATCCCATGGGCCTTATAGCCAAGAAGAGCATGACCATTGACCTCAGGTACAACCAGGGGGATTTCCGGGTCCATGCGATAGGCACTGGAATTATCCACCACAATGGCCCCTGCCTTGGCGGCAGCAGGTGCAAAATCAAGGGATCGCTGCGCCCCCGCTGAAAAGAGGGCGATATCAATATCAGTAAAGGCGTTTTCATCAAGGAGCTGCACCACCAGGTCCTGCCCCTTGTACTGTAATACCTTGCCCACGGAACGGGATGAGGCCAGAAGTCGAAGCTCCTTGATGGGGAAATCACGTCTGGCCAGAACATCAAGCATGGCGCCGCCCACGGCACCGGTGGCGCCGGCGATAGCAACATTATATCCTTCTTTTCGCATCGTTAATCTCCTCTAGATAGATCTATGTAAAAAATGTGCACCTTCATGACCAAAAACGGCCCTGGTTCCGGGGCGCCGAGATCTCTTGTCCGTAAAGGACAGGTCCAAAGAGGATCCTCAGCAAGAGACGGCACACCACTCCTTCAAAAAAACAGGACGTCTTATTTTTTTTTCAACTTCAGATAGGCCGCCCGATTGAGACCATTCATGTAGGCCTTGGCCGCTGCCGTAATAATATCAGGATCAGCCCCCTGACCGACAATAATCTTACCGTCATCCTCAAGGCGCACCATAACCTCCCCCTGGGCATCCGTGCCGCCGGTGATGGAGCTGACGGCAAAATAGAGGAGCCGGCAGGTGGTGCCGGTCAACCTGGCAATGGTCTTAAAGGCGGCATCAATGGGACCAACCCCCAACCCGGCACCTTCACGGGGTTCGCCATTGACAAGAATTTTGATCCCGGTGGTAGGCAAGGCATGATTGCCGCTCATGGCACCCAGAGAAACGAGCTCATAGGTATTTGGTATGGGCAGGACCTCATCCATCAAGATGGCCTCGATATCTTCATCACAGATATCTTTTTTTCGGTCAGCAAGATCCTTGAAACGGCTGAAGACGCGCTGCAGGTCCTCATCACTGAGCGCCTCATAGCCCAGGGAGGCGATACGGTCCTGCAGGGCATGGCGGCCGGAGTGTTTGCCCAGGATCAGATTACCGGAGGCCAGTCCCACATCCGCGGGATTCATGATCTCATAGGTGGTGCGTTCCTTCAACATGCCGTCCTGATGGATGCCTGACTCATGGGCAAAGGCATTGGCCCCGACAATGGCCTTATTGGGCTGCACCAGCATGCCGGTAATGGTACTCACCATCCGGCTGGAGGGATGAATCTGTTCCGTGACAATATGGCTGGTCACCTCATGCTGATCCGGCCTGGTGCGGATGACCATCACAAGTTCTTCCATGGCCGTATTGCCGGCCCGTTCGCCAATGCCGTTAATGGTTGTTTCCACCTGCCGAACACCGGCCTTGATGGCGGCCAGGGAGTTGGCCACGGCCAGCCCCAGATCATTATGGCAATGCACACTGAGCACGGCCTTGTGGATATTGGGAGTATGCGCGAGCACATACCGAATCTGGCCGGCGAATTCATCCGGCATGGCATAGCCGGTGGTGTCAGGGAAATTGAGGGTGGTGGCCCCGGCCTCAATAACAGCGGCAAAGACCTGACAGACAAAGTCAAGATCACTGCGGGTGGCGTCTTCGGCCGAAAATTCCACATTGGAGGTGTACTGAGCAGCATGGCGCACCGCGGAAACGGCAAGTTCCAACACCTGCTCCCTGGACATCTTCAGCTTATGCTTGAGATGGATATCAGAGGTGGCAAGAAAGGTGTGGATACGGGGATTGAAGCCGTTCTTCAAAGCATCCCAGGCCCTGTCAATATCTTTGACACTGGCTCGGGCCAGGCCGGCAATCTGGACATCTTGCAGATTGTCGGCAATATTTTTCACACAGTCAAAATCACCTACAGAAGCAATGGGAAAGCCCGCTTCAATGACATCCACGCGCAGCTTGACCAATTGCTGGGCCAATCTGAATTTCTCCTGCATATTCATGGTGGCGCCGGGAGATTGTTCACCATCGCGCAGGGTGGTATCAAAGATGACAAGCTGCTCTTTGCTGGAGGCTATGTTGGTACTCTTCATAATGAGGTCACTCAAGAATGGTGCTGCTTTTTCTTTTCTTTTCCTTTCCTAAAGATAACATGATAGACCCCCGCAAGGGGCGCGGATAGAATATAGCCCACAAAAAGGAGAAAAAGAGTGATTTGCGGTTCTGTGGCAATAACAATAAAAAACAAAACCGTACCCACCATGAACTGGAAGGTATTGGGCTTGGCAATATTCTTAAAGCTGTTGTAATGATGGGTGGAAACCATCAGATAAGAGAGGAGATAGACGGCAAGGAGCATGCCGATACTTAAATAATCGGACTGAGCCGCAAAGAAAAAACGGAAAAAAAGAACCGTGGTGGCAATCATGGCCGCTGCCGCCGGACAGGGCAGGCCGATAAAGACATTTTTCGGGGTTTCTTCTATCTGGGTATTGAAACGGGCCAGCCGTAAGGCCGTGGTGGCAACATATAAAAACGCCGCCAGCCAGCCAAAACGTCCATAAGGATGCAGCAGCCAGAGATAGGCCAACAGGGCCGGAGCCGCCCCAAAGGAGATAAGATCAGAAAGGGAGTCATATTCCTGGCCGAACTTACTGGTGGTGCCGGTCATCCGGGCAACCCTGCCGTCCAGGGTGTCGAAGATGGCGGCCACCAGGATTGCGATGGCGGCAGCCTTAAAGTTGCCGTTAATGGACGAGACAATGGAGTAAAAGCCGGAGAAGAGGCTGAAGGTCGTGATGAGATTGGGGAGAATATAGACCGTGCCATGAGGTGGATTCTTACTGATATCTTTAGTTTTTTCCATACACCGCAACTCTGATTGGGGATTTTTTTGTGAAGGCGGACAGGAACCTATGCCCCTGAGCACTTTTTATACAGACAACCGCTTGTCGCCACGATCACGGTAAAAAGCCCATAACCGTCTCCCCTGCCCTTACTTTCTGGCCGCTTTTCACCTCTAAACGGGTAGTTAAGGGGAGATAGAGATCAAGCCGCGAACCAAAACGAATAAGGCCAAAACGTTGACCGCGGCTCAAATGATCACCCTTTTCGGCCCAACAGACAATACGCCTGGCTATGAGACCGGCTACCTGAGTGACCGCATACTGCTGGCTTTGTTCCGTCTCCAGGATAGTCGTACAATACTCATTTTCCAGACCGCCCTTGTCGGAATCAGCGGCATAGAATTTCCCCGGCGAATAGAGGACATTGATGACCTTGCCTGGAAAGGGGATCCTGTTGACATGGACATTAAAGACATTCATGAAGATGGAAACCTTGTAGACATGGTCCTGGATAAAACGGTCATCAAAGACTTTTTCCACCAGGATGACCTTGCCATCAGCGGGTGAGACCAGGGCCCCCTGCTCGGAAGGGGAAACCCGTTCCGGATCGCGGAAAAAATAGAGCTCAAACAGAGTGACCAGCCCGGCGCCAAGGGCCGCTATGGGGTACGCCAAAATGGCCAGGCATAAGGTGATGAATGCCCCGGCGGCAATAAAGGGAACTCCTTCCAAGGCCACGGGTATCTGCGGTTTTTTCATAAATCAGCAACTCAGTAAAAAATAAGATCCATGGGTCATGGGGCGCAAGGCCTGGTCTGACCAGAGACTCATACAAAGAAACTGGTATCCCTGAAAAAGAGATACCAGTCTACAATTATCTTCACAAGCCGGGACCAGAAGTCATCAGCAAGGCAAGGTGCCGGAAAAATATTGTGCCGGTGATTCCTATAATTTTTTAGAGGCCCTGGTCATGGCGATGATACCCGTGCGGACCATCTCCTGGATACCAATGGGTTTCAGGAGCTCACAGACAGCCTTTATTTTGGCCCTGGTGCCGGTGATTTCCAGGGCGTAACTTCTGGGGCTGACATCCACCACCCGCGCCCTGAAAATATCGGCAATACGCAGAACCTCGGCCCGGGTAGTTGCCTCAGCCTTTACCCGAATCAGGACCATTTCCCTCTCCACATTATCGGTTTCCGTGATGTCCGTTACCTTGATAACATCAATAAGTTTGTGGAGTTGCTTGGTAATCTGCTCAACAATGCCGTCATCGCCTGAGGTCACCAGGGTAAGGCAGGATACACCCGGCTCCAGGACTTCAGCCACAGAAAGACTTTCAATATTAAAGCCACGGCCGGAAAAGAGCCCGGTAACCCTGGAAAGAACGCCAGGTTTATTTTGTAATAATACGGAGATAGTATGTTTCATGAGAGTCCCTTATCTCTATTCTTAATCTAGCAATAAACGTGGATGGGCTTATTAAACAAGCAGCATGTCCGTGGTTGCCTTACCGGCCGGAACCATGGGGAAAACGCCCTCTTCACGGGAAATGACAAAATCCATCAGTACCAGGGTATTGGTGGCCAGGGCCTCTTTGATAACAGGCTCTACCTCGCTGGGTTTGGTGGCTCGCAGGCCAACCGCTCCATAGGCCTCGGCAACCTTAACAAAATCAGGCTGGATCTCCATGGGCGTGGCAGAGTAGCGCTTGTCATAGAAGAGTTCCTGCCACTGGCGGACCATACCGAGATAATTATTGTTGAGCAGGGCAATCTTGACAGGCAGCCTTTCCTGCATGGCAGTGGCCAGCTCCTGAATGTTCATCTGCAGGGAACCGTCACCGGCAACATCGATAACAGTACGACCCGGGGCCGCCATCTGGGCGCCAATGGCGGCAGGCAGACCATACCCCATGGTGCCGAGACCACCTGAGGTGATCAGGGTCCGGGGGTGATTAAAATGGTAGAACTGGGCCGCCCACATCTGATGCTGGCCAACCTCGGTGGTGATAATCGCCTCACCTTGGGTCAATTCATGCAGTTTCTGGATAACGAATTGTGGCTTGATGACATCTGTTTCCTCCACATAACCCAGGGGATACTTGGTCTTCCACTCCTTGATCTGATCATGCCATGGCCCAAGCTTGGCTTTCTCTGTCTCCAGATCAAAAGAAGAAGCATCAAGCCATTTATTCATCTGCTCCATGGCCTCTTTACAGCCGGCCACAATGGGAATATCCACCTCCACATTCTTACTGATGGAGGTGGGATCAATATCAATATGAATAATCGTGGCGTCCGGGGCAAAGGCATCCACCCGACCGGTGACCCGATCATCAAAACGGGCGCCCACGGCAATCAGGACATCACTCTTGGCCACTGCCATGTTGGCAAAATAGGTGCCGTGCATGCCCAGCATCCCCAGGGAGAGGGAGTCTGTGCCGGGGAAACCGCCCAGCCCCATGAGAGTCATGGTCACCGGAATCCCCAGTTTGTAGGCAAACTCGGTGAGCTGTTCATGGGCATTACCCAAAATGACACCGCCGCCAATATAAAGAACAGGCCGTTTACCGGCCAGGATGGCCTTACAGGCCTTCTCAATCTGGCCGGGATGGGGGGCATAGGTGGGTCTATAGGTCCGCATCTTCACCGGTGTCTTGGCGGGAAAGTCGATGATGGCGGCCATGACATCCTTGGGCAGATCAATCAGCACAGGACCGGGACGACCAGTGCGGGCCACATGAAAGGCCTCGCGGATGGTGGGAACCAGATCCTTGATATCCTTGACAAGATAATTATGCTTGGTGCAGGGACGGGTAATCCCGACAATATCGACCTCCTGAAAGGCATCATTGCCAATGAGGGCAGTGGGAACCTGACCGGAGAAGACGACAATGGGAATGGAATCAAGATAGGCCGTGGCAATACCCGTCACCGCATTGGTGGCGCCGGGGCCTGAGGTCACCAGGGCAACACCCACCTGGCCGCTTACCCGGGCATAGGCATCAGCGGCATGAACCGCTGCCTGCTCATGACGGACAAGAACATGGTGGATCTTGTCCTGCTGAAAAATGGTGTCATAGAGATCAATAACTGCTCCACCAGGGAAGCCGAAAATAGTTTGAACATTTTCTTCCTCCAGACATTGCATGAATGCCTGGGTGCCTGTCATCTTCATAGAACTGGTCCCATTGTTTGTTTCGTGGCTTTTCATCTTTAGCCACAATGGTTTGTCGAGGAGTATAAATAAATTAAAAAAAGGATTGCTGAAAAAGGGTTGCGAGCAATTTGAACGTAAACAAAGAGTAAAGCACTATATAAGTCACTGAAAAATTGTCAAGCCAGTTATGGCTCCAGCGGTTCAAAGAAACAGGCGCCTTGGCAAGAAACGAAGAGCCGCCTTACGGCGTCTACGGACGGAAGATCCCTTTTTCCCGGCCCAGGTTAAGAAAAAAATCAACGGCCCGCCGCCCTTCCTCCCCCAGCGAGACAGAAAAGGCATTGACATATAATTCAATGTGGCTGTTGATGATCTCTCTTCCCATCTCCTGGGCATGGGTCCTGATATATTGACAACTCTCTTCCGGATGGCTGCAGGCGTAGCTGACACTGTCGCCAATGACCTCCTCAATGAGCCTGATCTTCTCCGGGCCCAGGGAGCGTTGCGCCGCAATGCCACCCAAAGGGAGGGGCTGACCCGTGGTCTCCTCCCACCACTTGCCCAGATCCTGGACACAGGCCAGACCATGCTGCTGGTAGGTGAAGCGGCTCTCATGGATGATAACACCCCCATCCACTGTCCCGTCGGCAACCGCCTCCATGATCCGGTCAAAGGCCATGATCTTGGTCTGCACCGGAGACGGGGCATAGAGCTGCAGCAGCATGGCAGCTGTGGTGTAGCGGCCGGGAATGGCAATAACGGCCTGGCGTACATCCAGCGGTACCCCCTGGCGGCTGACCAGGAGAGGGCCGCAGCCCCTGCCCAGGGCGCTGCCGGCATCAAGCAGGAGATAACGGTCCAGAACGTGCCCCAGGGCATGAAAGGAAAGTTTGGTCACATCAAGACGCCCCTGCAGGGCCCAGCTGTTCAAGGTCTCCACATCAGCCAGCAAGGGGTCGGCAAAAACCAGCCCCCTGGTGTCCACAAGGCCATGGGTCATGGCATGAAAGATAAAGGTGTCATTGGGACAGGGAGAAAAAGCAAGGGAGAGCATGGTTAAGGTCAGCGCAGATAATCAGTTAAAAAATGTCCGGCCACGGCCGCGCCCTTGGCAGCGGCCTCAGCAAGACGCCAGGCAGAAGTATCACGGTCCACCACCATATTACTCATGCAGCGGATTTCCAGCCAGTCGAGGCCATACCCCTGGCACACCCGGGCCACAGCCGCCCCTTCCATGTTTTCACAGATGGCCGCATAGGTCATGGCCAGCATTTCCCCCCGTTTCCGGGTGGCACTTACACAGTTCACCGAGACAAAGGGACCGGCATGGATCTCCTGCCCGGCAGCAAGAGACCATTGCTGAAATTGCTGCAGCAGCTCGCCCTGGCAGGGAAAAAACTGATGGACAACAAGCTCCGGCGATCCCAGGAGTGCGAGACGATCCTCAAAGCAGATCGCCATGTCACCAATGACCTCTGAAGAGGCGAGACAAAGATCAAGAATCTGCACACCGCTGCCGGCAAAGGCCCCGCCAACACCCAGATTGACAACGCCGCTGATCTCCTGGCCCTGCCTGGCCAGGAAAGCGGTGAGGGAATAGGCCGTATCCACAAGGCCGATGCCGGTTACCAGGAAACCGATCTCCGGAGTACCGGCAAATTGCTCTTGCAGAAGGGCGATTTCGCGGGAAGTGGCAGCGGTTACGAGCAGCATTTAGGCAAAATGGTCTTTAACGAGCTGGCTGCCGGCAAAGCCACACTCAATGACGTCCTTGACCCTGTTCTGCCCGTCAAGCACCACCACCTTGGGCTCAAAATCTCCCAGATCATCGTCATGGTAAATGGCGTAAGAGACGATAATAATGAGATCGCCCACCATCCCTTTTCTGGCCGCCGCCCCATTAAGGCCGATGACGCCGGAACCAGCTTCTCCTTCAATGGCGTAGGTCTCCAGCCGTTCACCATTATTGATATTGTAGATACAGATCTTCTCGTAAGGCAAAAGGCCCACTACCCTCATCAGCTCATGATCAATGGTGAGGCTCCCTTCATACATCAGATCAGCCTGGGTCACCGTGGCCTTATGAATTTTCGACTTCAACATATTTCTAAACATGATCTTCTCCATGGAGCAGGCAGCCATTATCTATCAGTCTGGTCCGGCCGATGCGGACGGCCAGGGCAAGAATAACATCTTCATCGATGATCGCCCTGCTCTCCAAGGTGTCTTTGTTAATAATCTCAACATATTCTATAGCGCATGATTCGTGCTGGCTGATGACATCACGGACGATCTTGATAATTTCTGCACTGCGGCGCTCACCGGCCATTGCATGCTGCCGTGCCGCTTGCAGACCATGCCAGAGACAAAGGGCCTGTTGCCGTTCATCCCTGTCCAGATAGGCGTTTCGCGAACTCATGGCCAAGCCGTCTTTTTCGCGCACCAGGTGATGACCGATAATCTCCACCTGGATATTCAGATCAACAACCAGGCGCCTGATAACAGCCAGTTGCTGGAAATCCTTTTCCCCAAAAACAGCATAATGGGGGCGAACAAGATTAAAGAGTTTGCTCACCACCGTGGTGACGCCGCCAAAATGGTGGGGCCTGCTTTTGCCGCACAACTTCTGGCTGATGCCGGCAACAACCACCGAGGTCTGAAACCCGGGCGGATACATCTCAGCCGGCTCCGGACAAAAAAGGACGGCCACGCCGGCCTGCCGGGCCTGGGCCACATCACGCTCAAAGGCCTGGGGATAGGAGGTCAGATCTTCGCCGGGCCCGAACTGGGCAGGGTTGACAAAAAGAGAAACCACCACCTGATCAGCCTTTTGGCTGGCCATTTCCATCAAGGAGATATGGCCGGCATGGAAAAAACCCATGGTGGGTACCAGGGCAACGCGCATCCGGGCGGCCTGCATATTGGCTGACCACCGCATCATCTCGGCAGTGGTTGTAAGTATTTCCATAATAGTCAGGGCCCGAGCAACCGGCCCTCTTTACATAACAAGTCGCAAGGGCGGGGCGGCAGACCTTTACAGGCTGTTTATTTTTCCCTGAATCCAGGCGCGCTGATCAGGATTGATGTTGCTGGCCGTACCTGCTTTTTCATAGGCCTCTTTGGCCTTTCCGGGCTGAGCAAGAAGCTCATAAACACGGGCACTGGCAATATGGCCCTGGGCGGCGAAACCAGGCAAGGAAGCCAAAGATTCATAAGAACTGAGCGCCTTGTCCAGGTCGCCGCTCAGTTCATGGGCGACACCGGCAAATTGCTGGAGAAGGGGGAAAAGGGGGTTGTCACGCTGGACATCCCCTTCAACGCCCTGCAGGATGGCGATGGCCTGGGCATACTCCTTCTGCTCCATATAATCACCGGCCAGGGTCAGCTGGGCCCAGAGGGCGGAACCGGTTCCCGAGAAATCCGCGGTTATTTTTTCCAGGGCCGCGGCCTTCTGCGCCTGGTCTGTCATGAGCATGGCCTGGCTGAGCTCTTGGGCAGCCTGGTCATCCCGGCTTGCCTTGTAGGAGCCGTAGTAATTCCAGGCGAAAATGGCGGCAAGGATAAGAATAAAAGAAACCAGCAGCAAGCGGGAGTTCTTCCGGATATAATTCTTGACCTTGGGAGGCAGGCTCAGCTCATCGAGAAGAGTTTTCCTGGCTGCGGTTACTTCCTCGACATGTCGCTTGGTAAAGGCATTTGATTCATCCATTCAAGAAGTCCTTTTTTCTTTTTTATATTTACAGTAAAAATCATGTGCAGAGCAGCTCATCCTGAGCAGAAAACAAACATGTACTTATACAGGTTGAAACAAAAAAAATCAATATGTTCCCCTCCGACCAGCCGCCCTTCCCTTCGCCCTCATTCTCCCGCCCTGTCCAGACAGTGAGTGAACTGACCAGTTCCATCACCCTGCTGCTGGAAAATGAATTCCCCTTTGTGGCGATCTGTGGCGAGATCTCCAACCTGCGCCGCCCCTACTCGGGCCATTGCTATTTCACCTTGAAGGATTCCCAGGCCCAGATCCGCTGCGTCCTTTTCAAGAACCAGCAGGGCTATCTGCAAAAACCCTTGACAGAGGGGGCAAAGGTCATCTGCAAGGGCCGCATTTCCGTCTATCAACAGCGCGGCGAATATCAGATTATCGTCGATCATATTGCTGATGAGGGCCTCGGCGCCATCCAGCAGGATTTTGAACGGCTCAAGGAAAAACTGCGGCAAGAAGGGCTTTTTGCCCCGGAGCTGAAAAAAGAGCTGCCGGCCTTTGTCCAGAAAATCTGTCTGATCACCTCTCCCTCCGGGGCTGCCGTGCATGATTTCCTCAAAAAGGCCCTGGAGCGCTTTGCCGACCTTGAGGTGGAAATTCTTCCTGCGGCAGTGCAGGGAAAAGGTGCTGCCCAGGAGATCATCAAACAGATCAAGGTGGCCAACAGACGAGGCTGGGCAGACGTTATCATCCTCACCAGGGGAGGAGGGTCCCTGGAAGATCTGGCCGCCTTTAACGATGAGCAATTGGCCCGCGCCATCCATGCCTCTCTTCTCCCCGTTGTTTCGGCAATTGGCCATGAAGTGGATTTCACCATTGCTGATTTTGCCGCAGACCACAGATCCCCCACCCCAACTGCAGCGGCGGCAGAGGTGGTTTTTGACAAGAACCAGCTTCTGGCCCACCTGGAACGGGTGAGACAGCGGCTGAAAAACAGCTTCACAAATGTCCTGCACCGGCAGAAGAAGCAGCTGGCCTTTTCCGAAAAACTCCTCACCGATCCGCGCAAGATCATTGACCATTACCGGTTGAAGGTGGATCATGCCGTCCTTAACCTCAGCCACTCCTGGATAATGAAAAATGATGCCGCCAGACAGAGGTGGGAATTATCCAGGCAAAAACTCGGCGCCCAGAACCCGGAGAGAAGAATCGCCGCCGCCCAGGCGCGATGTGACGCCCTGGTGGGCCAGTTCAGCCAGGAGATGAAAGAAAAGCTGCACACGGGCAAAGAAGCCCTGGCCAGACAGATCACCCTCCTGGAAGCTTTAAGCCCCTTGGCCGTCTTAAAACGAGGCTATGCGCTGGCCATGACACAGGATAACAAAATTATCAACAGCGTCCAGCAGGTGAAAAAAGGAGACCCGTTTACCGTACGGGTTGATGATGGGACAATTGCGGGGGTGGTTGAGAAGGGAACGCGAAACTGAAAAAAAAATGGTCGGGATGAGAGGATTCGAACCTCCGACCCCCTACCCCCGAAGCAGGTGCTCTACCAGACTGAGCCACATCCCGACCCTAAGGCTTACCTTTATAGTGCGCTTTAATTTAAAAAGCAAGAAAGATGGACTCGTAGATAGCGTAGACTTCGAAAAGTCCATCGTACCGTTTGAAATGGAAATGGCTACTACTCCGTAAAACTTAAATGTACGTGTAGAATTTCGTTATTGCATTCGAACCACAAAGACACGAAGGCACAAAGAAAAACATAAAGACAAGAAGCTCTTCGTGTTTTTTGTGCCTTTGTGCCTTTGTGTTAAAGGCATAGTTGCATAAATATCCCCCTGTGTCAGGATACCTTTCGCCTCTAGGAATTATATATTAATTGTAAAGAGGGGCATCTAAAGGTGAAGCAATGCAACCCAAGTATTCAGAAGAATTTAAAGAATCCGTCATCAAAAAGATGATGCCACCCAACCCTGTTCGGGTATCGCAATTGGTTAAAGAGACTGGCGTTTCAGATGTAACGCTGTATAAATGGAGAAAAGATTACAGAGATCAGGGGATCGCCGTGCCAGCCAATCGAAACAATCCTAATCAGTGGGCCGCTGAAGATAAACTGGCGGTTGTCATTGAAACCGCCGCATTGAATCAGATGCAGCTCAGTGAATATTGCCGCAGCAAAGGACTCTATCCGGAGCAGATCCACGAGTGGAAGACATCC
>JAGXFQ010000002.1 GCA_024637145.1 Desulfobulbaceae bacterium
CAGTCAATGCTTTTTTTTCGACTTATTTTTTTATCTGCTGCGCTTGGCCGCCGTGTTGCTGGCTCCTCCCGCTGCAGAGAGCGACAACCTAATTTAACCCACCTGCCTTGTCAAAGGTTTTTTTAGCACCCTGGTCGACATTCTTCCTATCTCGTTTGGCCACATGCTTTTCCGCTCATTCTTTTTCTTCACCTTGGCTACAGCCCCTGCCGGCCCCAGTCAGCCTTGTTCACTGTCTATCTATATAATGATACAAGAATGATAATGTTACAAGGGCGCAGGCTCTATGCCCCCCCAGCACAAATACATCCCCTCTTGTTTTGCCTTCCCGGCGGCAAGGGGCGCACCCCTTTCTCCCCCCCTGTCCGCATCTTGTTTTTTTACACCCTGCCATTTTGACACAACACGTTGTTTTTTCGCATATATCAGCTGCTATGCGCCTCCTGCTCCCCGGATATTCCTGTTGACCTTTGACGATTTTCCAGTTTTAATAGTATGGTTTTGCCCGGCTGATTCTGCCCCACAGCACGCATACTCCCCAGAAAAGCCTCAAGGCTCTCTTCTTCCGGGTCTTGCCAAGAGTTTCACAGATCAGGGCTCAGGGTTTTAAGACAATTTCCCCTTGAGCGAATTGACTGCCATCTCTCATCTTTAAATGAAAAAGCTATCCCTTACAACCTGAGACCATGGATATATATATGAAAGCATTAATCGCCCTGGAAGATGGGGCAGTTTTCGAAGGTGAATCCTTTACCGGACCCGGGGAGACCAGCGGTGAGATCGTTTTCAACACGAGCATGAGCGGCTACCAGGAGGTTCTCACCGACCCTTCCTATAAGGGGCAGATTGTCACCATGACCTATCCGCTCATCGGCAACTATGGTGTCAATCCCGACGATAACGAATCAGCAGCCATCCAGCCCCAGGCCTTTATTGTCAAAGAGTATAACGCCATCCCCAGCAACTTCCGGGCCACCGGCAATCTTGCCGACTTCCTCATGGCCGAGAATATTCTCGGCATCCAGAACGTCGACACCCGAGCCCTGACCCGCCACATCAGAAGAGCCGGGGCCCTGCGCGGCGTTATCTCCACCGAAGATCTTGACCCGGCATCCCTGGTTGCCAAGGCCAAGAATTCCCCTGGCCTGGTGGGCCGTGATCTGGTCAAGGAGGTTTCCTGTAAGGAACCCTACGGCTGGACCGCCCAAGGTCCTGTGCCGGGCACGCATTTTTCCACGGCCGGGGCCGGGAGGCACAAGATCGTCGCCTTTGATTTCGGCCTCAAATACAACCAGCTCCGGCTTCTCGCTGAGCGTGATTGCTCCGTACAGGTGGTGCCCGCCACCACCTCGGCCCAAGATGTCCTGGCCATGAATCCGGACGGCATCTTTCTCTCCAACGGGCCGGGGGATCCTGCCGGTGTGGAGGGGGTTGTGGAGACCATACGGGAACTCCTCCACCATAAACCCTTCTTCGGCATCTGCCTTGGCCACCAGATCCTGGGCCTGGCCTATGGCGGCACCACCTACAAGCTTAAATTCGGCCATCACGGCTCCAACCAGCCCGTCCGGGACCTGATAACCGGCAAGATTGAGGTCACTGCCCAGAACCACGGCTTCTGCGTGGATTTTGACAGTCTCAACAAGGATGAGGTCAAACTTACCCACATCAACCTAAACGACGGCAGTCTTGAAGGCATGGCCCATACAAAATTCACCTCCTTCAGTGTGCAGTACCATCCGGAAAATGCCCCCGGCCCCCATGACTCCATCTACCTCTTTGACCGCTTTATCGACTCCTTAGCAGCCCGTTGAAAAAGGTAGCGAGCGCAGCTGAGGCAAGGAAAAATGAGGCGAGAAAGCGCAGTTTACATGTGGTAAATGAGCATTTCGGAGTCTCGCAGGCTCGCTTACCTGAGCCGAATTTTGACGCCGCATCAGCAGATAGCGAACGAAGCGAGACCTTCGAGCGCAGTAGTTTTTCAACAGGCTGTTAGAGGAATAAAAGAACGACTGGCCCCCAGCTTGATCATCAAACCTTACCCCAGATATATAAAATGCCTAAACGTACCGACATCCACAAAATACTGATCATTGGCTCCGGTCCCATCATCATCTCCCAAGGCTGTGAGTTCGACTACTCCGGCACCCAGGCAGTGAAGGCCCTGAAAGAGGAAGGATACGAGGTTATCCTGATCAACTCCAACCCGGCCACCATCATGACGGATCCGGAGATAGCGGACCGCACCTATATCGAGCCCATCACCGCGGAATTTGTCGCCAAGATCATCAAAAAAGAACGGCCGGATGCCCTGCTGCCCACCCTGGGCGGCCAGACCGGTCTGAACACCGCCATCCAGTTAGCGGAAATGGGTGTTCTTGAAGAATACGGCGTGGAGATGCTGGCTGCCAATATCGATGTCATCAAAAAGGCCGAAGGCCGTGAATCCTTCCGGGAAGCCATGTATAAGATCGGCCTCAATGTGCCGTTGAGTGTCATTGTCCACACCATTGATCAGGCCAAGGCGGCCAGTGAGGAGATCGGCTTTCCCATTATTGTCAGACCAAGCTTCACCTTAGGCGGCACCGGGGGCGGCGTCGCCTATAACAGCCAGGAACTCACCGAGCTCTGCACCCTGGGCCTGGATCTCTCTTTAAACACCGAGGTCATGCTGGAACGCAGTCTGCTGGGCTGGAAGGAGTATGAGCTTGAGGTGATGCGTGACAAGGCGGATAACGTTGTTATCATCTGCTCCATAGAGAACATGGATGCCATGGGGGTGCACACCGGTGACTCCATTACCGTGGCCCCGGCCCAGACCCTGACAGACCGCGAATACCAGACCATGCGTGATGCCGCCATCGCCATTATGCGGGAGATGGGGGTGGAAACCGGTGGTTCCAATGTCCAGTTTGCCGTCAATCCAGTGGACGGCGAGCTCATGGTCATTGAGATGAACCCCCGGGTCTCCCGAAGCTCGGCCCTGGCCTCCAAGGCCACCGGCTTTCCCATTGCCAAAATCGCTGCCAAACTGGCGGTGGGCTTTACCCTGGATGAGATCCCCAACGATATCACAAAAAAGACCTACGCCGCCTTTGAGCCCACCATCGACTACTGTGTAGTCAAGATTCCGCGCTGGACCTTTGAAAAATTCCCGGAGACCAAAGATTTTCTCACCACGGCCATGAAGTCGGTGGGGGAAACCATGGCCATTGGCCGTACCTTCAAAGAGGCCTTTCAAAAGGCCCTGCGCTCCCTGGAAATAGGCATCAGCGGCTTTGGCGCCCATAAAAAGTTTGAGCTGGCCAGTAGTGACCAGCGTGATCTTGACCTTAGCCTGAAGATACCCCACTCCCAGCGCGTCTTCTCCATCCACCAGGCCCTGACCCGAGGTTTATCCATTGAGAGAATCTATGAACTAACGGCCATTGATCCCTGGTACCTCAACAATCTCAAACAGCTCGTCACCCTTGAAAAAGAGATCAAACAGAAGGGTTTTCCCGGGCTGTCCGGCGCTTTCCTGCGCAAGAGCAAGCAGTACGGGTTTTCAGACCAGCAGCTGGCATACCTCACCGGCACCTCAGAACAGGACATCCGACAGCTGCGGGAAAAAGAAGCCGTCCTCCCTGTCTATAAAAGGGTGGACACCTGTGCCGCAGAATTTGAATCCTATACCCCCTATTATTACTCAACCTATGAGGTTGAAGATGAGTCCATTCCCTCTGAGCGGCGCAAGGTCCTTATCCTGGGAGGCGGGCCAAACCGTATCGGCCAGGGTATTGAGTTTGACTATTGCTGCGTCCATGCCTCTTTTGCCCTCAAAGAACTGGGTATCGAATCGATCATGGTCAATTCCAACCCGGAAACGGTTTCCACGGATTATGACACCTCGGACAAGCTCTATTTCGAGCCCCTGACCCGTGAAGATGTCCTCAATATTATTGAGAAAGAAAAACCGGAGGGGGTCATTGTCCAGTTCGGCGGCCAGACCCCTCTCAATCTTGCCGTGCCGCTGGCCAAGATGAATGTCCCCATCCTGGGCACCACTCCTGACGCCATAGACAGGGCCGAGGACCGGGAACGTTTCCAGCAGTTTCTCCAGAAGCTCGGCCTGCGGCAACCAGCCAACGATACGGCCCGCACCTATGAGCAGGCCCTGCAGATTGCCCAGACCATTGGCTACCCGGTTGTGGTCCGCCCCTCCTATGTCCTGGGCGGCCGCGCCATGCGTATTGTCTATAATGAAAATGATCTCAAAAGATATATGATTGAGGCGGTGCAGGCCTCTGCCGACCACCCCATCCTCATCGACAAATTCTTAAAAGACGCCATTGAGATTGATGTGGACGCCATCTCGGACGGGGAGAGCACTATTATCGGCGGCATCATGCAGCACATTGAAGAGGCGGGTATCCATTCCGGTGATTCGGCCTGTGTCCTGCCGGCCCACGGTCTCAAGGCCACCATGGTTGAGGAGATCAAAGAGGCGACCCGGGCCATGGCCGCCGAGCTTGGCGTTATCGGCCTGATGAATGTGCAGTATGCCATCAAGGATGAGATCCTCTATATCCTGGAGGTAAACCCCAGGGCCTCCCGCACCGTGCCCTTTGTCTCCAAGGCCACCGGTGTTGAACTGGCCAAGCTGGCCACCAAGGTCATGGTGGGTGCCAAGCTTAAAGATCTGGGCCTGACCACGGAGATGGTGGTGAGCCATTATGCCGTTAAAGAGGCGGTCTTCCCCTTTGATCGTTTTGAAAATGTGGATACCCTGCTGGGGCCTGAGATGAAATCCACCGGCGAGGTGATGGGCCTTGATGATTCCCTGGGTCTCGCCTTTGCCAAATCGCAGATCGCCGCGGGCCAGCCCATTCCGAAAGAGGGCACCATCCTGATCTCCGTCCGCGACAATGACAAGGTGGCCATTCTGCCGGTGGCCAAGGAGCTTGCGGAACTGGGGTTCACTATTATCGGCACCAAGAGTACGGCCAAATTTCTCAATGATTATGGCGTGGAATGCGAGAGGGTCTATAAGATATCCGAGGGTCGGCCCCATATTTTAGACAAAATCCAGGACCATGGTATCCAGTGGGTCATCAACACCTCTCTGGGCACCAGGACCACGGAAGATTCCTTCAGTATCCGCCGAGCTGCCATTGACCACCATCTGCCCTATACCACCACCATTGCCGGGGCCGTGGCCATGACCATGGCCATTGCCACCCTGCGGCAGCAGGATCTCCAAGTCAAATCGGTCCAGGAATATTTCCAGACCAGGTAATAAAAAGGTGCAGCGCCGCCTCTCCCCTTGGCGAGACAGGGAAATAAATTGCAATCTCCGAGCAGGATGATTACTTTCGTCATTCACCAAATGATTAAATCCCTTTTTGGCAAACCCACCTCAAGGAGCCTTCGTTGAATAATTTTTATAAAAATATCTCCATGTGGCTGCTTATCGGCCTGGCCATGGTTTTTCTTTTCCAGATGTTTAATACTCCCCGCCAAGGCGCGGAAACATTAAGCTACTCAGACTTTCTGGCCCGGGTAGAATCCGGCGCTATCAGGAAGGCGACCATTCAGGGTGATGAGATTACCGCCACCTCTGAAGGCAAGGAATTTAAAACCATCTCCCCCCTCAACGATGTGGAGCTCTGGTCCATCCTCCGCCAGTCAGGGGTGGAGGTGAACGTCAAGCAGGTGGAGAAGCCTCCCTGGTACATAACCATTCTAGCCAACTGGTTCCCCATGCTCCTGCTCATCGGGGTCTGGATCTTCTTTATGCGCCAGATGCAGGGAGGGGGCGGCAAGGCCATGAGCTTCGGTAAAAGCCGCCATCGTCTTCAAGAAGGCGAAGATACCCATGTCACCTTCGATGATGTTGCCGGAATCGAGGAGGCCAAGGATGATCTTTCCGAGATTATTGATTTCCTCAAAGATCCGCAGAAATTCACCAAACTGGGGGCCCACATTCCCAAAGGCGTCCTGCTGGCCGGTCCTCCAGGGACCGGCAAGACCCTGCTGGCCAGGGCCATAGCCGGCGAGGCCAAGGTGCCCTTCTTTTCCATTTCCGGTTCCGATTTCGTGGAAATGTTTGTGGGAGTGGGCGCCTCCCGGGTCCGCGACCTGTTCAATCAGGGCAAGAAAAATGCCCCCTGTATCATCTTTATTGATGAAATCGATGCAGTGGGCCGCCATCGGGGCGCCGGTTTAGGCGGCGGTCATGATGAGCGGGAGCAGACCTTAAACCAGCTCCTGGTGGAGATGGATGGATTTGAGACCAATGAAGGCGTCATTCTGGTGGCCGCCACTAACCGCCCTGACGTTCTTGATCCCGCCCTGCTCCGTCCTGGTCGTTTTGACCGCCAGGTTATTGTGCCCATCCCCGATGTGGGCGGCCGGCAGCAGATCCTTGAGGTCCATGCCAAGAAACTGCCCCTGCACGCCGATATTGACTGGCTGGTTATCGCCCGCGGCACCCCTGGTTTTTCCGGGGCAGACCTGGAAAACCTGGTGAATGAGGCGGCCCTGAAGGCGGCCAGGGCCAACAAGACCCAGGTCAGCATGTCCGATCTGGAAGAGGCCAAGGACAAGGTGATGATGGGTGCGGAACGCAAGAGTATGATCATCACCCCCAAGGAAAAAGAGATCACTGCCTATCATGAAGCGGGCCATGCCCTCATTGCCAGGCTCCTTCCCGACACCGACCCGGTCCACAAGGTAACCATTATTCCCCGGGGCCGGGCCCTGGGTCTGACCATGCAGCTGCCCATTGAGGAAAAATACAGCCACACCAAGAGCTTCCTGGTCAACACCATCTGTATCCTTCTGGGGGGCCGGGTTGCGGAAGAGCTTATTTTTAACGAAACGACCACAGGCTCCGGCAACGATATTGAACGCGCCTCCACCCTGGCCAGGAAAATGGTCTGTGAATGGGGGATGAGTAAAGAATTGGGCCCCCTGGCCTTTGGCAAAAAAGAAGAGCAGATCTTTCTCGGCCGTGAGATTTCCCAGCATCGCGACTACAGCGAATCCACCGCCATGCAGATAGATGCCGAAGTGCGAAGGATGATTCTTGAGGCCAACACCAAGGTCTTCTCGCTGCTGCAAGAGTATATGCCCGCCCTCAAGGAAATGTCCGCCTTTCTGCTGGAACGGGAAACCATCAACGCCGAAGAGCTCAACAACCTGCTGGAAAAACATGGGATAGCGCCGTCACCAAAGCACGCCCCCACTCCTGCCCAGCAGAGGAGTGGGACTCCTGTTGCTCCTGCCGCACCGGCAGAGCCAGCAGAGGCTGAAGACTCCCCTGCCCCGGCAGCAGAGGAGCCCCCGGAGAAAAACGAGTAAAAGCTGACGTGATCATCACCACCCCCCACCACACCCTGGATCTCAGCGCCAGGGTCCATGTCATGGGCATCCTTAATGTGACCCCTGACTCCTTTTCCGATGGCGGCACCCTTAACCATGACCGCCTCCTGGTGACCCGGGTGGCGGCTATGGTGGCGGATGGAGTGGATATCCTCGATATCGGCGGCGAATCCACCCGACCAGGGGCGGCCCCTGTTTCCCTGGCGGCAGAGATAGCTCGGGTTATCCCTGCCATCGAAACCATACGCCGCCGCTTTTCCACCCCCATCTCCGTTGACACCAGCAAGGCCGAAGTTGGCCGCCTCGCCCTGGAGGCCGGTGCTGATATCATTAACGATATCAGCGGAATGCGCTTTGATCCGGCCATGCTGCCCCTGGTGGTGGCCAAGCAGGTGCCGGTGATTATCATGCATATGCAGGGCATACCAGGCACCATGCAGGAAAGGCCCTACTACACTGATGTGGTGGCGGAGATCAAGGCTGAACTCCGCCAGTGGCTGCACCATGCCGAGACGCAAGGCCTGAACCGCAGCAAAATCATCATTGACCCGGGCCTGGGTTTTGGCAAAACCGTGGACCACAATCTCTCCATCCTGAAACATATCCCCTCTTTTACGGAGCTGGGCTGTCCCGTACTCATCGGTCATTCCCGCAAACGTTTCATCGGGATCCTGGTCGGCGAAAAGGATCCCGCCCGATTGGACGTGGGCACAGCCGCCATTTCCGCCCTCTGTGCCCGTTCAGGTGCGGCCATTCTCCGCGTCCATGATGTGGGCAAGACGGTGCAGGCGGTCAAACTTGCCCAGGCCATAGAAGCCGCTCTTTAAGCTCCTTGCTCGCCACTCTGCCGCAGCCAGGGTCCACCCGCTCTTAGCAAGTGGAATTGCCTTGAGGTCGCGTCGGCTGGAATTTTCAGAGTAATAAGATATAATAGATGCAACTCTGCTGCTCCAAACAGGTCATGCCTAGGTGACACCACGCCTATCTTTAAATAATATTTTGACGGGTTCGCTGCCATCTCCTTGCACGATAAAATAAAACGGTACCAATTTTACAACCGCAGCCGCAAGGTCCGGGCTCTTCAATTTGATGCCCACTCCTCCACCCTTTTTTTTAAGGTCATCCCTTTTCTCCTCCACTGTAATTATCCAGATCTTCCCGGTTTTATTGATGATCCTGATTGCAAGTACGGCATCTACCGCTTTCAGCCCGACAAATTTCTCGACTCCTCTCTTTTCCGTCGCTATTTTCCTGAGTCCACCGCCCTCAGCATCAAAACGCCTTCCCCCTATGCCTCTGCGCCCTATATCCACTCCTTAAAAACCATCGGCAGTATCGGCACCATTGCCCAGGCCGCCAAATCAGATTGCGATTACTGGGTTTCGGTTCGTTATGCGGATCTGGGCGAAAAGGGCCAGGAGCTCCTTGCCCGGAAATGCCGCCTCATCTCTGAATGGGCGGAAAAGAAGGGATTTGAAGCCTATTTTTTCCTGATGGATATAAAGCAGACCAGGGAAAACAAGTTTGCCTCCAATGCCGAGGAGGAGTCTGCCGGCTCAGCCCTGAAACTTCTCTTAAAAGATGAGCTTTTTCGCACCCATATCCTGGTGGCGGGCAAAATGCTGCTCTGGTGGCTTATCCCCCCCGGTCTCAGCCATGACGAGTATCTACAGCATGTCCGGAAACTCGTGGCCAACGGCCTCAATATGGAGAACTACATCGACCTGGGCTATCTTTCCGGCCTTCCCAGGGCGGAAATATTCGGGGCCTGCCTGTGGCAGCTCAACAAGGCCCTGGACAGCCCCTTTAAATCAGTGATCAAATTCGCCTACCTGGAGCTTCTGCTTAATAAGGCGGATACCCTGCCCCTCTTTTCCTCCAAGATAGTAAGGATGGTCACCTTTCCTGAGCTCTTGCCGGCAGAGGAGCCCCATCTGGAGATAACCGCCATTGATCCCTACCTCCTGCTGGCCCGCGATATTGTCGCCTTTTACCAGCAGACCTCGGCCGTGCACAAAGATGACAATCTTATCAGGGAATGCCTTTTCCTGAAAACCTTAGAAGGCATGAAGTCTCAGCAAAAGGGTCCTCAGCTGCAAAGGACCATGGACCTGATGAGCAGCTGGAATCTTTTGCCGGCCCACATGGAAAAATTTCTGCATATCAGCAACTGGGGATATAATGACCTGTTGGCCGCCGGGGTGGAAGTGCACAACTATCTGCTTTCCACCTACAAAAGACTGCGCCTGCTCATAGCCGCTGCGGAACAGCAAGGGGTTGAGCACACCATCACCCAGCGCGACATCTCCGTGCTGGGCCGCAAGCTCTTCACCTTCTATGAAAACAAGCCCCATAAAATCGAATACATGCGTAGTCTGTCCCGGGACATCATGTGCCAGAAGGCCATCACCTTCCATATTACCAAATATGAGGGCAAGATCTACTTCTATGCCTTTCAGGGAGAACAGAGCAGTGATTCCATCCGGCAGAATACGGAACTGCAGATCCGCAGGGAGACAAATATCATCACCCTTATTGCCTGGCTGGTGGTCAACGGCATTCTCCAGAAATCAACGGAAATTCACCTGGCCAAAAATCTCCTGCAGATAAATCTCCCGGAAATCCAGGCCCTGGCAGACCAGCTCATCCGCAAATTTCCGCTGATCAACTTTTCGAAAATAACGGCCACAGAGCTTCTCAAGAAGGAGCGCATCATCCAGGCCCTGGCCGTCATAAATTTCCTCAAACTGCCCATCAGAGGGGAAAAGGTGCTGCACAGCTCCATCATTACCGTCAACAATTATGGTGAACATACCATTCATCACTATACTACTCTGACCCAACTCAAAAATGAGTTCAGACAATTGTTGACCAGACATTATGTCAGTCGCTGGAACCATAATCTGGAGATCTTTATTCCGACCCAGCCGGAGAAATATTATATTGAAGAGATGATCAAGAAATGAAATCCGCCATAACAAGAGTCACCCTCTACCATTCCATACTCTGCCCCCGTTGCCATCTGGCAGGCCGGGCCCTTGCCGAGCTCAAGGCGGATTTCCCGGCCCTGGAAATCCGCCGGGTGGAGGTGACCCTGCAGCCGCTGAGCGCCCTGGCGGCCGGGGTCCGCATGATCCCTTGTCTTGTGGCTGGCACCGATAAATTGAGCGGCTTCATGCTCAGCAAGACGGAAATCAGGGCCTTTCTCAACCAGCTTTAAGGCCTGGTGGCACCCGGCGCCGCATGGCAAGGAAGGTCCAGCCACAAATCTTCTGCGGTGCGGCAAGGGCAGCAAGGAAAGTCGCCCTTCTTGTCTTTCCAGGCAGAGATGCGTATCATCATTTAGCAAGATTATTTTCTCGACATTGAGGTCGCCATGAAGATCAAATACAGTACCCCCATCAACAGCAAAGATGAATGCAATGACGAACGGGCCGCAACCTGTGAATTTCGCGCCCAACTTCCTCTGCTTGTTGAGGAACTGGTACATAGCTGCTTTACCCACGACAGCTTCGAGCATATCAATGCCGATCCGCTGCCCTCCAGGGAAAAAGCCATTGATCTGCTGGAGCGCTGCCAGGACCTTCTTTTCCCCGGGTATTTCAGGCACCAGGACACCGATCAAATCAACCTTGCATACCGAATAGGCCTGGAGGTCTCCGGCCTCTATGACCGGCTGACCACAGAGATCACCCATGCCATTCGCCATGAATGCGTCCGGCATCAGAAGTCGTGCCAGCATTGTGAGCACCAGGGCAAAGAAAAGGCCTTCGCCTTTGTCAAGTCCCTGGCCACTATCCGGCAGGTCCTGGCCACAGACGTACGGGCCGCCTATGCCGGGGATCCTGCTGTCAGCAGTTATGATGAGATCATCTTCTGCTATCCCGGAATCATGGCCATTATGGTCTACCGTATCGCCCACCGTCTCTATGAACTGGAGATCCCCATCCTGCCCAGGATCATGACGGAACATGCCCACTCCTTAACCGGCATCGATATCCACCCGGGGGCCGAGATCGGCAATTCCTTTTTCATTGATCACGGCACCGGCGTCGTTATCGGCCAGACCTGTCACATCGGCAAGCAGGTGAAAATATACCAGGGCGTCACCCTGGGCGCCCTTTCCTTGAAACATGACGAAGCCGGCAACCTTGACCGCCAGAGCAAACGTCATCCCACTCTGGAGGATAACGTCACCGTTTATGCCGGCACCACCATCCTGGGCGGCGCCACGGTCATTGGCAAAAATTCCGTGGTGGGCGGCAATGTCTGGCTTACCAAGTCTATCCCCCCCAACTCCAAGGTCCTGCTCAACCCGCCGGAACTGATCATTAAATAGAAACCGCCCCTCTATCAGGGATAAAAATGGCCCTTTCAGCCAAAAAAGTCACGAAACAGTAGCGTAATTTCTAAAATTAGGTTAATTTTTTAGGGTTTCACGTCAACAACTGGCCTTCCGCCGGTTTTTTTATGCCAAGACTCCGTAAATACCCGTGGGGTTCTTTACGGCTTAAGACTTTCTCCATATTCATTAACCCGTTATCCAAACACAACAAAAGGAGTAGCTATGTCCAGGAAAATGGTAACCATCGATGGTAATCAGGCATGTACCCATGTTGCCTATGCGACCAGCGAGGTCATTACAATTTATCCCATTACCCCCTCTTCCTCCATGGCTGCCGAGGCCGACGCCAAGGCCACAGGCATGCAGGAGAATATCTGGGGATCCATCCCTGCTGTTACCCAGATGCAGTCAGAGGGCGGCGTTGCCGGTTCCCTGCACGGTTCCCTGGCCACCGGCTCACTCTGTACCACCTTCACTGCTTCCCAGGGTCTGTTGTTGATGATCCCCAATATGTACAAGATCGCCGGTGAGCTGACCCCCACTGTTTTCCATGTTACGGCGCGTTCCATTGCCTGCCAGGGTCTCTCCATTTTTGGCGATCACAGTGATGTCATGGCCGCCCGCCAGACCGGCTGGGGCATGCTCTGCTCCAAGAATGTTCAGGAATGCCAGGACATGGCCCTGATCTCCACCCAGGTCTCTCTGGCCTCCCGCATACCCTTCATGCATTTCTTTGACGGCTTCCGCACCTCCCATGAGATCCAGAAGGTTGAGCAGCTCAACAACGAAGATATGGCTGCCATGATTGATGAGGATCTGGTCATTGCCCATCGCCGGCGCGCCCTGACCCCGGATCGCCCTTCCATCCGGGGCACGGCCCAGAACCCGGACGTCTTCTTCACGGGTCGCGAGACCGTGAACAAGTATTACAACGCCATCCCCGCTATTATGCAGGATACCATGGATAAGTTTGCCGGCCTCACCGGTCGCAAATACAACCTCTTTGACTACCATGGTTCCCCTGATGCCACTGACGTCATTGTCATGATGGGTTCCGGTTGTGAGACCGTGGCCGCCACCATCGACTACCTGGCTGGCCAGGGTGCCAAGCTTGGTCTGGTTATTGTCCGCCTCTTCCGTCCCTTTGACAGCAAGGCCATGGTTAATGCTCTGCCTTCCACGGTCAAGCGTCTCACGGTTCTCGACCGGACCAAAGAGCCGGGAAGTGCTGGCGAGCCCCTCTATCTGGACATCCGCTGCGCAGTTGGCGAGGCCAATGAGGCCAATGCCTCTGCTGCCAGGCCCATTATCCTTTCCGGCCGCTACGGCCTCGGTTCTGCCGAGTTCACCCCTGCCATGGTCAAGGCCATTTTTGACAATATGGCGGGCATGGCTCCCAAAAACCATTTCTGCGTTGGTCCCAACGACGATGTCACCTTCTCAAGCCTCAACTACGACGAGAACTTCAACATCGAAGGCAAGGATGTCTATCGGGCCATGTTCTACGGTCTCGGTTCCGACGGTACTGTCGGCGCCAACAAGAACACCATCAAGATCATCGGTACCGAGACAGACAATGCGGCCCAGGGCTACTTTGTCTACGACTCCAAGAAATCCGGTTCCATGACCACCTCGCACCTGCGTTTTGGCAAGAACCCTGTGGTCGCTCCCTATCTGATCAAAAAGGCCAACTTTATTGCCTGCCATAATCCCACCTTCCTGGATCAGTATGACATGATCAGCAACCTGGAAGAAGGGGGCACCTTTCTGCTCACCACCACCCATGACGCCAAAAGCATCTGGAAACACCTGCCCAACACGGTGCAGGCCGGCCTGATCGGCAAGAATGCCAAATTCTATATTATTGATGCCATCGCCCTGGGCCAGGCCCTTGGTCTTGGGGCCCGCATCAACATGATCATGCAGACCGCCTTCTTCTTGATCTCCGGCATCCTCACCCAGAAGGAGGCCATTGACGCCATCAAGAACGCCATCAAGAAGACCTATGGCAAGAAGGGTGACAAGGTTGTTGAGATGAACTATGCCGCCGTGGACGGCGCCATCAAGAACATCGTTGAGGTCAAGCTTGGCAAGACAGCCAAAGGCCACAGCCTGCCCGAGACAGTGCCTGCTGATGCCCCTGAGTTCGTACGCAACGTCACCGCCAAGATGATCGAAGGCAAGGGCGATTCCATCAAGGTCTCCCAGATGCCTGCCGACGGCACCTGGCCCACCGGCACCACCCAGTACGAGAAGCGCAATATCGGGGTCAATGTCCCTGAATGGCTGCCTGAGAACTGTATCCAGTGCGGCCGTTGCTCTTTGGTCTGTCCCCATGCCGCCATCCGCCTGAAAGTAGTAAAAAGCCTCAAGGCCGGCGCTCCCAAGACCTTCAAGACCAAGGATGCCGTGGGTAAGGATTTCAAGGGCCGCCAGTTCGCCATCCAGGTATTTACCGAGGATTGCTGCGGCTGTAACCTCTGCGTGGACACCTGTCCCGGCACCAAGGGCAACAAGGCCCTGCAGATGATCACCAACGATGAAGAGCTCCGCAAGACCCAGCAGAAGAACGTCAAGTACTTCCTGAGCCTGCCGGAGGTTGATCCCACTGAGATCAATCCCGCCACAATCAAGGGCAGCCAGCTCCTGCGGCCCCTCTTTGAGTTCTCCGGTGCCTGTGCCGGTTGTGGTGAGACCCCGTACATCAAACTGGTCACCCAGATGTTTGGTGACCGCATGCTCATCGCCAATGCCACCGGTTGTTCCTCCATCTACGGCGGCAACCTGCCCACCACCCCTTACTGTAAGCGTGAGGATGGTCGTGGACCGGCCTGGGCCAACTCCCTTTTTGAGGATAACGCTGAATTTGGTCTTGGTATGCGGGCATCGGTAAGCAAGCTTTCCTCCCAGGCCCTTGAGCTGCTCATCAAGGCTGTTGAGGCCAAGCTGCTCACCCAGAAGATGGTGGACGAGCTCGTTAACGCCCCCCAGAAGAGCCAGCAGGAAATCGAGGATCAGCGTGGCCGGGTGGCCAAGCTCAAAGAGAAACTTGAGGACAAGGACAACGTCATTGCCAAGCGTCTGCTCGGGGTTGCCGATTACCTGGTTAAGAAATCCGTATGGATCTTCGGCGGTGACGGCTGGGCCTATGATATCGGCTACGGTGGTCTTGACCACGTTCTGGCCTCCGGCGAGAACGTCAACGTCATGATCCTGGATACCGAGGTCTACTCCAACACCGGTGGCCAGATGTCCAAATCCACCCCCCGTGCTGCCACGGCCCAGTTTGCGGCCGGCGGCAAGAAGATGCCCAAGAAGGATATCGGCATGATCTTCTCCACCTATGGCAACGTCTATGTGGCCAAGGTGAACATGGGTGCCAACCCGGCTCAGGTGGTCAAGGCCATTGCCGAGGCAGAGGCCTATGACGGGCCTTCCCTGATCATCGCCTATTCCCACTGCATCAACCACGGCATCAACATGACCAAGGGTCTGCAGCAGCAGAAAATGGCGGTTGACTGTGGTCACTGGCCGCTCTACCGCTACAACCCGGAGCTGGAAGATGCTGGCCAGAACCCCCTGGTCATCGACTCCAAAGAGCCCACCATCAAATTCGAGGAATACGCCCTGACCGAGAATCGTTACCGTATGTTGAAGATGATGAATCCCGAACATGCCGATGAGCTCATGGCGCTGTCCCAAAAAGACGTGGACAAGTCGTGGAAGTTCCTCAAGGGTCGGGCTGCCGCCCTTGAGCCGGAGAAGTAATTTCTCAGAGTATTACTAAGCGTTCGTAACAAAAAAAGGCGGTGTGGAGAGTCTCTCCACACCGCCTTTTTTTGTTACTTGCCAGGGCTGACCAGGGCAGGAGACTCAACTCTCCTTCATCCCGGGGGGGTGAAGAGAGAAGCCCTGCTGGATAGAAACTCTGCAAACTTGCCTTACTCTTGACTTGCCTCGACAAGTTGCTGCAGGCCTTGGGCAAAGGAAACCTCTTGCTGAAAAGAAAAGCGCTCACGCAGCAGGCTGATATCGGCCAAGGAGTGTTTGACATCCCCCTGCCGGGCTGGCTGGTGTGTCACCGCAATCGGCCGGCCAACCAAGGCCCGGAGCTGCGCAATCAACTCAAGAAGAGAGGTCTGGGTCCCGGTGCCGACATTCACCGGGCCGCTGGCCAGAGTTTGGGCAGTAAGGGCCTTGAACAGCACTGCTACCAGGTCCGTGACATAGATAAAATCGCGGCTCTGGTGACCATCACCAAAAACAGTAAGGGGCTGCTGGGATAAGGCGCGATTAACAAAGATGCTAATCACCCCGGAGTAAGGGGATGAGGGATCCTGCCTGGGGCCGAAGACATTAAAAAAGCGGAAGATGCCCGGTTCAAGACCATACTCACGGCCGTAGAAATCCAGATAATGCTCGCTGGCCAATTTATCTGAGGCATAAGGGGTGAGAGGCTGGACAGGCGCGGTTTCTGAGATGGGCAGGGGCGCCCCATTACCATAAACAGCCGCCGAAGAGGCAAAGAGAAAACGCCGGACCTGATGACGGCGGCAGGCCTCAAGAAGGTTGAGGGTGCCCATGAAATTGCTGGCATGGGTGCCGGCCGGATCTTCAACAGAGGCCTGCACGGAAGCCACGGCAGCGAGATGGACAATGGCGCCGACTCCCTGGACAGCCTGATCCACCACCTGGCTGTCAGCGACATCGCCCTCCACAATCTCAAGGCCCGCCTGATTTTGCGGCAGATTGGCAGACTTGCCTGTGGAGAAATCATCAAGGATCCGGACCAGGAAACCGTGCGCCAGCAGTCTTTCCACCAGATGGGAACCAATAAAACCGGCGCCGCCGGTGACAAGTATCTTTTTTTTGCTCTTGGGCATCTGTTATCACCTCCAGGTGCTCTAAAAATTGTCCGAGGCCCAGGCAGAAAGAAAGCAGGCTTCCTTAATATAAGCAGCGGAGATCTCAGGGGATAGCTCCTTACAACTAGGCGGAGAAGATCACCCGGCAGAATTTTCGCTTGCCCATCTTGAGCAGTACCTCGCCCTGGACCGGGACCTGCCAATCAGGATCGTCCCTTTTTTCGCCATCCAGGGAAACGGCGTTTTGACTGATCATCCGCCGGGCTTCCCCGGTGCCCTTAACCAGGCCGGTTTCGACAAGAAGCTTGGGCAGCCAGATTGTTTCTTCACCCCAGGAGCAGTGGAATTCAGGGATATCGTCAGGCAGGTCATGCTTTTTAAAAATCGTTTCAAAATGGGCCTCAGCCTGCTGAGCCGTCTCCTGGTCATAAAAGCGGGCGGTTATCTCCCGGGCCAGCTGCATCTTGGCGGCCTTGGGATGGACCCTCCCCTCTTCCACGTCCGTCTTGAGACGGGCGATCTCCTGGTTGCCCAGGTCACTGAGCAACTCATAATAGCGCCACATAAGGGCATCGGAAATGGAGAGAATCTTGCCATAGATATCATTGGCCTCATCGGTAATACCGATATAATTGCCCAGCGACTTGCTCATCTTGTTGACGCCGTCCAGGCCTTCCAGAAGGGGCAGGGTAATGACCACCTGCGGCTCCTGGCCCCAGGTACGCTGCAGGTCGCGGCCCATGAGGACATTAAAGCGCTGATCCGTACCGCCAAGCTCCACATCCGCCTCCAGGGCCACCGAGTCATAGCCCTGAATCAGGGGATAGAGAAACTCATGGATGGAGATGGGCTGGTGCCCTTCAAAACGTTTGCGGAAATCATCCCGCTCCAGCATCCTGGCCACGGTGAGCTGGGAGGCCAGGCGGATCATGTCAAGGGAGGTGAGAGCATTGAGCCAGGTACTGTTGAAGACGATCTTGGTCTTCTCCGGATCAAGAATCTTAAAGATCTGTTCCTTATAGGTCTCGGCATTTCTGGCCACATCTTCTTTAGTAAGCGGCGGCCTGGTTTTACTCTTGCCGGTGGGATCACCGATCATGCCGGTAAAATCACCGATCAGAAAAAGAATCTCATGGCCAAGATCCTGAAATTGCTTCAATTTCTGAATGAGAACCGTATGACCCAGATGGAGATCCGGCGCCGTTGGATCAAAACCGGCCTTGATCCGCAGCGGTTGGCCTGTTGCTGCCGACTTTGTAAGCTTGGCGATGAGATCTTCTTTATTAATGACATCGACACTCCCCCTTTCAAGGAGGGCGACCTGCTCTTCAATAGTATAATTCATGAATCAAGACAGAAGTTAGAGTTGTTATAGGAGTTAGAGAAGTTAGAGAAGTTAGAGAAGGTAGAGGAGGTAGAGGAGGTAGAGAAGAAGAAGCATAGGAGGTAACGTGGGATGCATAATCCGCATATCTTTACCTTCTATAACTTCTCTAACTCCTTTATTTCTGCAGTTTTCACTTCGCATATTCCACGGAGCGGGTTTCCCTGATCACCGTCACCCGGATCTGGCCGGGATAGGTCAAATCACTCTCGACCTTCTTGGCGATATCCTTGCTCAGGAGACAGGCATCCGTATCAGTGACATCATGACTGTCAACAATAATCCGAATTTCCCGGCCGGCCTGAATGGCAAAGGATTTCTCCACCCCCTTGAAGGACATGGCAATCTTTTCCAGATCGTCAAGGCGCTTGACATACGACTCAAGCATTTCTTTACGGGCGCCGGGCCGGGCCCCGGACAGGGCATCAGCAGACTGCACCAGTATGTCCAGAATTGAGCTGGGCTCCACATCTTCGTGATGAGCGGCAATGGCATGCACAATCACCTCAGGCTCACCATATTTCTTGGCCAGATTAGCGCCGATACTGGCATGGGAGCCTTCCACCTCATGGTCAACGGCCTTGCCGATATCGTGCAGGAGGCCCGCCCGTTTGGCCTGCTTGACATCAAGGCCCAGTTCTGCCGCCATAATGCCGCAAAGAAAGGCCACCTCCAGGGAGTGCTGCAGGACATTCTGGCCATAGCTGGTCCGATAGCGCAGGCGGCCCAGCAGCATGATGATTTCGTGGTGGACACCGTGGGCGCCCACATCAAAAGTCGCCTGTTCGCCAGACTCAAGCATGGTGGTGTCAAGTTCCTTTTCCACCTTGGCCACAACCTCTTCAATGCGGGCCGGATGAATTCGACCATCAGCAATGAGCTGTTCCAGGGCCTGGCGGGCAACCTCCCGGCGCACCGGGTTAAAACCGGAAAGAATAACCGCCTCCGGAGTATCATCAATAATAATATCAATACCGGTGGCCGCCTCAATGGCGCGGATATTCCGCCCTTCCCGGCCAATAATTCTGCCCTTCATCTCGTCGTTGGGCAGAGATACCACGGACACTGTTTTTTCAGCAACATAATCCCCGGCATAGCGGCTGATGGCCAGGGCCAGAATATTTTTGGCTTTTTTGTCGGCCTGGATCTTCATCTCATTTTCAATGCGGACAATGGACTTGGCAGCCTCCATCCGGGCCTCACTCTCAATACTCTCGGTGAGTTTCGCCATGGCCTCTTCCCGGGAAATGCCGGAAATCTGCTCAAGCTTAAAGCGCTGCTCTTCAACAAGGGTATCAATTTCCTTGATCCGACCGGCAAGCTGTTCTTGATTGGCAGAAAGAAGCCGCTCCTTATTGAGCAGATCCATCTCTCGCTTATCAAGTAATTCCACCTTGCGCCCCACCTGATCAATCCTTTGGCTCAGCAGCTCCTCTTCCTTGAGCAGGGTCACCTTGAGATTCTGGGCTTCTTTTTCGGCATCTTGCCGTAACTGCAGAGATTCCGCTTTCCTCTGCAGCTCAGCATCTTTTTTTATCTGGGCCGCTTCACCGAGGGCGTTTTCCAGGAGCTTACGTCGTTGGCCTTCGATATCCTGCTGTTTGCTCTCCTCCATTTTCTTTTTCAAAAGAAAGCCAGCCGTAATACCAAGGGCAAAAAACAAAATACTATATATCAGAACCTGTGCAGTCACGGGGTATCTCCAGAGGGGTAAGACCATACCTGCGCCCCAGGACCCAAACAAATAGGTGCCTGGCTGGCCTGGCTGGTCAATTATATAAAAAAAGAAGGAAGTGAAAAAAAGAGAAGCTGCCGGGAACGGCAAATATTATGAAGGGCAGGTCAGAAAGGGTGACAGATCTCAACAACTAAAGACCAACGCCCTTTTGAAAACACTCTTTACAACAAAATATTTTCTTCATATATAGTCTGAGGTGCACCCAGGAAATTCTCAGCAGTGCTTTCCTCATCTTCAGAATAAAGAAGACACTCTCTTTAACACTTTGTTCTTTTGTGGCACTGGGGCAGCCAGCACAACGCTGCCAACTCTTACAAAAAAATCAGTACTATACCTTATACTCATACTGCTTATTTTTTTGGTGTCTAAAAAGCTCCGAGCTCCTGTGTCTTGGCGGGATATCGGGTGCTCAGCGTACCACATACGCTTCCGCTCCCTCGACACACCACTCCTCGGAGTCTCACGATGTCCGCTTACCTGGATATCAAAGTTTTTCTTAGCCATCTCAAGCAGTACAGTGGGAAAAAGCTCGACTCTCTACCTCAAGAGTCCTAAAAAAAATCCCCCGCCTTGGCCGTCTCAACAGCGACATCGAACCTAACGTAGTTAGGTGGGAGAAGCTCATAATACCCTCGAGTAATTTCGCAGGCAAGCGAACATTCTCTAATGTACCAGGGGAGACCCCCTCGATGCATGAGTTGGCTCGAAAATGCTGCCAATAACAAACCAGGCAGGGGAAAAAAAGGGCCAACAACATAAAATCTTTAGATAACCTGATCTATACTGACCTGAATACGATCAACCGACTCCTCTATTTCCAACCGATACTTATCAAAATCTCTTCTCAGCCGAACATATTTGCCGGCCATATTAATGGTGGCAAGAATCGCTATTTTATTTACAGGCAAATTTGAACGGTGGCCTTCCCCTTCGAGCTGGGATTTTACCAATCCTAAAATTTCCTGGACATCCTCTTCAGGCGCATCCGTGTAGAGGGGATACTCCTGACCAAGAACTTCAAATTTAACCACCCTCTCCATAGTATTCACACCTAAATCGAAAAAAAGCTACAAATTTTCCAGCCCGTAGCCTTAGGCCCCCATATTAAAGAGTTTCTTTTGTGATTCCTCAGCAAGGGAGGTTACTTCCTGGTCAGGGGCAGGATCATCGTCTTCTTTGGCCTGCTCCCACTCAGTAAGCTTGGTCAGAATTGAGCTCACCCGATGATGAACATCCTCCTTTTCCCCATGCATCTCCAGAATTTTATCATGGAGCCGACCCAGTTCCTGTTTCTTTTCTGCTACTTCAACAGTGAGCATCTCGTTTTTCTTATTTAATTCGGCATATTGGGTCAATAAACGGCCAACAATATCTTCAAGTCGTGACAATCCTTCAAATTCCATAAAATCCCCCGCACAGCTCATGCCAGTTGAATCAATTCAGTTTCACCAACATAGCTCAATAGTATAAAGAAATACATAAACAAAATGTATATAATCAGCCTCAAAAAACAAAGTCAAGCCCTGTTTGCCTGGCAATTCTCCCTAAACAAGTGATCAGGCCCAGACGTCTCCGGCAGTGCCGGCACCATCATTTTCAGCAGCAGAGACCGTTGCCGGCGGCACGCGGCTGCCGGCCCTGATGGTGGTGCCAATCAGCACAGATCCTGCGCCCACCTTGACATCATCACCTATATGGCTGTCGGCAATATAGGTATGGGCCCCGATGTCACAATGGTCGCCGATAATGACATTCTGGTTAAGGGTGCAGTTGGCCTGGATGATGCTGTCGACACCGATGACCGTGTCCGGATGAATCGCCAGAGTTGAAGGCCTCTGCAGTGAAACACCGCAATCCCACAATCTACCAAAAAGCTCCTGCTGCTTGAGGTCGTGCGCCTGAGCCAATTCCTGGCGCGAGTTGACCCCCAGAATCTCCTGGTTGTTTTCGCAGGCAAAAGTGCTGACTTTAACCCCGCAGCTATTGCCCTTCTTGACAATATCAGTGAGATAAATCTCGCCCTGGGCATTGTCCCTGCCCACCGTGGCCAGGGCCTGATAAAGAAAATCCCGCTGGACAAGATAGATGCCGCCATTGATTTGGCGGAGACACCGCTGCGCAGCCGTGGCATCTTTTTCTTCGACAATCTCAAGAAGCTGCTGCTGTTTATCGCACACCATCCGCCCATAACCAAAGGGATTATCAACCTCGGTGCTCATGACAGTGACTACGTTTTGCTGCTGCACATGCTGGTCAATCATCCTTTGCAGGGTCTGGGGACGAATGAGAGGGGTGTCGCCACAAAGGATAAGGACAGTATCCGCCTCTGTTGCCATCCATTCCCGGCAGACCAAGACAGCATGCCCGGTACCGCCCTGTTCGGCCTGCACCACAAAAGAGACATCATAATCCCGCAAGGCCTCTTGCACCCTTTCATATTGATGACCGACAACGACAAGGGTCTGGGCCAGGGGTAACTGCCGGACCGCCTCAATGACATGACAGACCATGGGCTGAAAAAAAACCGGATGCAGCACCTTGGGAAGGGAGGATTTCATCCTGGTGCCCTTTCCGGCCGCCAGAATAAGACAGACAAGTTTCATATACGGACCTTTCACTATTAAGTAAGAAAAAGGTACTATAACGAAGGAAACGATGGAGGCGTATAAAAAATATATGAAAAAAAAAAAGAAAGGTGCGCAGAGAGAGCCGGTAGATATATGAAAAAAACGTGCCCCTGAAAAGGCGGCTTCCCATAAAAAAGAGCGACATGGTACCTGAAAAGAGGTTTCAGCCACCATGCCGCTCTCAAGAGAGGATATTTTTCCAGCATAAGGGTGTCCGAAGAAAAAATATCCCCCCGAGCAGCCTGAATCAGATACCCTGCGGCGCCTCCGGGACATCATCCCCATGGCATTCCATACAATTAAACTGGCCGGTTATACCATGCTCAGCAGCGGCCTTAAAGGTATCGGTGGGCTCGTAGGTGCCCGCATGCCACTCATTGAGGATTTCCACAAGACGGTAGGCCGTACTGGCTGCCACCCGCGCGCAGCGGTCCTTGCGCTCAGCACTCTTGAGGGGCAGGCCAGCCGCCTTCATCCATTTGCCCACCGAGATATGGCAGAGGGGAGACTGGCTGGTGGTCTTTACTATTTTAGCGGGGTCAATTCTGGGCTTGTTCGGCACAAAAACAGGCATATTGACCTCAGAGTACCACTGCATTATATCCGCGGAAATATGATGGCCATCTTGAGAGCCGGCGATGCGCGGACCGATGATGACATTAGCAACAATATTGGCACCGGCCGCCGAACCACAAATAGTCCCCCAACCAACTTGGCCTCCTTCCAAAAAGGTGAAGGAGTCACCGGGAAAAGAGGTGTACGGTTCACCAACCTTGTCGCGAAGCTGATTAAAAACACTATTTATAACCGCGGCCCCGCAGAAAACACGATACCACTCCTCATAGCAGATCTCAGCGGTGGTAGTCGGGTCCAACTTGACATAGGGCCAGGGCCACTTTTCCGTACTGCCATCCTTGGCGTGGGCCGGAGTGAGCAAGCCCCCCAAATGGGCCACCGTCATCCCTGCGGCAACTGCCCCGGCCCCGATAATCACTGATCTTCTTGACTCATCTGCACATCTCTTTTCTTTCTTTGTCATTATTCCCCAGCCTCTCTGTTTAGGGGTGATAAAACAGCCACCTTCCAAGGTGGCCAACGGTTACAGAAAATATATAAAAGATGTGGCTCTCTCAAAGATCAGGGCAAAATGCCATCCTCTTGATCTTAAATAAAATATAGCACCGCCCGAGGTCTCTGCCAAAGTGGTAAATTGCCGCACTGCAACATAGTGCCGCACAAGGAGATGGTTTCAGAGGAGTAAAAGGGGGTAATAAGCTGAAAAAAAAGGAATGAAAGCAAAAAAAAAGGCCTTATCAGTTTTACCTGATAAGGCCTTTTTATATAAAAGAAATTCGGCGACGACCTACTCTCCCACACAGTCACCCATGCAGTACCATCGGCGCTGAAGAGCTTAACTACCGTGTTCGGAATGGGAAC
>JAGXFQ010000016.1 GCA_024637145.1 Desulfobulbaceae bacterium
CCGCACGGTTTTCCAGCGGATATTGGGCCTGGTGCATCGCCATGGACTGATAGATGCCTATGCCGCCGGGGTGGATTCTTCCACCATTGAGGCCAATGCCTCCCTGCGTCGCCTGGCCCGGAAGGATAGCGGCGCCTCTTATCGGGAGTACGTCAAGGAGCTGATGCGGGAAGCCGGTGAAGACCCAGCCGATGCCGCAGCCGTGATCCGCTTCGATAAAAAACGCAAAAAAAAGAGCCTTTCCAATAAGGAGTGGCAATCGGAAACCGACCCCGACGCCCGCATTACCAAGATGAAAAATGGCGCCACCCACCTTGCCTACAAACCAGAACACGCGGTGGATCTAACCACCGAAAAAACGGGACACTCCCCAGAAAAAACGGGACACTCCCCATATTCCTAAGGCCTGTTGGTAAAATATGATTAGGTTTGCTTTTTCCCCTTATAGAATTCCCCACAATGCCCCTTTCCAGGTGGAAGGCGAGTGGTGCCGAAGGCCAGGGGTGTTAGGGGGGCCCTTTTTGCGTTACTTTTTGGGCAAACAGCCAGCGAAGTGGGCGAAAAGGAACAGGGATGGTATCATTTTCAGTGGCTGCGCTGGCTGCCTTTCACATGGTTTGCACATGGTTTGGGGTCGGGCCACGCTAAGTAGTTGATGTTCCAATAAGATGCCGATTTGCTCATTCTGTAACTAGTTGATATTACTAGACAGAATTGTCGATTTTGGGGCCAAAATGGGCAATATAGCAATCAAACAGCAAAATCGCCGAACCACCACATTCACCAGACCAGAAGGGGGTGCTTTTCGTTACCAAAAGTGTACAGTGGCTGGCTGGTGATGAAAACGTTGTGCCGCTTCTTGATACTTGGTAGACCATTAACATGACTCAGACTGAATCCAAGCTCGGCTTTAACGCGACATGGTCGATGGCCGTAGGTGGTATGGTCGGCGGTGGCATCTTCTCGACACTCGGTGTGGTTGTCGGGATCGCTGGTGCATGGGCATGGCTCAGTTTTGTAGCCGCGGGTCTCATCGCCTTGGCCGCAGGGTATAGCTACGTGAAGCTGGCCGACCATTACGGCGAAGGGGGCGGAGCGTTCACTTTTCTCCGCGAGATCAATGCAGACGGGTTCGCCGGCAGCCTCTCGTGGGTTCTCCTCGTCGGGTACGTGCTCACAAATGCGGTGTATGCTTTTACATTCGGGCAGTACCTCGGGCATGTCGTGGGGCTCGGGCCATGGTTCCCTCGTACGGCTGGCGTTGCCATCATGGCTTTGTTTATTGGGCTAAACCTGCGGGGCGTTGGTGAAGCTGGCGGGGTCGAGGTGTTTCTCGTGTGGTTCAAGCTGGTCGTGCTTGTGGGGCTGGCTGGATGGGGGCTTGTGCAGTGGGACCCCCCAATGCTCTCGCAGGGCTTGCCTGACGCTGGTGGGATCGGCGCAGCGCTGTTCGGTGCTGCGTCCGTGTTCATGGCCTACGAGGGGTTTCAACTGCTGACCTACGACTACAAGGATATCGACAACCCGCAGAAAACGTTGCCCCGCGCGGTACTGTGGGCGATCGCAGTTGTGATTGCTGTCTACGTTATCGTTGCCCTTGGCACGCCCATGCTGATCGGAGCGGATCAGGTAGTGCAGCACAAGGAGGTAGCGCTGGCCATAGCGGGGCGGAAGGCGTTCGGAACAGTTGGCCTCATTGTCGTCACTATTGCCGCAGCGTTCTCCACAGGGTCGGCTATCAACGCCACACTCTTTGCCACAGCACGCCTCACGTACAGGGTGGCCGAGGATGGGGAGTTACCGGCCACACTGGATCACAAAAATGCGGCGGGCATACCGGATAGGGCTGTGATTATACTAGGTTTGGCGGCGGCCGTCCTTGCCGCAGTGGGAACGCTAACCACCCTTGTTGAGGCCGCTAGCCTCTCGTTTCTCTTTACATTTGCCGTTGTTTGCGGGCTCGCCTTTCGTCAGCGGGCTGGCTTGCGGGTGGCAACGGGGTTTGGTGCGCTGGCGGCTGGCGCTGCTTCAGTCGCCCTGGTCGTTCGTTTGATTCACACTGACCCGATGGCGCTCGCTCTCCTCGGCTTACTGGTACTCATCGCCGTGTTCGGTCGTCCGGTGCTGCTCCACTACATAAAGACGGAAAGCCGTCGTAGCTGAGCGTGGGTGAAGCTGGGGTCAGGCTTGCGATACTTGCATTGTGGTAATAGCATAACAGCATGGCACGTAAACCAAGAGTCCACTATCCAGCAGCACTCTACCATGTGATCATGCGGGGTAACGCCGGTCAGGATATTTTCTTTGACGACAAGGACAGGTGTCGCTTCTTTTTGTTGTTGCAGGAGGGGAGAGAGCGATATTGTCATCGAATCCACGCCTTTTGCCTGATGACCAATCATATCCATTTGACCATCCAGGTTGGCGAGGTGCCGTTGTCCCGCATCATGCAGAACCTCAGTTTTAGCTACACCAGATGGGTCAACTGGCGGCAACAAAGGATCGGCCATCTCTTTCAGGGCCGGTTCAAGGCCATCCTGGTCGATGCCGACGCATACCTGTTGGAACTGACCCGCTATATTCACCTCAATCCAGTTCGCGCCGCCATGGTGCAATCCCCTGAAGAATACCCCTGGAGTGGGTACCGCGCCTATCTTGGTAGGGAAACCATCCCCTGGCTTACCACCGACCCTGTGCTGTCACAGTTTGGCAGCACACTGGAAAGGGCGTGCCGGGGATACAGGGCATTCGTTGACCAGGGTAAAGAAGAGGGGCATATCCGGGAATACCACAGCGGGACAGACACAGACAGCCGCCTCCTTGGTGATGACACCTTTGTTGATAAAGTTCTGGCCCGGGCCGAAGTAAGCCCCCCCGCAGCGCCTTGGTCTCGATGACATCATCAAGTGTGTCTGCCTGAAATATGGGATTGAGGAAAAGGAGTTGAAAATCCCCGGCAAATATCGCAATCCAGCACGGGCACGGGGGGTGGCGGCGTGGCTGATACTTGAAACAAAAAGGGCAAAACTGGTCGAATTGAGCGCCTACACCGGTAGAGATGTCTCAACCCTCAGCTCTGCTGCCAAGGCGCTTCATGTCCGCGCTCAGGGTGATCAAGGACTGGCTGACACCATGATGGAGCTGATGGAAGGTCTTTGTGGAATTGCCATTACCAAAGCCTGACCCCGATATTGCCTGACCCCGATATTGCCTCTGTGGAGTTTGAGAAATCCGCCCCCTCACCATAGAACCATGCCAAACGGGTTTTCCGACAGACTCGGTAGTGCACAAAAAGACATAACGCCTTGCGTTATTGTCGAGGGGTGTTAATATCTATTTATGATCAAGTCATTCCGGTGTAAAGAAACCCAAAAGATCTTCGGCAGAAAATTCTCAAAAAAACTGCCGACAGAAATTCAAGAAACCGCCAGAATAAAATTGATCATCCTGGATGCGGCAACGTCAATAAATGACTTGAGGGTTCCGCCAGGAAATAGACTCGAAGAATTAAAAGACGACAGAAAAGGCCAACATAGCATCAGAATCAACAACCAATGGCGTATCTGTTTTGAATGGAAAAACGGCAACATTTTCAATGTAGAAATTGTTGACTATCATTAAGAACGGATGAGGTAAAAAAATGAAAACAAAATCACTACCTCCCATACATCCGGGTAAGATATTGCTCGAAGAATTCTTAGAGCCAATGGGTATCACGCAATATCGTTTAGCCAAAGACACATCTGTGCCCCCCAGAAGAATCAATGAAATTGTTCATCAAAAACGGGCTATCACAGCAGATACAGCATTACGCTTAGGGGTTTTCTTCAACATGTCGCCTCACTTTTGGATGAACCTGCAAAGCAGATATGAGCTGGAAAAAGCAGAAGATCAGCTTCAAGACAAGCTCATGAACGAAGTGCAGCAATACAAGACTGCATAAAAGATAATAAAATCAAAAACTTGTGCTGACAATGCGCTCAAGAAAAGGTCAAGCCCGCTTTTGACTTTTGTTGGTTGAGCACCGGCAGGACCTTCTGAACGGAATGCTGGCCGTCTTTCCCAGCGGCATGGGTGTCCGGAATTTCATCTGTCAGGAGAAATGCGGGCCTAGAAAGTCGGCATCGGCATCGAGCCCCATTTATGGCGGCCCGAGGTCTTGATTACCGAAAGAACCTGGTGGTCATGGGAGTCGAGATCCACGACCATGACCGCGCTTCTTTGCTTGCCCAGATCGAATATATCCTGGGGTGAGGTCAAGTTTTCGGAGTGATCGGTTACCCTGACGAAGACAATCCGTTCGACATCGTAGTTGGTTTCAACCGTACCTAAATTCTTGAAAAAAATATAAAAGATCCTGAAAAATTTGCCTATTCCGCCCCTGAACTTGTGCTGATGCCATTCGAGCACCTCGGGGAAACGCTCGATGATGTCCTCCGAAAAACGGCGATCCTCATCGGTGACTATGGCGGTAAGGAAAAAGTCTCCTGGGAAAATATAGGCGAGATTAGGCTGTAATTTTCTGAGATCGTCGGAAATGGCCTGGGAAGACTTCAGTGTGCGGTAAAGCTCGGTTACTTCCGTATCCGGTCGCGGAAAAACCGAAAGCAATGTGGTTGCATCCTCCTTGACAATGGGCAATTGATTTACGGTATAGGCCCGGATCCCCAAGGCAATCGTCATGCTTACGATGATTGCCAGCAGATACGCGGTCAGGAGCCCGAACCATTTCGGTTTGATCCGGCCAAGCAGCAACCGGTATATTCTGCCGCCGGGTTCGCCGGGCAGAAACATCGGGGTGTTCTCCATATATTTTTCGTAAATATCCGGCGCTTCCTGCTGCATCCGCCACTCTTCGTTCCGGGCCAGGATATAGTAAACAAAGAGCATGGTGACATACATGATCAGAATGATGAAGCGGGGCCAGTAGAGGAGCAGACCGAAACCGGAAATGGCCAGGAACAGATATTGGGGGTGCCTGACTTTTGAATAGAAGCTGATCCGGACCACCCCTTTTTTTCTGAACCGCCCGTAATAGAGGGGGATAGCCGCCGAGAAAAACAGAACCAGGCCGATCACCAGCAGGATTTGTAGGTAGGAGATCCAGAGAATCAGAGGATCGTCCAGAAAGACCATGTGGGGAAGAAAGAATTCGGTGGCCCAGCTCAGACGCGGTGAAGAAGAAAAGAATTTGAGAATGGGACCGTAGACCGAATAAAAATAGAGGGCGAAGGGCGAAATCATGATGATGATTTCAATGCCGATCAGAAGGTAGGCGATGGTTGCCCCGACGATCATCAGTCTTTGCTTTTTATTTTCAGCCATTTAATGCCGGTTTCTCGTTTTAGTTTATTAAGCGGGGCGAACCCCCTCAGGTTTTATTGTTGAGTGCGGTATGACCGCTCTTTTTCCAGAATTGATTTATTTCAAGTAATCTTTAGACGTTTTAACCTAAGGGCATTGCCGACCACCGAGACCGAAGAGAGGCTCATGGCCGCCGCCGCGATAATGGGCGACAGCAGGATGCCCAGGAAGGGATAGAGCACTCCGGCCGCCACCGGTATGCCCAGGGAGTTATAGATAAAGGCAAAGAAGAGGTTCTGCTTGATGTTGGTCATGGTGGCGCGGGACAGCTTTCTGGCCCGGACGATACCGGAGAGATCGCCTTTGACCAGGGTGACGCCGGCCGATTCCATGGCCACGTCGGTGCCGGTGCCCATGGCAATACCCACATGGGCCTGGGCCAGGGCGGGCGCGTCGTTGATGCCGTCGCCGGCCATGGCCACCATGCGGCCTTCGTCCTGGAATTTTTTAACTGCCGCCGCTTTTTCATCGGGTAGTACTTCGGCCACTACCTGGTCGATCCCCAGTTTGGCGGCCACGGCCTCGGCGGTGGCCCGGTTGTCGCCGGTCAGCATCACCACCATAAGCCCTTCCGCGTGCAGCGCCTGGATGGCGGCGGGCGTGGTTTCCTTGATCGGGTCGGATACAGCCAGCAGCCCGGCGAGCTTGCCGTCGGCGGCCACGAACATCACCGTTTGGGCCTCCTTGCGCATTTCCTCGGCGCGCTCCGCAAGCTCTGCGGTCAACACGCTGGAATCTTCCATCAGTCTGAGGTTGCCGAGCAACACCTTAACGCCCTCGACGGCTCCGGAAACCCCCTTGCCGGTGTGCGACTCGAAATCAGCGGCGTCAGCAGGTTTGACCCCGCGTTCGTCTGCTCCGGCTACAATGGCTGCGGCCAGGGGATGTTCGCTGGCTTTTTCCAGGCTGGCCGCAAATTTCAGGAGTTCTGCTTCGCTCATGTCGGCCGCCGCCACGACCCCGGTCAGCTTCGGTTTGCCCAGGGTCAGGGTGCCGGTCTTGTCGATCACCAGGGTATCGATCTTGCGCATGGTCTCGATGGCCTCGGCGTTTTTGAACAGCACCCCCATGGTGGCGCCCTGGCCGGTGGCCACCATGATGGACATGGGAGTGGCCAGCCCCAGGGCGCACGGGCAGGCGATGATCAGCACCGAGACCGCCACGATCAGGGCATAGGCCAGGCGCGGCTCGGGGCCGAAATAATACCAGACACTGAAAGCAATCAGGGCAATGGTGATGACCACCGGCACAAAGTAGCCCGCCACCAGATCGGCCAGTTTCTGGATCGGCGCCCGCGAGCGTTGCGCCTCCGCCACCATCTTCACGATCTGGGCCAGCAGCGTGTCACTGCCCACTTTTTCGGCCCGCATGGTGAGAGCGCCGGTGGTATTGACCGTGGCGCCGATCACCTTGTCGTCCTGCTGTTTTTTAACCGGGATCGGCTCACCCGAGATCATCGACTCATCCACCGAACTGCTGCCGTCCACCACCGTGCCGTCCACCGGCACCTTCTCCCCAGGGCGGATCCGGAGCACATCACCGACCTGGACATGCTCCAGGGGAATATCGATCTCGCTGCCGTCATCCTTGATTTTCCGGGCCGTTTTCGGCGCCAGCCCCAGCAGGGCCTTGATGGCGGCGCCGGTCTGGCTGCGGGCCTTAAGTTCCATTACCTGGCCCATCAGGATCAGGGTGACGATCACTGCCGCCGCCTCGAAATAGACCCCCACCGCCCCGTCCGGGCCGCGCATGGCGACCGGAAAAATTTCCGGGAAGAGGACGGCGATCACGCTGTAGATATAGGCCACCGAGACGCCGAGGCCGATCAGGGTGAACATGTTGAGGCTTTTGTTGAGCACCGATTGCACGGCGCGGACGTAAAAGACCCAGCCGGCCCACAGCACCACCGGCGTGGCCAGAAAAAATTCCAGCCAACCCAGCGTTCTGGGAGCAGCCAGGGTTTCGATGAAATGACCGCCCGGCAGCATCTCCCGCATGGCGATAAGGACCAGCGGCACGGAGAGAATGGCGCTAAGGACGAACCGCTTGCGCATGTAATCGTACTCGGGATTTTTTTCCTCGTCGTCGAGGTTGACGGTGCGCGGTTCCAGAGCCATGCCGCATTTGGGGCAGGAACCCGGAGAATCCCGGACGATGTCCGGATGCATGGGGCAGGTATACTCGGTGCGGGAGGCGGGAGCTTCCGGGGCCACGGGTTCGAGGGCCATACCGCATTTAGGGCAGCTCCCGGGGCTCTTCTCGATGATTTCCGGATGCATTGGGCAGGTATATTGTTTGCCGAGAGCCTGTTTTTTCTCCATGGCCTCGGGTGCCGGGCCGGATTTTTCCCCGATAAATTCGTCCGGATTCTGCTTGAATTTTTCCAGACAGCGGTCACTGCAGAAATAATAATCTTTTCCCCCGTGTTCATGGCGGGTAAAGGCATCAGCATCTTCGGTTGTCATGCCGCAAACCGGATCCGAGTAGTTCGTCTGCGTATCGTGATGATGGGCATGGTGTTTTTCTTTTTCAAGATGTTGGTGCTCTCTCTCCGCCATTTGACTCTCCTCTCTTTTTAAGTCTTCAATATATCGATAAAATTGATCTCATTATGGCTGATTGTTGGGATGCATGTCAAACAATTTGCTGGAGCAGAAGTGGAACGTTCTCCGGATTGCCGCCCAATAGAACTTTTCCTGCTCAGCAGAACAGGGCGATTTGGTGACTATGGAATTTGATGGCGTCGCAGAAAGTGGAGAACCCCTTCGACAGGCTCAGGCTGAGCGGAGCAACGTATTTATTTAACGTTCGTGCTGAGCTTGTTGGATTTGGAGGATTTCTTTGGCTCGATGTTGAGTTTCGCGGCGGTAGAGTTGCTATTTTGACATTAAAAAGCGGGCTCTAAGCTCGAAAAACGGTCTGTTTTTGAACATTGATAGAATATTATCAGTAAGTTAACTTGGTCCGACCCCTTGGACTAACCTTCTTATGGTGGTCAGGGGGCGAGGCCATCGATGCGGCTCAAATTGCTGATCTGGGCGTAGACTCGGTACTGGGCAACATCGAGCAGGGCCTGCTCATCATAGCCCTGCCAACTGAAATTGATTTGCGTACCGACCCCGACCGACCTCAAATGTGAGAAATGGGGGCTGAAGGCCCTCAGTGTACCATGAGAACCGATGCCGGGGAGTGGGCCAGTATGTCCATGGTTATGCTCTTTGTTGTGGGCAAGGTCGAGGCCACAAGTGTATAGCCTTTAAGATAATCCCCTGCCTGCTCGGGTGTCCCGGATAAAACAAGGGCCTTGTCCACCGATTTTCCGTGTTTGGCTAACAGCGATTTGGTTTCAGGCAGACAGCTGCCGCCATCCTCATTGGTAAGTGTGACGAGTTCTTTGTTTTCATTGATTTTAAAATGGACAATGTCAAAGGTGAAGGTTGAATCGCCCAGTATTGCCATGCTCTTTTCAACTAATACCTTTGGGTTAACACTGTCTGTACAGAGGAGGGCGCATTTTTTGTTGATGGAGAGATTTTTTACCACCAGCATGGGGCAGGATGCGTTGATATAGAGGGGGGAGCTGATCAGTTCGTAGAACTGGTCAGGGTCGGGACTGTTGGGGCATCCTTCGATAAAAAGGTCATACAAACCGTTTCGTAACTCATAGGAGACTTCTTTATCCCTGTCTCCCACAAAGACCGTGGGTCGCCCGGCCAATGGGCAGTCGATATTTTCTGTCCGCAGCATGCGCTCAATGAGCCGCTTGCCGTTGGAGGCAACGCTATCCTCCCACGTATGGCGAACCCAGCCGGTATCGATCTGCTCTTTTTCGTTTGCTATCTCCACATGCGAGATATAAAGAGAGAGAGGTACAAACTTATGCAAGTAAGCCGTATAGCGAAGAGCAATGCTTGAATCCAGATCTTCATTGACGTGCAGGAGCGTTTTTAACATGGAGTTCACCTCACAAAATAGAAGCTTTTATTCTGGAATCAGGGAAGGAAATTATCAGTTAGTGTCTGTCCGCAAAATGATCTTTTCAGAGTTTCGCAGGCCCGCTTACCTGCCTCCGTCTCTGCATCGTGCTCAAAAAAAAATAATGCTGGGCATATCCAATATATGCCAGCACCCCAAGGGCACTTCTTTCAGGGCGTGTTTATTCTTTGCGCACTCTTTGATCTCAAATGTGACTGCCTGTTTTAGACAGGCCCCGGTACTTTTTTAACAATGCAGGTGTAGCCGGATGTTGCTGATGGGATGCTCCAAAACAGTTACCGGTTTTTTATTTTTGCCTCCGCCCTGCTGATGACCTCGGCAATTTCTCCCAACTTGAAGGGCTTGGCTAAAAAGTCGAATACTCCCCTGTTAAAGGATTCTTTTGCTGTTTCCATAGTCGCAAAACCGGTTATGACGATGACCTCGGTATCAGAAAATCGTCCCTTAACCTCGGCCAGGAACTGCATGCCATCCACGCCTTCCATTTTTAAATCCGTAATGACGATATCAAACTGCCGTTCTTGTATGCGTTTCAGCGCATCGGCACTGCTAGTAAAGGTCTCTATCTCGTAACCCTTTTTTTCCAGAGAGGGTTTTAGTCGTTTGCTGACAATAGGTTCATCATCCAAAATTAGAATAGTGGTCTGTTTCGTGGTCATGACTCTCCTTCATTATGGTTTTAAGCTGTTCAAAATAAACCGATATTTTGGCATCGCTGACCATCTTGACGTCCAGCTGCCGAGTAAAGCCGATCAGCAGTCCCAGCAGAAAGAGCCGGTTGAGCATACTTTTCTTGTTCATGCCCTTTAGGCGCGCAACGATGATATCGCCATGCTGTTCACACAGGAAATCGTAATGGGACAGAATCTTATTGAGCAGGGTGGTTCTCCGCGACCGCCGGGTCGGATCGGTCACTCCGCCTGAAAATCTGAAGTAGATGTGGTTGTCCAGGATATTATCAGAGAGATAGGCGTCAATAACCGTAAAGTGATAGCCCAGGCGAAAATTAATATTGGTATACTCGCTGGAGATTACCGCCAGGTTGCGACCTACCTCTTCCATATTTGTGTTATGGGTGGCGGCAGTCTTGGTCAGACTCGACATAAAACTCCCTAAATCGATCTGCATGGACGTCATATCCCAGATGCCGGGATGAGACATGCCGCGCAGCAAGGTCTGCATGGGGATGGAACGGATCTGTTCCGGTCGAATTCCCTTGTCATGCTCTCCCTCTATGCCGCCCCCGACGTCAATAAGAATCAAATCAAGAGGATAGTCCCACACCAGCTGGCCTGCCTGCGTGTCACGATGGTGGGCATGGTAAAAGTTGAGATCAATGATGGTTTCAACCGCCTTCTCATGAACAAAGCGCGTCAGGTCATGATAGGTTTGGCAGCCCTGTGGTGTGAAATTGCTGTCTTTTGGGTCAAAGAGATTGAGAGGTTCTATCTTTTTGAGGACGCGGCGCAGCAGCCGGTACTCGTACATCTCTTCGATAGGTTCTTCATGAAAGCTGTGAAAGTGCAGCTCCTGCACCTTGCCTGCATATATGGTCAGGCACTCCGTATCCAGGGTAATCTCCTGGCCATGTTGCAGCAGGCTGGTTGCATTTTCCGTGTTAAACAGGGCCGGAACTCGAAACTCCCTGGCCACGGTGGCCAGGTGGCCGGTGGTTGAGCCGATATCAGTGATAAAGCCGCTGGCCTTGTGGATCACCCGGGCCAGTTGCGGTGAGGCATAGCGGGCCACCAAAATAGCATCCACGGGAAAGTCATGCAGGTCACTGTCGCGCTCTAGAATCCAGACAGGTCCGGAGGCAATTCCTTTCATGGCCGTAATACCCTTGCCCTGCATGAGTATGGGGTATTTGCCGCCGAGATCGGTCAAGTCGCAGGCCCGAGGTGGCTGGGCCTGCTGGAGGCCCAGTTGCCGTGACTGCAGGACAATAATGTTCTCTTGCTGGTCAATGGCAAATTCTACATCTTGCGGTTTTTTAAAGTATCTTTCCAGCTGCAGGCCTATCTCGGCGAGCTCTTTGAGCTGCTGATTTGTCAGGCTTGCCTGGGTCTGGCGCTCTTTCGGCACCGACTCCATGCCGATACCGTCACACCCCTGCAAGATCATGTTCCGTTCCTTGCGGACGACCTGGACTTCCTTGACCTCATGAGGGGAGTGGCGGTCGAGAACAAAAAGGTCAGTGGGGATTTTTCCCGACATAATGGGTTCACCCACTCCCCAGGCAGAGCTGATGACCAGCGTTTCCTCTTCCGGCAGCACCGGATCATAGCTGTACATCACGCCACTTGCCTTTGCCGGTATCATCAATTGACAGGCCACGGACATCTTGATCTCATTGGGCCGCAAATCTTTGCGTAATCGGTACTCCACAGCCTCAGGGCTGTAGAGGCTGGCAACGACCTCCTTGTATGCCTGGGGCAGGTTTTTGAGGTGAATATTCAAACAGCTGCGGTATTGTCCGGCAAAGGAGGAGGCACCATCCTCGCCCTGGGCACTGGAGCGGACGGCAAAACAGGGGATTGTCTCCGGCCTTGCTTTGCTAATCCTGTCGGCGGCAGCAAAGATCTTTTTCTCGAGTTTTGCCGGCACTGTGGCGTCAAAGATCAACCGTTGAATTTCCCAGGCCATTTCTTCAAGGGGGAGTGCCTTATGTTGCTGTTGCCTGATAAGTGCGGCGACCTTCTCCTCCAGGTTGTTTTCCGACCAAAATGATGAAAATGCCGCTGTGGTTATGGCAAAACCATCCGGTATGCGCAAGCCAAGCACAGAACCTATCTCGGCAAGATGGGCATTTTTCCCGCCCACGGCATCAATAAGACCCCTGGTAATGGCTGAGTAGGGCAGGACATAGTCCGTCACCGGGCAGAGGATGTCTCCCTGCAGAATGACCTGAATATTCTCTTCAATACGGTGAAAGCTGTTGTACAGATCCGCATACTTCTGTTGTGTCAAATGATTGATCAGAACAATGAGTTCCCGCACCAGGTCGGTCAATTGATGGCAGGTGGTATGGATATACTGCTCATCAAAGATATAGTCCCCGCTCAGCTTGTCATTTGCATCGGCGATAAGATCAAGAAGCTGATTATTGAGCTCCAGAATCTTTTTGAAGTCGGCAAATATAAGCCTGAACGGGACGGTCTGTTCTTTCCTCTGAAAGAGCTGACCGACCCGGTGCAGAAAGTTTTTCATGATTTTCCTTATTTTGTTGGCTACGTAAGCAATACGCTTAATGGGCCCCTCCGCCACCCCGGAATAGGACTCCGACAAGCAAACCGGCACCAACCGCGATAAATACGGCCATAAAACCGAACAACAGCGGCCTGCCATAGGCCATGGCGGAGATAGCGGCAGGCAGCCCCGATAACTCCAGGGTAAGGTTTTTGTCCACCCGGTTGGTCACTGCGCCATCTTGCATGGCAAGTGCGGTGACTTTATAGGCGCCCGCACTCATCTTGGCGGGAATGGTCAGGGTAACGGTAAACTCCTTCATGCCGTTGTTGGGCTCCCCATACTTGACAGTGCCTTCATTGATAGCATAGACCCCTGATTTTTCCATTAACTTAACATACTCGTCAAAAATAAAAGCCTTGTCCGCAGATTCAGGGCTGATGGTAATATCCCTGACCAGCGCCTTGTAACCCACATTCAGTTCAGGGCTGAGAAAGTTGGCTGCCGGCTTATCAATGGGGGTATATACCATATAAACGGCCGGGGTTTTTTCCAGCGAGACATCGGTTTTGTTCATCCACAATATGCCGGCAACCTTGCCTTTTTCCTTCAAATGGACATCTTTGCGAGGGCCGCTGACCTGCACAACGACATCTTGATCAGTAGCCACTTTGCCGGTGACATCAAGGGTTGTTCCATTGTAAAATGTGGATATTTTTATATTGCTATTGGCAAGATCGAGCAACAAGGGCTGTTCCGCAGCCAGGCACAGGCCGCACCAGGCCAGACTCGCCAGAACAACTGTCACTGCTCCAAATACAACTCGTTTCATTTTATTTTTCTCCCTGTTCATCTTAATGACCACCCTTGAGGGCCACCATAATTGTTGGGGTCAGCAGCAGACCTGCCATCATTTTTGCACAGACCAGCAGCACAAGGCTGGCCAGCATGATTTTGAGCTGATCGCCTTTCAGTCGCCTGCCGATGTTGGTTCCTACCTGGGCACCGATGGTTGAGCCCAGCAGCAGGAGAACAGCAAGGACAAAATCAACGGTTTTGTTGCTGTAAGCCTGCATTATGGTGACGTTGACGCAGGTAAAAAGGATCTGGAACAGGCTGGTGCCTACCACGACATGCATGGGCATCCGTAGGAGATAGACCATGACCGGTACCATGATGAAACCACCGCCGACACCCATGATAGCAGCCAGGATACCGACGAGAATACCAAAGCCAAGTGGCAGTAGAATGGAAATATGACAACCTGACTTCTTGAATTCGTATTGAAAAGGCAGTCTTTGCAACAACGACTTCTTGCCGACCTCCTGTTCTTCTGCAGGGGATTCTCCTTCCGCCGCAGACCTGTTTTTGCTTTTTTTCAGGCCCTGCAGGCTCTCCCAGAACATATATCCACCCACCCCGCCAAGCATAATGACGTAGGTGATGGCGATGAGAAAATCCGCATTGCCCAAGGCACGCAGGAGCTTAATGATCTGGACCCCTAAGGTGCCGCCGACGATACCGCCGGTCAACAGCATGACACCCATGGGCACATCCACATTGCCATGCCGCATATGGGCCAGGGTGCCCGAGGTCGAGGCCCCGACAATCTGGTTTGAGTCGGAGGCCGCAGCCACTGTCGGTGGAATGCCGAACATCATGAGCAGGGGGGTCATGAGGAAACCGCCACCCACGCCGAAGATACCTGACAGCAACCCGACAAAACCGCCTAGACCCAGGATCAGGAGAATGTTCACACTATTTCCTGCAATAGGTAGATACATATAAAACATGATTTTTTGTTAAACCTCCGTGTGCTGAATGGAATTACCTCTCTACGTTTCCGAAAGAAGCTGTTTTTTTTACAGCAATCTTGCTGACATCCGCACTTATGCAAGAGGAGTGCCAGGTGAGGTGATTACGCCGGCGAGAGTTTGTTCCGAGTCAAGACAATGTCGATATTCAGGATGATTAGGAAGATATTTTTTTTGGGGAGAATAGAGAGGGCCGTGCAGGTGGGGTTGTTTCAGAATGGGTTGATCATGGCCACGTTCCAGAGTGAAACGTGCAGGCTTTTAAGGTATATAGCCCTGGAAATAGGTAATAAATGCATCTGGACCAGACAAAGTGGTTTCAAAGTGAAACCTAGGAGCCATTGCAGTCGGTTGCCTGGGAAAGGCCATATTTTTTTAATCTTCGCCACAGGGTGGTTCGGGGTATTTTCAGGATCTTGCCCGCGGCTTTGATATTGTTGTCTGTCTGCTGTAATACTTTGGTGATATAGCGTTTCTCCATGTCATCCAAGGGCAGCAGTTCCTCTTGGTAATGAGCCTGCAGGTGTAACTTGCGCAGGTGGGCAGGGAAATCTTCCGGCAGGAGCTTTTCCCCTTCGGTAAGGGCGGCGGCGTGCTGGATGATGTTTTCCAGTTCCCGCACGTTGCCCGGGAAATTGTAGTGCATAAGGAGACCCAGGGCACGGGAGGAAATTCCCTGGATATCCTTGGAAAAGGCCTTGTTGGCCTTGGCGATAAAATGATTAATCAGCAGGGGGATGTCCTCCCAGCGTTCACAAAGCCTGGGCAAACGGATTGCCACCACATTGAGCCGATAATAGAGATCCTCCCGAAAGGTCTTTTTCTCAACAAGCTGCCTTAAATCCTTATTGGTGGCGGCAATAATACGAATATTGAGATCAATGGGTTTGATCCCACCCACCCTGAGTACCTGCCGCTCCTGCAGAACGTGCAGCAGTTTTACCTGCATAGACAGGGGCATCTCGCCGATTTCATCAAGAAACACCGTGCCGCCGGCCGCCGATTCCAAGAGGCCGATCTTGCATGCAGAGGCACCGGTAAAGGCATCCTTCTCATGACCGAACAGCTCATTGCAGATCAGATCTTCGCTGAAGCCGCCACAGTTGAAGTAAACAAATGGCGCCTTTTTTCTCGGGCCCAGTTCATGGATGGCCCGGGCTGTCAACTGTTTGCCGGTGCCGGTTTCCGCTTCGAGAAGAACATTGCAGTTCACCTGGGCAACCTTGCCGATCATCGCAAAGATCGACTGCATGGCCTTGCTGTTGCCGATAAAACCGGGCAGCAGGCTGCTTTGCCCCACCTGTGACTTCAGGCGTTTGTTTTCCTGCTGGAGTTTGATCTTTTCAGAAGCGCGTTCGGCCATCAGGCAGAGGTCATGACTGCGACACGGTTTGGTCAAATAGTGAAAGGCCCCTCTTTTGGTCGCCTCCACCGCATTTTCAATGGAACCATAGCCGGTCACCAAGATGGTCTCGGTCTGGTGGTGGAGCGTTTGGATATGGTCGAGGATTTCCAGCCCCCCCATGTCGGGTAACTGCAGATCCAGAAAAACAATATCAAACGGATCCTGCTCCATTTTCTGCAGAAAGGGAGAACCTGCAGCAAAGGTCTCGACACGATAACCACTCTTGCTCAGGATAAGACTGGCCATTTTTCTGGTGGTTTCTTCATCATCAATAACGGCAATGGTTATCATTGGGGCTGTTGCTCCTTGTTGTTACTATCATGGTACTCAGGGAGATAAACGGAAAAGGTCGTTCCTTCACCCACTTTGCTGGCAACTTCAATGTATCCGCCATGTTCCTGAACAATGGCATAGACCACGGACAGGCCGAGACCGGTTCCCTTGCCTATTCCTTTTGTGGTGAAGAAAGGGTCGAAAATCTGATCGAGGTTTTCCTGGGCAATGCCCGGGCCGGTATCAGTGACGTTGACGCGGATATACTTTTCATCTATTTCGCGGGCCTGGACGGTGATGGTGCCGTAATCGCCGATGGCTTGCTCCGCATTGATGATCAGATTGAGGAATACCTGCTGGAGTTTTTGCAGGTTTCCCTTGGTCTGCGGCAGCCGGTCACGGATATCTTTTTGCAGGATGATTTTATGGATACGGAGTTCATTACTGATAAGATCCGTGGTCTTGTGCAGGACAAAATCGATATAGACCGGCTGCATCTCAGAAGAGGACGGGGTCCGTGAAAAATCGAGCAAATTTTTGACGATCTTGCTGGCCCGATCTGTTTGGGTCATGATGTCGTTTAGAATTTCTTTGATTTCCTCTTCCTCCAGGGAGTCGAACTCCTCCAGGATGATATCTGTGGACAGGGAGATGTTATTGAGCGGATTATTGATTTCATGGGCAATGCCTGAGGAAAAGGTGCCGATGGAGGCCATTTTTTTTGATTGCACCAGTTCCTCCTGTTTTTGTTGTAAGGCGCCGACCATCTGATTGAAATTTGCAATAAGTCTCGATATCTCATCTGGTGAGGTGTCAGTCACTGGAATAATCTTAAAATCCCCGGCTGCCAGGTTCTTTGTCCCCTGATCCAATGAGGAAAGGCGGTTTAGTATGCTTTTAACCTGCGAAAAAAACAGGATTGCACCCCATATGAAGATAACCACCGGCATAAAGGTAAGCCAAAAGAGAGCCCCTTTAAATCCCTTACTGATATGTTTTCTCTTGAGGTGAACCAGTGCCGCCCCATTGTCGACCAGGGCTTGTCCCGCCTCTCGGATATGGAGACTGTCATCGTCCGGGGCAAGATTTGTTACACACTCTTCATCGGCACACCAGCGGTCGAAAATGGCCTTATATCTGCTGAAATTTTCCTTGAGATCAAAAAAGAGTTTTTTTTCAGATAACTCATTGAACTGAGGGGATAACGCTTCAAGGGAGGAGCCTGTTTTCTGCAACGCCTGTCTGGCCTTTGTTACATTTTCTTTATCCAGGTGCAGCATGATATTCTTTTCGTAGCGACGCACTTCCAGGATATTGCTGAAAAGATCGTCAACCTTCTCCATGGTTACCAGCTTCTTTTCCAGCGAAATAAGCTGGTAGGTAAAGATGGAGATCAGGGTGACAATAAGCAGCATGGTGAAGGTGTTAAGCTGTATCAGCCGTTGCCGGATCGTACACTGATTAAACAGACATGGAAGCCGCATTGTCCTTCTCCGCGTCAGATACACCCATCTCGGTAATCCCGTATGGGAAGAGGAGTTGAGGTGAATCGCTGAAAGTGATGGCGTCAGTGGTAAAAAGGAGGCGTTTTCTCCACTGATATGACGAGAGACCAGGGGGAAATCCTGGGCCCCCCGCAGTAATTGGTCTGGATGTTTCTGTTGCCCCTTTGTGTCATCCTATGTCCACGCCGTTGTTCTCATATCTTTTCAATTTCCGCCAAAGGGAAACTCTGTCAATGCCGATGATTTTGGCGGCCTGTGTCTTGTTGCCGTCAACGCTTTTGAGAACCGAAAGAATATATTCGCGTTCGTTCTCATCAAGGCTCTGGCTTGATTTGGCAGCCTCGACCTTCGGCAGGTGAACATGCGGGCTTCTGCCGAGGTTCGAAGGAAGATGGTATGGTTGTATCTCTGAGGTGTCACACAGAGCCAGGGAGCGTTCAATGATATTTTCAAGCTCTCGGGCATTACCCGGGTAGTCGTAACGCATGAGCCGGCGCAGTGCTTCTCGGGAGATACTTTTGCTGCCTCCGGCCGTGGAATGTTTTGCCAGGAAATAGTTGACCAGAAGGGGGATATCATCCTTTCTCTCCCGGAGCGGAGGAATATGGAGATTGACGACATTCAAGCGGTAATAGAGATCCTGGCGAAATGATTTTCTCTGTACCTCTTCCTTGAGATCTCGGTTGGTGGCGGCCAGCACCCGGATATCTATAGGTATCTCTTTGGTTCCGCCGACCCTGATGATTTTTCTCTCCTGCAGCACCCGCAGTAACTTTACCTGCATGGTAAGGGGCATCTCGCCTATTTCGTCAAAAAGAACCATGCCGCCATTGGCCGATTCGAGAAGCCCCCGGCGCAACGCTCCGGCATCGGTATAGGCATTTTTTTCATGGCCGAAGAGTTCGTTGACCATCAGCTCTTCCGTCATTGCCCCGCAGTTGATAGGAAGAAAGCGCTTATTGGCCCTGGGGCTCAGCTCATGAATGGTCTTGGCCACCAACTCTTTGCCGGTTCCGGTTTCACCGGTGATCAGGATATTGCAGTCAAGCTGAGCAAAACGGACAATGGAATCCTTGAGTTCCAGTATGGCCGGGGTCTGGCCAATAAACTGCGTTGTGCCCTGTTGTGTCTTGATGCGCTGCTTGAGGCGGCTGATCTCGCGCAGCAGCATTGTTTTCTCTATGGCCCTGAGAACCAGGGCATGAAGCTCTTTGAGTTTGATCGGTTTGGAGAGATAATAGAAGGCCCCCTGAGCCATGACATCCACTGCCGAGTCTATGGTGGCATAGCCGGTAATAATAATGACCTCAATCTCCGGCTGGAGCTCCTTGGCGCTATTCATGACCTGGACACCATCAATATCGCCCATTTTTAAATCCGTTATTACCAGATCGAAATGGCCCTGCTGCAACAAGCTGATTGCTGCGGCGCCGTCTGTGGCAGTTGTTACCTGAAACTCTTGTTGTTCAAGGAAGTGGCGGACATTTTCGAGGGTTATCATCTCGTCGTCTATCAGCAGAATTGAAATAGCAGGTTGTTCAGACATTATTATTCCTGGATAGTGGCATCTGGGCGGTAAGCATCTGTTTTTTCAGGTGTGCGATGAAGCGGCAAGGTGATAAAGAACCGGCTTCCTTTGCCTCTTTCCGATTCTACATGGATGGTGCCGTTTTGTTTTTTTATAATACCGTAGGCAACTGCCAGACCCAGGCCGGTGCCGTTTTCTGCATTTTTTGTGGTGAAAAAGGGGTCAAACAGCTTCTGCAGATTCTCCTTGTCAATACCTCTGCCGGTGTCGGCAATGGTAATGACCGCATTTTTCTGGTCCGCATCTTTTGCCGCGCCGATAGAAACGACCCCCGGCGGTTCGCTGATGGCCTGGAGGGCATTGATTGTCAGATTCAGCAAGGCTTCAGTTGTTTTGTGGACGTTTATATAGAGGATTATATCCTCGGGGATATTGATCTGCAGGTCGATGCCGGCCGGGACTTCGCTGGCAACAAGCTGTTTTACCTTGTTGGCAACTTTTGCCAGGGCATACGGTTGCAGGGTAAAGGTCTGATCCCTTGAAAATTCCAGCAGGCCGCGGACAATTTTTCCGGCCCGTTCGGTTTCCTGGTTGATGGTCTCCAGCATCCTGGCCACAAAAGGGTTCTGTTGGTGGTCGAGCTCAGTAAGGGCGAGCTGGCAGGATGTGGCGATATTATTGAGCGGATTGTTTATCTGATGCGCCGTCCCTGAGGCCAGGGTGCCGATTGAAGAGAGCTTCTCGGCCTGAAAAAGCCGTTTCTGTTGTTCTTCCAGGTCGGCGACCATTTTATTAAAGGCCCGCATCACACTGTGAACCTCACCCCTTTTTTTATCAACGGGTAGCGGTGAAAATGTACCGTCGGCAACGGCTGTTGCCGCTTTTTCAAGCTTTTTTAAGGGCCTGATAATTGAGATGTAGAGAATGGTGATGGTGAAAATTGAGAGCAGGATAAGAAATGAAATTGTTTTGGCCAGTCGACTTTTAAAGGCAACGATGAAGCTGTTCATCTTCTGCTGTTCAAACAGGATCAGGTCTTCGCTGATATTGACCAGTTCCTGCCCCAGACCACGGACCTTTTCCCGCAAGGGGCAGGGGGCAAGCTCCGTGGCGGAGCTGCACTGCTCTTTGAAGTCCTGGAAGTTTCTCTTGTAGTCGGAGAGTTTGGCGGAAATATCCTGCAGATGTGCCGGCTGGGACATGATCTGCAGGTCGTCCATTACCCGGGGGGCAAATTGCTGGGCCTTAGTGATGTATTCAAGGACTTTGGCGAAATCGTCATTGTTGTGTCCGCTGAAGTAATTTTTTTCATAACGACGTATTTCAAGACAGATATTGCTGAGGTTGCCGGCATGGATCAACAGGGCGACATCCTCGGTAAATATATCAAAATCTTTTAAGAAGGTCAGCACAATGATAATGTAGAAAAAGAGATGAAGACAAAAAAAGCCAATCATCTTCTGACGCAGATTTAACGAAAACATAGGGCCTCACGCTCTTTGCGACCAGTCAGGAGGGGGCATAGGAAGGGGGATGCGGCTCCAGCTTCTTCTCCTGTGTCCCCCGAAAGAGTCTTTACGTATACTTGAAACTGATCAAAAAGGATCTTGTTGCCGTCCTCTTCTGCAAATTTAAGGCCAAATAAAAAATAAATCATGAGTGGCACGCCTCCTTCTCTCTCTGCCGTATTGCAGGGAGTATTGGTCTCTAGTTGCCGCACCCGACTGTGTCGTGACAGACTGTGTCGTGACTGACTGTTGCAAATAGTAATACCGATGCAACGATTGGTATTACTATTTGCAACACCTGGACTGGCGTGATGAGGTCGGCATCTCTTATCCTCTTCTGTTTTTTTCTCACTTTATTACGATCCTTCTGTTGCCGGACTCGCAAGGTGTTGCATCCTGCCAACAACAACGTATTGTCCCTGTCGTCTTCTGCGTTTTATATTTTTTACGCTCAGCCGCTGAGAAACGGCATACAGGTTGCAAATCAAAATGGCGTATAGCTGTGATCAGTCTCTGTGTTGAGAGGCAAGATACTTTATCGGCTTCTCCATGGGAAAAGATTCTGCTCTTGTTGTGTGGCGCTCCGTTGGTCGGCACATGCAAGCCGACCGTAACTTGAGGGGTGCGGCCACCTGTTTACCGTCATTTTGTGATGCGTGGTTAATTGTCTTGGGAGAAAAAAATATGGATGGTATGAACCTGGAAAACGTAAAGGAAGGCAGCGAAAGAGGCGTTTACGGTCAAGATCCGGTAATGTTGGACAAAATGATCTCTGCGATTGAATCTGCCGGGGAGTGGGCTGAAAATGAAAACCTGCCGGACCCTATTGATTATCTAAAGGATGTCATGGCTCAACGAGGGCTGCGCAACATGGATTTAAAGGCGCACATCGGCAGTTCCGGTAACATAAGTTCCGTGCTTAACCGTCGAAAGCCACTCTCCCTGCGCATGATACGCAACCTCCATCAACACCTCCACATCCCGGCCAAAATTCTCATTCAGCCTTATCGCTGCCGATGAGATTGACATCGTCACCATGAGAATCCGTAGTAGACGAGGGGGATGTTTTTTCCACTCTCATTTCCCTGCTCGGCAACCCTTTTTAACGGATTAAGGATTATGAGTTTTTTCTCAAAAAAAGAAGCAGCGCCCCAACCCTCTGGATCGGAAGGGAATCTCAGTTCCGGGCAGATTGCCGAACTGAAAACCAGGAGCGCTGGCACCGATTTGCCGCCCTACGTGGCCATACGGGTGACAGCGGAACTTGATCGTCTTGACAAAATCGATCCATTTGCCGCCGAGTTTTCCATGGGGGTGGACTATGTCGAGCTGCTGCTGTCACTGCCCTGGTTTAAGGAGACCCAGGATAATCTTGATCTCAAACGGGCTGAATCCATTATGGCCTCGCATCATTACGGGCTTGAGGCGGTCAAGGAACGCGTTCTGGAATTCCTGGCAATCAAGACCCTGAAAAATCTTCAAAAATCAAGAATCTTGATCGTGGATGATGAAGAGATTGCCTGCAAGAATATGCAGCGTTTTTTTCAGGGTCTTGGCCATTCGGTGGAGGTTGCGGCCAACGGCCTGCAGGCATTGCAGCGGGTCGAGGAAAGTGAGCATTTTGATATGATGATCACGGACCTGAAAATGGACAAGATGGATGGCCTTACCCTGATTGACAAGATGGCCAAGGTATCTCCCGAGACCAGTGCCATTATGATCACCGGCTATGCAACGGTGGCAAATGCCGTTAATGCCCTGCGTAAAGGGGCGGCCCATTATCTGTCGAAGCCGATTCGGCTTGAAGAGCTGAAAATAACGGTGGAGGAGCTCCTCAGGAAACAGAAAAAACTACAAATTAGCCAGGGTCCTGTCCTCTGTTTCTCCGGCCCTCCGGGCACGGGCAAGACCTCCATCGGCCAATCCGTGGCCACCTCTCTGGGCCGGGAGTTTATTCGTCTTTCCATGGCGGGCCTCCGTGATGAGGCGGAAATCCGAGGTCATCGGAGGACCTATGTTGGGGCCATGACTGGTCGCATCATCAGCGAAATCAAGCGGGTCGGTGTGACCAACCCCTGTTTTATTCTGGATGAAATTGACAAGATCGGCCAGGATTTCAGGGGGGATCCCGCCTCTGCTTTGCTTGAGGTGCTGGATCCTGAACAGAACAAGAACTTCATAGATCATTATCTTGATATCCCCTTTGATCTGTCCGGCGTCCTGTTTATTGCCACTGCAAATGATATCACAAAACTGCCGGGTCCTTTACTGGACCGCCTGGAGGTTATTGAATTCCCCAGTTATTCATTCCAGGAAAAGCAGGTCATTGCCAGGAAATATCTGCTTCCCAAACAGTTAGCTGCGCATGGCTTGACCGCGATCAATCCACAAATCAGCGATGACGCCTTTGGTAAATTGATTGTCGAATATACCAGGGAGTCCGGCGTGCGGGGGCTCAATCGGGAAATCGGCACCATCTGTCGCAAACTCGCCTTGAAGGTGCTGCAGAATGACAATCAAGACTCCTTGCCCTATATCGATAAAGCTGGAATCACTGCTATGCTCGGGCCTCGTAAATATCGTCAGGAAGCAGCCGAAGGCGAGGACAAGGCCGGGGTCGTTACCAGCCTGGTCTGGAACCACTTTGGTGGTCAGATTATGTTTGTCGAGTCCTTGATCATGCGGGGCCACACCAATCTTATCCTTACCGGATCACTGGGCGAGGTGTTGCGGGAGTCGGCCCAGACCGCTTTAAGTTATATCAGAAGCAATGCCGAAACACTTGGTATCGCGCCTGATTTCTATGATCATGCGGATATCCATATCCATTTACCCGCCGGCGCGGTTTTAAAAGATGGTCCCTCGGCGGGGCTGGCCATCGGCATAGCACTGGTTTCTCTGTTGACCCGCCGTCCGGCACATCGCACGGTAGCCGTTACCGGTGAGATGACCTTGACCGGTCAGGTTCTGCCGGTGGGTGGAATTCGTGAAAAACTGCTGGCCGGAGTGCGCACCGGTTGCGTGAAGGTTGTCCTGCCTGCAAAAAACCAGGAAGATGTAACCTCCTTGAGTGATGATGTTACAGGACATATGGAACTGGTCTATGTCGAGACGCTTGATGAGGCAATCCCGCATCTGCTTGTCTGAATCTTTTTTTCTTCCCCTTGTTTTCTCTTTTTTCCGGTTTGCTCCACCTCTCGGAAGAAAGGAGTAAGGAGATCAAAAAAAAGGATATCGGCTGTCTTTTCGCCGCCCTCTCCCCCTTAATAATACCTTGTCCTCACGCAAAGTGGCTTGTGGCGCCTCAGGTTGCTGCGCCACAAGTGGTGCATAGGACATATCTATGGTAGGGCTCCTTGCCTACCGTGGCCACGATCTTCTGTTCCGCACTTCATCTTGACTCACCTCCTTGACTCCCCCTTGAGCCTTCTTTTGTTGCAATGTGTTACACCGTTCATCCTGCAACAGGTCCTTTTTTTTAGGGAGAGTATATTGATAAATTTCTAAATATTCCAACATGTTATGTGCCAAAGGGAGAGTTTCTGTCCTTCCGGAAGCTCCCCTTTGCTTAATGTCGGCAGGGGTGGTTGTTTCAAGCTGCAATGCCCTACAGGCTGTCGACATGGCCGGGCTGACATCGTCTTGCATGACTCATGTGTAACTTGTTGTTTTTATTTATATAAAATTAATTTATCAATTTGGCATGGCACGTGCAAGAAGAATAGGGCAGAGGCACAATGCCGCAACCACCACAAACACCTATTAAAGAGAGGAAGACACCATGGAATTTATTGATTGGTTCGCACTGGGAATGAAAAAAAATAAAGAAATCCAGGTCAAAAAGATTAAGAAAGAATCTGTCCATTTGGAGAGAATGGCAGCTGGTAGTCTGACTTCAGCTGCCGACATCCTGGCCCGGATGGTAGATCAGAGAAATGCCCAGCCAAAGCTGCTCATGGTCCAGGATGGAGAGTATGCGGCGCAGGTTACAGATTATGCCATGAAAATGGCCCAGCGGCTTGACTGTGAAATTATCGCCCTTGATGTCACCGATAAACCGTTACAGTTTGACGGTGACAGAAGGACAAGAGAAATTGATCGTTTTATGGGAATGGCCAGGATGAATGTCGAGAAATTTATCTGTAAGGCCAAGGCCTGCGGTATCAATGTTGAGCATGTTATGGAGGTCCGTGATCCCCAAGAGGCGATTGCCAGGTTGAGTGCTGCTGATGCAGGTATCCGCTTTGTATTGACCAAGCCTGAAGGAGCAGCAGTGAGAGTCCGTGATGATCGGTTAGAAAGCCCCAGTGTGCTTAATCCGAATAATAAAAGAAAAGGTGATTTCCTTGTTCGGACAGGTTGGCGGCAAAAATAAGATGGAAGGCTCCAGGTATTGCCACAGGGAAAAATCTTGGCAAGCGCATGGCCGAGATTGAGGTAGGTTGAAAAAAGTGGACACCAATAATTGGGTAAAGGCCGGCAAGAGGGAAAACTGGGTGATATTGCCAAGAATCGGCTGGAGTTAAGCGATACAGAGCTTGAGTTGGCCAGGTTGAGGAGGGAACTTGCCCAGGTGAAGATGGAGCGGGATATCTTAAAAAAAGCCGCGGCACATTTCGCGAAGGAGTCGATATGAGATATGCCGTAATCGAGCAGCTTCGGCTCCCGTATCCGCTCAAAGAGCTTTGTGCGCCGCTGGATTTATCCGAGGGCGGTTATTACAGCTGGCGCTGTCGACCATTGCCACAACGACGGCAAGACTATGATCGCCTGGAGGTCATTATCCGTGCTGCACATAAACGAATTCGAGAGACGTGTGGACCAGGTCAATCCTGTTGCGCGGGCAGAATGCCCGCTTATGGATAAAGAAAACCAAAGCCATTTACATAAAATTATTTACAGGCCTTTCTTAAAATAAATTGCAGAGGCCGACCCTGTGGATAGAACGGCAAGGCCGCTTAACCGCTCAACCGCAGCACAAATAGTATGGCCTTGTGGCTGGTTGCCAACCTTTCTCTTGCCCCCGCCTGCACATCGCCTCTCGCCTCTGGTATATTCACTCTTCTCCTGCTATAATGTCCGCTTTGTTGTTTTTGGATTTTATTTTTTATGGCGAATTTTAACAGGTGAACCTTGATGATCACTCTTCTTGACTATGGCGCCGGTAATGTGCGCAGTGTCCGTAATGCCATCCGCAAACTCGGCTTTGAGATCCGGGATGTTACCAGCCCCGCTGATATTGTTGAGGCCAAAAAACTGGTCTTCCCCGGCGTGGGCAGTTTCGGTCATGCCATGGAACGCCTCCGTGTTCTGGGTTATATTGAACCTCTGCTGGCCCATATCAGGGCCAATAAGCCATTTCTGGGCATCTGCCTGGGTCTGCAGACCCTGTTTGAGGGGAGCGAGGAGTCCCCGGGCGTGGCCGGACTGGGGGTGATCCCCGGCCAGATCAAACGCTTTCAGTCCGGAGAGCTCTCTGTGCCGCAGATCGGCTGGAACGGCATCCGCATCCACAAAGAGGGCTCGCCCCTTTTGAGCGGTTTTCAGGATGAAAAGCTCTACTTTGTCCACTCCTATCACGCCCCTGTGCAGGAGACCAACAGGGAGTGGCTGCTTGCCACCACCGATTATGGTGACGAGTTTATCTCTGCTGTCCAGAGGGGCAATATCGCCGCCTTCCAGTTTCATCCGGAAAAAAGCGGCGAGGCCGGTTTGGCCCTGTTCAGGAATTTTCTGGCAAAGGGCAATCTGGAGGCGGCGGGTCCGGTTGATGCCAGCCGGCTGCCAAAAACCAGGATCGCCCGGCGCATTATCGCCTGTCTTGATGTGCGCTCCAATGATGCCGGTGATCTGGTGGTTACCAAGGGTGATCAGTACGATGTCCGGGAGGAGGGGGAGGTCCGTAATCTCGGCCGGCCCGTGGAACTGGCCAAGCGCTATTATGAGGAGGGAGCCGATGAGATCACCTTCTTGAATATCACCGGCTTTCGTGATTTTCCCATGAAGGACCAGCCCATGATCGAGGTTCTGCAGCGCACCTCGGAAAACGTCTTTGTCCCCTTGACCATTGGCGGCGGCATCCGGGAATTCACCGATTCAGAGGGCAGGCACTACTCGGCCCTGGATGTGGCGGCTGAATATTTCCGTTCCGGGGCGGATAAGATCTCCATCGGCTCTGACGCCGTCTACACGGTGGAGGAGTTTCTGGAAAGCGGCAAGAAGAGCGGCAAAAGTTCCATTGAGCAGATCTCCCATGTCTATGGGGCCCAGGCCGTGGTGATCTCGGTGGATCCCCGTCGTGTCTATGTGCAAGAGCCGGGGGCCACCAGCCACCATGTCATCAAAACCAGGGTGCCCGGCCCGCACGGCGAGGAGTATTGCTGGTACCAGTGCACGGTGAAGGGTGGCCGGGAGGGGCGTGATCTTGATGCCGTCCAGCTGGCTGTGACCTGTCAGGAACTGGGGGCTGGCGAGCTGCTGTTGAACTGTATTGACAAGGATGGCACCAACTCCGGCTTTGACCTGGAGCTGATCAACATGGTCAAGGAGGCGGTCTCCATTCCGGTGATTGCCTCAAGCGGTGCCGGTTGCCCCGAGCATTTTGCCGAGGTTTTCAGTAAGACCAAGGCGGAGGCTGCCCTGGCAGCCGGTATTTTTCACCGCCGCGAGGTGGCCATCAGCGAGGTCAAGGAGCATCTGCGTAAGGCGCATATTGAATCGCGTTGATTTCTTCGGGCCGCACAAGGTTGATCTTATGAGCAAATTTTATTGCTGCTTGTTCCTGGCCTTTTTTCTGTTGGTGGGCGCTCCTCTGCCGGGTCGGGCTGCGGGGCAGGATGATCTGGCCCGGCACTGTCCCCAGGCGGACAAGTATCGCCAGCAGCGCACTTTTTATCTGGCCACCCTTAAGGAAGTGGTCAGGGCCCCGCAGACCCCGCAGGAGGTCAAGGCCCGCTTTGCAGACCTTAACGCCCCTGAAAAAGGGCGGCGCCAGGCAGCCATCATTGCCCTGGCGCTGGCCGGCAACAGGGACCTTTTTCACCAGTTACTGGCGGCCGGGGAGGGCGCAGAGCTTACCACCTATGCCGAGCATTACCTGCGGCCGGATGGCAGCCTCTGCCTTGATCCCCAGATAGAAAAGGCTATTATTCGCCATTTCCATGACCCTGGTTTGTCTGCGGCCTTCCTCTTTTTTTTCGAGACAAATCTCTACTCCAGTCAGGCCTTTTTCAAGACCCTGACCCCGCTCTCCTTTGAAGCGGATAATCCGGACCGCTATGGCCGTCTGGTTAAGGCCCTCTGCGCCACCCGCCTGCCCGGCTTGGAACAAGAGTTGCTGGCCCTGGGCAGGGCGGCCCTGCCCCATGACACCCCCGCCCAGAAACGGCTGATGCCAGAGGTGCACCAGGCCCTCATCGCCTATTTTGCCAGTCAGCAGAGCCCTGTTTTTTCCTACTTCAGGGCGGTGCTGGCGGCTGAGCCGCGCAGCGAGGAGGTCGCCTATCTGCAAAAGAGCTACGGCGCAACCAGGCTCGCCATTTATCAGGCCCTGAGCCGCTATGAGGGGGAGGAATCCTTTGCCCTCTTCCTGGAGCAGCTTGCTGAGCTTGGCAGGCAGCCGTGGGGCCCCTTTTACAATAAGGATCTCAGTCAGCTTCTCAGCCATCTCCAAGCGCACCCTCTTTTTGGTGAGAAACAAGAGCAGGTGATTCCTCTTTTGGCCCAGATCCTGGCCACGCCTTCTTTGCCCGGCCAGCCCGGCTTTAAAACACCCCTGGAAAAGGCCGGCGCGCCGGAAATATATGACCGGCAGATTCGCAGCCAGGTGTATGAGCTGTTGGCCGCCATGGACTCGGAGGCGGCCGGCCGCCTGTTGCTTGCTGAGTTGGCGGCCAAGGGCAGGGGGGCCACCGGCGACCATGACCAGAGGTTGGCGGCTGCCCTGTTGCAGGCCCTGGTCTCTGTGCCCGCTTCTGCGGCACTGGATGTGGGGCGGCTCCTGGAGCTTGCCCCCCATTTTGACGGGCAAGGGCAACAGCTGCGCCTGGCTGAAGTGGTGAGCCGCCATCCCACCCCAGGGGGTCTGGCCTTTGTCCTTGAACAGTTTGCGCTCGCTCTGGGTGATGAAAAAGAGGGCGCGGCGTCTCCCGGCCATCTTCAGGCGCAGGCCTTTCTTTTTGAGCAATTGCTGCACTTTTCCGCGCCCCGGTACCTGCTGCAGATCCGGGCAGAGCTGGACGCCTGGTTTGTGGCCGGCCGGCTGCCTGAGAAGCGGTATCAGCAGATGAGCAGCATCCTCAGTGAGCGTCTGGGGCAAGGCCTCCCCGCCTCTCTTGCCCAGATCGGGGCCAGGAAAGAGGAGAAGCAGAGGCAGGAGCTGGCCGCATCCCATATCAGGTGGCGGCAAGAGATGGCGGCAGAGCTGCAAAGTCAGGGATCCCCGGAGGGTATTGCCGCAAATATCCAGACCCTGGCCAGCTTCGGGCCAGACGCCAAAAAAGCGGGCTACTGGCTCATGCGGGTGGGAGAGCCTGTTTTGCCCCAGGTCCATGCCGCCCTGGCCGAGCCGGCGGCACCTGCCGCCTTGAAGATGCAGCTCATGGTGGTCCTGGCTGAGATCGGCAATCCCTCCTCCAGCCCTTTCCTCCTGAAGGCAGCGGCTTCAGAGCCGGATAATCAAGAGCTGCTCATCGAGCTCTTCCTGGCTCTGGCCAAGTTGCCGCCCACGCCCGAGGCCATCACGTTTGTGGGCAGCTCTCTGGAGAAAGAGAGCTCTCAGAAGATCAAGATGAGTGCCCTCGCCTATTTTGCCAGCCACCGACATGAAGATGGTCTTGAGTGGGCCCGCAAATTTGCAACTCCGGAAAATCCTTCGGGCCTGCGCTGCGTGGCCCTCTATCTTGCGGCCATGCTCGGTGAGGAAGAGGTGCAGGAGCAGCTGGTGACCATGCTGGCGGAACACAAAAACAGCGGCGAAGAACATCTCCTGCTGCGAGGACTGGCTGAGATTACCCGGCCAGAGGAGTTTCAGGAGATTCTGGCGGCTCTGGGGGTCTCAGAGAGTGAAGATGTTGAGCAGATCAGCAATTACGTCATGTTCCGGGCCGGTTCCGGCCGGCAAAAGACGGAGCTGGCGGAAAAACTCCTTGCCGCCCAACCCCCTTTTTACTCCGAGCAGGCCGTGGACTTTCTTCTTGCCGGTCGAGAGTTTGCGGTGCTGGACAAATATCTGAGGATCAAGGGTGAGCATGAGATGTCCCTGGAGATGGTCCTCTATGTCTCGGCCGTTGCCCAGAGGATTTTCATAGAGAGCAGACGCCGGGGCTTTTCCCTGGCCGAGAGGGATGGTAAGATCATTTTTCGCAAAGAAGATTGATGAATATCCCTAAACAGACAAAAAGAGGAGCGTTGTGAAAAGCTACCAAAAGGAATTGTGGTTTGAGATACCAGTCCGGCGGGGGATGGTCAATATCACCCCCGAGGTGGAGGCCTGTCTGGTTGAAAGCGGCATTAGCGAGGGGCTCTTGCTCTGCAACGCCATGCATATTACCGCCTCTGTCTTTATTAACGACGACGAGCCAGGTCTGCATCACGATTATGAGGTGTGGCTGGAAAAGCTGGCCCCCCATGCCCCGGTCAATCACTACCGTCATAACAGCTCTGAGGATAATGCCGATGCCCACCTGAAGAGACAGATTATGGGGCGTGAGGTGGTGGTGGCTGTCACCCAGGGGAAGCTCCATTTCGGGACCTGGGAACAGATTTTTTACGGTGAGTTTGACGGCCGCCGTCCCAAAAGGGTGCTGGTAAAGATTATTGGTGAATGAGCACGGCAAATATATTGTACCATTGGGGTATTTTATGTGCTAGGGTGCCGGGCGAAGCGCTGCCGGCCAAGGCTGGTGGCCCCGTAGTTTGAAAAAAGAGCAGGAGCTGCCCCGCCCCTGCAACGTCGTTACCCTCCTTGAGCAGCGACAGGTGGAGGCTGAAAAAGAGTATGAAATATTTCGTTTTCGTCACAACACTCTGGGCCGCCCTCACCCTCTGGGCGCCCCAACCCGGCATGGCCGTCTCCATTGAGGCCTTGTCGCGGGCCATTGCCACGGCCCCGGCCGAACGTCTGCACAGCTACTATCTCTACCGGGGCCGCGCTTATCTGCTCAGGGGGGATGAGGCCAAGGGCCTGGCCGACCTGGCCACCTCCCTGCAGGTCAAGGAAACCGACGAGGCCTATCTGCTCAGGGGGGATTATTATCAGCAGCGCCACCGGCTTGATGAGGCCATTGCCGATTATTCGGCGGCCCTGGCCGTTAATGCCCATTGTGTCACGGCCTATCGCCGGCGGAGTGGCGTCTATTATGACAAGAAGGAGTATGTCCAGGCCCTCATTGACGCCTCCACGCTGCGGCTCTATGATGACCATGACCGCTTCGCCGCTGCTATGATTGAGAAATGTTATCTGCAGACCTCGCCCCGGGAACGCATTGTCCTGGAGTCCAATGCCGCTGAGGTCTTGCGGGTTCGCCAGAGGCTGCTGGCCGCTGGCGGCGGCCAGCAATCCCGCCCGGCGCCATCTGTCAACAAGGTCGCTGCGGCAGCCCCCAAGAAAAAGAATTGCGGCCCGCGTCGCAGGTCGTGAGGTCGCTAAGACGCGCAAACCCAGGTTGGGTTGCATCTGTTAACGATCAACAAAGAAAGCCCGCCAGGCAATATGCCTGGCGGGCTTTCTTTGTTTGGCAGAGTACGCCCTTGGGGTGTCCCTGGGCATGGTGAAACTATCCCTTCTGGATAAAGAACCTGAAAAAACCGTTTTCTTCTTTATCGCCCAGAAAGGCATGTCCGGAACGGTCACACCAGTTTGGCAGATCATTTTTGGAGCCGGGATCTGTTCCCATTACTTCTAATATCTGCCCTGAAGTGAGGGCATTAATGGCCTTTTTGGTTTTGAGCAGCGGCATTGGGCAGCTTAAGCCCTTGGTGTCCAGGACTTGATCCGGGGTGATAGTTTCTACATCCATTTGTAACCTCCCATGAGTTTGATACTGATTTTATAAGGTAAATTCTTTGTCTATGTCTTCTTTGTTAGCAAGAACATGGCCACAAAATAAAGCGGGAGGTTTTTTTTGGGAATCTGAGGTGAGATGGCAGGCAGGCTGCCATCTTTTTTTTGGCGGCATATTGCAGAATACCTCATATAACTGTTTGGTATTCTTACTCTTAATCTGCCGCTTTTTTTGGGAGGGTGCGGGAAGGACGGCTGGCTGGCCAAGGAAGATAGGGCAGGGCTATGAGGAGGTTGAGGTCACCTTGCCCCCCTCCTGCCTGACCAGAACCTGCTCCTGCTGATCAATTTCTGGTTGTCATCTGCCTGGGGGGTGCAGGGAGAGATTCTCTTCATCAACCACCAGGATTTCGCTGTGCTTTAAGGCACCCTTCTGGGTGTCCGCCAGGAAACAGATAAGGCGGGGGGTGCTGCCCTGATAGGGAAAGAGGGTCTGAAGGGCAGCCGGGCTAAAGAGGGCAAATTCCACCCGTTTGAAAAAGTGGTTGCGATTGGTGTGGCTGAAGTAGGGTGGCAGATTTTGCGGCAGCTGCTGGTAGAGGTGCTGCTTGTTCTTTTTCAGGTCCTGGCCGGGAAGATGGTCAGGCATTTTTCGGCGCCCTGAATAGAGCCAGCTCAACTGGAGAAGCTCTTCAAAGGTTTTTTGGTCAGGACGGCTCGGCGCTGTTTCAGCCAGGATGCGGCCCATGAACTCGTGGGTGGCGGCCTGGTTGAAGAAATTGTGGCTATGACAGACGGCAAGGAGCTTGGTGAAAAAGTGAAAGCCGTTTTCGCCTTGGTGCCGCAGATAGCTGAAGAGCGGTTTGAAGAAATGGCAGTTGTAGAATTTCTCCACACACTCCCCCAGCCAGTAATAATGTTTGAGCCGTTCGTGGGATAGCCACCTGTTTTGCAGGAGTTCGTACGGGGGGTGGCGGCTGGCCACCATGGAAAACTCCTCCTGCTGCCGGGCCAGAGGGGTGTCGGGCAGGATTTTGAGGAGCCCCATCTGGATATAATGGGGGGAGAGATCAAAGAGATCATTGAAGGTCTGCTGGTACGATTCTTCTGTCTCCAGGGGGAGGCCCAGGATCAGGTCGACATGGAGATGAATGGCGTCAAGGTCGGCCAGCCTCTTGATGTTTTCCAGGGCCCTGCTGACCTGGCTTTTCCGGTTGACGGCGGCCAGGGTCGGCGGGTGGGTAGATTGCAGGCCGATTTCAAACTGAAACATGCCTGCCGGGACGGTGGTCAGAAGGTCGAACATCTCCTCGGTGAAGAGATCCGGTGAAATCTCAAAATGAAAAGAGGTGTCGGTTTCCAGGGAGAGGATATGGCGCCACAGAGCCAAGGTGCGCTGGGGCTGGGCATTGAAGGTCCGGTCAATAAAGCGGATGATCTGTGGCCGGTGCTGGAGAATCAGAGCCAGTTCCTGGCGCACCTGTCCAAGGTCCAGATGCCGCACGCCGGTCTCATGGGCGGAAAGACAGTAGGAGCAGGAGTATGGACAGCCCCGGGAGGACTCATAGTAGATATGGCGGTTGGCCAGGGGGCCGCAGAAATCAGCATCTCTGTATGGCGAGGAAAAGGCAGGATTTTTTTGACATTGATACCTCTTTTTAAGCTGCTGCCGGCAGAGATCGGTGAAGAAAATATCCGGCAGACCTTCTGCCTCCCCGGTGATCAGCACCAGGTTGTCCAGGTCAAGGCCTTTTGCCACCTCCCCGGCCTCCGGGCCGCCGATGATAAGGGGAAGGTGGGGCTGCAGGAGGCTGAGGTCCTCAAGGAGGCGGCGGATAAAGGCACTGTTCCAGATATAGACAGAGAAACAGTAGCAGTCAGTTGCCGGGTCGGTTATCCGGGCCAGGGTTTCAAAATAGCCATCGTTGATGGTGAACTGCTGGAGGGTGATCCGGGCCGCGGCGATTTTTTTTTCAAAAATCTGGCGCACATAAAAGAGGCTCAGGGTGGAATGTGTATAACGGCCGTTACAGCCGATCAGTTTAATATGCATTGCAGGTTGTCGGAAAAAGTATTCTCAAAAAAAAAGGGCAGGGCACCAGGATGGCAGGGAGAGCGGATATCTTTTCTCTTTCTACCATATCAGCCCCGTATCAGCCCCATCTTTCCCTTTGCATAATCAGGGGTATCCATGGTCTAAAAACTTGACATTTTTCGTGCTGAATGAGTAGGATGACTCTCTCTGTTCTTATTGAAAAGAGTATGGTAATACCCTGTAAACAGTCTTTTTAAGAGTTTAACTTATCGCTGAAAGGAGTATTCTGGGGCATTTTTTTTTGGTCTGGAATATCTTGAGTCATATTTTATGATTGTGCGCGCAATAGAGCAGTTGGGTGCAGGTGCCCTTTACCACGTCAGAGACCTCGGCCGCATGGCACGATTTCTCGGCTATAGCTTTGCCGGCTTTTTTAAGAGACCATTTCGCTTTGCTGAAGTCATCCGCCAACTTCGGCTTATCGGGGTTAACTCCACGCCCCTCATTTTGTTCATCGGTCTTTTTACCGGCATGGTGCTTGGCCTCCAGGGCTATCATACCCTGAGCAAAGTGGGGATGGAGGGGACCCTGGGCATGCTCGTTTCCCTCAGCCTCATCAGGGAACTGGGTCCGGTGTTGACCGCCCTCATGGTTACCGGGCGGGCCGGTTCGGCCATGTGTGCCGAACTGGGCATCATGCGCAATTCCGAGCAGTTTGACGCCCTGGAGTGTATGGCCATTGATCCTTTTCGCTATCTGATCAGTCCCAAATACCTGGCCATCCTCATTGCCATGCCCATTTTGACCATTCTCTTTGATCTCATCGGCATCTTCGGGGGATATCTCACCGGCGTTGTTTTGCTCGGCATCAATCCCGGCGCCTATATGAGTGGTATTGAGGTTAAGGTGCTTAACGAGGATATCACCCTGGGCCTCTACAAGTCGGTCTCCTTTGGCCTGCTCGTTGTTTGGATATGCACGGGCCGGGGCTATTTTGTCCAGAAGATCAAGGGGGCTGGTTTTGGTGCCGAAGCGGTGAGCAGGGTCACCACCCAGGCCGTGGTCTATACCTCCATCGCTGTCCTGCTCTGGAATTATCTGATCACGGCGGTATTCATATGAAACCGGCCATTCGTTTCGTGGATGTGGTAAAGAAATTTGACGATCAAGTGGTTCTTGATCATGTCAATGTTGAATTTCAGAAGGGCAAGACCACGGTCATTGCCGGCGGCAGCGGTCAGGGGAAAAGTGTGGCTCTCAAGCTTATTCTGGGCCTCATGGAGCCGGACAGCGGTCAGATTTTTGTAGATGGCGTTGAGATTGGCAACCTGGATAGAAAAGAACTTGATGAGGTACGCTCTAAATTCGGCGTCCTTTTTCAAGGTTCGGCTCTGCTGGATTCAATGACTGTCTGGGAAAATATCGCTCTTCCTCTGCGGGAACGTACGAAAATAAGCAGGGACGAATTGATCAGCCGGGTGGATGACGCCTTGGCCCAGTTTGATTTAAGTGGCCATGGTGATAAATTCCCAGCCCAACTTTCCGGTGGCATGAGGAAGAGGGTAGGGCTTGCCCGCGCCACCATGCTCCATCCGGAAATTATTCTTTTTGATGAACCGACCACGGGCCTTGATCCGCAGATCACCATGGATATCTACCGCCTTTTTTTCAGGACCCAGCAGCAATACGGCTTTACGTCCATCATCGTCAGTCATGATATCCCCAAGGTGTTTAATCTTGCTGACCAGGTGGTGATTTTGAATGACGGCAAGATGACCCTCTTTGAAAAGCCGGAGTTTATCCAGCATTCCACAGATCCTATGATTATGAAATTTGTCGAGCAAACCATGGGTGAGGTCTATACAAGTTCTGAGGAGCTTAAATGATCTTCCCGGTTTTCTTCTCTGAAATATTCCAAGAAAAAAATGTATCCTTGTCAGGTGCGGGTGTTCGTTCATGAAAAAAACACATTTTGATTTCATTGTCGGCCTCTTTTTGTTGGTCGGATTTGGGGCATTCGGCTATATGACCACCCAATATGGGGAATTCTCTCTTTTTGAGTCAGGGAAATATTACGATGTCTCTGCTGAATTCAACAATGTGACCGGGCTGAAAGTAGGCGCCAGTGTCTCCATGGCCGGCGTGGATATCGGCAAGGTTTCCGGGATACGGCTCACTGAGAATTATATGGCCCATGTCACCCTCTATCTGGAAAAAAAGGTGAAGATTGCTGATGATGCCATTGCCTCCATAAAGACCCAGGGGATTATTGGCGATAAGTTTATCAAGATCAGTCAGGGCGGCTCAGAAGATTTTCTCAAAGATGGTGATTTTCTCTATGAGACGGAATCCACGGTTGATCTGGAAGATCTGATCAGTCAGTTTGTCTTTGGTAAGGTGTGAGGTGGAGATTTCTTTTACGCCTCCATTGCGGCAAGGGTTGTGGCTCCTCTTGGTCGCCCTGACGTCTCTGCTTGCCCCTCCCTCTGCTGCTGCCGTGGATCTGGAGGCCCTGCTTGACGACGATTTCGGCGAGAATGAGGAACAGCTGGTTTTTGATCCCCTGGAGCCGGTGAACAGGGTTTTTTTTAGATTCAATGACCGCCTCTATTTCTGGGTTTTGAAGCCCGTGGGTAAGGTCTACACGGCTGTCCTTGCTGATGAGGATGTGCGGGGCGCTATCAGCGCTGCTTTTCATAATATTCTGGCCCCGGTGCGGGTGGTGAACAACCTGCTGCAGGGCAAGATCCGGCAATCCGGGACCGAGGTGGCCCGATTTGCCATTAATACCGTGTTGGGTGCCGGTGGCCTGGGGGATCCGGCTGCCGTGGAATTCGGCCTGGCCAAGGCTGACGAGGATCTCGGGCAAACCCTGGGGTTTTACGGGCTGGGTGAAGGTATCTATCTCTGCTGGCCCTTCCTTGGTCCTTCCACGGCCCGGGATACGCTGGGTATGGCTGGTGATTATTTTCTTAACCCCCTCAATTATATCTTGGTCAACGAACCGCAAACCCAGGCTGGCCTCACTGCTTTGAAAGTGGAAAATACGGCCACTTTAAAAGGAAAAGAGTATGAGAGCCTGGTCCGTGAGGCTTTTGATCCCTATATTTCGGCCCGGGATATCTATTATCAGTATCGGCGGAATCTTATCACCGTCACTGTAGCTGCAGAGCACCAGGACAAGGGGAGCAAGGGGGAGGGCGGACGTCCCCAGGAGCCGTGCCCGGAATTTTATGGTAAGGGGTTGTTTCACAATTTGCTAAAGGCAAGACAATATCAACAATGTCTGAACAATATGGGGGCGAAGGCATCACTTCATCGCACGCAAAATATGGGGCGTGCCCTGTACAGGGTTACAGGGGATACCCGGCCTGCCTCAGAAGAGCAGGTGGCAATGGTGATGGATGTCGAGGAGTAATATGAGACCTAACAAAAAGATACAGGGACTACAGTTCTTCCTTCTGGCTCTTTTTCTGCTTTGGCAGGGGACGGTGGCCTGGGCCACTGACCCCCAGGCCGCCATGCAGGAAACCGTTGAAAATGTTCTGGAGGTCCTCACTGATCCTGCTTTGGCGGGTGAGGCCCATTGGCAGGAGCGCCGCGAGCGGGTCTCCCAGGAGGTGGCCAAGCGTTTCAATTTTACCAAAATGGCACAAAGTGCTTTGGCCAGGGCCTGGCACGACAGGAGTGCGGCTGAACAGGAGAAGTTTGTCACCCTTTTTAAGGAGCTCTTGAAGGACGCCTATGTGGATAGGCTGAAGACATACTCTGATGGCAATTATAAGGTGGTTTTTGACAAGGTCCTGGTTCGGGGCACAAGGGCGGTGGTCAGCTCCCTTGTCATCCAGCAAGAGCAGAAAATTTCTGCTGCCTATAAGATGTACCAGGAGGGTGACGACTGGTTTGTCTATGATGTGGTGGTGGAAGGGGTCAGTCTGGTGAGTAATTACCGTAGTCAGTTTGGCAATATTATCCAAAAAGATGGTTATGAGGAATTGGTGCGACGGCTGGAAAAAAAAATAGCAGAACCGCGAAACTCTGAAAACCCCAATGAGGAGTTGAGCTGATATGAGCTGCAATCTGGTCAGCGATGAGGCCCTTGCCAGGAGTTTCCCCTATCTCCTGCCCGAGGAGTGCACTGTTTTATGTGGTTTCCTGGAATATAAAAAATGCGCCAAGGGTGAGATCTTTATCAACCAGGGTGATCCCGGCGATTTCATGGGCTTTTTGCTGACAGGAAGGCTGGCCATAAAGAAAGAAACCACTTTTCCGGGCAAGTTCGTCCTGGTGGCCATCCTGGAGGGCGGTTCTCTGGTGGGTGAGCTCTCGGTGGTGGAGTCAGCCCCCCGCACCGCGACGGTGGTGGCCATGGAAGAGAGCGAGATCCTCATCCTTCCCCACCTGAAAGCCCAAAAACTGCTGGAAGAAAATCCTCACCTGGGCATGGAGCTGTTAAAGAATGTTATCAGCGTCTTGGGTACCAGGCTGCAACGATCTACCGCCAGGCTGGCCAAGTTGCTCTAAGGGTCCTCTTAGCCGAAGACACCACTTTCCTGCTATAAAAAGCTTGACATATTTTGCGCTTTTTCTTAATTTAGGGCGCTTCTTAGGGTATTTTGATTCGTTGCCCTGGAGGCGTCGGCACGATCCCGGCTTGAAAAAAGAAATGCAATGGGCTTAGCGCCTGTTACGTATGTATAGATTATATCGTTACGGAGAAGAGATAATGGCCTTACCTAAAAGAAGAAAATCCTATTCAAAGACCCATATGGGTCGGTCCCATCACGCCCTTGTTGCTCCCAATGTCGGCGTTTGCAGTCATTGTGGCGAGCCTAAAATGCCCCACCGTCTCTGCGGCAGCTGCGGCACGTATAAGGGGCGGGAAGTTATCTCCCTTGGCGAAGATCTTGCCTAGGCAAGTTTGCTCCCCCCGGTCTGTTTTTATCCCTGAAGATTGCTTTCGGTCTTCAGGGTTTTTTTTTCTTGTTTCTGCGCCCTTTTCAGGCAGAAAAAAGAGTCTAACCACCTGTTTTGACTTGTGCGGCTCTCTGTTTGGGGGTATTTTCTTCCCTGCATGAGAATCGGTACAGGCTTGTCTTTTCCCTAAGGTTCTCTTTGACTTCTTTGTTTCCCTTTGCCCTGGTGATGTGAAACATCTAGGCCGTTTTGGACGGTGGAGTCAGCAGGGTGTGGTTCCTGTGATGATACAGGGCGCCCCCTCGATTTGCTTAACCTCTAAAAGTTTTCTCATTTTGGTGAGTTCACGTGCATATTGCTCTTGATGTCATGGGTAGTGACCGGGGCGCGGAGGAGTTGGTTTCCGGCGCACTTCAGGCAGTACACGAAAGTTCTATCAAAATCACCTTGGTGGGTGATGGGGAAGCAATCTCTTCTGCTCTTGCCGGCCGGCAGCCCAATGCCGCTCTTTCTGTTTTTCCCACCACCCAGGTGGTGGATATGGGGGACAGCCCCATCGACGCCATTCGGAAAAAGAAAGATTCCTCAATGGTCCGCGCCTTTGAACTCCTGAAAGACCATAAGGTCGATGCCGTGGTCAGCGCCGGTAATTCCGGGGCAGTCATGGCCTCGGCCATTAAATTCCTGGGCCGTCTTCAGCATATCAGCAGACCGGCCATCGCATCTGTGTTCCCCACCTTGAAAGGTCCCGTGGTCATGGCGGATGTCGGCGCCAATGTCGACTGTCGTCCCAGGCATCTCTACCAGTTCGGGGTTATGGCCTCTGCTTTCGCCAAGATCATGTTTGGTATCTCGGCACCCAGGGTCGGTCTGCTCAGCATAGGAGAGGAAGGCGGCAAGGGCAATGCCCTGATCAAGAAAACCCATGAACTGCTCTCCGCCAGTAACCTTAATTATATCGGCAACGTGGAAGGTAGCGATATCTTTCACGGCGATGTTGATGTCATTGTCTGCGATGGCTTTGTGGGAAATGTCTGCCTTAAGCTCAGCGAAGGGTTGTCCGAGGCGGTGCTTACCATGCTCCGCGATGAGATCTCCAAGACCTTCAAGGCCAAAATGGGATATTTCCTGGCCAAAGATGCCTTTGGTGCCTTCAGGAAGCGGGTGGATTATGCCGAGTATGGCGGAGCCCCGCTGCTGGGACTTAACGGGGCCGCCATTATCTGTCATGGCCGCTCCAGTGCCAAGGCCATTAAGAATGCCCTTCTGGTTGCGGATGAATTAACAGCCAATCGCGTCAATGATCATATCCTTGCTGCCCTGGCCCTGGATGAGGCCGGTCTGGACTGCCTTGATGGGGAGGAGGGACAGTGAGCCGGCGGGCCTCCATACTGGCCACCGGCTCCCATGTGCCGGCCCGGATCCTCTCCAATGAGGATCTCGAGAAGATAGTGGATACTTCGGATGAGTGGATTGTCAGCCGGACCGGGATCAAAACCCGCCATATTTCCGGCCCCGGCGAGTACACCTCTGTCCTGGCCAGCCGGGCGGCAGCCAACACCCTGGCGGCTGCCGGGCTGGCGGCTACTGAGATAGATATCCTCATTGTTGCCACTGTGAGTGCGGAAATGACAATGCCCTCCTGCGCCTGTCTGGTGCAGAAGGAACTGGGCGCAATCAAGGCCTTTGCCTTTGATATTAATGCCGCCTGTTCCGGTTTTATCTACGGTCTCAGTGTGGCGGAAAAATATATCCTCGCCAATCCCCAGCTCAAGGTCATGGTCATCGGTGCGGAGACCTTGTCCACCCGGGTCAATTGGCAGGACCGCAATACCTGTGTCCTTTTCGGCGATGCTGCCGGGGCCGTGCTCCTGGGCAGCAGTGATCAGGGTGACGGCATTGTTGCAGAGAAACTCTTTTCCGACGGCACTCTCTATAATCTGCTTTATATGGACGGGGCCCAGAGCCTGAATCCTGCCCTGCGCAACGAGGAGTTTGAAGGCTCCTTGATCAAGATGGTGGGCCGGGATGTCTTTAAGTACGCGGTCAATGCCATGGAAAATGCCGTACGGGCGGTTTTGGCTCAGGCCGGGGTGGCCATTGATGAGGTGCGTCTGGTGGTGCCCCATCAGGCGAATATCCGCATCATCAATAAGTTGACCCAAAAGCTGGGTGTTGATCCTGAAAAAGTCTACATTAATGTCACCAAGTATGGTAATACTTCCGCGGCTACCATCCCCCTGGCCCTGGATGAGGCCAATCGGGAGGGTCGTTTGCAGTCAGGCGACTATGTAATTCTGTGTGCCTTTGGTGGCGGTTTCACCTGGGGAGCAACATTGATAAAATGGCAGTGAGCCTTTTTTGCATAAGAGGCTTTTTTTATAAATTAAAGAGGAAGGGGTGGATAGAGTGGATCATTTCCTGACCGAAGATCAGCAGATGATTGTCGATCTGGCAAGGCAGATCACCGACGAGATGGTGATTCCCAATCGGGCGCGCTATGACGAGACAGAGGAGTATCCCCTGGATATCGTCGAGGCCTTGGCCAAATCCGATTTTTTTGCTCTTTTTGTCCCAGAGGAATATGGCGGCTTGGGCGGCAGTTGTTATGATCTGGTTCTGGCTCTGGAGCAGATCGGCCGCGGCTGTGTGGGTATCGCCACGGCCTATGCGGCAAGCGCCCTGGGGGCCTATCCTATTATTGTCGGCGGCAGTCATGAACTGAAATCAAAATATCTGCCCGATATTGCCAGCGGCAAAAAAAGGGCGGCCTTTGCCCTCACCGAATCAAATGCCGGCAGTGATGCCGGTGGTATTCAGACCACCGCTGTCCTGGATGGCGACGAATGGGTTATCAACGGCACCAAGCAATGGATCACCAATGGCGGCCAGGCCCATCTCTATACCGTGATTGCCATTACCGATCCCAGCAGGGGGGCCCGCGGCGCCTCCATGTTTGTGGTGGAGGCGGATGATCCCGGTTTTTCCTGCGGTCCCAAGGAAAAGAAGATGGGTATCCGCTGTTCTGCCACCACGGAACTTATCTTTCGGGATTGTCGTATCCCCAAGGACCGGATCATCGGCCGGCAGGGCACAGGTTTTATCACCGTGATGAAGACCCTGGACAGGTCACGGCCCGGTATTGCCAGCCTGGGAGTGGGTCTGGCTCAGGCCGCTCTTGATGAGTCGGTGACCTATGCCAAGGGCCGTTATCAGTTTGGTAAGCCCATTATCTCTTTTCAGGCGGTCCAGCATATGTTGGCGGACATGGCCATTGAGACAGAGGCTGCCCGGGCCCTGGTCTATGTCAGTGCCCGCCATATTGACGCCCATCCCAAGGATATGTCCAAGGCCTCGGCCATGTGCAAGGTTAAGGCCACGGATGTGGCCATGAAGGTGGCTGTGGATGCGGTTCAGGTCTTTGCCGGCTATGGTTTCATGCGTGAGTATCCGGTGGAGAAGATGATGCGCGACGCCAAGATTCTGCAGATCTATGAAGGCACAAACCAGATCCAGCGTAATGTTGTGGGTCAGGAACTCAATAAAGAGTATACCTGAGACATGATCCCCAGGATGCCGAGGCACTGCTCTTTGTCTGCCCCTTCATCCCTCAATCAATTTCCTGCGATGAGTTATGAGAATTGTTGTCTGCATAAAACAAGTTCCCGATGCCAAGGATGTCCGTCTTGACCCCGTGACCAACACCCTGTCCCGTGAAGGCGTCAAGTCGGTGATCAATCCCTATGACCGGCATGCCATGGAAGAGGGGGTGCGCCTCAAGGAGCAGTATGGCGGCACGGTCACCGTGATTTCCATGGGACCTCCCCAGGCCAAGGCCATTTTAAGCGAGGCCATTTCCTGCGGGGTTGATGACGCCTTTTTGGTTTCTGACCGCGCCTTTGCCGGTTCGGACACCCTGGCCACCACCTACACCCTGGCCCAGGCCATCAAGAAGAGCGGGGCGGTGGATCTGGTCCTCTGCGGCAAACAGGCCACAGACGGCGATACCGCGCAGGTGGGCCCCGGTCTAGCGGCCCGGCTTGACATGCCCTACGTCACCTGTGTCAAAAAGATCAATGCTATCAAGGATCAGGTGATGCGCGTCGAACGGATGATGGATGACGGCTATGATGAGGTCGAGATTGAGCTGCCGGCCCTGCTCACTGTGGTTAAAGAGATTAATGTCCCTCGTTTTCCTTCCCTGCGAGGTCTGCGCAAGGCCAAGACCTTTGATATCCCCAGCTATAGTGCTGCTGATATTGATGCCGACCCTGCACAGCTGGGCCTGGGCGGTTCGCCCACCTGGGTGGTGAAGGTCTTTCCCCCCGAATGTAAAGGGGAGCGGAGCATGATTGAGGGAAGCCTGGAAGAGATTGCCGATAAACTGGCAGGGATTTTATCTGACAGCGCCTACGGCGCCTAATCTAACGGTTTTTGTAATATGCTACTTATTGATACTGAAGCCTGTATTGGCTGTGGCCTCTGTGAGGACAATTGTCCTTTTGAGGCGATCCATGTTGTGGATGGCAAGGCAGTGGTTAATGATTCCTGCACCCTGTGCGGGACCTGTGTTGACCATTGTGAGGTGGCGGCCCTTGCCATTGAGCGCGATGAGGGCGAAGCAATAGATCTGGCGGCCTGGTCCGGCATCTGGGTCTTTGCCGAGTATCGGGGCGGTAAGGTCGCCCAGGTCACCAACGAACTCCTGGGGGTCGGCACGGAACTGGCGGCCCAGCGTGGTGTCAAGCTGGCTGCTGTTCTGCTTTGTGGCCAGAGTGGCGATGTCCCTCAGCAGCTCATTGCCGCGGGTGCTGATATCGTCTACATTGTGGAAGATCCTGCCTTGGCCGATTTTTCCGATGATGCCTATGGCAATGCCTTGGAGGATCTGGCCAGAAAATATAAGCCTGAGGTTATCCTGGCCGGTGCCACCGCCATTGCCCGCTCCTTTATTCCCCGGGTGGCCACCTCACTTATTACCGGCCTGACGGCAGACTGCACTAATCTTGCCATTGGCGATGACGGCCATCTCCACCAGACCCGGCCTGCCTTTGGCGGTAATATCATGGCAACCATCATCTGCCCCAAGCACCGCCCGCAAATGGCAACGGTGCGGCCCATGGTGATGAAGGCCAATACGCCTGACCCCGCTCGCCAAGGTGAGATTATTGTCGAAACCATTGCCCCGGTCCGGCTGCAGTCGCGGGCCCGGGTGGTGCGCACGGTTTTCACCGAGGGCGAGCAGCTCAACCTCAGTGAGGCGGACGTGGTGGTCGCCGGTGGTCGTGGTCTTGATACCCGTGAGGGTTTCAAGTTGGTTGAAGAGCTGGCAGCGCTTCTTGACGGCGCCGTGGGTGCCAGCCGGGCGGCGGTTGACAGCGGCTGGGTCGGCTATCCTCATCAGGTGGGCCAGACCGGCAAGACCGTGGCCTCCAAGCTCTATGTGGCCTGTGGTATTTCCGGCGCCATTCAGCATGTGATCGGTATGAAATCCTCGGAGATCATTGTTGCCATCAACCGTGATCCCAAGGCCACCATCTTTGATGTGGCTGATTACGGAGTGGTTGGTGATCTCTTTGAGATCCTGCCCCGGGTCATTGAAAAAATCAAAGAGCGCCGCTCCTAACCCTGGTGACGATTATGGATTTAACAGGAAAGGTGGCCGTTGTTACCGGCGGCAGTCGTGGCATTGGTAAGGCGGTATGTCTGCGCCTGGGCGCCCTGGGTGCCACCGTGGTTATCAATTATGTGAGCCGCCCCGATGCTGCCCAGGAAACAGCGGCTGAGGTGGAGAAGGCAGGGGGCAAGGCTACCCTGGCCCAGTTCAATGTGGCTGACAGCGCGGCCGTTGATGCGGCCTTTAAGGAGATCCTGGAGACCCATGGCCGGATCGATGTGCTGGTCAACAATGCTGGCATTACCCGTGACGGCCTCTTCATGAAGATGAAGGAGGCGGATTGGGATCTGGTCCTTGATACCAATCTCAAGGGGGCCTTTAACTGTATTAAGGCCGTGAACAGGCCCATGATGAAACAGCGCTCCGGCGCGATCATTTCCATCACCTCGGTGATTGGTTTTGCCGGTAATGCCGGCCAGGCCAATTACTCGGCAGCCAAGGCCGGACTCATCGGTCTTACCCGTTCCCTGGCCAAGGAGCTCGCCTCCCGCAATATCAGGGTGAATGGGGTGGCCCCCGGCTATATCGATACCGATATGACCAAGGACCTGCCCGAGTCGGTGAAGGAGATCATTTTAAGTGAAATTCCCCTGAGGTCCATGGGGGCGGCTGATGATGTGGCTGCGGCGGTGGCCTTTCTGGCCTCTGAGGATGCCCGTTATATCACCGGCCAGTTTATCCATGTCAACGGCGGCATGTATATGGCGTAGTCTGAAAAATAATTCTGGTTATTGTCTGATCTGAAAAATTAAAGTAACATCGGCTCTTTTCTGGTCGAGCCAAAAGACATCTATTTAAGGAGAACTTATTATGTCTGTTGAAGAGAAACTCATTGATATTATTGCAGAACAATTGAGTGTTGATAAGGCGAAAGTTGTTCCTTCCGCCTCGTTTGTCGATGATCTCGGCGCCGATTCCCTGGACCTGGTTGAATTGATTATGGCCATGGAAGAGGCCTTTGATACCGAGATTCCTGATGAGGTTGCCGAAAAGATCACCACGGTTAAAGCTGCTATTGAGCATATCGAGAAGTTATAAGAGACCCGCGGCAACGCCCCTGGTTGGGCCGTCATGTCGGTGGATTTCTTGTTACGCCTTATCCGTGCCATTACGATGGCACGGTAAGGCGTTTTCTGCCGTTTTAGCCGGGAAGATTATTTCTGAACCAGTTGTGCACGTTTTTGTGATTTGAAGAGGGATATTATGGCTCGAAGAGTTGTGGTCACTGGTGTTGGTCTGGTTACGCCCCTGGGCACGGGAGTTGCCAAAACCTGGGAAGGACTTTGTGCTGGCAAGTCGGGTGTGGGGCCGATTACCCGTTTTGACGCCACTGATTTTGCCGTGCAGATTGCCGCAGAGGTCAAAGACTTTCAGGTGGAAGATTTCATGGATGCCAAAGAGGCCAAGCATCTCGACTACTTTGTGCAATATGCTCTCGGTGCCGCCCACATGGCCCTGGCTGACTCTGGTTTTGTGATTACGGAAGAGAATGCCACCCGGGTCGGCTCCATTGTCGGCTGCGGTCTGGGCGGCCTGCCCACCATTGAAAAATATCATCAGGTCTACATGGAAAAAGGGCCCAGAAGGATTACCCCCTTTTTTATTCCCATGGTTATTCCCAACATGGGTGCCGGGCAGATTTCCATCTTTCACAAGGTCAAGGGCCCGAACATCTCTCCCACCACGGCCTGTGCCGCAGGCACCCACGCTGTGGGTGAGGCCTACCGGCTGATTGCCGACGGTTATTGCGATGCGGCCTTCACCGGCGGCAGCGAGTCGGTGATCTGCCCTCTGGCTGTGGGCGGTTTCAACGCTATGAAGGCCCTGTCCAAGCGCAATGATGACCCCCAGGGGGCCTCCCGGCCCTTTGATAAGGAGCGCAACGGCTTTGTGATTGCCGAGGGCGGCGGTATCCTTATTCTTGAGGAGCTGGAGCATGCCAGGGCCAGGGGCGCCAGGATCTATGCGGAGATGGCGGGTTACGGTCTTTCCGGTGACGGCTACCATATTGCCGCTCCCCCTGAAGACGGCAACGGCGCCATGCGCTGCATGCAGATGGCCCTGGATAACGCCAAGATGAATCCGGAAGATATTGATTATATCAACGCCCATGGCACTTCAACCCCTCTGAATGATGTGGTGGAAACCAGGGCCATTAAGGGTGTTTTTGGTGATCATGCCCGCAAGCTTGCCATCAGCTCCACAAAATCGATGACAGGCCACATGTTGGGCGGCGCCGGCGGTATTGAGGCGGTGTTTACCGCCCTTTCCCTCCATCACCAGATCGCTCCCCCCACCGTTAATCTGGAAAATCCTGATCCTGAATGTGATCTTGATTATATCCCGGGCAGCGCCAGGAACATGAAGATGCAGGTGGCCATGTCCAACTCCTTTGGTTTTGGCGGCACCAATGCGGTGATTATCATGAAACGTTTTGAGGGCTGAGCAGATGAAAATTGCATTAGGGTGTGACCACGGCGGCCTGGGGCTCAAAAAGGAAATCGCCGTACTGCTGCAGGAGATGGGTCAGGAAGTGGTGGATCTGGGCACGGATTCTCCCGATTCCGTGCCGTACCCCAGTTTTGCCGAGGCGGTCTGTGCGGAAATAATTGCCGGCCGCTGTCAGCGGGGCATCCTGATCTGCGGCACCGGCATCGGCATGTCCATGGCAGCCAACAGGCATCAGCAGATTCGCGCCGCCCTCTGTCATGAGCTTTTTACGGCCCGCCTGAGCCGCGAGCATAATGATGCCAATGTCCTTTGTCTCGGCGCCCGGGTTATCGGTTCGGGCCTGGCCCTGGAGATGGTCAAGACCTGGCTGGCAACCGAGTTTGACGGCGGCCGCCATTTGGAGAGAATCGCCATGTTTTCCTGAGCGCGGACCTGGTCAGCAAGGCGGCCAAGCCGCTGTTCACCGCCATTTTAAAAAGAGAGAAACAACAGAGAGCAATCGCGCCCCCAGAGCCTGGCCCTGCTCCTCTATTGTCATCTCATTACCCCTAATTTAGATACTCCCATGTCATCATTAAAAAAGAGTGATCCTGAAATCTTCCGGGCCGTTCGTCTCGAACTTGAGCGCCAGTCCAACCAGCTGGAGCTCATTGCCTCGGAAAATATTGTCTCCACTGCCGTTTTGGAGGCCCAGGGCTCCATCTTTACCAATAAATATGCGGAGGGTTATCCCAACAAACGCTATTACGGCGGCTGCGAATACGCGGATGAGGTCGAGTCCCTGGCCATTGCCCGGGCCCGGCAGCTCTTTGATGCCCCCTACGCCAATGTCCAACCCCACTCCGGCAGTCAGGCCAATATGGCGGTTTATTTTGCCTGTTTGAAGCCGGGCGACAAGGTGCTGGGCATGGATCTGGCCCATGGTGGTCATCTCACCCATGGCGCCTCGGTGAGTTTTTCCGGGGAACTCTATGATTTTTCCTCCTACGGCCTCAATAAAGAAACGGAACAGATTGATATGGCCGAGGTGGAACGGTTGGCGGCAACGGTAAGGCCGAAACTCATCGTGGCCGGGGCCTCGGCCTATCCCCGGGTCATTGATTTTGCAGGCTTCCGGGCCATTGCCGATAAGGTGGGAGCCCTGTTCATGGTGGATATGGCCCATATTGCCGGTCTTGTTGCCGCCGGTGTCCATCCCTCGCCTGTGGGCCATGCCCAGTTCGTCACCACCACCACCCATAAGACCATGCGCGGTCCCCGGGGCGGTTTGATCCTGGCTGATGAGGAGTATGGCAAGAAGCTCAATTCAAAAATCTTCCCGGGCATCCAGGGCGGGCCGCTGGTCCATGTCATTGCCGCCAAGGCCGTGGCCTTTAAGGAGGCCATGACGGATGAGTTCAAGGCCTATCAGAGACAGGTGGTGGCCAATACCAAGGTGCTGGCCCTCAAGCTGCAGTCCTATGGTTTCCGTCTGGTATCCGGCGGTTCTGACAACCATCTCGTTCTGGTGGATATGAATAATAAGAATATCACCGGCAAGGATGCGGAAGAGGCCCTGGAGGCCGCCGGCCTCACGGTGAACAAAAACGCCATCCCCTTTGACACCCAGAGCCGTTTTGTCACCGGCGGTATCCGTATCGGCACCCCGGCGGTGACCACCCGCGGCCTGAAAGAGGCGGAGATGGAAAAAATAGGCGCCTGGATCAACCGGGTCATTGAAAACAGGCTGAATAAAGAGGAACTCGGTCGTATCCGGCTAGAGGTACGCATGCTCTGTGAGGAATTTCCCCTCTATCCAGATCTTGCCCGGGAGTATGACGAGTAAGATGGCAGAACAGCAGCGGCCTTCGTGGCACGAATATTTTCTCTCCATCACCCAGCATGTGGCCACGCGTTCCACCTGTACCCGCCGCAAAGTGGGGGCAATTATTGTCCGGGACAAGAGAATTATTGCCACCGGCTATAACGGGGTGCCGGCAGGTATCCGTCACTGTGATGTGGTGGGCTGTCTGCGGGATGAATTACAGGTGCCCTCTGGTGAGCGGCATGAACTCTGCCGCGGCCTCCATGCCGAGCAGAATGCCATTATCCAGGCCTCCAGCCACGGTGTCTCCATTGCCGGCTCAACCCTCTACTGCACCAATATGCCCTGTTCCATCTGCAGTAAGATGTTGATTAACGCCAAGATCAAAACTATCTGCTATGCAGAAGGCTACCCCGATGCCTTGGCGGATTCGATGCTGGCTGAGGCCGGGATTGAAGTGGTTAAATTAGATTCTGCCAAGTGAGAGCAACGAGGAGAGAGAGATGAAATGCCCATACTGCGGTCACCTGGAAAACAAGGTGGTGGATTCCCGTCTTAACAAGGAGTACACCATTACCCGCCGCCGCCGTAAGTGTGAGGAGTGCCAGCGGCGCTTTACCACCTATGAGCGGCTGGAGGTCACCATGCCCATGCTCATTAAAAAGGATGGGCGCCGGGAGACATGGGACCGTACCAAGGTGGCGGATGGCCTCAAAAAGGCGTGCGAGAAAAGACCGGTTTCCATGACTCAGATCGAGGAGTTTGTCGATGCCCTGGAGCGGGATCTTCAGGATATGGGCGAGCGGGAAATCCCCGTCAAATTGGTGGGGGCCCGGATCATGGATGGTCTGCGCAACATCGACGAGGTTGCCTATGTGCGTTTTGCCTCGGTATATCGACAGTTCAAGGATCTCAACGAGTTTATGGACGAGCTGAAAGGCTTGCTCGGGGCCAAGGAAGATGCGACCAGCGACTGACGCTGACCTCCCCTTCATGAAGCTGGCCCTCAAGCTGGCTCAGAAGGGCAGGGGACGGACCTCACCCAATCCCGTGGTGGGGGCGGTGGTGGTCAAAGACGGCAAGGTGGTGGGCCAGGGCTATCACCAACAGGCCGGCACCCCCCATGCCGAGGTGCATGCCCTGATCGCTGCCGGAAAGAGGGCGCGAGGCGCCACCATTTATGTTACCTTGGAGCCCTGTAACCATACGGGCAAGACACCACCCTGTACCCAGGCCATCCTTGCCCAAGGCATCACCCGGGTGGTGGTGGGCATGGTGGACCCCAATCCCCTGGTGGCCGGCAGTGGCTGCCGCTTTCTGGAGAGTCAAGGGGTGGAGGTGGCAGGGGAGTTGCTGGCGGCGGAGTGTCGGGCCATAAATCGGCCCTTTATCAAGCATATCAGCACGGGCAGGCCCTGGGTCATCATGAAGGCCGGCTGCAGCCTTGATGGCCGTATTGCCGTGGCGGACGGCCGCTGTGCCTGGATAACCGGCGAGGAGTCCCGCCGCGAGGTGCATCGTCTGCGGGATCGGGTCGATGCCATTTTGGTGGGGGTGGATACGGCCATTAATGATGATCCCTCTCTTACCACCCGTCTGCCGGGCCGCAAGGGGCGGGATCCCCTGCGGGTGGTTTTGGACAGTGCGCTGCGCCTGCCGCCCCGGGCGCGCATGCTGAGCCAGGAGTCCGCGGCCGAGACCTGGATTTTCTGCAGCATCCCCGCGGACCAGCAAAAACGGCAGGCCCTGGAAAGGGCCGGGGCCCGGGTCATTCCTGTCTCGCCCCAAGGGGGCAGGGTCAAGCTGGCGGAGGTGTTGGCAACTCTGGGTAAAGCGGGGCTCACCACACTTCTGGTGGAGGGGGGCAGTTCGGTCCATACCTCCTTTTTAAAAGAGGATCTGGTGGATCAGGTCAGCCTTTTTATGGCACCGCTCTTCCTGGGCAAGGGCTCGATCCCGGTGGTGGGCGATCTGGCCATAGCAGACGTGGGCCAGGGTCGGCGTTTTGAGACCAGTCGGGTGAAACGTTTCGGCAACGATGTCCTGATTGAGGGCTTTTTCAGCCACTAGGGAATTTTTATAAATGGCAACCGGGCCCATGCCCGGACATAAAGAAAATGTTTACAGGAATCATTCAAGGCCAGGGGCGTCTCCTGGAAAAAAGACCAAGCGGCGGCGGCATGCTCTTTGTGATTGAGGCGGATTTTGATCTGCCCGATCCGCAGGAGGGGGAGTCCATCGCCTGCAACGGTGTCTGCCTTACCGCCAAAGAAATCAAGGGCCGTCGTTTTGCGGTGGATGTCTCGCCTGAGAGCCTGACCCGTACCAATTTAGGGGACAAGGCCACCGGCTCTTTCCTTAATCTGGAACGGGCCTTACGGTTAAGCGATCGTCTGGGCGGCCACTTGGTCAGCGGCCATGTGGACGGGGTGGCGCGGGTTCTGGCGCGCCAGCCTGAGGGCGATTTTGTGCGGTTTCTCTTTTCAATCCCCCCGGGCTGCGGCCGCTATCTCATTGAAAAGGGCTCCATCACCATTGACGGCATCAGCCTGACGGTGAATGGCTGCGATGCTTCTACCTTCAGTGTCGCCATCATCCCTCACACCCTGGAGATCACCAGTCTGGGGGCGCTCAGCCAGGGGGCTGAGGTCAATATTGAGGTGGATCTCATTGGTAAGTATGTGGAAAAATTACTCTCTGTCCCAAAGGATGCGGGGGGAGGTGCCGGTTCCGGCATTAACCCGGCCTTTTTGGCGGAAAATGGTTTTTTGAAATAATAATATGAACATCGCCATGGCGGTGGACGCAAAATAGATAGGTTATTTGTATGGCGGTAAGCTCTATAGAAGAAGCAATTGAAGATATCAGGGCCGGCAAAATGGTCATTCTGGTGGATGATGAAGACCGGGAAAATGAAGGTGACCTCTTTATGGCCGCCCAGATGGCCACTCCGGAGGCCATCAACTTCATGGCCACCCACGGCCGCGGGCTCATCTGTCTCACCCTGACTGCGGAACAACTGGAGCAGTTGCAGATTCCCATGATGGTCCGCGACAATACCTGTCCCTATGAGACGGCCTTTACCGTCTCCATTGAGGCCAGGTCCGGGGTCACCACCGGTATTTCAGCGGCTGATCGGGCCCGCACCATCCAGGTGGCGGCAAGTCCGGATGCCAGGCCGTCTGATCTGGTCAGCCCCGGGCATGTCTTTCCTCTCAGGGCCCGGCGGGGCGGGGTACTGGTGCGTACCGGTCAGACCGAGGGTTCCGTTGATCTCTGTCGTCTCTCAGGACTGACCCCGGCCGGGGTCATCTGCGAAATCATGAAGGATGACGGCACCATGGCCCGCATGCCTGATCTCGAGGTCTTTGCCCAGGCGCATGATCTGAAGATTGTCACCATCGCTGATCTCATCGCCTACAGAATGCAGAAGGACACCCTGGTGCACCGGGCTGCTGAGACCAAGATGCCCACCCGTTTCGGCGGCGAGTTCAAGGCCGTGGTCTATACCAATGACGTGGACAGCTTTGAACATATCGCCCTGGTCAAGGGGGATATTACAGCGGATGAGCCTATTTTGGTCCGTGTCCATTCCGAGTGTCTTACCGGTGATGTCTTTGGCTCCATGCGCTGCGACTGCGGCAGCCAGCTCCATGCTGCCATGCAGATGGTGGGCAAGGAAGGGAAAGGTATTATCCTCTATATGCACCAGGAGGGCCGTGGCATCGGCCTGGTCAACAAGATCAAGGCCTATGCCCTGCAGGATCAGGGGATGGACACCGTAGAGGCCAATCTGGAGCTTGGTTTTAAAGCGGATCTGCGCGACTATGGCATCGGTGCCCAGATCCTGCGTGATCTCGGGGTGCGCAAGATGAAATTGATGACCAATAACCCCAAAAAAATCGTCGGCCTTGAGGGCTATGGCATCGAGGTTGTTGACCGGGTCTCCATTGAGTCTGCTCCTGTACCTGAAAATTTGGGCTATCTGCAGTGTAAACGTGACAAGATGGGGCATTTGCTGGAGTTCAAGGATTAGCAGGCGGCAAGGAAAAGCATCTGCTGAGACGTCCCGGACTGAATAGATTAATCCCTCCCAGGAGAGAAATAATGGCAAAATTTATTGAAGGAAATTTAAGCGCCGGGGGCAAGAAATTCGGCATCATTGTGGCGCGTTTTAACAGCTTCATCGGCGAGCGTCTCCTGGAAGGGGCCATGGACACCTTGATCCGTTCCGGGGCCAGTGGTGATGACATCGAGGTGCTGCGGGTCCCCGGGGCCTTTGAGATCCCCCTGGTGGCCCAGAAGATGGCCCGCTCCGGGCGCTATGATGCCGTGATCTGTCTGGGCGCCGTTATCCGCGGGGCCACTCCTCATTTTGACTTTGTGGCCAATGAGGCAGTCAAAGGGATTGCCCAGGCCAGCATGGATGCGGATCTGCCCATTATCTTCGGTATCCTCACCACCGATACCATTGAGCAGGCCATTGAGCGGGCAGGGACCAAGGCCGGCAATAAGGGTGCCGACTGTGCAATGACCGCCATTGAGATGGTTAATCTCCTGGCCCAGTTTTAACATCTAATGCCATGAAACACCGGAAGGGGCGCCTCTGATCACTCAGATCGAGATGTCCCTTCTGTATTTTGTGACCAGTGAAATAAAATGAAAGGATTACGCCGTAAGGCCCGGGAACTTGCCCTGCAATGTCTTTATCAGATTGACCAGAGCAGCAACCCGGATGCGGATATTGAGCTTATCAGTCAGAATTTTCAGGCCACCAAGAAGGCGGTGGTGTATGGCAGCGCCCTGGTGAATGGCGTCAAGGAGCATCTTGACGAAATAGACAGCCTGATTAAAATTCATGCCGAGAACTGGAAGGTGAGCCGGATGGCGGTTGTTGACCGGAACATCCTGCGCATCGCCCTCTACGAAATGCTTTATGTCTCTGACGTGCCTGATGCGGTGGCCGTCAACGAGGCCGTTGATATCGCCAAACGTTTCAGTAGCGATGAGGCGCCGGCCTTTATTAACGGTATCCTGGACGCCTTTTGTAAGACCAGAGAAGGTGAAAGGTAAAAGAGGCAGCCTTTTTGCTGAGGGACGTTTTTTCGCGCCACACCAAAAAAAACAGGAAGGGGAGCAATGGCAATGCGCGACGCAACAGAAAACCTGGCGAGTGAATTTCGGCCCCATTTCGGCCTGGAGATCATTGCCGTTGTGGGGCTGGTACTTTCTCTTTTCTTTCTTCTCTCCCTGGTCAGTTTTTCTGTGCCTGGCAGTGCCCAGGAAATCGCCAATTGGGGAGGGGCGGTGGGCCAGCTTTTTGCCACCGCCCTCATGAGCTTTGTGGGCTTTTCCTCCTTCTGGATTCCCTTTCTCCTTATTCTCCTCTCCCTCTCCCTTTTTGTGCCGGATGCCCTTGTCAAAAGGCTGCCCTATATCTGTCTGGGCTGTACCGGCCTCATGGTGGCAAGCTCCACCATGCTGGCCGCCATCGGTCTGCAGGAGATCTACCTGCTCAGCCGGACCTATCCCCTGGGAGGCTATCTGGGCAATAAGGTCTATGGCCTCAGCGCCGCCTATTTTGGTGGGCCCGGTGCCGTTCTCTTCTCCTGTGCCCTCTTTTTTCTCTCCTTCATGCTCCTGCTGCGCTTTTCCCCCTATCTGGTGGGGCGGTGGATTGTGTTCAGCATCAGGAGAATCTGGGTTGACTGGCAGGCCCGCCGTCTTGCCCAAGACGATGAAAAGATCAGGCCAGCGGCAACGGCGACGAGCAGGAAAAAGAAGGTCGAACCCCTTGCTGATGGGCCGCCTATTTTTCCTGCCGTCAAAGAGCCGGTTCGTCTGATCATGGCAGAGGATGATAAGGAATTTGCCCCGGTGGCTGTTGAGCCTGGGGAGTACCGGTTGCCCACCCTCCATCTGCTGGATAAGCCGGTAAGCGACGAGGTGGCCGTTGATAAGGAGCATTATCTGGCGGTCAGTCAGCTTCTGGAGTCCAAGCTCGATGAGTTCGGGGTCCGGGGCAAAGTCACCGGCATATCGCCGGGGCCCGTGGTCACCACCTATGAATTCGAGCCGGCTGCCGGGGTCAAGATCAACAGGGTGGTTTCCCTGGCCGACGATCTGGCCCTGGTCTTAAAGGCGGAAAGTGTCCGGGTTGCCGGGTCCATCCCCGGCAAGGCCGCCCTGGGTATTGAGATTCCCAATCCGAGGCGGCAGATCGTCTACATCCGCGACATCATGGCCACCCCTAAGTTCCAGCAGGCCCGTTCCATGCTTACCCTGGGGCTGGGGATGGACGTGGTGGGCAACACGGTGATGGCTGATCTGGCCCGGATGCCGCATCTTCTTATTGCCGGCGCCACCGGGGCGGGCAAGAGTGTGGCCATCAATACCATTATCTGTTCCATCCTCATGCGGGCCACCCCGGATCAGGTGCGGCTGCTTATGGTTGATCCGAAAAGGATCGAGCTCTCCACCTACGAGGGCATCCCCCATCTTCTCCACCCCGTGGTGGTGGACCCCAAGATGGCCAGCCGGGCCCTGCAGTGGGCGGTGAAGGAGATGGAGCGCCGCTATTCGCTTATGGAAGAGGAGCGGGTCAAGAGTTTTGCCTCCTATAACGAGAGTGCCGCGGAGAAGCTGCCCCTTATTGTTATCATCATTGATGAGCTGGCTGACCTGATGATGGTCTGCTCCAAGGATGTGGAGGGCTCGGTGGCCCGCCTGGCCCAGATGGCCCGGGCCGCCGGCATGCATCTCATCCTGGCCACCCAGCGGCCCTCCGTGGATGTGCTCACCGGCCTCATCAAGGCCAATTTCCCCACCCGGATGTCCTTCAAGGTTGCCTCCAAAATAGATTCCCGCACCATTTTGGATGCCTCCGGCGCCGAACATCTGCTGGGCGCCGGCGACATGCTCTTTCTTCCTCCGGGCACGGCCCGCCTGCAGCGGATCCACGGGGCCTATATTTCTGAAAAAGAGACGGAACGGATCGTGGAGTTTCTGAAGAGCCAGGGTGCTGCCACCTATGATGAGGAGATGCTTAAATCGGTGGAGGAAGAAGCAGGCCCCAGCGCCGTTGCGGATGAGGAGTATGACGAGAAGTATGATGAGGCCGTGACTGTGGTCTGTGAGTCCGGCCAGGCCTCCATCTCCGGAGTGCAGCGCCGGCTGCGGGTGGGCTATAACCGGGCGGCCCGGATCATTGAAACCATGGAAAGAGAAGGCCTGGTGGGTCCGGCAGACGGTGCCAAGCCCCGGGAAGTTCTGGCCCGGCGCGATTATTCCTGATGGGTTCGCTGATTTTTCTCCTTGCCCAACAGGGCAAAAAGCAATAGAATAATACATTATTAAAAAAGGTGCTACGGCGATGCTGAAACGATTTTCTATTTCCCTGGAAGAGGATCTCCTTGAAGATTTTGATGAGTTTATCAAGCAGCGCCGCTATGAGAACCGCTCCGAGGCCATCCGTGACCTGATCCGCAGCTCCTTTATCAAGGATGAGTGGCAGGCGGATAAGGATGTCATGGGGGTGATCACCGTGGTTTATGACCATCATCAGCCCAACCTCCAGGAAAAGGTCACTGAGCTGCAGCATGATTATCACCAGCAGATCGTCTCCACCACCCATGTCCACATGGACCATCATAACTGTCTTGAGGTCATTATTGTCCGGGGCAAGGCAGCTGAGGTGAAGGAACTGGCCAACAGGCTCAGTTCCTTGCGCGGCGTCCGCGATGGCAAGCTGGCCATGAGCTCCACCGGCAAACATCTCCATTAACGCCCCTCTCTTTAGGTCATTTTTTTCAGCGGCACCAGGAGGGTGAAAACGGGGAGCCCGGCCCTCGGTATCGGCCTGGCCACGCCTCCTGGGCTTTTTTTGCGCACCCGGTAACACATAAAAACAATATGTGTTGTCAGTTTTTTGGGAGTCACTATGCATCTTGCCGAGGGAATCCTCTCCGGGCCGATACTTCTTGGCGGCGCGGTGCTGGCCGTGGCAGGCACTGCCATTGGCCTGAAAAAGATTGATCAGGAAAGGATCATGACTACGGCCCTTCTCGGCGCGGCCTTTTTTGTGGCCTCCCTGGTGCATGTCCCCGTCGGCCCCGGCAGTGCCCATCTCCTGTTAAACGGGCTCATGGCCCTGATTCTCGGCTGGGGCTGTTTCCCGGCCATTCTGGTGGCCCTGGTGCTGCAGGCCCTTTTTTTTCAGTTCGGCGGCTTCACCGTCCTTGGCGTCAATGTGGTCGTTATTGCCGGTTCAGGTCTGCTTGGCTCCTTCTTTTTTCGGCAGTGGCTGGCGTCTCCAGCCAAGAGGGCCCTGGCCGGTTTTCTGGCCGGTTTTTTGTCCGTGGCCTGTGCCGCCTTGTGCATGGCCCTTATTTTGGTCAGCACGGATCAACATTTTCTGGCCACGGCCAAGGTGGTCTTTGGTGCCCACCTGCCCGTGATGGTGGTGGAGGGGTTGATCACCATGTTTGTTGTGCAGTTTCTGGCCAGGGTCCAGCCGGAGATCCTCAATATCGCTCCTGATGGCAAGGGGCGGGGAGAGAAGAATGGTTTTTGATTTTGCAAGCAGCAGCCCCCTGAAGGGGCGTCACCTCTGGGGGCTGACAGCTCTTTTTGTCCTGTTTTTGCTGTTGGCTTCTCCTGCCTATGGCCATAAGGTCACTATCTTTGCCTATGCGGAGGGCGATTTCATAAAAACAGAGAGCCGCTTCAGCGGTGGTCGGGCGGCCCGCAACTGCACCGTTAGGGTGCACTCTCTCCCTGACCAGGCGCTGGTGGCCAGCGGCCAGAGTGATGAGCAGGGTTTTTTTGCCTTTCCCCTGCCCGGTGAGGCAACAGACCTGGATATCAGCATCACCTGCGGCGACGGCCACCGTGGCACCTGGCGCCTGGAGGCCCAGGAGTATCTTCCTGCTGAGGCCCAGCCCGCCCCCCACCTCCATGAATCCCCCGCTCAGGCGGCGCCCCTGGCCAGTGGAGTTCAAGAGGCGCTTCTGCGCCAAATCATAGCAGAAGAAGTGGAGAAAAAGGTGGCGCCGCTGCGCCGTGATCTGGCCCGGCTCGCCGCTCAGAAGACCAGTTGGGCCGATATCCTGGGCGGTATTGGCTATATCCTGGGCCTGGCTGGTCTTGCCAGCTATATGAAATATAAGAAAAGGAAATAACGGCGCTTCTGCGCCCTTGTCCGTAATGACGACCTATGAACCTTGAATGTTTTAGTGCCGGCAGCTCCCCCCTGCACCGGGCGGATGTGCGCCTGAAGATGATCGGCGCCTTTTTGTTGAGCGTCACCGTGGCCCTCTGTTACAGCCTGTCGGCGCCCCTGCTGGCCCTGGGCGTGGCCCTCCTCCTGCTGGGGTCGGCCCGGCTGCCTTTGGTCAAGGTGGGCCGGCGTCTCCTGGTGGTGAATCTCTTTACCCTCCTGTTCTGGCTCACCCTGCCCTTTACCGTGCCCGGCCGCACCGTGATGGAGGCGGGGCCGCTTGTGGTCAGTGGCGCCGGCATCAATCTGGCCGCCTTGATAACCGTTAAAACCAATGCCATTGTCCTTATCTTTATGGCCCTGGTCGCCACCTCGGGGGTGACGGCTATCGGCCATGGCCTGGCTGGTCTCAAGGTCCCCCCCCGTTTCTGCATGCTGCTTCTCTTCACCTATCGCTACATCTTTGTCCTGCAGCAGGAATATCAGCGTCTGCGCCGGGCCGCCCTGCTGCGCGGTTTCAGGCCGGCCACCACCATGCACACCTATCGCACCTATGGCAACCTGCTGGGCATGACCTTGGTGAAAAGCTGGCAGCGGGGGAGGCGGGTCCAGCAGGCCATGGAGCTGCGTGGTTTTCAGGGCCGTTTTTATGTGCTGGAGGGCCGCCCCCTGGCCGCTGCGGACTGGGGACTCCTGGCCCTGCTTTTTGGAGCCGCCCTGGGGGTCGCCTGCATGGAGTTGCTGGGCGCGCCGGGGGGCTGGTCATGACCGCGCTTTTATTGGAGGATATCTCCTTTTGTCATCCCGGCGGCGGCTGCCTGTTTCACCATCTCAAGCTGGCCATCGGCGCTGAGCGGGTCGGTTTTATCGGTCCAAACGGCAGCGGCAAAACCACTCTCTTTCATATCATCATGGGCCTGCTCAAGCCAGATAGCGGCCGGATTCTTCTGGATGGCAGGCAGGTGAACGATGTCAGGGCCTGGCGCCAGCTGCGGCGGCAGGTGGGCTTTCTTTTTCAGGATGCCGATGATCAGCTCTTTTCGCCCACCGTGCTTGAGGATGTCACCTTCGGACCCTTGAATATGGGCGATGATGGTCCAACGGCCAAGGCCAAGGCCATGGCCACCTTAGAGAGTCTGGATCTGGCTGGTTTTGCCGGCCGGATCACCCACCAGCTTTCCGGCGGTGAGAAAAAACTGGTGGCCCTGGCCACCATTCTGGTCATGGCCCCGGAGATCCTGCTCCTTGATGAGCCTACCAATAACCTGGATATGGCCACCCGCGAGCGCCTGGTGGCCATACTGGCCGACCTGAACCTGCCCATGGTCATTATCTCCCATGATTTTGATTTCCTGGCCAAGAGCACGGATATCATCTACAGCCTGGATCACGGCCACCTGCACCGGTCGGAGTCCAGCCATCTCCACTCCCATCCCCATGCCCATATTTATGGGGATCATCCCCATGCCCATGGCGGCTATTAAATGAGTATCTTTGGCAGTAGCGAGATTGATCTGGGCTGTGACGGCCATGTCCACACCAGACTTTGCCACCACGCGGTGGGAGAGATGGAGGAGTATGTGGCGGCGGCCCTGGCCGGCGGTCTTGCTGAGCTCATCTTTCTGGAGCATTTCGAGATAGGCATCAACTACGGGCAGGTCACCTGGCTGACGGCTGAGGAGTTTTGCTTCTATCAGCGGCAGTGCCGGCGTCTGGCCCGCAAATATGCAGGCCGAATCCGGGTGGGGGCCGGGGTCGAGGTGGGACTCAATGTGGATCGCCTTGCCGAGACCCGCGACTTCTTAAACAGCCACTCTTGGGCCAGGGTGGGGCTCTCCTGCCATTATTTTGCGGAGAAGGGCAGACATCTCAATATGCTGAGCCGCAAGCCGGAGAACATCAAGGCCCTGGAGGCCCTGGGCCATGACCGGCTGCTCAGGCGCTGTTACACGGATCTGCTGCTGGGTCTGCAGCAGCTGAAGGTGGACGTGGTCTGCCACTTGGACGCCCCCTTACGTTACTGTCAGGGGGTGGTTTTTACTGCCGAGCACTGGCGTCTGATTGAGGCAATCCTGGCGGAGATGGCCCGCCAGGATATAGCCCTGGAGATCAACACCTCAGGCTTTGCCGTGCGTGGCGAGCCCTTTCCCTGTGTCGCCATCATCCAGCGGGCCAGGCGTTGCGGGCTGCGGTTTGTGGCCGGTTCCGATGCCCATCAACCCCAGGATGTGGGGCGCTTTTTCCACCTTCTCCAGGACAGAGGGTAAGCCCCCCATTTGCAAGGGGAGTTAAAGGCAGAACTCTAGGCGGCTCAGGCCAGTTTTTATCCGGGGCTGATATGGAGGGAGAGTTGTGTACCCTGATGTTGCTATTTCAGGCTGATCACCAGGGGAATCTGGTGCAGGCTTTTGGAGGTGGAGCGGGTGGTGCCCAGGCTCCAGCCCGTGATCTGATAGGTGTCTGCCAATATCTTCTCCACCTCTTGGACCACACCCTTGATATTAATAACCGGGTGGCGGGAAAAGACATCGGGCAGGCCGTAGGTGAGGTTGCAGGCCAGGCAGCGGCCCGGCCGCTCATGGAGGTTGAGCTCAAAATGGAGCTCTTTGGCGGCTTGATCAAAACCGGCAAATTTCAGCTCAATATCATAGGAACCTTCTTGGGCGTCGCCAAAGAGGGCATCAAAGAAGGCATCGCTTCTTGCCGGGGGGAATATCTTTTTGCATAGGTCGTCGCTGAAAAGGGTCTGCATCTCTGTCATGGTATTCTCCGTCAATAATGTGCAAGTCCCGATTATCAGGAATGTTTTTTTGGGATGGAATATGAACCACCAGGAAGGGGGTGGCACCCTGTAAAAGATGTCAAACTACCCTGCCTGCCCCATGGGGTCAATAGAAATCAGATCTTCGGGCCTGCCGGTACGCATCTCTCTTCTTCAAAAAAAGAGTGTGCTGTGGTAAGGTGCGCCCATGCGTCAACAATCTCTTTTTTCAGAACTGGCCAGCCCGCAGCGGCCCGGCCCCTCGTCAAGCATGACTGGTCTCAATTCCTCCCAGCTGGAGGCGGTTACCACCACCCAGGGCTCGGTGCTGGTCATTGCCGGGGCGGGCAGCGGCAAGACCCGGACCCTGGTGCACCGGATGGCCTATTTGGTGGAACAGGGGGTGGCGCCCGACTCCATCCTGCTCCTCACCTTCACCCGCAAGGCGGCCCAGGAGATGCTGAGCCGGGCTGCTCTGCTCATGGATGGTTCCTGTGGGGGGGTGATGGGCGGCACCTTTCATGGCATGGCCAATCTCCTTTTGCGTCGTTTCGGCCGCTACACCGGTTATCCCGCCAATTTCACCATCCTTGACCGCTCTGATTCAGAAGGCATCATCAATCTCCTCAAATCCTCCCTGGGACTGAGCGGCGGCGGGCGGCGCTTCCCCTCCAAGCGGGTGATCATCAATATGATCAGTGGCGCGGTCAATAAGAATATCGATTTCAGCGACTACCTTGAGGAACGCTATTTTCATCTGGTGGAGTTCAGCGCCGACATAAACAGCATCCGTGAGCATTACGGCAATTTTAAGCGCGACCATGCGCTCATGGATTATGATGACCTGCTGGTCAATTTCCGCGATCTGCTGCGCGACCATCCAGAGGCGCGCACCGAGATCTCCGACCGTTTCCATTATGTGATGGTGGACGAATACCAGGATACCAACCGTATTCAGGCCGAAATCGTCGCCCTGGTCAGCAGCAGTCATAAAAACGTCATGGTGGTGGGTGACGATGCCCAGTCCATCTATAGTTTCCGCGGTGCTGATTTCAAGAATATCATGGATTTTCCGGACCTTTTTCCCGGCACCCGGATTGTGCGGCTTGAGGAAAATTACCGTTCCGCCCAGCCCATCCTGGAGGCCACCAATGCCATTATTTCCCAGGCGGCCGAGAAATATGCCAAGACCCTCTTTTCCAATATCCCGGGGGCGGATAAGCCCTCTTTGTTCCGGGCCCGGGACGAGCAGGAGCAGGCCCGGTATGTTGTCGACAAGATCGAGACATTCCAGGGGGAAGGGGTGCCCCTTGCCGAGATGGCCGTTCTTTTCCGCTCCGGCTTTCACTCCTACAAGCTGGAACTGGAGCTTGCCAACCACCAGATCCCCTTTGAGAAACGGGGCGGTATGAAGCTCACCGAGTCGGCCCATGTCAAGGATGTCATTTGCTATTTGCGGATTATCAGCAATCCGGCGGATCATCTTTCCTGGAACAGGATCCTGCTGCAGATTGACAAAGTGGGGCCCAAAACCGCTGAGAAGATGTTGGCCGCTATCCGGGGGGCGGAGACCCCGCTGCAGGCCCTGGATGGCTATAAGGGCGGCAAGGTCTGGCAGCCCGGCCTGGATCGTCTGGTGAAGGCTTTGCACGGTCTGGCTCGGCTGGAGAGGCCCGGGGCCCAGCTTGAGCAGGTCCTTGACTATTACCGGCCGATTTTTGAGCGCATCTATCAGGACGATTACCCCAGTCGCAGCCGCGATCTTGATCAGCTTGGCGAGCTGTTGGCCGGCTATGACAACCTCCAGGATTTTATTGATGATACGGCCCTGGATCCTCCCCAGGAGGCAGCATTGCAAAATCCCGACGCGGATCGGCTGATCCTCTCCACCGTCCACTCCGCCAAGGGGCTGGAGTGGAACAAGGTCTTTGTCCTTAACCTGGTGGAGGGAAAATTCCCCTCCGGCCAGGCCCAGCTCCCGGAAGAGAGGGAAGAAGAGCGCCGTCTTCTCTATGTGGCAGCCACCCGGGCCCGGGAACATCTCTTTTTCATCGCCCCCCGACTCACCGCCGGCCCGGACCGGATGCCCCAGACGGCCATGGTCAGCGAATTTATCTCGGCCCTGGCCCCTGAACTCCTGGCCGGGCCGGCCAGGCGACAACCATTGCCCCCCTGGCCGGAGACTCCGGCCTCTACCGCCTCCATGGCCGGCAAACCACCCTCTGCATCGGTAGACATTGCTGAATGCACAACAGGCAGGCCTGTGCGCCATAGTTTTTTTGGTGAGGGCAAGGTGATCAAGGTGACTCTGCCCAAGACCGTGGAGGTCTTCTTTCCCCGCCATGGTCTCAAAAAATTACATCTTGATTATGCCAAGCTGGAAGTTTTATAAGGGAAAACTGTTGATGATTCCTATTTTTCAATCAGAGGTCAAGAGATGAAGGAAGAGCAGAAGCATGTCCTGATTATCCTGGCGGTGGTATTTTCTATTGTGCTGGCCTATGTGCTCAGCGCCCTCTTTATGCAGCCCCAATTAAAGCAGGCCGATAATGCTCTGCAGCAGCCGGCAAACCGGCTGGAGTCCATTCGCGATGGCTTTCTGAAGAAGTAAAGAGATGCCCTTTTTTCCTCCCTTATTGCCAAAAGAGCTACGCAGAACAGGAATGCCTATGTGGAGCAATGATGCCCTCAGTGGTGGCGAGGTCTGTTGCTGATGAATTATCAGGAGGCCTGGGCCTATCTGGACAATCTCCAGTTTTTTAAGATTAAGCTGGGCCTGGATTCCCTGGCCGGCTTTCTGGGCCAAGTGGGGAACCCCCAGGACACCCTCTCCTGTGTCCATGTGGCCGGCACCAACGGCAAGGGCTCGGTAGCCATGAACCTGCTCACCCTGCTCAAGGGGGGAGGGTATAAGGTGGGTCTCTATACCTCTCCCCATCTGAGTTCGGTCCGCGAGAGGTTCCGGATTAATGACGACTACATTTCCGAGGAGGAGTTCGCCGCCATTGCCACCCAGATCGCCGCTGTTCTGGGCGACCAGCAGATCACCTATTTTGAATTTACCACGGCCCTGGCCTTCCTCTGGTTTGCCGGGCAGCAGGTGGATCTGGTCATCCTTGAGGTGGGGTTGGGAGGCCGCCTTGATGCCACCAATATTGTCCGGCCCCTGGTTTCGGTGATCACCAATGTCTCCATGGACCATGAGGCCTATCTGGGCACCACCCTGGCCCAGGTGGCCTTTGAAAAGGCGGGCATCATCAAGGAGGGTGTGCCGGTGGTGAGCGGGGTGGCTGCCGATGTCAGCCAAGAGGTGGTGGTGGCTCGTTGCGCCGAGCTGGGGGCGGAACTGCGGCTGCTGGGCCGTGACTTCCAACATGAAAATGAGGGAGAGGGGCAGTGGACCTATCAGGGGGTGGGGAGAAGGATGTCCGGCCTCAGATGTGGCATGCGGGGCGCCTACCAGCGGGATAACGCCTCCCTGGCCCTGGCTGTTTGTGAACTCCTTGACGGCATGGGCTGGCCCTTGGCCGAGCAGGTGAGGCGCGATCAGATCGCCAAGGTCTCTTGGCCGGGAAGGCTGGAATATTTCTCTCTTGACCAAAAAGGCCACAGGGAGGCGGAAGGGGATCTTTCGCCAGGGGGTCGGCGTTATCTTCTTGATGGCGCCCATAATCCAGCGGGCATGGAGAGTTTATGCGCCAGCCTGGGCCAGGACTTTGCCTATCAGCGCCTGATATGTGTCTGGGCCGCCATGGCGGATAAGGATATTGTCACCTCCCTGGCCACCATCTCTCCCTGCTGCGATGTCCTGGTCTTCACCCGCCCGGAATCAGAGCGTTCTGCCACCCCGGAGCAACTGCGGGCCGCCCTGGGCCCTTTTGGGGGCGAGATCCATGTGGAGCTTGACGTGGAGGAGGCCCTGGAGAGGGCCCGGACCCTGGCTGGTGCCGGTGATCTCATTCTGGTGGCCGGTTCACTCTATCTGGTGGGGGCGGCCCGCCGCTTTCTTCTTGGGGAGCTGGTCGAATGAGTGAGGATTTCTATTTTGACGGGGTGGATGAAGGCCTTATCCGCCAGGAAAGAGACAAGGCGCGCAAGCTGCGGAAAAGCGGCTGGTGGCAGAAGAGGATCGCCAGCGGCATCTGTTATTATTGTGGCAGGCAGTTCAAGCCCAAAGAGCTGACCATGGATCACCTGACGCCCCTTGGCCGTGGAGGCACAAGCAATAAGGGCAACCTGGTTGCCTCCTGCAAAGAGTGCAATAATAAAAAGAAAAATCTGCTGCCCTATGAATGGGATGAGTATATGGAAACCATCCACAGGGAGAGCCGGAAAGAGTAAAGGCCGCCCGGATATTTCCTAGCAGACGCAGCCCTTCAGGCTTTGTTCCGTGGCCTCCATCTCACCAGCTTCACCCATGCAGATGCCGATCTCCCGCGCTGTTCTTACCCGGTTGCCTTCTGCGGGCACCTGTTTTCTTTTCTTGATGGCCTCGGCCAGGGGCACCGAGGTCATGGCATCGCCGGCCAGGGCCACCATCTGGTCAAACTTCCCTTCTTCTGCCAGGCGGACGGCCATGGCCCCGAAGCGCAGGGCCAGCAATCTGTCAAAAGTGGTTGGTGAACCACCGCGCTGCAGATGTCCCAAAACAAGGGAACGGGTATCCTTGCCGGTGCGGCTCCGGATCTCGTTGGCGACCCACTCGCCGACACCGCCAAGAATTTTTTCCGACCTGCCGATCTCACCATAGCCTTTATGAATGACTTCTTGGTCCCTGGCCCTGGCCCCTTCGGCCACCACCACAATGGCATATTCCTTGCCGTACAGCTCGTTGTTGTCTATTTTTTTACATACCTCGTCAATGTCAAAAGGGATCTCGGGAATCAGGACAATGTCGGCACCGCCGGAAATCCCTGAGTTCATGGCTATCCAGCCGGAATCCCGGCCCATCACCTCCACCACCATGACCCGGTCGTGGGATTTGGCAGTGGAGTGCAGCTTGTCTATGGCCTCGGTGGCGGTGGAGACAGCCGTGTCAAAGCCAAAGGTGAGTTGGGTGGCCTCCAGGTCATTGTCAATGGTCTTGGGGACGCCGATGACGGGCATGCCTTTTTCCGTGGCAAAACGGTGGGCGATTTCCAGACTGCCGTCACCCCCCACCGCGATATGACAGCCAAACCCCATCCGTTTGAAGTTTTTCATGATTCGATCGGAAACATCATGGAGTTCCGTTTCGCCGGCCAGATTTTCTATGGGCATGGCAAAGGGATTGCCTTTATTGGTGGAGCCGATAATGGTGCCGCCGGTGGCGGTGATATCCGCCACCATCTCGGGGGTGAGGCGGACCAGCTCGTCAAGGTTGAGCAGGCCCAGATAACCGCTGCGGCTGCCATACACCTCCCAGCCCCGGGCATGGGAGGCCTTGACCACCGCGTAGATAACAGCATTAAGACCTGGGGCGTCACCGCCGCCCGTTGAAATCACAATTTTCCGCATAGGAATCACCTGGTATGAAGCTTTACACAAAAAAGATAAGGTAAAAAGTTAAGTGGGGTCGCTTTTTAACAATAATATAAAAAAGAGGTGTTCGTCAGACAAACCTCAAAAAATCTTTAGAAAAGATACTCTTTTTAGACGGAGACACCTGACTGACATTATTTAAGTTTCCACTTAAATTTAAGTTAATTGCTAAAACAGGGGTTGCTTCTGGCGACCAATGGTTTATTGTATGTAGTTATTGGGTATGACAGAGATGTTAGGCAATGCAGCTTTCATTCTGGTACCAGTCGACGAAAATAATATGAACATACCATAAGGCAATTCATAGGAGGATTTCATGCTAAAAATTACCGATAAGGCGATTGAGAATTTAAAGTCCTATCTGGAGCAGAACAGTATTGATTCTGCCATCCGGATAGCCATGATGCAGGGCGGCTGAGCTGGCCCTTCATTGGGATTGGCTCTGGATGAGCCAAAAGATAATGATGAAGTTGTCGATCAGGAAGGACTCAAGTTTCTGGTTGAAAAAGGCTTGCTGGTTACCTGTGGCGAGATTCTTGTTGATTTTATGGAGGCTGGACCTCGTTCCGGTTTTTCCATTACTTCAAAGGTTCCCCTGGCCAGCGGCGGCGGCGGTTGCAGCAGCGGCTCCTGCAGCAGTGGTTCCTGCGGTTAAGGAACCAGCCTTTTCTTGTGTGCATAAAAAAACCCGGTCTGTTTTCAGACCGGGTTTTTTTATGGCACCTGCTTTTTTACCCATTCACCACAGAGGGCATCCTGCCACTCTTCGATCTGCTCGCGGTAGAGCTTAGCGTCCGCCTCCATCCCGCATGACCTGCAGGTGACCGTGGCCTTTGCTCAACGCCCCTTCAGGGTCGCCTTTCCGCCACAGAAGAGGCACCGCAGGGAGTTGTCGAGGCTGGACGTTGTCTGCTCTTTGAGGGGAGTGGTCATCACCGGCAAGGGGCTAAAGTGAAAAAAAAAGGGATTCAGAAAAACCTGAATCCCTTTTGATAGTTATATGGGGTGAGCGATGGGACTTGAACCCACGACCTCCGGAGCCACAATCCGGGGCTACCACCAGCTGAGCTACGCCCACCATGCATTTTCACTGCCAAGGCAGGTGAAAAGAACCTTTGTTGTATAATAGATTGGTTTGCTTATGGCAAGGGGAAATCGCTCTACCCAAGCTCCTTGCCGCAATGTTTACACTTGCTGGCCTTGTTCTTGACGATCTCCATACAGTCAGGGCATTCCTTCATGAAATTGTTTTTGAGGATCTCAATAATGGCCTGATTCTTCTGATGTTCAAGGGTGCCCTCCTTGTATTCCAGATTGCGCAGGGCATCGATACAAGAGAGGTCATTGAGGGGAATAAGGAGACTGCTGGCCTTCAGCCTGTTGTTGAGGCTCGATTTTTCATCTAAAAGGATACCCATAATCGGGGTGAGATCCTTGTCGGCCACACAGGTGTCAAGCTGGCTGGCCCAGGCGCATTCCTGATGATAGCGGGTATTGGCCGCCATGATCACCTCAGGGTCAAGGACACTCCCGGTGAAGGCCATTTGGTTGCCAACCATCATCAGCTCGCCCTTTTCCTCATTGGCCAGCCGCATGTAACGATAGGAGCCCACATGTCCGTAAGCTGCCTCAATATGATCCCAGCCCTTGACATAGGGGGGGCATTGATCATTGAGGCAGACAAACATCACCTCGGCGCCCCAGCCCAGGCCGTCACCAATGTGGAAGGGCGGCGTTTCACAGGGGGAAAGCCTGGTCTGGCAATTGGGGCAATAAAATTCCATTTCACAGTAACGTAAACAGTCGTCTGCGCTGAGCATGGATGATCTCCTCTTGGCTGACCCGGGTATTTGAGGGTCTGGTGTTTGGAAAGCCTTTTTTTATGTATAACAGAAACAGCCTGTCACCGTGTGCGGAAGGCGCTGTGCTGACGAATGTAAGCATATTATTATACATGATCAAGGCGGAAATAGCAATGGCTGCTTCTGTTGCCGCTAAAGAGAAAGCAGCATTGGCAGGGCGGCGGTGCACCAAAAGAGATGGGGCCAGGGTATCTTCCTCGTGGCCCGTTTTGCCACTAAAAAGGCTGCCGGCCACCAGCGCCGGGAGGGGCGCAAAAAAAGAGGCTGCCAAAATATATCTTTAAAAAGGGCGGCGGAAATGTTTCTTGACAGGGATGTTGTCCGACTGCAGTTCCATTTCAAATGGAGAGGGCGCTTTTGCAGATGATCAGTCTCGCAGAGTTTGGCAGTCTTTTTTCTGCCCTGAACAGCAAGAAAGAACACCTTTTCCGCTCCTGGCTTTTTGAGCCGGGCATGGGCTATAACGATTGGCAATTGTGGTGGCCGTCACCCCGGGAAAAACGACCCCGGCCCCATGAAGGAATTGATTTTTTCTGTTATGAAGATCAGCTGGGCAAGCTACACAATCTGGGTACAAGTTTGGTGCCGGCGCCCTGTGGCGGCACGGTGGTTGCCCTGTGTGCCGATTTCCTGGGACAGTCGCTTTTTTTGCTGCCTGAGCAGCCGGCAGAGCAGGAGAGTCTCTATGTCCTGGCCCATATCTCTCCCCATCTTGGCCTGGGACAGAGTGTGCGGCAGGGCGATGTGGTGGGCTCTGTGGCGGCAGCCCAGGGCCTGATTCCGGCGCATCTCCACGTCTCTTGCCTGCAGGGGAGGTGGCGTGATCTGCCCCTGCAGCTCAGTTGGCCGGCGCTTCACGGGCAGCGGCAACTCCAATTTGTCCGGCCGTTTTTAGAATAAAAGAGCGTTATGGAGAGGATGTAATGGCAGAGCAAGAGAATAAGATAGACAGGGGCTTTATCCCCAGCCTGCGGGAAGGGGTGGATGTGGTGCGGATGATTTTTTTTAAAAAAATGCGTGCCCATTGTGCCGAGAGTCTGCCGGCCAAGGCCCCCCACTTTCATGGTATGCTGGCGGGGGCGGTGATGAATGAGCTTTTCGGCACCCCAAATCCCGAGGAGAAATTCGTGGACTTTGTTGTTGAAAATCGGCACATCATTGAGGCGGAGCTTGCCGGCCTGGCCACCAATTTCCAGGATATGCGCATTCCCCTCACCGATGCCCTCCGCATTCATTATCTGTGTAACTACCAGGAAGGTATTGCCGGCGATGAGGTAACGGTGCTGGCCCGGGCCCGGGCCTTGGGGGTATTGATCGAAGAGCGCGAGGTGCCGCTGCCCAAAGGTTTTATGGAGCTTGTCTACCGGGTGGGCAAGGCCCACGGCCTCATCCAGGAGCAGAAACCTTTTTGAAGGAGCGGCCATGCATCATGTCTCGGTCTTGCTCTTGCTCTTATAACGGAGCGTCCAGGGCCGCCTCTTTTGCCCCCAGTTCTTCCCAGCGCCGGTAAAGGGCATCGACCTTTTCCTGGCTGGCGTTGAGCTTGGTGCACCACTGGTTGAGAACCTCCTGGTCAGCCATGACCTCCGGCCCCACCAGTTTTTGCTGATAGGCCGCGAGTTCCTGTTCAGCCGCCAGAATCACCTCTTCCATGGCAGCGAGCTCCTTTTCGTCTTTGTAGGAGAGCTTTTTTTTCGCTCCCGGCTGCTTTTTCCTGGCAGCGGCCATGTCGGCCTTGAGGATCGCCTCATCCTTTTCAAGACTGGTGAGCCACTGGCGGTAATCACCATACAGGATCGCTTCATGGCCCTGGTCGCTGAAACCGAGGATCTGGGTGGCAATATTATCGAGAAAGGTCCGGTCATGGCTGACCAGCACCAGGGCCCCGGGGAATTCAAGAAGGTTTTCTTCCAGGACATTGATGGAGTTGATGTCCAGATCATTGGTGGGCTCGTCCAGAAGCAGGATGTCCGCCTCCTGGAGCATGAAGCGGGCAATGAGGATACGGGCCTGTTCACCGCCGGAAAGATGGGAGACCGGCATTTCCAGTTGGTCTGGTTGAAAGAGAAAACGTTTTGCCCAGCTGGCCACATGGATGCTGCGCCCCTGGTGCAGAACGCTGTCCCCGTCCGGAGCCAGGGCCCGGCGCAGGCTCTGGTTAAGATCGAGATCCTCGCGTTTCTGGTCAAAGAGGGAGATCTTGAGATCCGTGGCCCGGCTGATGGTTCCCTGGTCACAGTCCAGGGTGCCGTAGAGCATGTGCATCAAGGTGGTTTTGCCGCAGCCGTTATTGCCGGCCAGTCCCAGGCGTACGCCGGGGCCAAGATCAAAGGAGAGATCAGTAAAGAGGGAAGTCTCCCCCATCTTTTTGCCGATTTTATGGGCAGAAATGAGCTTCTTGGTCCGGCGGCCAGTGCCGCTGACGTCGATCTTCATGGATTTTTCTGACTGATTACGCTGACGGACCTGGGAGAGTTCATCCTGCAGGCGGTACGCTTCATCAATTCTGGATCTGGCCTTGGTGGCCCGGGCCTTGGGGCCGCGCCGCAGCCATTCCACCTCTCTTTTGACCTTATTGGCCAGGCTCGCCTCCATCTCCTGCTGGGCGCTGAGAAAGGCGCGGCGTTTTTCCAGAAAATGGCTGTAGTTGCCTGGGAAGCTGAGGAAACCATCAGGATAACAGCGGTTAAGCTCGATAATCCGGTTACTGACATTTTCCAGGAAGAGGCGGTCATGGCTGACCAGTACAAAGGCAAAGGAGCCGTTGCGCAATATTTTCTCCAACCAGAGGATGGAACGAATATCCAAGTGGTTGGTGGGCTCATCAAGAAGAAGCAGGTCCGGATCCTGAGCCAGGGCACAGGCAATGGCCAGACGCTTCAGCCAGCCTCCGGAAAGGGAGGCCACCTTGGCCTCGGGGTCAGGAAATTCGGCCTGGCTCAAGGCTATCTGGGCCATGAGCATATTGTGGTCTTGGTCATGGCCGGCAAGTGCTTCCATGACGATCTCGGTGACACTCTTGTGGCCCGCGAAATCTTCACTCTGGCTCAGGTAGACAACCCGCATTTGCTTAGAGATAAAGAGGCGGCCGCTGTCTGGTTCAATCTTGTCGGCCAGGATGTTGAGGAGGGTCGATTTCCCGGAACCATTTGGGCCAATGAGCCCGGTTTTTGTTTTGGGTTCAAAGCTGAGGGAGATGTCGGTAAACAGGGTGTGGGCGCCAAAGGATTTGGTGATATTTTGGCAACTGAGTAGGTGGGCCATAAAGAGAGAAAGAGTAAGGAATATTGTGGTTACAGAGGCTGCCGTGCCATGGTCGGTGCTCTTTGCTGCCCGAACAAGGTAAATATTTTTACAGCAGGCTGCGGCAATAAAGTAGTATGCAATGCGTACACGCCTTCTCTTGCCAGGCGTGTCAAATAACGATTATTCAAGTTGAGAACAGGTAACTATAACGGTTATTTCTAACTTATAAAGTTTTTTATTACAGAGCATAAACGAGGAGACCATGGCAGAACCAACCTTTACCATTGATACTATTGCAAATATCCTGGCCCTGGCCGCCAAGAATACCTTGGAAAAAAGTACCAAAAAGAAAGTAAAATACTCGTCAACCTTTATTGCCGTACCCCGGGTATGCCTGAAGCCGGATGTGGGAAGTTTCGTACAGTTTTCCGGGGATTATAAAGGCCTGGTGGTGATGAATTTTACGGCGGATGCGGCCCTGGATCTCTATCGCTATTATATGCTGACCATGGGCCTGCCGGAAAAGGAACTGGCCAGAGAGGCCACCTCCAGCGAGGTGGTGGATACCATCGGCGAACTCACCAACCAGATTATGGGGCGGGCCATGCAGATGGTGGAGGCAAAATTTGATCTCACCGCCTATTTCGGCCAGCCAAAGGCCCTGGCCTTAAACAGCGCCTTGACCCTTACCCCTGACCTTGATTATCAGGATAACCGCCGGGTGGCCATGAGTATTGAGACCAACCGCTTCCAGATTGAGTTGGCCCTGGAAAAACTTGAATTTATAGCCTCAGCCGGCTGAAGGGTTTTCTCTGGGCTCAGGCCTTCCGGTTGGCACTATTTTCCCGCTGATCCTTGCCCCTTCCTGATCTGCAGCGCGATTTTTCTAGGGTGATTTCCTTGTTTTTCCATAAGAAAATGGCTGGACAATAAACAGTATTGTCTTATTGTTGAATAGGTCTGGTGCCGGTTTGCTCAGCAAGGACGTACTTTTGCCACTTTGAAAAGGCACATGAGTACGGTATATGTTTCCCCCTTTGCTGACCCCGGTCTGTTGCCAGACCCTTAACGTACGATTATTTGCATTTTTTTAGAGGCCCGATCCCCGGAATATCCCGGCTGCCTGCCAAGGCGCCGCGGCTGTTTTCCTGATAGCGAGAGGGCCGATACATTTTCAGGAGGTGGTAGCATGGCAGAATGTGGAAGCGGCTCCAGTTGCAAGAGTGGCGGCTGTGGCTCAGTAGACGCGAAGATCGCCCAGCAGGATATGGCAATTTCTTCATCACTGGGGCGGATCAAAAACAAGCTCTTGGTCATGAGCGGCAAGGGTGGGGTGGGCAAGTCCACCGTCTCGGTGAATCTGGCCCTTGGTCTGGCCAATCGCGGTTACAAGGTGGGGTTGATGGATGTTGATCTCCATGGCCCTGATATCTGTCGCATGCTGAGCCTCACCGACCGCCTGCAGGATGCCAATGTCAAGAAGGGCGGGCTTCTGCCCCCCATGCTCTATGGTGAAAATCTCAAGGTTATTTCCCTGGAATATATGATGGAGAATCGTGATGATCCCATCATCTGGCGCGGCCCCTTGAAGGTGCAGGCCATCAGGCAGTTTATTGCTGATCTTGACTGGGGCGATCTCGACTATCTGATCATTGATGCGCCTCCTGGTACCGGCGATGAGCCGCTGTCCGTGGCGCAGAATATCAAGGATGCCAAGGCCATTGTGGTGACCACACCCCAGGAGATTGCCTTGGCTGATGTCCGCAAATCCCTTAATTTCTGCAAGCACGTCAAGATGGATGTGGTGGGTATGGTGGAGAATATGAGCGGCTTTGTCTGCCCCCACTGCAGCAAGACCGCGGAGATTTTCAAGAGCGGCGGCGGTGAAAAGACCGCCAAGGATTTCGGGCTGAATTTTCTCGGCAAGGTGCCGCTGGATCCCAAGGTTGTTATTGGTGGTGATGACGGCGCCCCTTATCTGAGTTCTGAAGCGGAAAGTCCCGCTATTACCGCCTTCAGGCATGTTGTTGATAATGTCGAAAGGATTTGCGGCAAGCAGAAGGCGACTCTGGCCATGGCTGATTCCGGTTCCAGTTCCAGCTGCGGCTGCGGAGGCACCTGCAATCCGGAGACCTGCGACTGTTAACGGCGCTGTTGTCCCTGTTTTTTGACTATCAGGTCCACGAAGGGCACAAAGATGCTTGCTTTTCTTTGTGCCCTTCGTCTGCTTGGTGGTCGCCTAAATCCCCCCCCCCCCTTGTTGCGAGGTGACGTGTGTTGATCAGACAGAAAGTTGTGGGTTCCATGGCTGTGTGCTGCTATGTCCTGGGCTGTGAGGAGACCAAAAAAGGTGTTGTTATTGACCCCGGTGGTGATGAGGCAGCTATCCTTGCCCTGTGCCAGAAGGAGGGACTCACCATTGAATATATCATTGCCACCCACGGCCATCCCGATCATGTCTGTGGCATCCGGAAAATCAAGGCGGCAACCGGGGCCCAGATCATCATGCATGGCGCTGATGAAGATTTTTTCAACAAGCCCGAGATCAACCAATATTTTTCCATGCTGGGACTGGAACATTCCCCCCCTGCTGATATCCTGGTGAAGGATGGCGACACCATTACCTTTGGCAAACAGAGCCTTAAGGTTCTGCATACCCCCGGTCATACCCCCGGCGGTATCTGTCTTTACAGTGGCACGGATCTTTTCACCGGCGACACTCTTTTTGTAGGGGCCATTGGCCGGACAGATTTTCCCGGCGGCGATATGGGCCAGTTCATGAAGGCCATCAAAAAGAAGCTTCTTGTTCTTCCCGATGAGACCGTGGTCTGGCCCGGTCACGGCTATGGCGGCTCCAAGTCCACCATTGGCGAGGAAAAACGTGCCAATCCCTTCATAACCGGAGCCTGAAGATGCGGGAGATTGTCCTTGGCACTGCCGGCCATGTGGACCATGGCAAGACCAGTCTGGTCCGGGCCCTCACCGGCATTGAGACCGATCGTCTCAAGGAGGAGCAGAAGCGGGGCATCACCATTGAGCTCGGTTTTGCCTTTCTCGACCTGCCCTGCGGCCATCGCCTCGGTATTGTTGATGTGCCGGGCCATGAGAAGTTTATAAAAAACATGGTGGCCGGGGCCAGCGGCATCGATCTGGTGGCCTTTGTTATTGCCGCAGATGAAGGCATCATGCCCCAGACCAAAGAGCATTTTGAGATCTGTCGTCTGTTGGGTATTGACAAAGGACTCATCGTCGTCACCAAGAAAGATATGGTCGACCCGGAGTGGCTGGAACTGGTCAAAGAGGATATCCGTGAATTCTTCACAGAGACTTTCCTGGATGATGCCCCCATGCTGGTGGTTTCCTCCATAACCGGCGAGGGCATTGACGAGGTGAAAGAGGTCCTGGACGGCCTGGTTGCCAAATGTGATTTCGCGGAAAGCCATGGCCCCTTCCGCCTGCCTGTGGATCGTGTTTTTGCCATGAAGGGTTTTGGTGCCGTGGTCACCGGCACCTCCATCAGCGGCCGTATCCATCTGGGGGATGAGGTGGAGATCTTTCCCCATCACGCCTCTGGCAAGATCCGCGGTATTCAAAGTCACGGTCAGGGTGTTGAGAGAGTTGAGGCGGGTAAAAGGACGGCCATTAACCTGCAGGGCGTTGATCGGGAGCTTATTAGGCGGGGGGATATGCTGATTACTCCCGGTTGTCTGCAGCCGACCTTCATGCTGGACGCCCGTTTCCTCTATCTCTCCTCCCGGGAGAAACCCTTGAAAAATAGAAGCCGGGTCCGCATCCATCTCGGTTCTGCTGAAATCATGGGTCGTCTGGTTCTGCTGGAGGATGAGGTGCTGGCCGCAGGTGGCGAAACCAACGTCCAGATCCTTCTGGAGGAGCCTGTGGGGGTCTGGCCCGGTGACCGCTATGTGGTGCGCAGCTACTCGCCGGTGACCACCATTGGCGGCGGCGTTATTTACGGGGTGTCACCCCGTAAACGCCGGCGTTTCAAGCCTGAGAACCAGGAGGCCTTTCAGGTCTATGCCCAAGGCGATCAGGTAGAGATTTGTCTTCTCCACCTCAGGGAAAGCGGCTTTCAGGGGCTCACCTTTGATGAACTGGCGGTGCGCACCGGCATCTTCGGCAATCGCCTCCAGAAGCTTCTCAGCGGCCCGGTCTCCGCCAGCCGGATCATGGTGGTTGATTCGGAACGGAAACTCATGGTGAGCCGGGAACGTTTTGAGGCCCTGGCCGGGGCCATCACCGAGGCCCTTAGCCGCTATCACCTGGCCAACCCCTTGAAAACAGGGCTTGCCAAAGAGGAACTGCGCTCAAGACTCTTTGGCGGCCAGGAAAACAAGACCTTTCAGGCAGTGTTGAATAATCTTCTTAAGAAGGGCGTGATTGCTGCTGAAGACTCTCTGCTGCGCCTGGCCGGCCATAAGGTTGTGTTGCGGGCCGATGAGCAAGAGGTGCAGGCGGCAATGCTTGCCCTCTACGAGCAGGCAGGTCTGGTGCCCCCCACCTACAAGGAGGTCCTGGCCCGCTTCCCTGACCTGGCGCCTGATTTTGTCAAGGAGATGCTGCTGGGACTTGTGCAGAGCGGCAAAGTGGCGAAGGTGAATGAAGACCTTTATTTTTACCAAGGCCATCTCGACAGGCTCCAGGAGGAGCTTGTCACCTTTATGAGGAAGGCCGGCGATATTGACGCGCCCCGTTTTAAAGGCCTCACCGGCCTGACCCGCAAGTTTTCCATTCCCTTGCTCGAATATTTCGACAAAGAGAAGATTACCTTGCGGGTGGGCGATACCCGCATTTTGCGGGAGAAAAGATAGCAGGCCCCCTGGAGATAAGAAAATCGGTAAGATCAGCGGTAATACCGCAGGGCTGAAAACCGCCCAGTTACGACGCCTGGAGCGCCTCGCCAAGAGGCGGGTCCCCCCTGAATTGGTCATCAGTCCGGAGATGGCCCGGGAGATGGCAGAGATCTCTGTGGAACTCAACCGTCAGCTCGGCGTCCTGATCACCCGCAGTGGTGAGGTGGAAACCGTTATTCTGGGTGATTATCGCCAGATTGTCATCCCTCTTCTTGGCCATCTCCGTGCCGCAGCCGGCCGTTTAAAGGGCGTGCGTTGTGTCCATACCCATCTTGCCCAAGAGGAGATCAGCCAGGATGACCTGATGGACCTGCTCTTTCTGCGCCTTGATCTGCTGACCGTGATCATGGTGCGCCAGGGTCTGCCCGACAAACTGCACTCCGTCCATCTGGTGGCCAATCCCGACCAGGGAGAAGACTGGCATTTTCTGCCCCCCCAGGCGCCCACTGCCCAGAGCGGTGATGTCCGGGAGCTCATCGCCGCTGTGGAGCAGGAATTCTCCCGGCTCCGACCCACCAAGGATGTTGATAAGGGGCGTGATCTCGCCATCCTGGTGAGTGTGACCACCAGCAGCAAGGCCCAGGCCCAGGAATCCATGGCTGAGCTCTGCGAGCTGGCGCGCGCTGCCGATGTCCAGGTGGCAGAGACGGTTATTCAGCGGCGCCACAAGATTAATCCTAAACTGATTCTGGGCAAGGGCAAACTCAGCGAGATCATGATCCTGGCCCTCCGCCATAATGCCAACCTGCTTATTTTCGACCAGGAACTCAATCCCTCCCAGGTCAATTCCATTGTCAGCCATACGGATCTGCGGGTTATTGACCGCACCCAGCTTATTTTAGATATCTTTGCCCGCCGGGCCTTGAGTCGGGAAGGGAAGCTGCAGATAGAAATGGCCCAGCTCAAATATCTGAGGCCTCGGCTGGGACTGCGTGATGATTCCCTCTCCCGGCTCACCGGCGGCATCGGCGCCCGCGGCCCGGGCGAGACCAAGCTGGAAATCGACCGGCGCCGCATTAATGACCGCATCGCCCGCCTCAATCAAGAGCTCAAGGCAGTGGCCAAGGAGCGCTACCGTCGCCGTTCCCGGCGCCGCAAAAAGAACTTGCCGGTGATCAGCCTGGTGGGCTACACCAATGCCGGCAAGTCCACCCTGCTCAACACCCTGACCAGCAGCACGATTTTGGCGGAGGATAAACTCTTTGCCACCCTGGATCCCACCAGCCGGCGGCTCCGTTTTCCCGAAGATGTGGAGGTGATCATCACCGATACCGTGGGTTTTATCCGCCACCTGCCCGATGAACTGATGCAGGCCTTTAAGGCCACCCTGGAAGAACTCCAGGAGGCGGATCTGCTCATCCATGTTATTGATATCGCCAATCCCCGTTTTGTGGACCAGATGACGGTGGTGGAGGACATTCTCCGCGATCTTGATCTGGGCAATATCAGCCTGCTCAGGGTTTTTAACAAGATTGACCTGGTGGAGCCGGAGTATCTTGCGGACCAGCTGCGCCTGCATGGCGGCATTGCCGTCAGTGCTCAAGACCCGGCAACCTTGCCGACCTTTATGAAAGAGGTCAAGAAAAAGGTGCTGAAGGAGTGGCAGCCATGAAGTCGACCATCTTCCGGCTCAAGGGGTGGCCCTTTCTTTGTATCATGATTCTGCTCTTGCTGGCCGGCGAGGTAAAGGGGGCTGAAAAGGCGCGGGTTCAGGAGGCCTTTGTGGTCAACTCGCAGACCGACCTGCTCCTCTATTTCAGGGTGGAGGGGGCCATCAGCCCGGAGATGGAAAAGGGCATCTTAAATGGCATCCCCGTGACCTTTGCCTTTTTCGTGGAACTCCATGAGTACCAGGAGCAAAAGGGGCTGGTGCAGGTTGCCAGTCGCAACTTCAGGCACTCCCTTCATTTTGAGACCTTGAAAGAGGAATTTCAGCTGGAGCGGACAGAACACGCCAAAGAGCTGGTCAGGGTCAAGGAGTTTGCCAAGGCAGTGAGGGCCATGGAGGTTGTCCATGATCTGCCCGTGGCCTCGCTGGCTTTTTTAAAGCCTGGTTCGCGCTATATCGTCAAGATAAAGGCCCGTCTGGCCAAGGAATACCTGCCGGAAAAATTTAAAAACGTCATGACCTTTATTAAGATGTGGGATTTTGAAACCAAATGGCAGGAGCTCGGTTTTACCATGGCTCCTGCCCTGCCTGCTGAAGAAGAGGGTGTAAAGCCCTCTCTCAGCCGCTGAAATTGTGAGCTGAAGAAATAATTGTGGCCATAAGCGATTTTACCCGACAAGAAGAGCAGAAGTCCCACCGCAAAAAAAGGCGGATCTGGTGGATTATTGCCCTGTGTCTCCTCCTCATGGCCGGGCTCACCTTTCTTGAGACCCGGGTCCTTGAGCTGGGTACCGTGCATTTTCCGGTGAGCGGCAATGTCCTTGTCTATGTCCTGATTAATTTCAATGTCCTTCTCCTGCTGCTCACTGTTTTTTTGGTCCTGCGCAATCTGGTCCAGCTGGTTTTTGATCGGCAACGGAAGATTCTGGGGACCAAGCTGCGGACCAAGCTGGTTATTTCTTTCATGTCCATGGCCCTTATCCCCACCAGTATCCTCTTTTTTCTCTCCCTGCAATTTGTCTCCACCTCCATGGATTATTGGTTCAATATCAAAGTGGAGCAGGCCCTTGAAGAGTCTTTGGACATAGCCCGTAATGTTTATCAGGAAGAGCGGCACGTGGCCGGCAGGCTGGGGAAAAATATCGCCCTGCAGCTGGAATCAAACCGTTACCGGCAGCTCACGGATACTTCCCTGGATATCTTTTTGGATGATATTGTCGAGAGCCGTGGCCTCGCCTCCCTTGCCCTGCTTGGGGAAAATCGTCAGGTAAAGGTGATGGCCCTGGTGGAAGGGCTTGCGCCCCAGGATATGCCGGTCATTCCCGAATCCCTGATCCGCAAGGGGCTGAATGGGGAAAAAGGGCTGGATATCATCCAGAAGACCGCCAAGGGGGAACTGGTGCGGAATGTGACCCTGGTTCGTCTTGGCCATGAGCGGTTGGAACCCCATCTCCTGGTGACCTCACTGCTTGTGCCGCAGGAAAAGATTGACCAGCTGCACAAGATTGCCGCCGGCCTTGAGGGCTATCGCCAGCTCATGCTGCTCCAACAGCCCATTAAGACCAGCCTGCTCGTTATTCTGCTTATTGTCACCCTGCTGGTGATGTTCTCGGCAATCTGGTTCGGATTTTATGTGGCCAGCGGCCTCACCACGCCCATTGGCAAGCTGGCCGATGCCACCAGGCGGGTTGCCGATGGTGAGCTCGATTTTGTTATTGACAAGGAATCAGGGGATGAGATGGGTACCCTGGTGGAGTCGTTTAATAAGATGACCCGGGATCTCCTCATCGGCAAGAGGAGCCTTGAGCAGTTCAACCTGGAGCTGGAAAACAGGCGGCGCTATACCGAGACCATCCTGCAGAATGTGCCGGCGGGGGTTATTTCCCTGGACAGCCGGGGCCATATCACCTCCATTAATACCTTTGCCGAGACCCTGCTCAATATTGACCCGCAACGACTTCTGGGTCATGATTATAAAAACGTCCTTGCCCCCCAGCACAGTGCGGTACTTGATCAGTTTTATGCGGAACTGGTCCGGACCGGCAAGATGTTCCTGGAGATGCCGCTCCAGCTGTCCGTGGGCAATGAGACCTTTTCTCTGCGGGTCAAGATAACCAGGTTGCATGACGAAAGCGGTGAAGACCTGGGGGTGGTTCTGGTCTTTGATAATCTCACCGAGCTTGAAAAGGCCCAGCGGATGGCGGCCTGGCGCGAGGTGGCGCGGCGGATTGCCCATGAGGTCAAAAATCCCCTCACCCCGATTCAGCTCTCTGCCCAGCGTCTGCGCAAGCGATATCTTGACAAATTGGCAGGGGAGGGTGATATCTTTGATCTTTGTACCAGGACCATTATCGCCCAGGTGGATGAGCTGAAGCATCTGGTCAGTGAGTTTTCCAGTTTTGCCCGCATGCCGGCGGTCCAGAAGAAACGCAGCGACCTGGTGGCCATGGCCCGGCAAACCCTCTTTATGTATCAGGAGGGGCATAAGGAGGTGCAATTCCACCTTGTCTGTGACCAGGATGTCCCTCTCTTCCTCTTTGATCGCAACCAGATGGAAAGGGTGCTGATTAATCTCCTGGATAATGCCGTGGCTGTTGTGCCGGAGAAAGAAGGCGAGGTCATTGTGGAGCTCAGGGTGGATCCCAGCCAAAGTCAGGTCTTTCTTGAGGTCCGCGATAATGGGCCCGGGGTGGGGGACGAGGATAAGCTCCATCTTTTTGAGCCCTATTTCACCACCAAGAAGACCGGTACCGGCCTGGGTCTTGCCATAGCCACCACCATTGTCGCTGATCATGGAGGCTATATCCGGATCAAGGATAATATACCCACCGGCGCCCGCTTCATTGTCGAGCTGCCCCTGGCATCATAGGAAAAGTATGGCCAAGAAAATTCTCATAATTGATGACGAAGAAACCATTCGGGAGTCGGTGGCCGGCATCCTGAGCGATGAAGGTTTTGCGCCCCTGCCCGTGGCCAGCGCCCGGGAGGCCTTTGCCCTTCTGGAGACCCAGGCCGTTCATGTTGTGCTGCTGGATATCTGGATGCCCGAGATGGACGGTATGGCAGCCCTGCCCAAAATCAAGGAGCTCTATCCGGATCTGCCGGTGATCATGATCTCCGGCCATGGAAATATCGAGACCGCCGTGCAGGCCACCAAGATGGGGGCCTTTGATTTTATCGAGAAGCCCCCTTCCTATGACAAGATCATCCTGGCCATCAACAATGCCCTGCATTTTTCGCGGCTGGCCCGGGAAAACGAAATCCTCAGGGGCAAGCAGGGGCACCAGTCGGAACTGACCGGCATCTCGCCGGCCATCAATGCTGTCCGCGACCAGATTCTCAGGGTGGCGCCCACCCAGGCCTGGGTCCTGATCAGGGGCGAGCATGGGACCGGCAAGGAGCTTGCCGCCCAGATGATCCATGGCCACTCCTCGGCCAAAGACAAACCCATGATCGAGGTGAACTGCGCCGCTATCCCCGAAGAGCTCATTGAAAGCGAGCTCTTCGGCCATGAAAAAGGGGCCTTTACCGGGGCCACCACCAGCAAGCGCGGCAAGTTCGATTTGGCAGACGGCTCCATCCTCTTTCTTGATGAGATCGGCGACATGAGCCTGAAGACCCAGGCCAAGGTTCTGCGTATCCTCCAGGAACAGAAATTTGAGCGGGTGGGAGGGGCCAAGACCATTTCGGTGGATGTGCGGGTTATTGCCGCCACCAATAAGGATCTGGAGGCGGAGATTGAAGCCGGTAACTTCCGGGCAGATCTTTTTTATCGTCTCAATGTGGTGCCCATTACCCTGCCGCCACTTCGGGAGCGCCTGGAGGATCTGCCCCTGCTGGTGGAGGATCTTATGCAGGGTTTTCAACGCAAGGGCTTTGGCAGAAAGAAATTCCTGCCCGGCGCCTTGCATGCCATGCAGCGCCACCACTGGCCGGGTAATGTCAGGGAGTTGCGGAATTTTCTGGAGAGGCTTTCCATCATGTCACCGGCTGCAGAGGTCTCAGGTGAGCAGGTTTCCCAGATTCTGGGGGGAGGGGGGATGGTGCGCTCTCGGCCTGAGCGTGGCGGCTCCCCGGCCTTGCCAGGCCTTGGCGGTGAAGCTGCTTTGGCCGCGGCTATGACCTTTAAGGATGCCAAGAAGCAGTTTGAGGCCGATTTTCTCAAGGCGAAGATCGCCGAAAATGAGGGTAATATCTCAAAAACAGCTGAACAGATTGGCGTGGAACGGAGTCATCTGCACAAGAGAATCAAGGCCCTGGGTCTTGATTGATTTTTGGCAATATGCACCGGCACCGCTCGTCTTCGTTCCTTGTGCCCTATCTTAGATAGAGGCAAGTGCTTGAAGTCTCAAATGAACGTGATAGGTGAACGAAAGGAGACTCCGATCTGAGGCGTTGGGGGATGGGTAGAGATCTGACTTTTACCCCCTATGGAGAGTCTCTGCCGAGAAGGTAATGGCATTAATATTGATGGACTCGTAGATAGCGTAGACTTCGAAAAGTCCATCGTACCGCTTGAGATGGCTAAGCAGATAGCGCAGACTTCGAAAACTTTGATATACAGGTAAGCGAACATCGTGAGATTCCGAGGAGTGGTGGTGTCGAGGGCGGAAGCGTCCATGCGGTACGCTGAGCACCCGAGATCCCGCCACGACGCAGGAGATCGAAGTTTTGGCGACGCCATCAATATTAACAGGTGACAAGGTGTTAAACAGGTATGAGTGATGATAAAATGAGTCTGCCCAGCGAAAAGGACCTGGAACGTGAACTGGGTGATTATCTCAGTAATAAATATGGCGGACAGGTTAAGATTGTCTCTGCCGGCATGCTGCCTCTGGCCAGGGAAAAGGTGGTGGAGCAACAGGCTGAGCGGAGTGAAGAGGCCTTTCAGTTTGATCTGAAACCGGAAGAGCTGGTCAAATACCTGGACGAATATGTGGTGCAGCAGGGTGAGGCCAAGGCCGTGCTGGCCACCAAAATATGTACCCATTTCAACCGGATCCGCCACGAACTGGAAACAGGACGGTCCATAAAGAGACAGGTGGGTCGGATTAAGTCCAATGTCTTACTCATCGGCCCCACCGGTGTCGGCAAGACCTATCTGGTTAAGCTTATTGCCCGCCGGCTGGGGGTACCCTTTGTCAAGGGGGATGCCACTAAATTCAGTGAGACCGGCTATGTGGGCGGCGATGTCGAGGATCTGGTGCGTGATTTGGTCCGCCAGGCTGATGATGATATCAGCAAGGCCGAGTATGGCATCATCTATGTGGATGAGGTGGACAAGATTGCCGCCAGTCCTCAGCGCCTTGGCGCGGACGTCTCCAGGGCCGGGGTGCAGCGCGCCTTTTTGAAACCCATGGAGGAGACGGATGTGGAACTCAAGGTTCCCCATGATCCTCTTTCCCAGCTGGAGGCCATGGAGCATTTCCGGGCCACTGGCAAGCGGGAAAAAAAGGTGGTCAACACCAGAAATATCCTCTTTATCATGAGTGGCGCCTTTGTTGATCTTCCCGATATTGTCCAAAAACGGCGCAATGAACGCGCCATTGGTTTCGGCAGTAAGTTGGAATCGAAAACCCACGGCAGTCGCTCTTTTCAAGAGGTGATGGCTGAAGACCTCATTGCCTATGGATTTGAGAGCGAGTTTGTCGGCCGTCTGCCCGTAGTTGCCGCCTTGACTGATCTGAGCCGGCAGGATTTTGTCGAGATCCTCTCCAGCCCCAATTCGGCCGTGGTGCTGGGCAAGAAAGAGGATTTCAAGGCCTATGGCATCCGTCTCAGTTTTGAGCCCGAGGCCCTGGAGGCCATAGCAGCCAAGGCCGTGCTGGAAAAAACAGGGGCCCGAGGCCTGCTCAGTGTCATGGAAAAGACCCTGCTGCCTTTTGAGAAATCTCTGCCCTCCACAATACGGCGCCATCTGGTGGTCTCCAGGGAAATGGTGGAGGATCCTCATGGAGGCCTGCTCGCCATGCTCAAGGAGACAGGCAGCGATCATCACCGGCGCCGGTCTGAGGCCTTGCGGTTGGCTGATTTTGCCCGTCTGGTGGAGGTTATCGAGCATGCCCATGGTGATTTCCTCCGGGAGCAGGCCGTGGAGATCACCCCCACCCGGCTCAACATGATGGCCGCCCATTGTCTGGATGCCTTGCTGGATGTCCGGGATGTCTGTGCGGATTTCAGCGAGATGATTCATCATATCCGCGATTATGCGGCCACGGTTTCCGTGGATTGTGATATTAATGTCATTCTGGCGGAGGCGGCAATTGATCGGATTTTACAAAAAAGCCAGTTGACCATCCCCTCTGTGAACCAGGTGTGTCAGGAGATTTTTACCACCCTGGAATATGGTCTGCGTCTTATGGGCCAGAAAAATCTTGACGTTGAACTGGTCATGCCGGTGGCCGCGGTGGACAGCCCTGCTACCTTTATTGATGCGGTCCTTGATGAGCACTTTCAATTGTGAAAAGGCGAGAAATAAAGAAGTTATAGGAGGCAAAGGAGTTAAAGAATTTCCCCATCGAGTTATTCTTTGCCTCTTCTCTCTTCTATAACTTCTCTATCTTCTTTATTTCTATAACTTCTTTCTTAATAAAAGGAGCTTTCCATGGTTTTTCCCGAATATCGCCCCCGCCGTTTGCGCCGCAATCCTCAGCTGCGCTCCCTGGTCAGAGAAACACGCCTTTCCCCGGAGCAGCTGATCTATCCTCTCTTTGTGGTGCCTGGCAAGGGTCGCAGGGAAGAGATCTCCTCCATGCCCGGGGTGTTCCGGTTGAGTGTCGATCAGCTGGCCGCTGAGGCCAAAGAGCTGCTGGGGCTCGGCATCCAGCATGTCCTTCTTTTTGGCGTGCCGGAGAAAAAGGATGCGGCCGCTTCGGGGGCCTATGCCAAGGCAGGCATCATTCAGACAGCCACCAAGGAACTCAAGAATAAGGCCCCCCAGCTCATGGTCACCACAGATGTCTGCATGTGCGAGTATACCGATCATGGTCATTGCGGTGTTCTGGAAAGGGGGCAGGTGAATAATGATGCCACCCTGGAAATTCTCGCCAAGATCGCCCTCTCCCACGCCCAGGCCGGGGCCGATATTGTTGCCCCCTCAGACATGATGGATGGCCGGGTGGCGGAGATCAGGGGGGTGCTTGATGAGAATAATTTCGAGATGGTGCCCATCATGAGCTATGCCGTGAAATATGCCTCGGCTTTTTATGGTCCCTTCCGGGATGCGGCGGAGTGTGCGCCGCAGGAGGGCGATAGAAAGGGGTATCAGATGGATCCCGCCAATAGCAGGGAGGCCCTGCGAGAGGCCACCATGGATGTGGATGAGGGCGCGGATATCCTCATTGTCAAGCCGGCCGTGGCCTATCTTGATATCATCCGCTCTCTGCGTGATGAGTTTGATCTGCCCATTGCCGCCTATCATGTCAGCGGCGAGTATGCCATGATCAAGGCGGCCGCCGCCAATGGCTGGATAGATGGCGAGCAGGTCATGCAGGAAACCCTGCTCTCCATCACGCGGGCCGGGGCTGATATTATCATCACCTATGGTGCCAAGGAAATGGCCAGAATGCTCAACAGCTGAGCCTTTTTCCCCGGCGCCCCTTCAGTTAGGATGGTCACGAGGTCTTGCCTGAAGGGGCCGCCCGGCCAAGGGTGCCAGCAACACCTCTGCGGCTACCCTTCCCGCCGGGCAACGGGACCGAGGTTGCCGGGTGTGAGAAAGCAGCTCTTAAGCAGGGGGGGCAGGGCGGGCCAGATTTTTATCTCTTGTAACTGCTCACCCCATGGCCACCTCAATTACAAGAACCACCTAAGTTGTAACTGCTTGCCGGGTGCCGGAGATTTTCGCGATCAGACCGGCGCCGCGTATATGTCATAGGTAAGCCGGCCTGATCGGGGGAAGATTCGGTGCCCTGTGAGCAGTTACTATCTCTTTTGATCCGGGTCATGGAGAGCGCGGTCAAGGAGGTATTGTGGCTTGACATTGCCCAGGGCCGCAAAAATGGTAGCCATCAGATGGCTATCCTCCTGGTAGAGCCGGGTCATCATCTGGCGGATGGTGTGGCGCTTGGTGTTCTCTGTTAAGGGGCAGGGGTTGGCCACCGGCGCCAAGGCAAAGAGCCGGGCAAGTTGTTCGATGTGGGTTTTCTGCAGATAGGCCAAGGGGCGGATAATGGCTAGTTTGCCGGCAAAGAGGTCCTGTCTGGGCACCATGGTGGAGAGGTTGCCGCCGTAAAAAAGGTTGATGAAAAAGGTCTCAATGATGTCTTCCTTGTGATGTCCCAGGGCCAGCTTGGTGCATCCTCTCTCCCTGGCCAGGTTGAAGAGCCTGGTGCGGCGGTTGCGGGCGCAGTGAAAACAGGCCGCAGAACTTTCCAGCTCAAAGGCATCCCTGCCGATGGTGGTCTGCACGATCTCATAGGGGACACCGGTTAAGGCCAGCTGCTGCTCAACAAGCAGGGACGTCTCGGAACTGAAGCCCATGTCAAGATGGATCGCCTGGATGGTATAGGAGATAGGGGCCTTTTTCTGCCATAATTTAAGGATGGCCGCCAGGACAAGACTGTCAACGCCTCCAGAGACCGCCACCAGAACCCGGTCGCCATCCGCCAGCATCTGATATTCATGGAGGGCCTGGCCAATGAGACGATTAAGAGCAGGGGGCAGAGGGGGCATGGCTAAAAAAATGAGAATTGCGAATTCCGTGGTCAGAATTCAGGATGGCGGGCCTGGGCCAGGATGGCTGAGGTGTCGATGCCGGTCGGTATAAGACGTTGAGCCGGCTGGCAGGATATCAGGGGATAGCCAGATGGGGGCAGTCGCTGAATTTGCGCACCACTCCTTCTTGTAAAAGGGTTTCTGCTGAAACAAATTGAAAATGGCGCCTGGAGGCCTTGCCAAAGGAAAAGAGGTCGGAAAGGAGGGTCTTTTGTGTTTCCTGATAACTGCCCCTGCACAGAATCCGGCCGCTCTCTACATGGATGAGACTGTAGTCGAAACCCACGGAGGCGGGCTCATCGGCGCCATATTTAGTGCCTTCCAGCTGTTGATAGGTGTAGAGGTTGGTGACAAGGGCGGCGTCGCCTTGGGCCTCTCTGCCTATGTGCCGGGCCCGCTGGTGGAGGTCGCCGATAAAGGTGCCGGTCAGTGCTTCCTGCTTTCTGGCCGACAGGATGGTGACGTTTTCCTGCAGGGCAAAATACTCGGCAACAAGAGTGTTCAGGACCTGGCAGCCCTGGTCAAGGCGGTGGGAGGCGGCACTGTTGTTGCCGTTGTCCACACGATCATGCTCGCACTGCAAAACAACAATGGACTCCAGGGTTACTGCCGCGGCGCTCTCCCTGTTCATCTCATTGTTGACCTGCCCGCTCTGGTTGGCACAGGCAGGGAGGAAAAAGAGGGCGCAGGCAAAGATAAATCCAAGAGGTCGCATCATGGCTGTTTCCGGTGGAGTTGACAGAATTACAAGGTTCCTTTTGAGGAAAGGGTGCCTTTGATTCTCGGGTCAATGGTGGTGGCCTGGTCAAGGGTTCGCCCCAGGGCCTTGAAAATGGCCTCAATAATATGGTGGGTATTGACGCCATATTTCACTTCCACATGTAGAGTCAATCCGCAGTTAAAGGCGAAGGCCCGCAGAAACTCCTGGACCATGCTGGTGTCAAAGGTGCCTGTTTTCTGATCAAGGGCGACCACATCAAAATGGAGAAAGGGCCGGTTGGAAAAATCCATGGTGACCCGGGCCAGGGTCTCATCCATGGGGAGAGCGAAATGGCCGTAGCGGCTGATGGCCGAAAAATCGGCCAGGGCCTCTTTAAAGGCCTGGCCCAGACAGATGCCCACGTCTTCCACGGTGTGGTGGTCATCAACCTCAATATCCCCCTTGGCCTGCAGGGAAAGGTTGAAAAAACCATGCACCGTGAGCAGGGTGAGCATGTGGTCAAAAAAGGGGACACCGGTGCTGATCTCAGCCTGACCCTGGCCGTCAAGGCAGAGGTTCAGTTTGATGGATGTTTCCTTGGTGGTCCGGACAAGGCTGCTTTCGCGGCTGGGGACAAAAGCCATGGCTTGACTCCATTATCATTGTGACGATAAAATTGATTATATATGGTGTAACGATTTGTTTTTTTTCTTCTTTCTTATACCAGCATCCTGGAGAGTGCCGCAAGGGCAAGATCAGGATAGCAGCAAAAAGAGAGGGGGCAAAGCCAGGGGCCCCAAGGTGTTGTCTGCCTTTGCCTCAGGAGGGCAGGGCGGCAAATTTTTTATTGACAAGGGTAACGAGTTCCGATATAACTCCCCCTGTTTCGCACTGCTTGTCAGTAAAGAGGCGGGAATAGCTCAGTTGGTAGAGCACAACCTTGCCAAGGTTGGGGTCGCGAGTTCGAGTCTCGTTTCCCGCTCCATATATACAATATCAAGGTTCGAAGTCTCTTCGGACCTTTTTTCGTCATGGAAACTTGCCTGGCCCGGGATGTCTGGGGTCACTGGTTTCTATATTCTTTAGAGGAAAGTATCATGACCACCTATCTGACTCCGGTCAAAGAAATTAAGCGCAAATGGCTTGTTGTTGACGCCCAGAGCCTGGTTCTCGGTCGTCTCGCCGCTGAGGTCGCTACCCGTCTGCGCGGCAAGCATAAGCCTGATTACTCGACTTTTCAGGATGTTGGTGACTTCGTTGTCGTCGTTAATGCCGACAAGGTCAGACTCACTGGTCGTAAGCTGGAAAATAAGATATATTATCATCATACCGGTTATATCGGCGGCATGAAAGAATGTACCGCCCAGAAGCTTCTTGATGAAGCCCCTGAGCAAGTTATCTATCGGGCCGTGCAGGGAATGCTCCCCAAAAATTCCCTTGGTCGTGCGCAGTTAAAAAAACTCAAGGTCTATGCCGGCGAGAATCATCCCCATGAATCCCAGCAGCCTGAAGAGCTCAAGTTATAGATCGGAGAAAAGTGATGCCCGTACAGAAAATATACGCAACTGGAAAACGCAAATGTGCAATTGCCCGCGTCTGGCTCACTGCCGGTGATGGCTCTGTTCTTGTGAACCACAAACATACCATGGCCGAATATTTTGGCGGTGTCATGGATGAGCGACTTATCCTCAAGCCCTTTGCCCTCACGGATACGGTGGGTAAGTATAATGTGATAGTCACCCTGAAGGGTGGTGGTAAGTCGGCCCAGTCCGAGGCCCTCCGGCACGGGATTTCCAAGGCCCTGACGGAGATTGACGCCGAGCATCGCGCTGCCCTGAAAAAGGCCGGCATGCTGACGCGCGATTCCCGGGTTAAGGAGCGTAAGAAATACGGCCAGAAAGGTGCCCGGGCCCGCTTCCAGTTCTCCAAGCGCTAAAATGGTCCAGCCCTGGTGCTGGGTTGCTATGCTTATACAAGGGAAGAATGATTTCAGGTCATTCTTCCCTTTTTTTTTATGCCTTGTGCCGCGGGCCTTTGTGGCCCCCGGGAGCAAGGTCTTCACGATAAAAGGTGCATGCCATGTATAAAATTGGAATTGTTGGCGCCTCGGGCTATACAGGCGTTGAACTGGCCAGACTGCTGGTCAATCATCCCGATGTTGAACTTGCTGTTGCCACCTCCCGGCAATATGCTGGTCAGAAGCTTGCCGATGTCTATCCCAATCTGCGGGGGCTTACTGATATCGTCCTTGAGGATGTGGTGTTCGCTGATTTGGTTGACCGGGCTGATCTCTTTTTTACGGCTGTGCCGCATCAGACGGCCATGAATATTGTTCCTGCCTTCCTGGCTGCCGGCAAGAAGGTGGTGGATCTGAGCGCTGATTTCCGCATTAAGGATGCCCAGGTCTATGAGGCCTGGTATCAGGCCCATATTGCCAAAGAATTTCTGGACGAGGCGGTGTACGGCCTGCCGGAGATCAACCGGGCCCAGATCAAAGGGGCGCGGCTGGTTGCCAATCCCGGTTGTTATCCCACTGCCATTCTTCTTGGTCTTGCTCCTCTTCTGAAAAACGGCCTGGTGGATCCAGCCACCATCATTGCCGATTGTAAATCAGGCGCTTCCGGGGCCGGTCGGGCCGCAAGCGTTGCCACCCTCTATTGTGAGGTCACCGCCGGCTTCAAGGCCTATAAGGTGGGCAGCCACCGTCATACCCCGGAAATCGAGCAGGAGATCAGCAGACTGGCCGGCCAGGAAGTTGCCATCTCCTTTACCCCCCATCTGGTGCCCATGGTCCGCGGTATCCTGAGTACGGTCTATGCCGGCTTGGTCAAAGAGGTCACCCAGGACGAGGTGGATGATCTCTACCGGGACTTCTATCAAAACGAGCGCTTTGTGCGGCCCTGTCTGCCGGGTACCTTTCCCTCCACCCACTTTGTCCGGGGCAGCAATTTCTGTGATATCGGCTGCAAAGTAGATCTGCGCACCGGCAGGATAGTGATTGTCTCTGCCATTGATAATCTGGTGAAAGGGGCGGCCGGCCAGGCCGTGCAGAACATGAATATCCTTCTGGGGCTTGACGAGGCGGCCGGCCTGGGGGTTGTGCCCCTCTTTCCGTAATCTCATGCGCAACATCAAACTGCTCATCAGTTTTGACGGTACTGATTTCTGCGGCTGGCAGCGCCAGAATAATAATCTGCCGACCCTGCAGGGCGTTATTGAAGAGAAATTGGCCATTATCTGCAACCAGCCCGTGACTCTCCATGGTGCCGGCCGCACAGACCGCGGCGTCCATGCCCTGGGTATGGTGGCGCATTTTCTGTGCAGTTCAGATATTGCTTGCTCTGGCCTCCAAAAAGGACTTAATAGTCTGTTGCCGGCGGCAATCCGCATCTTGGCGGCGGCAGACGTTGACCGCCATTTCCATGCCAGGAAGAGCGCCCGGGCCAAGACATACTGTTACTATTTCTCCACCGCCCCCCTGGTGGTTGCCACCAAGAGACTCTATATAACCTCCTTGCCGGGCCCCTTTGATCAGGCAGAGGTTGCCCGGTGCCTGGCGCATATAGTGGGTTGTCATGATTTTTCCTCCTTTGAGGCCGTCGGTTCCCGGGATAGAACCCGAACCACGGGCCGGGGAGCAGTGCGCACCATCATGGCCGCTTCCCTCAGGCAGGACCAAAATCCGCACCACTTTAAACTGCTCTTGCGTGGGGATGGATTTCTGCGTAAGATGGTACGCAACATTGTCGGCACCCTCTTTGAGGTGGGCCAGGGCCGGATGAGTGCCGGCCGTTTCCAGGCGGCCCTGGCGGCCAAAGACCGTCATCAGGCCGGGCCCACTGCCCCGGCCTGTGGCCTCTTTCTGGATCATATCGAATATGACCAAGAGGAATCGCCAGCCGCCTCTACATTGGTAAAAAAGAATTAACATTGATGGACTCGTAGATAGCGTAGACTTCGAAAAGTTCATCGTACCGCAACTACTCATCTCAAAAGGTATGGAAATGAGCGAGCAAATCATCGCACTGTCAGCCAGAATGTCTCAGATCAAACCCTCTCCCACTCTGGCCGTGAATGCCAAGGCCAAAGAGATGAAGGCCGCTGGGGCAGATATCCTTAACTTCAGTGTTGGGGAGCCTGATTTTCCCACCCCGGATCATGTCTGTGAGGCGGGTAAGCTGGCTATTGACGAGAAATTCACCAGATATACGGCGGTGCCCGGTATTCTGGAGCTGCGGCAGGCCATTGCCCAGCGCTATAAAGATGATCATGGCTGGGAGTATGATGCGGACCAGATCCAGGTCTCCTGCGGCGGCAAGCATGGTCTCTATAATATGGCCCAGGCCCTCTTCGGGCCAGGGGACGAGGTCCTGATCCCCACCCCTTTCTGGGTCTCCTATCCCCCCATTATCACCTTGACCGGCGCCACCCCTGTGCTTGTCCCCCTGGATGAGAAGGATGACTTTGACCTCACCGCCGACAATCTCCAGAAATTCATTACCCCCAAGACCAAGGGCATTATCCTCAACTCCCCTTCCAACCCCACGGGTGCTGTTTTTTCTGCCCAGGCCCTAAGGACGGTGGCGGATATGGCCCTGGCCAAGGGCTGGGTGGTGATCACCGATGATATCTATGACACCATTGTCTATGGTGAGGCGCCCCTCCCCCATATCCTGGATATTGCCCCGGAGTTGAAGGAGCAGACCATCATCTCCAGCGGGGTCTCTAAGTCCTTTGCCATGACCGGCTGGCGTATCGGCTACAGCCTGGGGCCCAAGCATGTTATCGCCGCCATGAACAAGATCCAGAGTCAATCCACCTCCAATCCGTCATCCATTGCCCAGCGCGCTGCCTTGGCCGCTGTTGCCGGCCCCCAGGATTTTCCGGCCATCATGAAGGACTCCTTCCTGCCGAGGCGCGATTACATTATCAGCGCCTTGACCTCCATCCCCGGCCTTACCTGTGTGGTGCCCAACGGCGCCTTTTATGTCTTCCCTAATTTTTCGGCCTATTATGGTAAATCCTATGATGGCAAGGTCATCGAGGGTTCCGTGGACATGTCCGCCTATCTCCTCGAAAAGAGCTTCATGGCCACGGTGCCCGGTGCTGCCTTTGGGGCTGATGCCTTTGTTCGCTTCTCCTTTGCCGCCTCCATGGCGGACATCAAGGAAGGCATGAAGAGACTGAAAGAGGCCCTGGCCAAGCTGCAATAGTCTTGGCATCGCGTTTTCTCCACAGCACCTTTCGGCTCATACCAGACCTGCTGTTGCTCCATGCAGCAAGGCACAAAAAAAGGCGCTTCTCGATACATTGAGAAGCGCCTTTTTTTGTGCCTTGCACGAGGAGAAAGGGTCTATTTCGCCTCTTCACTCAGGGCCCAGGTCCATTGATCCAGGGGTTTGGCAGCGGATAAAGGTTTTGTACCGTTGCTTTTATAGCATTGATACACCCAGGTGTCATTTTGGATGAATATTTTGATGAGTCCCAGGTTGGGGTGGCTGTACATGCCGTCTTTATACGCTCCGTCCATACTCCTCTCTCCTGCCTTGCACTGTTTTTTGTGGCGACCTTCTGCAAAGGCCTCTTGCTAACCTATTTCTTTGTTCTATGAAAGAAAGGGCCTGCCGCCCTGCCGACCCCCCTGAGGATTGGTTGGGCAGTGGCGCCCTCACCCCTCACCCTTCTCCAGGCAGGTGGCTATACAGGCCGAGCAATTATCCTTGGTCTTGCCCCGGGCACAATAATCACTGAAGCTCTGTATCCAATCTTGACCACCGCGGGGACATTCCTCCACGAATTTCACAAAATGGATCATCCGGTCGATGATCTGCCGGGGGGCGGCGTGCTCGATCTTGCAGGCCCCTTCGTCTGCGGTCTTGTCATCCACGGCCAGGACCTTGATGAAAAAATCCTGCAGGGCCCGGTGCCGGCGGATGATGTCGGCGCTCATCTTCTCCCCTTGGGGGGTGAGGGTGATCACCTCGTAGGGCGCGTAATTGATGAGCCCCTTTTTGGCCAGGGAGCGGAAGGCCTCGGTGACCGAGGAGCGGCTCACCTTGAGGGCTGCGGCAATCTCCTTGGCCCGCGCCACCTGTTTCTCGGTGATAATATGGGCAATGACCTCGAGATAATCCTCCAGGCTGGCACTGAGGTGTTCATCATCCTGTATCATGGATAACTCCTGTATATTGCTCCATAATAGGTTGTAGTTATGCGTTGTTTAGCGCTGTTTCTCTAGCTTACCTGTGGACCGGGATAATTGCTATGATTTTGTCGGCGCCCCAGCCACTCTCGTTGGCCAGCAGGCCCGGCCCTGAAAATCCCTCATTTCCGGCTGAGATCAGCGCCGCTTTGGAGGGGGCGGCAAGAGCTCGGCGGGCATCTTTTTAGGCCAATGCCTAAAAAACCGTGCTGAACTTGTTGCCTAATCAGGCCTGCCTTGCTATATTCAAGCGTCAATTGGCCTTCAGCCACCAGGAGTGAACGGGGCATCATCCTTTAAAAAGTGCAAAGGGGAGAGTATGAATCAAAAAGGTTTTACACTTATCGAACTGATCGTCATCATCGTCATTCTTGGTATCCTGGCGGTCACCGCTATTCCCAAATATGTGGACATGAAGACCGAGGCGGAACAAGCCGCTGCCACCGGTGTCTATGGGGGTGCTGAGGGTGCCGCAACTATGAATTTTGCCGCGAATCTCCTTGGAAAAACAGGTTACTCGCCTATTGCGAATACCACTGATCTGGTTGGTGCTATGGATGGAGGTACTCCAGACGGTTGGATTGTCAGTGGAACCACTCTTTGCCGTTCCAGTAATGGTACAGCTTGTGATGGTACTCCTGCTGATTACGGGATTTCCGTGGCCACGGCTGAAACCGCCACTGCCAAGGCCGTCCTGACCAGGACCTGGTAGAAAAGAGCTTAACAGAATGTGCGTTACTGGCCTGAAGGAGTGAAACTCTCCTTCAGGCTTTTTTTTTGTGCCTTGACCTCAGACAAAGCTCCTGCCGCCTCCTGCCAGCCTGGATCTTTGGCCAGGGCTTCTGTAAAGGCCCTGACGGCCCCCTCCAGATCGCCCTCTTTTTGGCACGCCGTGCCCAGATTAAACCAGACCTGTTTTGATGCCCCCTTCATACCTGTGGCCCTGGCGAAACAGTCCTTGGCTTCAGGGTATTTACCTTGCTGCATCAGGGCAGAGCCAATATTGCTGCAAGCCGCCCAGTTTGCCGGAAAGATGGCCAGGGCCTCCTCTGAGATTGCTTGCGCCTTCTGGTATCTGCCCCCCCGTAAGTAGACAGCGCCCAGATTGGTCATGGCGTTGATATCCAAAGGGTCTCTCTTCAGGCTCACCTTAAAGGCTTTTTCCGCCTGCAGCAGGTTACCGCTCTGCATATAGGCCCGGCCCAGATAGGTGAGCAGCTGATGGCGCAGGGGCTGTGCCCGCACCATCTTTTGGCCCATCCTGATGGCTGCGGGCCATTGCTGTTGGCTTTCCAGCTTGATAAAGCGGGCCAGATAATGGTCCGCTTTGAGCTCATTATAACTGTTCAGGCCCGCCAGAAGACAGAGCAGAGCGGCCAGGGCGCTGTAGGCCAGGATCTTGGCCGCGGATACCCGGCAATTCCCTGCTTGCGGCGCCCTGGCTGCCAGGAGTCCCAGGTAGAGGGCGGCCATAAAGGGGGGCAGGCTGCAGGCCATGGGAAAGCTGAAGAGGGCGATCACCAGAAAGGCCAGGAGGCCCGTGAGGGCCAAGGCGGCAATAATTTGTTGCTCTTCATTTTCCCCCTGCAGGGAGAGTCTGGCCGTTGCCGCGGTCTGCAGGACAAGCCAGCTGAAGAGGCCCAGGCCCACTAGCCCCAGTTCGGCAAGGCCCTGTAAGAGGTCATTATGGGTGTTGGCTGCCTGTCTGGCCACGGAGAAGCTCTGGTCCTTCAGCACGGCATTATGGTAGCGGGGATAATGATTTTTGAAATTGCCCAGGCCAACCCCCACCACCAGGTGGTCCCGGGCCATGGCCAGGGTGTTGAGCCACAGAGCAAAGCGCACCTCCCTGCCTGGTTCTTTGACATATGACTGACTCTGGGCGACACGGGAGACAATATTTCTGTAGCCGGAAAAGGAGGCCCCCTCACCGAGACCGATGAGACAGGCAGCCATCACCAGGCCAAGAAGGATCCCTTTCTTCTGCTTCTTTGTCAGGCAGAGGAGGCGGTTGCTTTTATGGAAAAGCAGGAAAAAGAGGATAATAAGGGTAAGTTGCGCAACCAGGGCCAGCCAGCTGGCCCTGGTTTGGGCATAAACCAGAAAGGTTGTCTGCAGGGCCAGGGTTATGGAGAGCAGGTAGACAAATCTCGTTCGTTCCACAAGAAAAAGGATCATGGCGGCAGGCATGCTCAGCACCACGAAATGGGCCGCCATATTCTTGTTGGCAAAGGTGGCGGCTGGGGGCACGATCTGCGGGATGAGAGAAAGGCGGAACAAGTGCTGGCCCATGCCGATCACGGCGACGCCAAGACCGGCCAGGGCCAGGGCCCACAATAAGATCTTGGCCCGGGCCGGAGAAAAAAAGAGTTGCAGAGCCAGGAAAAAGGCAGCTCCGGCCGCCAGCAGGTGGAGAAAACGTTTTATCACCTCATAGGGATTAACGGCATAGCTGAGGCCCACAAAAAACCAGAGCAAAAGAGCGGCCAGGGGCAGAAGAAGGGGGCTGGTGCGGATCGCAGTCTCTTCCTTAGTACGGTAAGCGCGGAGGAAAAAGAGGGTGAGCAAGATAAAAGTGGTGACCTGCAGCCAGGCGGCCTGAGGACGATCGGCAAATTCGCTTAGGCCCGGCAGCAGGACAAAGGGCGCCACCAGCATGACGAGGGCCAAGGCGCGGCACAGACGGTCAGGCCCGGGAGGGGTCTGGGGTAGTCCGGCTCCGGCTGCGGGTGGGGTATGCTGAGGCTGGTTCATCATCCCCCCCGCATCACCTCCATCATCGACCACATGGGGGTGAAGATGGCCAGGGCGATGAAGCCCACCATGATGCCCATGAAGATCAGCAGGATGGGCTCGATGAGGGTGGCGAGATTTTTGATGGTGTAGTCGGTCTCCAGGTCATAATAGTCGGCGACCTTGTCCATCATCTCGTCAATGCGGCCCGATTCCACGCCCACACTCACCATCTGGGTCACCATCTCCGGAAAGAGGGGCTGCCGGGACATGGCATCATCCAGGGCGACTCCCTCTTCCACCTCGGCGGCGATCTCCGCCAGCTGGTCGCGGAGGAGGAGATTTTCCAGGGCCGCCGACGACAGGTCCAGGGTCTTGATGATATCAATGCCGCTTCTGGTCAGCACGGCAAAGACGCGGCTGAACCGGGCCATGTAGATCTTGGTGTAGAGGTCGGCAAAGACCGGCAGGCGCATGATGAGGGCGTCGCGCAGATGGACAAATTCCCGGTACTGCAACCCCATCCGGTAGAGCAGGATCATGCCGATCACCAAAGCGATAATCAGGATATGGTACTGGGCACTGAAATTACTGATGGTGATAAGGAGTCGGGTGGCAAAGGGCAGCTCAACCCTGGAGGCGGTAAAAAGGGCCACAAACTTCGGCACCACATAGCTCATCAGAAAGAAGGTGGCGGAAAAGAGGGCGACGATGACGATTTTTGGGTAACGGGTGGCGGCCTTGATCCGTTCCTGGATCGCCTTCTCGTTTTCCAGGAGATCGGCCATATAGAGAAAAGAGGTGTCCAGGCTGCCCGACTCCTCACCCACCCGGATAATATTGCGGTAGAGGACGGAAAAAAACTTGGGCTGTTTCTCAAAGGCATCGCCGAGACTTTCGCCCTGTTCGATATCGGTGCGGATGGTGACAAGTACCTGGTGCAGAAGGGGATTGGAAACCTGTTTGGCGAGGATGGTAAGGGTGCGCAGCATATCAATGCCGGCCCCAAGCAGGGTGGAGCATTGCCGGCAGAAGAGGATATGGTCCTCCAGGGTGATGCCCTGCCATTTCTGGAGGAGAGAGATCTTTCTCTCCGCCGGGGCGCTGGCGCCGGCGAGCTCCTCGGTGGCCATGATGCGGACCGGGGTCAGGTGCTGGCTCTGCAGCCACTTCTCCACATCCCGGACCAGCTCGGCCTGATGGACGCCCTGCTGGGCAAGGCCGCGGCCATCAATGGCCTCATAATAAAAGGCAGCCATAATTACTCTTTATGCCCCAGGGAGAGGCGCAGCACTTCGTCCAGGGAAGTGGTGCCGGCCACCACCTTGGCCAGGCCGGCCTGGCGGAGATTCTGGAAACCTTCCAGGGCGGCCTGGCGGGCGATCTCATGGGAGGATGCCTGTTCCATGATCATCTTTTCGATGACCTTGGAGAGCTCAAGGAGTTCATAGATGGCTATGCGGCCCCGATAGCCGGTATCTTCACAGTGGGGGCAGCCCTTGGCCCCGTAAATGAGGAGTTCATCTTCGGGGAGCCAGTGGAAAAGCTCGGCCAGGGCAGGGGTGATCTCCACGGTCTCTTTGCAGTGCGGGCAGAGGCGCCTGGGCAGGCGCTGGGCCAGAACCAGGCCCAGAGAGGAGGCGATTAAAAAGGGTGGGATCTTCATGTCAAGGAGACGGGCCACGGCCCCGCAGGAATCGTTGGTATGCAGAGTGGAGAGAACCAGGTGGCCGGTCAGGGCGGCCTGGATGGCGATCTCGGCGGTCTCCACATCCCTGATCTCGCCGATCATGATAATATCCGGGTCCTGGCGGAGGATGGAGCGCAGGGCCGAGACAAAGGTGAGGTTGGCCTTGATGTTGACCTGGACCTGATTGACCCCGGCCAGGTCATATTCCACCGGATCTTCCACGGTGATGATGTTTTTGCCGGGGCTGTTTATCTTGTTGAGGGCACCGTAGAGGGTGGTGGTCTTACCGCTACCGGTGGGGCCGGTGACCAGGATGATCTCATGGGGCATGGCCAGATGGTGCCGGAAGATTTTTTCCTGCTCAGGTTCAAAACCAAGATCGGCAAGGTCAATTTTCACCTTGCTCTTATCCAGCAGACGCATGACCACTTTCTCGCCGTTGCGCAGGGGCAGAATGGAGACCCTGATGTCAAACTCCTTGCCGGAGATGGGGATTTCAATACGGCCGTCCTGGGGCTTGCGCCGCTCGCCGATATCGAGCTGGCTCATGATTTTGATGCGGGAAATCAGATTGGGATGCATCTCCAGGGAATAGGTGCGGATATTCCGCAGAATTCCGTCGACCCGGCAGCGGACCCGCACCTCTTGGACATCCGGCTCAATATGGATATCACTGGCCTCTGCCCGCACCGCCTGGAGGAGGATGTCGTTGATGGCGGCCACGGCCTCACTTTCTTCACCTTCCCCCGACAAGCTGGAACCGGGCCTGGTCGCTATGCCGCCATATTGCTGGTCAATGGCCGTGTTCAGCAGGGATTCCATGGCCACACAAGGCACCAGGACGCCCTTGATGTGGTGGGCGGCGGCATCAATGGCGAAGATATTGAGGGGGTCGGCCAGGGCCACCAGGATTTCACCCGGCCTCTTGCCAATGGCCAGCAATTTGTTTTTGCGGGCCACGGATTCGGGGATAATAGCGACTATCTCAGGGTCGAGAACAATTTTGTTCAAGTCCACAAAGGGGATCTGCAGCTGGCGCGACAGGGTATGGGCCACTGCCTCTTCTGTTACAAAGCCCAGGTCGATGAGGGCCTGTCCCAGTTTGATATCGTTTTCCCGGCCGAATTTCAGGGCCTGTGCCAGCTGGGCACCGGTGATGAGGCCGCCATCGACTAATATGTCGCCAAAACGTTTTTTTACCATGGTCTATAAGGTGCCTGAAGAGAGATGGATCATGCCGATGCCTTGCGCAGAGTACCCCAAAAGGTGAGGAGAGGCTTCATATCCAGGGATTCCACGGCATCTTTTATATTTTCTTTGTCAATATATTGCTGTTGGCCGGCATAGGCCATGAGCAGGGTCCGCGACATGAGTTTGTTAACCAGCCGGGGGGTGCCGTTGGTATAGCGATGAATCATCTTGGTGATGCCGGCCGCCGGAGTCAGGTCCGGGCGGCCCACCCGGTTGAGCCGGAAGTTGATATAGGCTGCCATTTCAGCTCGGGAGAGGGGCAGCAGGGTCTCGGAAATAGTGATCCGTTGCCGCAGCTGGCGCAGGGAGGGTTTGTAGATCTTCGCCTTCAGTTCAGGCTGGCCCACCAGTAGGATCTGCAGCAGTTTCCGCTTGTCGGTCTCAAAATTTGACAAAAGGCGCAGCTGCTCAATGGACTCCTCCGGCAGATTCTGGGCCTCGTCTATGATGACCAGCAGCCGTTTGCCCAGGGGATTGCGGCTGACCAGATAGTCATAGATCTTTTGAAAGAGGGCCGGGGCGGGCAGGGTGTTGGCGTCATGCTCCACCACGTCGAGATCCTGCAGGATGGCAAAGAGCAGCTCCCGTGGTGAAAGCTGGGGGGAGATGATATAGGCCGTCTCATAGTGGCTGTGCAGATACGAACTCAGCTTGCGCAGCAACATGGTCTTGCCCGTGCCCACCTCGCCATAGATCATCAGAAAGCCCTCCCCGGAATCGAGACCGTAGCGGACCACTTCGGTCACCGCCGAGTGGGAGCGGGAGGGAAAATAGAAATCACGATCCGGGGTGAGCCGAAACGGCTCTTCCTCTATGCCAAAAAATCTCAGGTGGTTCATGGCCAATTTTTTACAGTACACTCCTTGCTTCTTTTAGTGCTCAATCTGCGCGCTTTTTAAAGGTTGCCGGCAGAAATTCTTTATGCACATCCTTACTCAGGGCCTCATCCACCAGGGCGTCCTGCTCCTTGGCGTGGCCGGCAATCTGCTCCATGGAAATAATGGTGGGGGTGAGAAAAATCATCAGTTCGTAATTTTCCAGGGTCCGTTCTTTATTTTTGAAGAGGTTGCCCAGGATGGGTAGGGAGGAGAGACCCGGGACCCGCCCCTTGCCGATATCATCGCCGCTGACATGGATGCCGCCGATAACCACCGTGACTTTGTCTTCCAGGAAGAGATTGGTGGAGATTTCCTGGCGGTTGATGAGGGGCTCGCCCCCCACGGCAGATGACTGGTCGATACTGTCGTTGGTGACATCCACATCAAGGTTGACAAAGACATTCTTGATGATCTTCGGGGTCACCTTGAGGCTGAGGTTGGCCTCTCTGAACTCGGTGTTGATCATGTCATTGGTCTGCGAGGTGTAGGGCACTTCCTTGCCTTGTTTTATTTCCGCCTCGTGGCCGTCCAGCACCAGCAGGGAAGGGGTGGAGAGGACATGGAGCAGGTTGTCCTGGGCCATGGCCTGCAGATCGATATTGAGGTTGACGTTATCCCAGATAAAACCGATGTTCATGGCCGAAGTTGCGGCAGATATGCCAAGATCAGCAACGGCATCGCCGGTAATGGTCACTGGCGTGCCGTTTTTCCAGCCGGCGGTAATGGGGTGGTTGAAGTTGTCGGCCCCCCATTTGATTCCCAGTTGCTCGCGTCCTTCCTTGCTCACCACCACTATCCGGGCCTTGATATGGATCTGGGGGATGGGTTTGTCAATCTGGGCCAGCATGGCCTTTATCTCCTCGACATTGCCCTCCTGGTCCTTAATGATCAGGCAACTGTCATTATTGGTGGCAGTGATCATACCCTGGTCGCTGAGGAGGTGATCAAGTTGGCTCTTTAGTTTGCTGCTGTTGCCGTAATCAGTGCAGATTCGGGCGGTTACAATCCCTTTGCGGGCCTTTTTGTAGGCCTCATCCGTTTCGACAAAAATGGCACTCTGGGTCTCTGAATAGTGGAGATTCTTGGCCGCAATGACCAGTTCGAAGACATCGTAGAGGGAGACCTGAGCCATTTCAAAGGAAATGGTGTCCTTGATGGAGTCGGCAACATAAATATTGATACCCGCCTGTCTGCCCACGGCCCGCAGCAGGGTGGCCACCTCGAGATTTTCGCATTGCAGGGTGGCGGGATAGTCGCGCAGCTTCTCCACCAGCTGAGAGGCCTGCGCTCCCTTGGCCAGGGGCAACAAGGCAAAGAGAAAAAGGATAAAAAGGCAGGTGCCGCGAAAAGAATGGTGCTTATCAGGTGTCATCAGAGGTTCCCTTGGCGTCTGGCTGTTGGCCAAAATCGATGTCTAAGGTATCAAACTGCATGGTGTGCGTTCGGCTGTTTTTGGAGAGCAAGACCTTGGTCTGGCTAATATGGGTGATCAGGGCCCCCTCTACCATGTCGCCAACAGCCACAAGCTGGCCGTTAATGACGGCCTGGGGCTTTGCTGGGCTCCAGATAATAGCCTGCAGGGTAAAATCAACGAAGATGTCCTGCTCGGCCTCTGTGATCTGACGGAGCCGGAGACGATGGGTGGTAGGCCAGTTAAAGGGATCCCTCTCCGGGGTCTGACTGGTGGTCACCAGGGGGGAGGGAGGCAGTTCCACCATCTTGTAATGCGGTTCTGACTCGGCAAGGGCAACCGTCTGGGTTGGCAGGAAGTGGCTGAGAGCGGCGGCAAGGATGATAGCCAGCCCCTGTTTTTTCTGGAAAAAAGGTCTCCTAAAAGCCATGATTGACCTCCAGCCGGCCGACATCTATTTGGAAAGATACCGGTGCCTTGTCAGCAGGATCATCGGCATGGATGAGCAGTTCAATCTTGTCCAGAAACCCTATTTCCGGGCTGGTTTCCAAAAAGCAAAGATAGGGAAAAATATTTTCAAAATAACTCCTGCCCTCCAAGTGAACGGGGAAAAGGGTGAAGCCGTCAAGAGACCGGGGCTCCAGCTGGCTCATCTTCAAAAGGTCTGGTTGGATGTCCACCGGCGCTGAGCTGGTCAAAGTGAAAATGACCTGATGAAAGCGGTCATCATCCCCCTGTTTTTGCCATTGTTCACGAAGCAGTTCTTCCTGCAGGGTAAGAACTGCCAGGGTCTGCTCTTTTTTGCTGATATCCTGAGCCATTTTCTGGAGATGGCCGGCCAGCAGGTCGGTCTGGCCGGCAGTTGAGCGGCTCTGAATTTCTTGAATATGGCTTTGCCTTTGGGTGATGGTCTCCTGGCGGGGGGTGATAAAAAGTGCAGAGGCCCCATAGGCGAGGACCAGCCCGATAATCAGAATAAGAACCAGTTGACGCACCTGCAGGGCAAGTTCCGGATCGGCCCGCATGAGGTGGTAGGCCTTCTTAAGGGCTGCTGGTATCTCTTTTGCTTTAAACTTCATAATAGTATCTGCTTGCCACCAAGGCTTCTCTACTCAGACCAGCTTGAGAAGAATGGTGAATTGAATCCGTTCCTGGTTGTTGTCGCCTGCCCGGTCCGTAACGGAAAGGGATACCCTCTTGAAAACAGGAAGGTCCTGCATGTTTCTCATGAACCGGATCAGATCATCATAATCTAGGGCGGTCCCCTGTAGGGTGCCTTCGGCACCGGCGAAGGAGATTGCCCGGCAGCGAATGGTCTCGGGCAGCAGGGAGGCAATCAGGCTCAGTGGTTGGCTGAATTTCTTTTTCTGGCCGCTGATTTTTGAGAGTCTGGCCACCGTCGCTGTTTTTTGGTCAATGGCCGCTTCTTTTGCCAGGAGATTCTTCTTCAAGTCGGCAATTTGATCGTTTAACTCGGTGGCCTGGCTCGCCTGCTCTTCAATATGGGCGATCGTGTTGTTCAAGGCGGTCAAGTGGCTGTTTAAAATCTGGACCCACAGGAAAAAGAGAACAACAAGGAACAGCACCAGGGTGCCGAAGATGAAAGGAATAAGCCGTTTTACCTTTTCAGCTAAGGGCTTTTGCGGAACCAGATTTAGACGTTGTTGCATGATCTGTTTCCCCTAACTGAGCACGCCGATGCTCACGGCCTCAAAGAGAGGATCCCCAAAGGTGGCGCGTTCTGGTGCCATGAGATGTTTGATGTTGATATCCAGGCTGTTGGTCAGTTCCAATGAGAGGGGCTGCCAGGCATCCTCTGCGCCACCCACAAAAACGGTTTTGACCTGATTGCCCTTGACCACGGAGTTGAAGTAGTCGCGGGTCCGCATGAGTTCCAGGGCCACATGACTGAGATACGCCGGCCAGGTGGCACCGGTGGCCCGGTCTTGCGGGCTCTCCGGCTGGCCGGAGAAAAACTCCTGGTCATTAGGGCCAGGGGCTGCTTCTTGAGCCGCACCCTCCGCCTCCTTTTTCTTGGCGATGAGAAAATCCGCCAGCAGGTCATCTTGGTCAGAGTCGAAAAGGGAGGCTGCCGGCGCGGATGCGCTGTCCGGCTCCTGGAGCCGTTGGTCATCCCGTCTTTTTTCCAGGTCGGCTGGAGGCAGGTCTTTAGGCCCATGCACCTGGAGCGGCTTTTTCAGTTGCACATTTCTGGTCAAAACCAGGGTTTCTTTGTCGTAGATGGCAATGGAAATGGATTTCGGCCAGAGGAGGGCAATCATGCTGGCCTCACCTGCTTGGAGCTGGGAACCCGCCTCAAGATAGGCACAGGCGGAAAAGACGTCAGGTTCCAGGCTGGTCGGGTTTAAATCATAGTGGTTCAGGGTGGTGCGAAGATCCTGAAACATGGCGGCCGGAAAGAGGAAGACATTGAGTTGCAGAGAGTCTTTCAATTCTTTAACAACCTGCCAGTCATAAATAAATAACGATAAAGGTTCGTCAAAGACCTTGCTGATATGGTAGGGCAGAATTTTGGCGATCACCTCACGGGGCACCTTGTTGATGGTAAGACTCAAGACTTCAAACTGTTCCAGGGGCAGGGAAAGGGCAACCGTACCCTTGGGGGTGGCAACATTGGCCATGACCTGATGGACGCCCTTGGCCTCGGCAAGGGCGCAATCCGTCCATCCCAAGGGGGTAACCGTGGTGACCCCGGCCCGATTCTGGTTCTGAATAGTGAGCAAGGACCGGCTCCGTTCTCCCACCAGGGCGTACCTTTTTGTGTTGTTGGCAAAGGGCCACTGCATGGATCAGGTCCCCTTCCTGGCCGGGAGCGGCATTGTTTTGTAAAAGTCAGGGGGCAGCACCTGCTTGGCGATGGCGAGCTCCATGGCCTGGCGGAGATACTCGTTCTCCGGGTCAAGCTGGTAGGCCTTTTTGAAAAGGCGGCCGGCCGGAAAGCCGAGATCCATCTGCGTCAAAATGAGAGCCATGTTGATGAGGGGTTCCGGCTGCTTGGGGGCCACTCTGCTTGCTTTGTCGAGATAATAGAGGGCGGTCCAGGTCTCGCCTTGGGCGCTCAGGCTGACGGCGTGGTTGTTGAAATATTCCCCTTGGGCCGGGCCGGCTCTCTTTTCATCTTCGGCTACCTGGGGAGCAGGTCGGGAAATCCGGGAGCTTACGGCCTGCTGCTCTGCTGGTCTGCGCATCTCAGCTTTTTTTTGTTGCCGGGCAAGGTTCTTGTTGAAGAGCGGCAGGGTGTAGCTGGCGATCACAAGGGCGATGACCATAAGTACACCAACTAAAAGCGGCACAAACCGGCTGGTTCTGCGGGCCGGTGGCGGTGTGAACGCCTTCTGGGCCGGGGTGGTGTCGGTCTCCTGTTCCTGGATCTTTTCCAGGGTGTCATAAAGTTTGCTCAAGGAGTCTTACCTGGGGTGCTGTCTGAAGTGGTTATTTACCGCTAAAGGGGCGGTTGACTCTCTTAGAAGTTTGCCGGCACGCGGCCGGAGCCATCGACATTGTCGGTGTAGGCCCGGTCGTCGTTGATGTAAAAAATGGCGCCCATGGTCTGGCCGTTGGCATCCCGTTCATCGCCCGGGTAGTAGGCCCAGCCGGTTGACTCGCTGGCAAGGCGCGGATTATTAATCGCCTCCTGGAGAGAGCGGCCAGCAACCCCGGCCGGGCGGCCGGCCATGCCGCTGGTCATATCAGGCAGATTGACAGTGGGCAGGGCCTGGCCCGCCTGGGTGGAGAAGTCGTTTGTTCTCACCAGGCGTAAATTACGCAGGGGCTCGGGCCGGGTGGCGAGAACCAGGGCATTACTGCGTATCTCTTCCAGAGTGGGCCAGTCAGGATTATCACCCGTGGGGCCGGTGTTGACGCCGGAGATCAGGATCTTGGCGTGGGCCAGTTCGATTCCGCCCCGGATGGCTGCCAGCTTGCCTTTTACAGCAGCTATTTTGGCCTCGGTCTGCATGTCAAGATAGTAGGGGATGGCCATGGACGATAACAGGCCCAGGAGAATGATGACAATGATCATCTCAATGAGGGTGAATCCTCGTTCATCTCGGTGCAGCTGCATAGTGGCCCCCGTTCAGCTTAGAAAAAGAGTATCTAAAGACTTTTAACTCTGTAGAATTATAGGATTGCATACCATGTTTTGGGAGGAGTCCCAACTGTTGTTATGGATTATGGGCCTGAAAAGGCGAAAAAAACGCCTGGGTTGGCCAAAAGCACAACCTGATAACAGGTTGATGGGGCAGGGTGGTGATTAGGGAGTCGTCGTATATCTGACTTCAATGGTGCGAGTGACGCCTGCTCGAGTGGCCTCGGAGTGAATCTCCCAAATACCGGAGGTGCCGAATTGGGTCGGGCCGGTGGTGATTGTGGTGTTAAAGGTGTTTATTGTTCGATCGGTCCAGCCACCAAGGCCACCTGCTACATCATGGGTAAGGATGCGGAGCCGGGCAGCAGATTCAGCGGCATAGAGGGCCTGGCTCCAGAGATAATCTTCGGCAGATGCCTGTGAAGAGATCATGGTGTAACGGGCAATAAGTACCCCAAACATGCCCACCACCACGATGAGGAAGATGGCGGCAATCAGGCCGATACCCTCCTGGTTTGCTAAAGGGCTACGGAGCATTGCGCACCTGAATTTCTTTGTGAAAATCGAGGGTGATTTCATCACGGGTCAAAGAGAAATTAACTCGCACCAAGGCGTTACTGGTGAGGCTTGGCGGCGTATAGTTGAAACTGAGGGTGCGGGCTTGAATGTGGCTGAGGAGAGGGTATTTGGTGCCAAAATTATTAACAAAGTCGGTGTTCGTAGTCACAGGAGCCTCGGAACGATTAAGTACGGTACCCGTAAGACTGTATCTAATGGCCTTTTGGACAGGGTAATAACGTTTGCTGGCGGAGTGGCCACCGAGCACGGCCTTGTCTAAGGTCATGTTTATCCCGGCGGCGGTGGTGTTATAGATTTTACGGTTGGTAAGAGCACCAGGAAAAATACTGAAGTCAGACCAGCTAGTATTGTAAATGGAGATAAGTACACCGTCCAGGGCATTATTGCTTAAGTCACGAATGTTAAGACTAGCGCCTACAGGTTGATACTGTCCAGTGATGGAAGGAGCGGCTGCGGTCAGAGTGTTAACGTCAATGAGGCCGAAGGTAATATCCGATCCTCCGCTCGGATCATCAATGGCATTGGGTACCATGTGATGGATTTCTCGTTCCATCCGCATCAAGGCCAGTTTCCCCTCTTCAAAGAGCTCCATGGAGGCGTCGGTTTGCGCGAACCCCCTGAAACTGGTGGTGATAACCTCACTGCCCATCACCCCGATAATGCCCAGCAAAACAATAACGGTAATAATCTCTATGAGGGTAAAGCCTTCTTCACAGGAGAGGCCCATTTTTTTATGGCGGCGACTTATCAGAAATTGCATGATACCGCCACGAACTGAAAGGTTTCGCCAAGGGGAGAGGTAACGGTGATGATGATGCGCTTGGTGTCGGTTGCATTCGTAGCGAGACTCCCTGCGGAAATTGCCAGGGAGGTATCTATCTCTGCTGTGTTGCTGGGGATATAGTCAACTGTGACGTTGCGCTGAAAACCGGTCCAGCTCCCTGGTATTGGCAAGGCGCCTGTCTGATCATAAAAAAGGCCGCCCAGCGGTTCGGTCAGGCCATGATAATCATCGACATCATTCCAGTTGGCACGTTGATTTGCCCCTGAGTCCTCTCCTGGGTCACGACCAATAGAAGAAGCCAGTGTCCCGGATGGCACTGTGAAGTCGCAGGTGACAGTGATAGAAGTTCGAGTCGTTGGCGATGTTGATTCTGACGTACAGATCGGCCCGCCGCCGTTAGGAGTGTTTTTGTCCCAGCGCTTGGTAAGAATTTCATCCATCATGGACTGGCCCAGGGCAATGGCCTTTTCCCTTAAAACCGGGTCCGGGCTGTGGGTGACAGCGGCGAAGTAAGGGAGGATGATAACGGCGGCAAAGCCCATGATGATAATGGTGATGATCAGTTCAATCAGGGTGAAACCGTTTTTTTTGTGATGGCGTGACGTGGGGATCAGGGGCATGTAGCACCCTCCACAACGTAACCTGTTTGCAGGCAGACTGTAAGTTGCTTGGTTCCGGCAATGGTATAAGTTATGCCGGTGGCTGGAGCAGTCAGGGGAACTCCTGTGGCATCAATAGGCTCACCCAGGCCGTTGAACCAGAGATCGCCTGGGTCTGAAATAGTAATGCTGGCATCATCCAGGAGGTTACGGTTGGTGAAGTCGGGGACATTTTCAGCACTGACCTGCCGTTTAATGCTATAGGCGTTGCCATTGATTGCCATTCCCCAGGCGTCATTGCTGGTGGTGATGTACTGCCTGGTCATGGCCTGATGCTGGGCATAGCGGATGGCCCGCTTAAACTCTTTAACTGCCGCCTCCTCCTTCATATTTCCCGGCCATTTTGCCGTGGCCACCACAGAGATAACGCCAATCAGCAGAATGATGGAGATCAGTTCAATGAGGGTAAAACCCTGCTGGCCGCCTTGAGCGTAACACCTCATTGGATAATCTCCCGCCAGTTGATGATCCGGTCATTGCCGCGGTAGATGCCGAAGGTGGCAGTGGCGCTTGGGTCGTTGTCGTGGGCGCCGTCCCCGTCCCAGTCAAACTGCAGCCAGCTGCCACCTGATTCCTCGGTTACAGTGACTCGTACCGACCCTTCATCGCCAATGCCGGGAGCATGGAAATGGAGGTTAAAGTCACCTGCTGTGGGAGGTTCGCTAAATTGTTCCGCTGCTAAACCGGCAATGGCACAGCCGAAACCGCTCACTCCTGGGCTGCCGGTATCTTCCACGCAGGTATCTCCAGGATTGAGGTTGTCGGTGTAGTTGCTGAAGGAGAGCGTAACTTGACTGCAAATGTCGTAAATATTGGGTACAAAATTGGTGCCGTCAAAATATTCTGTGAAAAGAGGCAGGGAGAGGTTTTCTGTCGCTGGGCCGTAGTTGTTCTGCATGATGAGACGTCCCCATCCTTGAAAGGCTGTGCTGGTAATATCGCTAATTTGGAAAGAATTACAGATGCCGTCGGTATCAGGATCATAACAGATATTGTCACTATCAGTGATATCAGTTGGGGCAAGAACGAGGTGGATCAATGGAAGAAAGAACATCTCAGGAACGACGGGTTTGGCGTAAGTAAGCCGATCGCCGGATACGGCTAACGTGAAAGATCCGTTATAATCGTCGTTGCCTTCTAAAACGGCATTTCCGCCGTCAGTGGTACGGCTTAAAGTGGCGACTGTTGTTAAAACATTATTAGTGTAACTGCGATTTGCTGCTGAGTTGGATAATTTCAAGAAGCTGCCGGCGTAATTGTTGACAGGGTTGTCACTAGTGTTCAGTGCGCTGATGGTGAAAATTGGATCTGTGCTAAAACCAAACTCCTGGCCTAAATAGACGAAATCAACTCCCGCAGAGCTACAGAAAGGCGCAAATGCCGGAATATTGGCGGCCAAGTTGAGGCGGGTTGGCGTAAAACGACCGATATTTGCACTTGTAGAGGTTGCGATTGTTTCACCAAAATAGGCAGGAGCTGTTGCTGTATAGCTGAAAACTCCCACTTCGGAAACCGATTGGTTCATAGTGTTTTGACCATTGTCGGCATCAACCATGTCAAAACCGTTTATGCTGATAGTACCTTTGCTACCACTCATGGGAGCAACAACATTATTTGCGATGGCAATATTGTTTAACTGAAAATTAGGTGTGACGTTGTTGCCTGTGCAAAAGTCGGTATTAGTTTCCCCTGCCGCTTCCCAGGCCACCGCCCGGACTGTAAAATTAAAATTTTGTCCGGCAGGAGTGAAGACCGAGCAGAGTGCGTAATCATCGTCATCCACGTCAGAATCGCCGTCCCTGTCAATGGCGAGACAGTCGCTGTTGGCATCAGGCGACTCAACACAGAGACCGGCCGGCATCACGGTAAAGGTGTTGCTGTTGCCAATGAGGGTGATGGCTGGCTCAGGGGGCTGGGCGGCAATATCCTTGCGGATGTGCAGGCCGATCTGGCCGGCGTCTGAATAACGCATGATAAAGGTCGCCATACCCGTGGCATTAAATTCCAGGGTGCCAGTGGTGTAGCTCGTTACCGATCCTTGCGGGTTGTCGCTGATGGCACTATTGGTGATGGCACCACCGCCGCTGTCAATACCGGTGATAGTCACTCCGTTTGCGGTCTTGCAGGTTGCAGGATCAACGCATTCAAAGGCCATTTCGATACTTTGGCTGCCAACCAGGCGTGGCTCACAGGCACCGGTGTCGGTGTTTGTCTGGACAGTCCGCAAGGTCAGGGTCTGGCTTCCCGGTGCCAGGTTGGACTCCCTGCCGGCAATCTGAGTGCCGATATTGCTTGCCACCCCGTCGGCGTAGAAGCGAAAGGCAGCATCTCGAAAATCGAGGGGCAGATCTTCCAGCACAGTGGCGCTACCGCTTCTCTCGCTGGTGCTGGAGCCGTCCGTGATATCGGTATTAATCACTGCCGGCGTCAGCCTGGTCATGAGCAGCACCACACTGCTTTCACCGCCGGCAAAAGTATACTCAGCCCGCCCGCCGCCCAGATCGACGAAGTTGGCAAGAGTGCCGCTCTGCAGGCCCCAACCGTCGGCCACCTGTGTCGTACTGATGGTGATGGTAGTACCCGGGCTGACCGGATTGTGGAGGCTGTCGTGGGCCGTGATGGTCACCGGCTCTGCCTCGCAGGTGACGCCAAGGCCGCTGTGGCTAATGGCGTAATGGTCAGGCCCTGTGCCCGTGCAGGGATGGGTGGCGTTCATGTCGGTCTGGATGGCTGCCTGATCCTGGGCCGAGTTGTAGATCCTGATCTCGTCAACGGCGCCGTTTGCGGAGTTGCCGCTGGAGCCGCTGCGAAGATAGGTGGAGCGGTTGTCGCCGACATAGAGGGTGTCGAGGTCGCCGAGGCTGCCTGTGCTGCTGATGTTTTGGGAGGCCTGCAGGTTGCCGTTGAGATAGATGTGCATCTCGTCGGTGCCCAGATCCCAGCTGACGGCGATATGGACCCACTCGTCAACACCATAATTATTGTTGCCGGTGTCCATGGTGAAGCCGTTGTTGTTGCTGTCCTTCAGACCGAAACGAATCTTGCTGTTGTCGCGCAGGACCAGGAAGAAGTATTTGCCCCACAAAGGGAACCAGTTGGCCATAGAGGCGTCGAAGAGTTGGCGGTCGCCGTTCTTGCCGTCCCATGGTTCATTGCTCTTGTACCAGAAACTGATGGTGCCGGCGTTGCCGATGTCATCGTTGACATCGAGCCCTGTGTCGATGGCGTCGTGGGTGTTATCTGAGGTGTTGAGGTTAATTTCGGCGTAGGCACAGGTGCCGGGACTGCCTGGCAGCGCCGGGGCGCTATCATTGGGGGTGACCGTGCCGGTGACAGCAGCGTCGTTGCCGTTGCCGCTGCTGTCCATCACCACGCCCCAGGCCAACTCGTCGAGCTGATAGTAGGCCAAGGCAGTGGCGCAGGTGGCGCAGCTGCGGGGGGTAGCGTCATAGTCGAGATCGGTGCTTTCATTGGTGTAGATGAGATTGATCTGGGAACTGCTGAGAGCGCTGGCGAAGATAAGTATCTCATCGATCACGCCCTCAAACTCGCGGCCGCTGACTCCCTGATCAGCCCCAATCTGCAGAGGATCCCCATTGGTCCCCAGGCTGGCCGGGTAGCCGGTGGCGATTACGTCCGGCTGGCCGTTGATAAAGATGGTGGCGGTGCCGCCACTAAAACGGATGGCCACATGGTACCAGGTGCCGGCGTTTAAGGTGGCGGAGCTGGTCAGGGTGTGGTCGGTACCGCCGGCATCGTTCCACCACCAGTAGATATGGCCGTTGCTGTCAATGTGGAACTCGTAGTTTTCATCTTTTGACAGAATGGTTTTAAGACCGCTGGCCGGAATCGCATTCGGCTTGACCCAGGCCATGATGGTGAGATTGTCGCTGATGTCAAGCAGAGCGTTGTCGGGCACCTCGATGTAAGGACCGCCGGTGAGGTTGGCCGCCATGCACATGCCGCCGTTTTCCCCGGCGATATCCAGGGGCGACAGACTACCAATGGCAGTGCCGTGCAGGTTGTTGCCGCTGCTGTCAAGAACATCGGCACTGGTGCCGCTCCAAGCGCACTCATCGAGGCGAAGATCCATGGTTGCTGGAGGCGGAATGGGAGTGACACAAAAGTCATCCAGGTGCCAGTAGTCCCAATCCGCATTACTGCCAGCTAGTAGACGAAAGCGAACCTTGAGCCCTGCGTGCAGGGCATCGGCTCCCAGAGTATAAGATCGGCTGAAAATTTCTCCGGGTGTTCCTCCACCGTCAAAGGTTTCCAGCAAAATCCAGGTACCGGCATCGTTGAGATATTCAACCACAAAATTTTCACCTGTGTCCGGGGCTTCGCTGAAAGCATCATCGCCCCTTTGGAGCCAGAAGTTTACAGTAACACCTGTTTCGCTACGGAAGTCCAAAGGGTTCGATTCGACAGTGACTGGTCCCCATCGCAAAAAGAGGCTGTTTCCTGCGGAATTAAACGTTTGGGTGCCAATACCTGCATCACCAATGCCTGTATACAGTACCTGCCAGTTGGCAAGGCCAGACTCAAAATCATCGCAAAAACCGCCTATAATAGGCGAGATAGGAACCGCTTCAGTTAGTATGACATCGTCAATATGGTAATAGTCCCAGTCTTCGCCGTCGCCGCCGGCTTGATGAAAGCGAAACTGAAAGCCTGCATGGAAAGCATCTGCAGGCAGCCGGAGGTTTGGTGTGAATATTTGTCCTGGCGAAACTCCTGCTTGGTAACGAATCAGGGGTAACCAGGTGCCGGAATTGTTGAGATATTCAACAAGTAGATCTTCAGCACCTGTAGCCTCAGGGTCTTCGCTGAACGCGTCATCGCCGATGCGTAGCCAAAATCTTAAGGACGCTGCCGGTCGGGCGGAAAGGTCGAAGGTATTACTGGTGACGGTTACTTCATCCCAACGGCTGTACATGGAGCTTGTGCCGGAACTTGCAGTGTGTGTGCCAATGCCCGCATCACCGCCGCCAATTGGCGCAACAGTCCAGTCGGCCCCCAATTCGGCACGTTCAAAATCGTCACTGAAAAGTATATCGCCCGGGGCAGCGTAAAGAAAGCTGGGTGTTGAAGAGATGGCAAGTACTGAAAGCCAGAGAGAAAAAGCAAAGCAGGTGAGGCGTAAGTTTTTGAAACGACGAAAATATAACATAATACCTTGGGTTATCTCTGAAAACCATGTGCTTGTAAAGCAAAAAGGCAAATTGACGCAGCTTTTCTATTTGTCTTGGAGCAAACTATAAATATAGGCCAGCAGGTCTTTAAACGATGTTTGTTCAAAAATCTTTCTTCTGAACGTAGAACTGCCTGGAATCCCTTTGACGTATTTGGCGGCGTGGTTCTTGATCTTGCCCAGCAGCCGTTCGGCGGGCAGGTATTGCTCGATGAGCTGCAGATGGCGGCTGAGCGCCTTCAGCCGCAAGTTGCGGGAGGGTTCGATATTGATGGTCGGTGAGAAGATCCAGGGCGCACCCAGGGCGGCGCGGCCGATCATTACCCCGTCGCAGCCGGTCTCCTGCATGAGCGTTAAGCCCTGGTCGTAGCTGTGGATATCGCCGTTGCCCAGCACCGGGATGGTGACCGCTTCCTTGACTCTGGCAATCACGCCATAGTCCACCGGGCCGGAAAAGCCGTCGCTCCAGGTGCGGGCATGGATGGCCACGGCCGCTGCCCCGGCTTCTTCAGCCATCTGGGCGAATTCCGGACCATTGATGGCGTGATGGTTCCAGCCGGTGCGGATCTTGATGGTCACAGGTTTACGGGTGACCGCCACCACCTGGCGGATGATCTCTTCGGCCAGACGCGGCGACTGCATCAGGGCGCTGCCCGCCCCTTTTTTGATCACCTTGCGCACCGGGCAGCCCATATTGATATCAATGATGGCCACCGGCTCTTTGTCGATAAGAGCTGCGGCCTGGGCCATGATCTCCGGTTCGCTGCCGAAGAGCTGCAGGGCCAGGGGCTGCTCTTTAAGGACGGTGGCAATCATCTCTTTTGTCTTGTTTTGATCATACACCAGGCCGTGGCAGGAGATCATCTCCGAATAGACCAGCCCTGCTCCGAACTCGCGGCAGAGCAGGCGAAAGGGGAGGTCGGTGTAGCCGGCCAGGGGGGCGAGAGCAAAGGGCTGGTCAATGGTGAGCGGGCCAATGCGAAAGGGGGGTGGCTGCATATTTTCACTCGCGACTTCCAGTGATTAAGGGTAAGATGGCGGCCATTTTCCAGGAAACCACCGGTTCGGTCCTGGTTTTTAAACCACAACAGATCTTTTTGGAACATATAAAGGTGAGAATCCCTGATTTTCAGCGGCATTATCACTGTAGACCATAAAAAACGGAGAAGAAATAATGGCACTGGCACTGGCCCTGAACCTGCAAAATACCGAGCTCACCAGCGATGAAATTGCAAAACTGGCAGAGATGCGCAAGGTCTGCACCCGCCGCATTCTGCTGGCCACTTCCCTGGCCTCCTCCGGTCATCCCGGCGGCTCCCTTTCCACTCTGGATATGCTCCTGGTGACCTATGGTTGCATCAGGCATAATCCCCAGGACAGCCAGTGGCAGGGCCGGGATCGGGTGGTGATGAGTATCGGTCATGTCTCTCCCGGGGTCTACTCCGTGCTTGCTGAAAACGGCTATTTTTCAGAAAAGGATTTTCTCACCGGTTTCCGGCGGGCCGGTTCCGGCTTTCCCGGGCATGTGGAGCGTATCGTTCCCGGTGTGGAATGGGATACCGGCAACCTGGGCCAGGGTCTTTCCACGGCCGTGGGTATGGCCCAGGCCTTTAAGATGAAAGGGCTGGAGCAGAAGGTCATCTGTTATATGGGTGACGGCGAGCAGCAGAAGGGCCAGATTGCCGAGGCCATGCGCTATGCTAACAAATATAAACTTAACAATCTCATCGTCATTGTTGACCGCAACCATGTCCAGATCTGCGGCACCACCGAGGAGATCATGGATATCGATGTGGCCGGCCTCTTTGCGGTGTCGGGCTGGAACGTCCTGCAGCTTGAGGATGGTCATGATACCAACAAGTTCTTCCAGACCTTCCGCAAGGCCTATCTGGGCCAGGTTGAAAAGAGCGACAAACCCACCATGATCGAGGCCCATACCGTCATGGGTAAGGGTGTCTCCTTTATGGAAAATCTCTGCAAATATCATGGTTCCCCCTTGACCCAGGAGCAGCTGACTGTCGCCCTCAAGGAGGTTGGTCTGGAAAATGATTTTGACAAATGGGCTGAGCTGCGCCAGGCCCCGGTGGACACCGGCACCAAAGTCAAAAACGTGGTCCGTTATCCGGCCATCATGGCCGGCGAACCCATCACCTACGACCACAAGACCGACTGCCGTTCCGCCTATGGCAATGCCCTGCACAGTCTGGCCCAGGCCAATAATGTCGGGGGGGACATGAAGATCGCTGGTATCTCCTGTGATCTGGAAGGGTCAGTGAAGATGGGAGCTTTTCATAAGCACAGCCCCACTGCCTATTTTGAGGCCGGTATCCAGGAGCATCACGCCGCCTCCATGGGGGCTGCCATCAGCCGGGAAGAGGTGGTCTGCTTTTTCTCCACCTTTGGCGTCTTTGCCGTCTCTGAGGTCTATAACCAGAACCGCATCTCCGACATCAACGAGACCAATTTCAAGGTGGTGGCCACCCACTGCGGTCTGGATGTAGGAGAAGATGGTCCCACTCATCAGGGTATTGATTATATCGGTCTGATGCGTAATTATTTCCGCTTTAACGTTTATCTGCCTGCTGATCCCAACCAGACCGACCGGGTTATCCGCACCGCCGCTGCGCAGCCCGGCAATGTTTTTGTGGGCATGGGCCGCTCCAAGATGGATATGGTCCTTGCCGAAGACGGCACGCCTTTCTTTGGCGGTGATTACTGCTTTACCCCGGGCCGGGGCGACTGGGTTCGGACCGGTAAAGCAGGCACCCTCATTGCCTATGGCGCCGTAACCCCTAATGTCATGGCGGCCTGGCAGGGTTTGCGGGATGAGGGCCTTGAGGTGGGGGTACTGCTGATGGCCTCTGTGGTGCCGGTGGATAGAGCTGCTATTATTGAGGCGGTCAACAGGGGCCCGGTGCTCACTGTGGAGGATCACCATGTGGATACCGGCCTGGGCGCCATTGTGGCCACCATTATTGCCGATAACGGCCTGGCCGCCACCTTTAAACGGCTGGGCGTCACCCGCTACGGCGCCTCCGGCAAGCCGGCTGATCTCTACGCCGCCCAGGGGCTTGACAGCGCCGGCATCAGTAAGGCCTTTAAGGAGATGTTGTAGGTCTCCTCAAGGAAGTAAACAGTGGAGTGAGGCCGCTTCCCCCGCCAATGGGGGAAGCGGCCTGTTTCATGGCACCGCATAAAAAAATGCCGGCTGGAGAGATCTCCAGCCGGCATTTTTTTATGGACCCTTGGCTAGAGGCGGTGTTACCAGGTCTTGATTTCCACCTGGTAGATGGTCAGAGGCTCATTGCCGTCCCGGTAGATGAATTCCACCTGGTAGGTGCCGGTGGAGGTCATGAGCTGGGAGATGTCCGACCTGATTGGCTGGACATCTTTGGCGCTTTTCACTCCGTAATAATTGTTGGCCTTCAGTTGGTCAGGGGACCAACTGGCCACCTGATGGCGCTTACCGGCAGGGGTAATCAGGTACACCTCGCCCGAGGAGTGGTTGGTGTCGCGGCCGTAGCCGTTGAAAGAGAGCCAGGTTTGATTGCCGAAAATAGGGATATCAAAGGCATAGACGTTATTGGCAACATTGGAGCCGGAGCCGGCCAGACCCTGGGTCTGGCTGGCATAAATCTGCGGATGGGCAGCGCTCATCTTGGGGGAAGGAGCAGCAGTGGGCTGGACTGCAGCCGCCTCAGGGGCAGGCGGCGCAGATTTTTTGGCCGCTTTCTTTGGCACTGCTGGTTGGGCTGGCGGTTCCACGGCCTTGCTGGCCGGTGTCACGGAGACGGAAGCGGCTGAAATGCCCATGGCCTTATTTCTCTCGGTTTGGACGACCAAGGCGCCGGCCAGGTTGTTCTGGCGGATCAGCTTGTCCTCTAGGCTTTTGAGGTCAAGGATGTACTGGTTTTTGACATTCTTGACCGACTTATTTTTGAAGCTGTCAAAAACAACCTGGTATTTCCGCTCTACGGAATCCATGGCCTCCTTGGTGAGGGCCTCGATACGGTCATTATAAAGGGTCTGGATTTTTTTGACCTCAATATCGCGGTTATTTTCCAGAGAGGTGATCTTTTGCTTAAGAGCAGGGGCTTGCAGGCTTTTTTCTTTGGCCGCCTCAAATTCGCTTTGGAGTTGCTTGAGTTTTTCTGGCGTGGAGGAGTTGGTCATCTGCTCCCTGTAGGTGTCGCGCAGATGTTTTAACTCAGCAGGTTCCTGGGTAACGGTGATAATTTCCGCCTGGAGCGGAGACGCCAGGCAAAAAAGAAGAAACGACAGGAAAAAAAACTTTTTAGACATAATGGGTCTCCCATTTGTGCGGAAATTTTCTGGACAATGCCGACTGGAAGAGCCCTCAAGAGGCGATTTGAGAGAAAATTTCAAGATTAGTTGCGCGCTTTGGCTAAAAAACAGAGTGGAGCCGGCTGAACCGTTCCGCACCAAAAACCATGAGATAATACCTGCTTTCTGCCACCTCCGCAAGGGCGGGGGGAGGAGACGCACAGTGCCTCTCCATTGGTCGCGGTGCATCCGGTTTTTCTTTTTTACTCAAGGACTAGTGTTCTGTCACATCTCTAATGTTGGATAAAGGCGTTTCAGTTTGGTCCGGGCATCCTCGGTAGTAAATTGCCAGTTGACCCCGGCTTTCATCCCGTTTCTTGCTGACTCCCATGCCTTAACCTCACTGCGCATAA